>CAZJZD010000107.1:0-2516 GCA_964550405.1 uncultured Hydrogenophaga sp. | reverse complement strand
CCGGCATCGTGGTGCAGTGCCAGGACGGCCGCAGCCAGCACAGCAACCGCGACGTCGCCTGGCAGCGCCTGCGTTCGCGCCTGTACGACCATGAAATGCGCAAGCGCATGGAAGAGCAGCAGAAGCTGGAAGACACCAAGACCGACGTGGGCTGGGGTCACCAGATCCGCTCCTACGTGCTGGACAACTCCCGCATCAAGGACCTGCGCACCAACGTCGAAATCTCGGCCACCCAGAAGGTGCTCGACGGGGATCTCGACCCGTTCATCGAAGCGTCGCTCAAACAAGGGGTTTGACCATGGCTGCAATGCGTGAAGGCCCCACCACCGTGGTGCGCCGCGAAGACTACACAGCGCCCGCCTACTGGATCGACACCGTCGATCTGTGCTTCGACCTCGACCCGGCCAAAACCCGCGTGCTCAACCGCATGCGCCTGCGCCGCAACCCGGACGTGGCGGCCCAGCCCCTGCGCCTGGATGGCGAGGACCTGAACCTGGCCCGCGTGCTGGTCAACGGTGGCGGCTGCTCGTTCAAGATGGACGGCCAGACCCTGGTACTGGAGAAGCTACCCGAAGGCGCCGAGCCGTTCGACCTGGAAATCTTCACCACCTGCGCACCCGAGAAGAACACCCAGCTCATGGGCCTGTATGTGAGCCAGGGCACCTTCTTCACACAATGTGAGGCCGAGGGCTTCCGCCGCATCACCTACTTCCTGGACCGGCCGGACGTGATGGCCAGCTACACCGTCACGCTGCGCGCCGACAAGGCCAAGTACCCGGTGCTGCTGTCCAACGGCAATCTGGTCGATCAGGGTGAACTGGAGGGCGGCCGCCATTTCGCCAAGTGGGTCGATCCGCACAAGAAGCCCTGCTACCTGTTCGCTCTGGTGGCGGGCCAGCTGGTGGCGCGCGAGCAGCGCATCGTCGCCCGCAACGGCAAGGAACACCTGCTGCAGGTCTATGTGCGCCCGGGCGACATGGACAAGACCGAGCACGCCATGAACTCGCTGATCCACAGCGTGATCTGGGACGAGGCCCGCTTCGGCCTGCCGCTCGATCTGGAGCGCTTCATGATCGTCGCCACCAGCGACTTCAACATGGGCGCGATGGAAAACAAGGGCCTGAACATCTTCAACACCAAGTACGTGCTGGCCAGCCCCGCCACCGCGACCGACACCGACTTCGCCAACATCGAATCGGTCGTCGGCCACGAGTACTTCCACAACTGGACCGGCAACCGCGTCACCTGCCGCGACTGGTTCCAGCTCTCGCTCAAGGAAGGCCTGACCGTCTTCCGCGACCAGGAGTTCAGCATGGACCTGTGCGCCGAACCCTCGGCGCGTGCGGTCAAGCGCATCGAAGACGTGCGCGTGCTGCGCACCGCCCAGTTCCCCGAAGACGCCGGCCCCATGGCCCACCCGGTGCGGCCCGACAGCTACGTCGAGATCAACAACTTCTACACCGTCACCATCTACGAGAAGGGCGCCGAGGTCGTGCGCATGATGCAGACCCTGGTGGGACGCGCCGGCTTTGCCGCCGGCATGAAGCTGTACTTCGAGCGTCACGACGGCAGCGCCGTGACCTGCGACGACTTCGCCCAGGCCATGGCCGACGCCAACCCGGCCAGCGAGCTGGCACGGCTGCTGCCGCAGTTCAAGCGCTGGTACAGCCAGGCCGGCACCCCGCTGGTGAGGGCGCGCGGCGTGTACGACGCCGCAGCGCGCAGCTACACCCTCACCTTCACCCAGTCCTGTGCACCGACGCCCGGCCAGGCGGTGAAGGAGCCGTTCGTGATCCCGGTGGCCATCGGTCTGCTCGACGCGGCTGGCAACGATCTGCCGCTGCAGCTGCCGCACTGGCAACAGGCCGAAACGGGCACCCGCAGCTTCGTGCTGACGCAGGAAACCGAAAGCTTCACCTTCGTCAACATCGACGCCGAACCGGTGCCCTCCGTCTTGCGCGGCTTCTCGGCCCCGGTGGTGCTGGACATCGACCACTCCGATGCGCAACTGCTGCACCTGCTGGCGCACGACAGCGACCCCTTCAACCGCTGGGAAGCCGGCCAGCGCCTGACGCTGCGCCGTGCCCTGCAGGCGGTGCAGGCGAACGGCCCGGTGCACGCGCCGCTGGATGCGCCCGTGATCGAGGCGCTGCGCGATGTGCTGCACCACCCCGCGCTGGACGCTGCCTTCAAGGAACTGGTGCTCACGCTGCCCTCGGAAACCTACATCGCCGAACAGCTGGCCGAAGTGGACCCTCAACGCATCCATGCGGTGCGCGAAGCCATGCGCGAACAGCTGGCCCATGCGCTGCACGACGACTGGATCCGGGCGTATGAGCAGCACCGTGACAACGGGGCGTACCGGCCCGACCCGGTCAGCAGCGGTCGTCGCGCGCTGGCCGGCATGGCGCTGCACATGCTGTGTCTGGCCGCCCGCGAGAACGGCAACCCGGTGTGGCCGGGCAAGGCCTACCAGCGCGTCAAGGACGCGGGCAACATGACCGACCGCTTCAACG
>CAZJZD010000106.1:0-2640 GCA_964550405.1 uncultured Hydrogenophaga sp. | reverse complement strand
TGTTGGCGCCGACCGAAAACTGAGCCGTTTATGAAGGCTGTGCCGACCGAAAACTGAGCCAGGTGTTCGACCTACCCTGCCCGGGTTATCCACAGAAGGGCGGGGCTGCAGGAGTGATCACCATGGACCAGATTGGCTGGATCCGCCGGCTCAAGGAGCGGGAGAAGAAGAGCGTGCGGCAGATTGCGCGCATGACGGGCCTGTCGCGCAACACGGTTGCGAAGTGGCTGCAAGGCGAGGTCAAGGCGCCGAAGTACGAGCGGCGCGACATGCCTGGCAAGCTCGATGCGTTCGAGGCGCAGGTGGTGGCTGCGCTGAAGGCCGATGCACGGCGCCCGCTGGCCGAGCGGCGCACCGCGCGGGCGCTGCTGGGCGAGATCCGGGCGGCCGGCTACCAGGGCGGCTACAGCCGGCTGACGGACTTCATTCGCGCGTGGCGCCAGGCCGAAGGCCAGACGGTGGTCAAGGCATTCGTGCCGCTGTCGTTCGAGTTGGGCGAGGCGTTCCAGTTCGACTGGAGCGAAGAGGGTCTGGTCGTCGGCGGCATCTACTACCGGCTGCAGGTCGCGCATACGAAGCTGTGCGCCAGCCGGGCGTTCTGGCTCGTGGCCTACCCCGGCCAGGGCCACGAGATGCTCTTCGACGCCCACAACCGCGCCTTCGCCGCGCTGGGCGGCGTGGCCCGGCGGGGCATCTACGACAACATGAAGACGGCGGTAGACCGCGTCAAGAAGGGCCGTGGACGGGAGGTCAACGTGCGCTTCGCGGCACTGTGTGCGCACTACCTGTACGAGCCGGAGTTCTGCAACGTCGCCAGCGGCTGGGAGAAGGGCCGCGTGGAGAAGAACGTGCAGGACAGTCGCCGCAGCATCTGGCAGGAAGCGGCCAAGCGGCGCTTCGGCTCGTTCGCCGAACTCAACGCATGGCTGGGCGAGCGCTGCCGCGCGGTCTGGGCCGAGTCACGGCATCCCGAGCACAGCCAGTTCAGCATCGCCGAGATGCTCGAACACGAACGGCCGCACCTGCTGGCCATCGGCGCGCCCTTCGACGGCTACGTCGAGCGGGTGGCGCGTGTGGCCAGCACCTGCCTGGTCACAGTGGCCCGCAACCGCTACTCGGTGCCGTGCGAGCTGGTCGGTCAGATGGTCTCCACGAGGCTGTACCCGCAGGCGGTGCACGTCGTCTTCGACGATCAGGTCGTCGCGCGCCACGAGCGGCTGGCCGGCGATGGCCAGACCTGCTACGAGTGGCAGCACTACGTACCGCTGCTGCAGCGCAAGCCCGGAGCCTTGCGCAACGGAGCCCCGTTCGCCGACCTGCCCGAGCCGCTGCAGCGGCTGCGCCAGGTGCTGCTGCGCCAGGAAGGTGGCGAGCGCGTGATGGCGCAGGTGCTGGCGCTGGCGCCCAGGGCCGGCGTGGAGGCGGTGCTGGTGGCCGCCGAGCTGGCGCTGCAGGCCGCGCCCCCGTCGGGCCGTGTGAGCGTCGAGCACGTCGTCAACGTGCTGGGACGGCTGACGGCGGCCGCGCCACCGCCGGTCGTCGCCACCGAGCTGAAGGCGCACACGCAGCCCCTGGCCGACACCGCGCGCTACGACCGGCTGCGCAACGCTGCTGCGGCCTCGGGAGTCGACCATGGATGAGACGCGCGAGATCGCCACGGAGCTCAAGCAGCTGCGGCTGCACGGCATGGCCACCGCCTGGGACGAGCTGCAGTTGCACAGCGCCCAGAACGTCGAGGCGGCACGCTGGCTGCTGGAGCACCTGCTGCACGCCGAAGGCGTGGACCGGGCGATGCGTTCGGTGAGCTACCAGATGCACTCGGCGCGCTTCCCCATGCACCGGGACCTGGCGGGCTTCGACTTCGAGGTCTCCCCGGTGGACGCCCGGCTGGTCAGGCAACTGGCCGAATGCGCCTTCACCGAACAGGCGCACAACGTCGTGCTGCTGGGCGGGCCGGGCACCGGCAAGACGCATCTGGCCACCGCCATCGGCGTGGCCGGGATCACTCGGCACGGCAAGCGGGTGCGGTTCTACTCGACGGTGGACCTGGTCAACGCGCTGGAGCAGGAGAAGGCCCAGGGGCGCGCGGGCCGCATCGCAGCCAGCCTGCTGCGCATGGACCTGGTGATCCTGGACGAGTTGGGCTACCTGCCGTTCAGCCAGGCCGGTGGCGCGCTGCTGTTCCACCTGCTGAGCAAACTCTACGAGCACACCAGCGTGGTCATCACGACCAACCTGGACTTCGCCGAATGGAGTGCGGTGTTCGGCGACGCGAAGATGACCACCGCACTGCTGGACCGGCTCACGCACCACTGCCACATCCTGGAGACAGGCAACGACTCGATCCGCTACCTGAAGTCCACCGAGCAGGCCAAGACGCGCATCAAGGCGCGCGAGCAGGCGAGAAGGAACCAGAGCGCAACAAAGACGACCACGGCCAACTGACCGGTCGCCGCGCGTGGCCTGCCGCTACGGGCTACGCCCTTCGCAGCAGGCCACGCGCGATCAACTGCAAGGAGGCCATCGACACAACAGGCATCGATCTACACTTGTCCACAGCCGGAAACCTCAACTTCCGGCTTCCATCCCTGGCTCAATATTGAGTCGGCACGGTGGCTCAAAATTCGGTCGGCGCGGACA
>CAZJZD010000105.1:0-2848 GCA_964550405.1 uncultured Hydrogenophaga sp. | reverse complement strand
GTACTCACCGCCGAACGCGCCCGTGCGAGTGTCGGTGAACCAGGGCAACGGTCAGATCCAGCTTTGCGTGCACAACGCCGGCCCCGCCATCCCGGCGGCCGATCTGCCGCGGCTGTTTGACCGTTTCTACCGGACCGAGAAGTCGCGCAGCCACCCCGACTCAGAGGGCACGGGCCTTGGCCTGTCCATCACCAGAGCCATCATGGAAGCCCACGGAGGCTCCGCATCGGTGGCGTCCAACGATCTGGCGACCACCTTCTGCCTGAGCTTTCCCACGCGGGACGCATCGTCCTAGAATCCGCCCATGCGCCTGTTCCTGGCCTTCCTCTTGTGCCTGGCCCTTCCTCTGCAGGGTTGGGGTGGTGGCGTGCGCCTGCAACCACCATGCCCGATGGAAGCGGCCATGGCCCTGCAAGGCGACACGGCCGGCACCAGCCCGGACATGGCGATGGACGATTGCTGCAACGACGCCGAGACTTTTCAGCTCACCGGCAAGATGTGCAAGACCGGGCAGGAGTGCCAGGCCCCCACGGGCTTTGTGGCGCCTCCGGTCGTGTCGGTGGCGCAGGCGCTTCCTTTGAGCGATCTGCACGCACCCGTGCCACGTGAGCCACTGCGTGGTTCCCCTGCCAGCATCTGGCGTCCCCCTTCCCTGCTCTGATGTTTCCACCCTGACACCGCCCGGCCCTTGGAGGCTGGCCGGTGGTCAGCAGCGGCTGCCGCGCATCCCTGCGCGTGCTCAGCCCGTGTGCATTCTTCTGGAGCAGAAACATGGAACCCCTTTCCCCGGCGACCGGTGGGTCGGTCCGCGCTCGCGGCCGCATCCTCACCCGCCACCGCACCGCGATCACACCCGCACACATCGCTGTCCTGATCGGCCTCGCGACATCCCCTATTGCGCAGGCCGCAGAGACTCTATCGCTGCCGCAAGCCGTCCAGGCGGCGCTGGCTCGTTCACCCGCTCTGGTCGCCCAGGACGCTGCAGCCCGTTCGGCGCGGAACATGGCCGTGGCCGCCGGCCAGCGCCCCGACCCGGTCCTGCGTCTGTCGCTGGACAACATCCCGCTGTCCGGGCCCGACCGGTTCAGCACCACCCGCGATTTCATGACCGCCAAATCGGTGTCGCTGATGCAAACACTGCCCAGCGAGGCCAAGCGCCAGGCACGCACGGCGCGTTTTGAACGCGAAGCGCAAACCGCTGAAGCCGGGCGCCTGGAGCAAACCGCCACCATCGGCCGAGATACCGCCTTGGCGTGGCTGGAACGCCAGGCGCTGGAGCAGCGTCTGGGGTTGTTGAACGAGCAACTGGGCGAAGCCCGACTGCTCGTGCAGGCCAGCGAATCGGCCGCCCGCAGCGGCAGCGGGTCCCCAGCCGACTGGATCGCGGCGCGGGAGTCGGTCGCCCAGTTGCAGCAAACCCTGCTGGGCGTCGAAGCCGAGCGTAACAACGCACGCCTCACCCTGGCCCGCTGGACCGGCAGCGCCCCCGAGCAGCCGCTGGCCACCCCGCCCGATGTGACCTCTTCACCAACGGATGCGGGCAATGGGGCCGAGCGTCTGGCCCACCACCCAGAACTGGTGCGGCTCTCGGCGCAGGAGGCGGCCATGGCCGCCGAAGCGGAAGTCGCGCGACAGGAGCGCAAACCCGACTGGAGCACCGAACTCATGCTCAGCCTGCGCGGCCCGGGCTACCCGAACATGGTCTCGCTGGCGGTTTCGGTGCCGCTGCCCTGGGACCGCCCCCAGCGGCAGGACCGCGAACTCGCGGCCCGGCTCGCCCAGGTGGACGCCTTGCGTGCCGAACGCGAAGAGCGTGCTCGGGAACACCTGGCCGAAGTCCGTCGCTGGGAAGCAGGCTGGCAGGCCGGTCTGGCCCAACTCGCCCTGATCGATGCCGAACGGGTGCCGCTGGCCGAGCAGCGCATCCAGACGACGCTGGCCGCCTACCGGGGCGGCAGAACGCCCTTGAGCGAGGTGCTGGCCGCACGGCGCATGGCACTGGACCTGCGGATGGAGCGGATCGACCTGCACCTCTCGACCGCCCGCCTGTGGGTCCAGCTCGCCTACCTCATCCCCGCCGAACCGGCTGCTGCAAAAGGAGTGACACCATGAACGTTCGAACAACCATCGGCCTGGGTTTCGTGGCCGTGGCAGCCCTGGGCGCGGTGGGCTACGGTGCGTGGACCGCCGGCATGCGCTCGGGCATGGAGATGGGTTCGCCGCAGTCACCACCCAGCGCCACCAGCGCTCCGCAGAACCCGGACGCCTGGAGTGTGGTTCAGGGCGGAGAAGCCGCCGCCCGCCACCTCCGCGACGGCCTCAAGGCGGGCGACCTGGACCCGGTGACCGGCCGGATGATCCTGAACTACCACGACCCCATGGTGCCCGGCAAGAACTTCGAGGCCCCGGGCAAATCACCCTTCATGGACATGATGCTGGTGCCGCGCTACGCCGGCGGCGCGAACGCAAGTGCCGACACCGGCGCCGTGGCGGTGAGCCCGCGCATCCAGCAAAGCCTGGGGCTTCGCACGGGAGAGGTGGTTCAAGGCACGCTGGCGGGCGGTTTTTCAGTGGCGGGCAACGTGGCCTGGAACGAGCGGAACCAGGTGGTGGTCAGCGCCAGGTCCATGGGCTTCGTGGAGAAGCTGCACGTCCGGGCCGCACTGGACCGCGTGGCGGCCGGTGCGCCTCTGGCCGAGATCTACGTTCCCGACTGGGTGGCCGCGCAGGAAGAGTACCTGGCCATCACCCGCATGCCCGGCGCCGACCTGGGGCCGCTGCGCGACGCCGCGACCCAGCGCCTGCGCCACACCGCCAAGGACGCGGCCCAGAAGCACCTCCTGGAGCC
>CAZJZD010000104.1:0-3146 GCA_964550405.1 uncultured Hydrogenophaga sp. | reverse complement strand
CTGCAGGACATGGAGTTCTGGCAGTTCCACCCCACCGGCGTGGCCGGCGCAGGTGTGCTGCTGACCGAAGGTTGCCGCGGCGAAGGCGCCATCCTGCTCAACAGCAATGGCGAGCGCTTCATGGAGCGCTATGCGCCCACGCTGAAGGATCTGGCGCCGCGCGACTTCGTGTCCCGCTGCATGGGCCAGGAAATCCTGGAAGGCCGTGGCTGTGGTCCCAACAAGGACTACATCCACATGAAGCTGGACCACCTGGGTGCCGACACCATCCACAAGCGCCTGCCCTCGGTGTACGAGATCGGCGTGAACTTCGCCAACGTCGACGTGACGCGCGAACCCATCCCCGTCGTGCCCACCATCCACTACCAGATGGGCGGCATCCCGACCAACATCCACGGCCAGGTGGTCGAGCGATTCAACGGTGAAGACCGTCCGGTCAATGGTCTCTACGCCGTGGGCGAATGCTCCTGCGTGTCGGTGCACGGCGCCAACCGCCTGGGCACCAATTCCCTGCTGGACCTGCTGGTGTTCGGCAAGGCCGCCGGCAACCACATCATCGCCAACGTCAACCCCAAGCAGGAACACAAGGACCTGCCCAAGGACGCTGCCGACAAGACCCTGGCGCGCCTGGCCCGCCTGGACAACGCCAAGAACGGCGAATACGCCCAGGACGTCGCCAACGACATGCGTTCGATCATGCAGGAACACGCCGGTGTGTTCCGCGCGCAGGACAAGATGGACGCCGGTGTGCAGAAGATCAACGCTCTGCGCGACCGCGTGGCCGCCATTGGACTGAAGGACAACTCCAAGGTGTTCAACACCGCGCGCATCGAGGCGCTGGAGGTTGAGAACCTGATGGAAGCCGCCCAGGCCACCATGACCAGTGCCGCTGCGCGCAAGGAATGCCGTGGCGCCCACCTGGTGCGTGACTACGAACACGACGTCAACCATGCGACCTGCCCGCTGGGCCGCAACGACGCCGAGTGGATGAAGCACACCCTGTGGTACCAGGACGGCAACAAGCTGGACTACAAGCCGGTGCGCATGAAGCCCCTGACCGCCGAAACGGTGCCCCCGAAGCCCCGCACCTTCTGACCGGAACGAGCGAACACAAGGAACTGAAAAATGGCACAACGCACTTTCAAGATCTACCGCTACGACCCGGACAAGGACGCCAAGCCGTACATGCAGACCATCCAGGTCGAACTGGACGGTACCGAGCGCATGCTGCTGGACGCCTTGGTCAAGCTCAAGGCCGTGGACCCCACGCTGTCTTTCCGCCGTTCCTGCCGCGAAGGCGTGTGCGGCTCGGACGCGATGAACATCAATGGCAAGAACGGCCTGGCCTGCCTGACCAACCTCAACACGCTCAAGGGCGACATCGTGCTCAAGCCGCTGCCCGGCCTGCCGGTGGTGCGCGACCTGATCGTGGACATGACGCTGTTCTTCAAGCAGTACCACAGCATCAAGCCGTACCTGATCAACGAGACGCCGGCGCCCCAGCGCGAGCGCCTGCAGAGCCCCGAAGAGCGCGAAGAGCTCAACGGCCTGTACGAGTGCATCCTGTGCGCCAGCTGCTCGACCAGCTGCCCCAGCTTCTGGTGGAACCCGGACAAGTTCGTCGGCCCGGCCGGCCTGCTGCAGGCCTACCGTTTCATCGCCGACAGCCGCGACCAGGCCACCAGCGAACGACTGGACAACCTGGAAGACCCGTACCGCCTGTTCCGCTGCCACACCATCATGAACTGTGTGGATGTCTGCCCCAAGAGCCTGAACCCCACCAAGGCGATCGGGAAGATCAAGGAGCTCATGGTCAAACGCGCGGTGTGACTGCGCCCACAACGATTTCCCGACCATGGATGCCAGCCCCAGTGACGCCCTGCTCGACGCACCCGCATTGAGCAAGCTGCGCTGGCGCTGCCGTCGCGGACTGCTCGAGAACGATCTTTTCATCGAGCAGTTCTTTGCCAGGCATGAATCTGGCTTGACCGTCAGCCAGGCTGAAGCTCTCGGCGTTCTAATGGACCTCTCCGACAACGACCTGCTCGATCTGTTGCTGGGCCGCAAGAACCCCGAAGGCCTTCTGACCCGGTCTGACGTCACGCAAGTGCTGGGCATGCTGCGTGCCGCCCGGCAACCCGTTTAAGCCCCCCTCAAAGGAAACCGCATGAAACTCGTAGATAACAAAGCCACCCTGTCGTTCTCCAACGGCAGCCCCAGCGTCGAGATGCCGGTGTACGGCGGCAGCATCGGCCCGGATGTCATCGACATCCGCAAGCTGTACGCGCAGACCGGCATGTTCACCTACGACCCCGGTTTCCTGTCCACCGCCTCCTGCCAGTCGGCCATCACCTACATCGACGGTGACAAGGGCGAACTGCTGTACCGCGGCTACCCCATCGAACAGCTGGCCACGCAGGCCGACTACCTCGACACCTGCTTCCTGCTGCTCAACGGCGAACTGCCCAACGAACAGGAACGCAGCAACTTCCACAAGCTCGTGATCAACCACACCATGGTCAACGAGCAGATGCAATTCTTCCTGCGCGGCTTCCGCCGTGATGCGCACCCGATGGCCGTGCTGACCGGCCTGGTCGGCGCCCTGTCGGCCTTCTATCACGACAGCACCGACATCAACAACCCCGAGCACCGCCGCATCGCCGCGATCCGTCTGATCGCCAAGATGCCGACGCTGGTGGCCATGGCCTACAAGTACGGCGTCGGCCAGCCCTACATGTACCCGCGCAACGACCTGTCCTACGCCGGCAACTTCCTGCGCATGATGTTCGGCACCCCGTGCGAGGAGTACAAGGTCAACCCGGTGCTCGAAAAGGCGCTGGACCGCATCTTCATCCTGCACGCCGACCACGAGCAGAACGCGTCCACCTCCACCGTGCGCCTGTGCGGTTCGTCCGGCACCAACCCGTTTGCCGCCATCTCGGCCGGCGTGGCCTGCCTCTGGGGCCCTGCCCATGGCGGCGCCAACGAAGCCTGCCTGAACATGCTGGAGGACATCCAGCGCCAGGGCGGTGTCGCCAAGGTCGGCGAGTTCATGGAGAAGGTCAAGGACAAGAACTCCGGCGTCAAGCTGATGGGCTTCGGTCACCGCGTCTACAAGAACTACGACCCGCGCGCCAAGCTGATGC
>CAZJZD010000103.1:0-3339 GCA_964550405.1 uncultured Hydrogenophaga sp. | reverse complement strand
GCGGGCGAAAGGACATCAGAATCCAGGCGCCCGCCGCCAGCACGATGAACACATCGGCCAGGTTGAAGGCTGGCCAATGCAGACCGCGCCAGTGCAGATCAAGAAAGTCGGTGACCGCGCCGCTGGCGATGCGGTCGATCAGGTTGCCGCTTCCGCCGGCCACCAGCAGCGCCCCTGCGATTCGCTCCAGCGGTTCAACCTGGCGGGCGAGGCAGATAAAGGTGATGGGCACCACCACCATGAAACCGACGACGATGAAGAACACCCGCTGCCAGCCGCCCGCTTCGGCCAGAAGTGAGAACGCGGCGCCAGTGTTGAGCACATGGACCAGGTTGAACCAGGTCGTTACCTCGACGGCTGTGCCAAGCGCGATGGTGCTGGCGAACCAGGCTTTGCTCAACTGGTCCAGCGCCAGAAGAAAGGCCACGGCCGTGAGCCAAGCCAGACGGGGACGGCCCCGCCAGGGAGTTGCAGACATGAAAAAGACCCTGAAAGAACGGACATCGCCAGCCTCGAGGGCTGACTCGTTTCACAGGGATCGGAGAAATGCGGCAATGAGCGCCGCCAGAGAAGCCGAACCCTGGTCAGGCCAGGGCGGACCATTGCGGCCGTTCGGGCCGCTCAACGAACAGCCCTTTGATCCATGTGCGCGACCCGCCTTGCGTCCGTGTGCGGGTGTCGCTCATGGAAAACGGCACGCTGGCCAGCAGGGCCACGGCGCCGGCGTGGCAACTTGCGCAGTGCGGGTGCTGTGCGTGGGATTCACCGACGTGGTCGGCGGCGTCGGCCTGCGAAGAGACGCCATCCGCGCTGGCGTGCATCGGCGCACAAGGTTCGTACACACAAGGCGCGCCCATGGATGCGCCGGCCCATTGCAGGGGCAGGCAGAAGATCAGCAACAGGGCAAACAGGCAAGCACGCATCGGGGGTGGATTGTAGGGCGGCGGTTGTGATGAAGAGATGTTGACCATGACAACCCAACGGAAGTTCAGGGTGACAGCATCCGCTGGTGTTCGCGGATGGTGGCCAGCAGTTCCGGCGCCACCAGCATGGGCCGAAACGCACCGACACTCGATCGACCGGTGTTGCCCAGCGGCAAGCGGCCCAACAAGTGCCCCAGTGGCACCAACAGCAGCCGCAGCAGCTGACCGCTCACCTCGGCCAGGTCCCGCGTCCGCCAAGCCAGTCCGAGCATGAGCCCATGCGTTCGCGCATGTGGAACCAGCCGTGTCTGCCCGAGCACATGCAGGGCTTCAAGCAGATGCCAGGCTTGGTCGAGGTCGTTGCGATCAACCCGAAGGAACGCCCGGTGCAACCGCTCGAAGGTGTCCGGGTCGAACGCCACCGACGCAGTGGGTTCAGTGGGCATGGTCGTGACGTCCATGTCCGTCGTCGTGGCCCTGGGCGCCTTGCTGGCCCAGTTCCCCACGAGCCTGCATCAACACCTGCCAACCGCCGTGCAGCGCCAGGCCCGCCATCAGGGCCGCCACCAGCAGATCGGGCCAGGCGGTCCCAGTGCCAAAAACCCCCAGGGCTGCCATGAACACCGCCACGTTACCGATGGCGTCGTTGCGCGAGCACAGCCAGACGCTGCGCATGTTGGCGTCGCCCTCGCGAAACGCATACAGCAGCCAGGCCACCGAAACGTTGGCCAGCAGCGCCAGCAATGCCACCACGCCCATGGTCGGCGCATCGGGTATCCGACCGTTCCAGACCGCCCAGACGGCGCTGCCCAGCACATACAGACCAAACCCCATCATGCTGAACGCTTTGAGCATGGCCGCCCGAGCGCGCTAGGCCAGCGCCGACGCCAGCACCGCCAGCGACACGCCGTAGTTCAGCGCGTCACCGGCAAAGTCGATGGCATCGGCCAGTAGGGACAGCGAACCCGATGAGAAGCCTGCGCCCAGCTCGACCAGGAACATGGCGGCATTGATGGTGAGCGCGATCCACAGCACGCGACGGTAGCGTGGCAGGTTGGTGATCTGTCCGGGGGCGGGGCAGTCGTGTTCACAGCAGTGGGCCGACATGGAAACTCCTTCAAAATGTCGGCATTGAAAACCCTGGAGCCACTCCATAGTCAAGCCCTGAGTCCCTCCCACCGGAGAAACCCCATGCGCATCAAGGAACTGGCCCAAGCCACAGGTGTGGACGTGGACACCATCCGCTACTACGAAAAACAAGGCCTCCTGCCGGAGCCGGCCCGGCAGGACAACGGCTACCGCGACTACGCGAGCACCCATCTGGAACGTCTGGCCTTCATCCGCCACTGCCGCGCGCTGGAAATGCCGCTGGCCGATATCCGCCGGCTGCTGGGCGCGCTGGACGCACCGGGCGAGCCGCACTCGGACGTGGACAGGCTGGTGCAGGAGCAGATCGACAAGGTGCGGGCGCGGCTAGAGAGCATGCGCGCACTGGAAAAGCAGCTGTTGCTACTCAAGGCCAGCTGTGGCCGTTGTGACG
Source organism: uncultured Hydrogenophaga sp. (assembly GCA_964550405.1). Taxonomy (GTDB): domain Bacteria; phylum Pseudomonadota; class Gammaproteobacteria; order Burkholderiales; family Burkholderiaceae_C; genus Hydrogenophaga. The sequence continues at coordinate 876 of CAZJZD010000103.1, read as the reverse complement.
ACGAAGGCACAGACTGCGGCATCCTCAAGGAACTGGTAGCAGCCGCGCACGGCGAGGCCTGTGCATGCCATGCCCATCTTGCGCACTGACCCACCATGAAGACCTTTTTGCTGTACGTCGCCACCGCCTTGGCCGAGATCGTTGGCTGCTATCTGCCCTGGCTGTGGCTTCGCCAAGGAGGCTCAGCGTGGTTACTGCTGCCGGCCGCGGCCAGTCTCGCACTGTTCGCTTGGCTGTTGACTTTGCATGATGCGGCCTCGGGCCGCGTGTATGCCGCCTACGGCGGCGTGTACATCGGCGCAGCCATCGCGTGGTTGTGGGCGGTGGATGGTGTCCGCCCCACGGCCTGGGACCTGACGGGTGCGACAGTGGCCTTGCTGGGCATGGGGATCATCGCGTTCCAGCCGCGCTGACCAGTTCAGCAGTCGCTTCAATCGACAGGGGCGGCGGGTTCGCAGACAAATAGCAGTCAAAACTGTCATCTGCAGGCAAGCTCGCGGTCACCCACGCCTCACTACATTGCACCTGTACACGGTACCTCGTTGCATCACCCGATCAACGTGAAACTTTCAGGAGCAACCATGATTCGCAAGTTCAACATCCTCGTCCTTTCGCTCGCCGCAACCCTCCCGGCTTTTGCCATGGATGCGGCCCAATCCGAGGCCAAGCAGACGGTGCCGCTGGTCAATGGCGAGACCTTGTACGTCTTCAAGGACGGGAACATGGCCAAAACCAACCAATTTGGACGCACTGCATACCTCGCCAAAGGAGAGGTCGTTCAATCGGTGGACGGTCAGAAGATCAGCACGGTGGGCAACGAAGTCGCTCGTCTTGATATCCTGATCCGGCGCGAAGTCCGGCGCTGGCAACTGGTCG
>CAZJZD010000102.1:0-3353 GCA_964550405.1 uncultured Hydrogenophaga sp. | reverse complement strand
CGTGCCCATGCCGCCGATGACGACGATGAGCAGGATGTCGAGCATGATCTCGAAGGACAGCGAGGTGTCCGGCCCGTTGTAGCGCAGCCAGAGCGCGAGCAGGCAGCCGGCCAGGGTGGCGAACAGGGCCGAGAGCACGTTCGACAGCGTGCGGTAGACGACGGTGCGGTAGCCCAGCGCCTCGGCGCGGAAGTCGTTCTCGCGAATGGCCTGCAGCACGCGGCCGAAGGGCGAGTTCACGATGCGCAGCAGCGTCAGGAAGATGGCGCAGACGCTGAGGAACAGCAGGTAGTAGGTCAGCAGGCGGCCGTTGAGCCGGACCTCGCCCAGCGGCGTGACCAGCGGCTCCTCGCGCAGCTCGAAACCCGGTGTCAGCAGCTCGGGCACGCTGAAGCTCAGGCCGTCCTCGCCGCCGGTGATGTCCGACAGCTGCGAAGCCAGCGTGAGGAAGGCCGAGGCCACGGCGAGCGTGATCATGGCGAAGAAGATGGCCCGCACGCGCAGCGAGAACAGGCCGATCAGCAGCGACAGCAGCACCGACACCAGCAGCGCCGCCAGCACCCCCAGCAGCAAGGCGCCCCAGGAGGCCTCCTCCACCGAACTGAGCGCGATGGCCACGCCGTAGGCACCGATGCCGAAGAACATGGTGTGCGCGAAGCTGACGATGCCGGTGTAGCCCAGCAGCAGGTCGAAGCTGGCGACCAGCGCAACGAAGATCAGCACCTTGGCCGCCACGTTGAGCGCCTTCACGCCGGGGAACAGGAAGGGCGCGAAGGCCAGGCCCAGGAACAGGATGACCAGCAGGGCCGCGAGCCAGGGGCTGCGCGGCAAGTCTTTGGAGAGGAGTCGTGCAAGCATGTGGGGCTCCTCAGCGGCTGGTCACCGGATAGACGCCCTGCGGGCGCCACAGCAGGATGGCCACCATCAGCGCGATGTTGGAGAACAGCGCGACCTTGGGCACCAGGAAGCCGGTGTAGTTGGCCATCAGGCCCACCAGCAGCGCACCGATGAGCGCGCCCAGCGTGGAGCCCAGGCCGCCGATGATGATGACGATGAAGATCAGCACGTTGACCTGCGCGCCCATCTGCGGCGTCACGCTTTGCTGGTACAGGCCCCACATCACGCCGCCCAGGCCGGCCAGCGCGCTGCCGGCCACGAACACGCCGACGAACAGGCGCTTGATGCGGTAACCCAGCGACTCGACCATCTCGCGGTCCTGCACGCCGGCGCGGATGAGCAGGCCGACTTTGGTGCGGTTGAGCGTCCAGACCATGGCGGCGAACACCGCGCCACCCACCAGCACCGCGACGATGCGGTATTTCTCCACCGAGGCATCCCCGAGCAGCAGCGAGCCGCGCAGCGCTTCGGGCAGCGGCAGCGCGATCTGCCCCGGCCCCCAGATGACCTTGATCAGCTCCTCGCCGATGATCATGCCGCCCATGGTGATCAGGATCTGCTTGAGGTGCATGCCGTACACGGGGCGGATGATGAAGCGCTCGAACACCAGGCCCAGCGCGCCGGCCACCGCCATGGCCACCAGCATGGCCGGCAGGATGGCCAGCAGGTTCAGCCACAGGCTGTCGGCCGTGGTGTACGTGCCCATGCTGGCCAGCACCGTGGTGGCCACGAAGGCTCCGAGGGCGATGAACACGCCGTGGCCGAAGTTCAGCACGTCCATCAGGCCGAACACCAGCGTCAGGCCCGAGGCGATGATGAAAACGATCATGCCCATGGCCAGGCCGGCGACGGTGAGCGTGAGCCAGGTGGCCGGGCTGCCCACGGCCGGCAGCGCGGCCAGCGCGAGCACCGGCACCAGGGCCAGCGGTTTCCAGTCCATGTCGTTCCATGACGTCATTGGTGCGCTCCCAGGGAGAGACCGAGCAACTTGCCTTGCAAGGCTTCGTCGGCGGCCAGATCTGCCATGCGGCCGCTGTGCACCACGCGCCCGTCGTCCATGACGGCCACGCTGTCGCCCAGCTGTCTGGCGAAGTTGAAGTTCTGCTCGACCAGCAGGATGGTGGTCTGCGCGGCCTTGAGTTCGCGGAAGGCCGCGATCATGTTCTGGATGATGGCGGGCGCCAGGCCTTTGCTGGGCTCGTCGATCAGAAGCAACTGACGCGGTTCGACGATGGCGCGCGAGACCGCGAGCATCTGCTTCTGACCGCCGCTGAGCTTGCCGGCCGGGTGGTTCCAGAACTTCTTCATGGCCGGGAACAGGCCGAAGATCCATTCGAGGCGCGTGGTGTCGATGTCGTCCAGCGTGCGCGCGCCGCGCGCGGCCAGCAGCATGTTCTCGCGCACCGACAGGTCCGAGAAGATGCCCATGCTCTCGGGCACGTAGGCCACGCCGCTGGTGGCGATCTCGGGCGTCTGGCGCGCGGTGATGTCCTGCCCGGCCAGCGTGATGCGGCCCTGGCTGGCGTGCCACAGGCCCATGATGGTCCGCAGCGTGGTGGTCTTGCCGGCGCCATTGCGGCCCAGCAGCATGGTGAGTTCGCCCTTGGGCACGACCAGGTCGACGCCGTGGAGGATGTGGTACGCGCCGATGTGGGTATGGACACCCTCCAGCTTCAGCAGTGCCTCGCTCATGCGGCCACCTCTTCTTTTTCTTCGGGGTTGATGCCTAGGTAGGCCTGCTGCACCACGGGCGAAGCGATCACCGTCGCCGGGTCGCCGTCGGCCACGAGTTCGCCGTTGTGCAGCACGATGATGCGGTCCGAGAGTTCGCGCACCACGTCCATCTTGTGTTCGACCAGCAGGATGGTCTTGGTCTTGTCGGCCTTGAGCTGGCGGATCAGGTTCAGGATCACCGGCACCTCGTCCACGCTCATGCCGGCGGTGGGTTCGTCGAACATGAAGACCTGCGGCTCCAGCGCCATCAGGATGCCGACTTCGAGCTTGCGCTGGTCGCCGTGCGGCAGGCTGGACGCGAGCTGCTCGCCCTTGTCGGCCAGCGCCACCGTTTCCAGCACCTCATCGGCGCGCACGATCAGGTCGCGCCGGTCGCTCCAGATCTTCCAGAGGTTCAGCCCCGCGCCCGCCCGCGCCTGCACCGCCAGCCGGACGTTCTCGCGCACCGTGAGGTTGGGGAACAGGTTGGTCAGCTGGAAGGCCCGCCCCAGCCCGGCCTGCGCCCGTGCGGGTGCGCCCTGCGCCGAGATGTCCACCCCGTTGAGCTTCACGCGCCCGGCCGTGGCCTTGATCTGGCCCGAGATCAGGTTGAAGTAGGTGGTCTTGCCCGCGCCGTTGGGGCCGACGATGGCCGTGAGCGTGCCCGGCGCAAAAGCGCAGGACACAGCATTCACCGCCACGTGCCCGCCGAAGCGGACCGTGAGATCTGAGGTTTCAAGCAT
>CAZJZD010000101.1:0-3428 GCA_964550405.1 uncultured Hydrogenophaga sp. | reverse complement strand
GGTGCTCGACCAGTTCGCCAACGCCGACAACCCGCGCATCCACTACGAGACCACCGGCCCCGAACTGTGGGAACAGACCGGCGGGCGCATCACGCATTTCGTCAGCGCCATGGGCACCACCGGCACCATCACCGGCGTCTCGCGCTTCCTCAAGGAAAAGAACCCCGCCATCCGCATCGTCGGCGCCCAGCCCAGCGAAGGCTCGCGCATCCCCGGCATCCGCAAGTGGCCCGAGGAATACCTGCCCAAGATCTACGACCCGTCCGGCGTGGACGAACTGGTCTATGTGAGCCAGTCCGACGCCGAGGAGATGTGCCGCCGCCTGGCGCGCGAGGAAGGCATCTTCGCCGGCATCTCGGCCGCCGGTGCCTGCTGGGTCGCCCAGCAGATCGCGGCGCGGGTCGAAAACGCCACCATCGCCTTCATCGTCTGCGACCGTGGCGATCGCTACCTGTCCACCGGCGTCTTCCCGGCCTGACCCCATGCCCGGGGAGTACCGCTTTTGTCCCTGCTGTGCCGCGCCGCTGGCGCTGACCGTGGCGCAGGAGGATGGGGGCCCGAAGCAGCGTCTGCGCTGCACCGCCTGCGACTTCACCCACTGGAACAACCCAACCCCGGTGCTGGCCGCCATCGTCGAGATCGACGGGCGCATCCTGCTGGCACGCAACGCGGCCTGGCAGAACCGCATGTTCGGCTTGATCACCGGCTTCATGGAGGCCGGCGAAACGCCCGAGGAGGGTATCCGCCGGGAGATTGCCGAGGAAACCGGGCTGCGCACCACGGCGCTGAGCCTCGTGGGTGTGCACGACTTCCAGCGCATGAACCAGGTGCTGGTCACCTACCACGCGCGGGCCGAGGGGACGGTCACCCTCTCGCCCGAACTGCTGGAATACAAGCTGTTCGAACCGGCCCAGGTCCGGTGCTGGCGTGCCGGCACCGGGCTGGCGCTGGCCGACTGGTTGCGTGCACGCGGCATCGAGCCGCAGTTCATGGAGCAGCTGCCCGCCGACCCGGCACCGGGACCGGCCGCTCCGTGAACCGGCCGGAAATGTTTCGCCCCGCATAGAATCGTCCCCCATAAAGAGGAACTTTTTCATGAACGCCGATAGAGAACTCGACTGCCGTGGCCTGAACTGCCCGCTGCCCATCCTGAAGGCCAAGAAGGCCCTGGCCGACATGACCAGCGGCCAGACGCTGTGCGTGATCTCGACCGACGGGGGCTCCGTGCGCGACTTCCAGGCCTTTGCCAAGCAGACCGGCAACGAGCTCGTGTCGCAGCAGACCGTCGGCGACGAACACTTCACGGTACTCAAACGCCGCTGACGCTTTCTGCCGGGACCGGTCTGGTCCTGGTCTGCGAACCATGGAAGTCCTGCTGCTCGATCCGCTGGTGCCCGAAGCCCTTGAATGGCTTCAGGAGCGCCACGATGTCTCGTTCCATCCGGAATGGGCCGATGACCCGATCGAGCTGCGCAAGAACACCTACAAGACGCGGGCCGTTGTGCTGCCCCCGCATGTGATCGTCTCGCAGGAGTTTCTCAACTTTTCGCCCAAGCTGGAGGTGGTCGCGCGCATGCAGATCTCCAGCGACAACACCGACCTGGACGCCTGCGCCAAACGCAATATCCGGGTGGTGCAGGCCCGCAGCGCAACCGTGCGCTCCAATGCCGAATACCTGCTGTACGGTCTGCTCATGCTCTACCGGCGTGGCATGGTCAGTGCCCTGCTGGGACGCAAGATTTCGCAGGTCCGCATGGGCCGCGAACTGGCTGGCAGCACCGTCGGTTTGCTGGGTCTGGCCCCGGTCGCGCACACCCTGGCGCCCATGCTCAAAGGCCTGGGCGTGCGCCTGGTCGGGTACGACCCGGCCGTGCACCATGCGGCCCCGCTGTGGGACAAGCTGGGTGTCGAACCGGTGCCGCTGGTGGAACTGCTGGGGCGCGCCGATGCGGTGTCGCTGCAGGTGGTGTACGCCTCGCGCTTCAAGGGTTGGCTCAACGAACGTGTGCTCAACCACTGCAAACCCGGCCAGCTCTGGGTGGGCGTGAGCCGCAGCGCGCTGTTCGAGCCCGAAGCGCTGGCACTGGCGCTGACCGACGGCCGCATCGACGCCTGCCTGCTTGATGGCGCCAACCCGGCCTTTGCGGCCGAGGGCACGCCGCTCTACGGCATTCCCAACCTGCACCTCACACCGCGGCTGGGCTCCCACACCCGTGAAGCCAAGCTGCGTGCCAGCTGGTACGTGGCGCACCGGGTGCACGAGACCCTGTCGCCGCTGGCCGCCCAGAACGAGGCCAAGGCCAGCGACTTTTCGGTGCTCGACAGTCTGGAGTACGGCGGCGAGCCGTCGGATGACCCGCAGGCGGTTTCACCGTCGCAGTGGGAATCCCTGTCGATGCTGCGCAAGTGAACTGATCACCCGCGCCGCCTGCTTCAACGGCCCAGCCGCGCCAGCTGATCGCGCACCTTGGCCAGCGTGGCGCCGAAGTCGGCCACGCGCTTGCGTTCCTGTTCCAGCACCGCCGCCGGGGCCTTGGCCACGAAGGCCTCGTTGGCCAGCTTGCCGTTGGCCTTGGCGATCTCGCCTTCCAGGCGCGTGGCTTCCTTGGTCAGGCGGGCCTTTTCGGCAGCGACGTCGATCTCCATGAACAGGCACAAGCGGGCTTCACCCACCACGGCGACCGGCGCGGCCTGGGCGGCGGCGGCCCAGCTGGCCTCGTCGTCGAACACCTTGACCTCGGCCAGCTTGGCCAGGCCCTGCAGCACGGCGGCGTAGCGGCGCATGAAGTCGGCATCACCCACCACGTACATCGGCAGTCGTGTGGCGGGCGAGACGTTGAGCTCACCGCGCAGCGTGCGGCAGGCGTCCACCAGGCTCTTGAGTTTGGCCACCTGGGCCTCGGCGGCTTCGTCGATGCGCTCGGGCTGGCTCACCGGGTATGCGGCAATGCTCACGGACGCGCCCGCGCGACCGGCGACCGGCGCGACCTTCTGCCACAGCTCTTCGGTGATGAAGGGGATGATGGGGTGGGCCAGGCGCAGGATGGTTTCGAGTGTGCGGATCAGCGTGCGGCGCGTGGCGCGCTGCTGTGCGGCGTTGCCGGTGTTGATCTGCACCTTGGCGATTTCCAGGTACCAGTCGCAGAACTCGTTCCAGACGAAGTCATAGATCGTGTTGGCGACGTTGTCCAGGCGGTACTCGGCAAAGCCCTGGGCCACCACGGCCTCGACGCGCTGCAGGCGCGAGACGATCCAGCGGTCGGGCTGGGAGAAGTCCATGTAGGCGCCGGGCGCACAGGCGTCGGCGCCATGCTCCAGCAGGCCGCAGTCCTGGCCTTCGCAGTTCATCAGCGTGAAGCGCGTGGCGTTCCACAGCTTGTTGCAGAAGTTGCGGTAGCCCTCGCAGCGCTTGCTGTCGAAGTTGATGC
>CAZJZD010000100.1:0-3514 GCA_964550405.1 uncultured Hydrogenophaga sp. | reverse complement strand
CCAGACCTTGACCAGGTCGCGGTCGGCGCCCTGCATCAGGCCGTCGAGCATCTCGACCACGTCCAGTCGCGCGCCCAGCGTGCTGTACACCGTGCCCATTTCCAGGCCGATGATGCCGCCGCCGACGATCAGCATCTTCTTGGGCACGCCCTTGAGCGCCAGCGCGCCGGTCGAATCCACGATGCGCTCGTCCTGCGGGAAGAACGGCAGACGCACCGCTTGCGAGCCGGCGGCGATGATCGCGCGCTTGAAGGCCACGACCTTCTTACTGCCCGTCTTGTCCTGGCCGGTGCCGGTCGTCTCTTCCACTTCCACGTGGTTGGGGCCGACGAAGGCACCGTAGCCGCGCACGGTGGTGACCTTGCGCATCTTGGCCATGGCGGCCAAGCCGCCGGTCAGCTTGCCGATGACCTTTTCCTTGTGGGCGCGCAGCTTGTCCACGCTCACCGTGGGCTTACCGAACTCGACCCCCAGATCACCCAGGTGCGAGACCTCGTCCATCACCGCCGCCACGTGCAGCAGCGCCTTGGACGGGATGCAGCCGACGTTCAGGCAAACGCCGCCCAGCTGGGCGTAACGCTCGACGATCACGACCTTGAGGCCGAGGTCGGCGGCGCGGAAGGCGGCCGAGTAGCCGCCAGGACCGGCACCGAGCACGAGCACGTCGCATTCGATGTCGGCCGAGCCGCCGAAGCTGGCGGCCGTGGGGGCAACCACCGGCGCAGCGGCCGGGGCCACAGCGGGTGCGGCTGCAGGCGCAGGTGCCGCCGCCGGTGCGGGAGCCGCCGCAGCACCCTCCGCGTCCAGCACCAGCACGACCGAGCCTTCGCTGACCTTGTCGCCCAGCTTGACCTTGAGCTCCTTGACCACGCCGGCGTGCGACGAGGGAATCTCCATCGAGGCCTTGTCGGACTCGACGGTGATGAGGCTCTGCTCGGCCTTGACCGTGTCGCCCGGCTTGACCAGCAGTTCGATGACCGCGACCTCGTCGAAGTCGCCGATGTCGGGAACCTTGATGTCCATGAGTGCCATGTTCCGGTTCCTTTACAGCAGCACGCGACGGAAGTCGCCGAGGATCTGGCCCAAGTACGCGTTGAAGCGCGCAGCCGCAGCACCGTCGATCACGCGGTGGTCCCAGGTCAGCGACAGCGGCAGCATCAGGCGCGGCACGAACTGCTTGCCGTCCCACACCGGTTCCATCTGGCTCTTGCAGACGCCGAGGATGGCGACTTCGGGCGCGTTGATGATGGGCGTGAAGTAGCGGCCACCGATGCCACCCAGGCTGGAGATGGTGAAGGTGGCGCCGGACATGTCGGCCGGGCCGAGCTTGCCGTCGCGCGCCTTCTTGGCGAGTTCACCCATCTCCTGGCTGATCTGCAGCACGCCCTTCTTGTCGGCGTCCTTGATGACGGGCACGACCAGACCGTTGGGTGTGTCGGCCGCAAAACCGATGTGGTAGTACTGCTTATAGACCAGCGAATCGCCGTCCAGCGAGCTGTTGAACTCGGGGAACTTCTTGAGCGCGGCGACGGACGCCTTGATCAGGAAGGCCAGCATGGTGACCTTGACGCCGCTCTTCTCGTTTTCCTTGTTGGTGGAAACGCGGAAGACTTCGAGGTCGGTGATGTCGGCGTCGTCGTGGTTGGTGACGGCCGGGATCATCACGGCGTTGCGCAGCAGGTTGGCGCCGCTGATCTTCTTGATGCGGCCCAGTTCCTTGCGCTCGATCGGTCCGAACTTGGCGAAGTCCACCTTGGGCCAGGGGATCAGACCCAGCTCGGAACCGCCACCGCCGCCCGAAGCGGGGGTCTTGGCGGCCTGTGCCTTGGTCTGCAGGCTACCTGCCATGACCGACTTGGTGAAGGACTGGATGTCTTCGGCCGTGATGCGACCCTTCAGGCCCGAACCCTTGACCTCGTCCAGCGGCACGCCCAGTTCGCGTGCGAACTTGCGCACCGAGGGCGAGGCGTGCGGCAGACCCAGCGCCGGGGTGGCGGTGGGGTTGTGGGCGGGGGCTGCGGCCGGAGCCGACACGGCGGCGGCCACCGGAGCGGCCACCGGAGCGGCCACCGCAGCAGCGGGCGCAGCAGCCACCGGCGCCGCAGCAGCTGGGGCCGACGCCGGCGCGGCAGCGCCCGCGGCGCCCTCCAGAATCGCCAGCAGGTCACCGATGTTGACCTTGTCGCCGACCTTGACCTTGAGTTCCTTGAGCACGCCAGCGTGCGAGGACGGAATCTCCATCGAGGCCTTGTCGGACTCGACGGTGATCAGGCTCTGCTCGACCTTGACCGTGTCACCAGGCTTGACGAACACCTCGATCACCGCGACGTCCTTGAAGTCGCCGATGTCGGGCACACGCACTTCGACCGGGCCGGAGGCCGCAGGCGCGGCGGCCGGTGCGGCCACCGGGGCAGCAACGGGCGCGGGAGCAGGCGCTGCCGCGGCAGGCGCCGCAGCCGGGGCCGACGCAGCGGCATCGCCCGCGGCTTCCACCACCAACACCACCGAGCCTTCGCTGACCTTGTCACCCAGCTTGACCTTGAGTTCCTTGACCACACCCGCCGTGCTCGACGGGATCTCCATCGAGGCCTTGTCGCTTTCGACCGTGATCAGCGACTGCTCGGCCTTGACCGTGTCGCCCACCTTGACCAGCAGTTCGATGACCGCCACTTCGTCGAAGTCGCCGATGTCCGGGACTTTCACTTCTACCAGTGCCATGTTCTTGTCTCCGGATGATTACGCGTAGAGCGGGTTGACCTTGTCCGTCTTGATGCCGTACTTCTTGATCGCTTCGGCCACCTTGGCCAGCGGCAGCTTGCCTTCGTCGGCCAGCGCACGCAGGGCGGCAACCACGATGTAGTGGCGGTTGATCTCGAAGTGCTCGCGCAGCTTGCTGCGGAAGTCGCTGCGGCCGAAACCGTCGGTGCCCAGCACCTTGTACTCGCGGCCCTTGGGGATGAAGGGGCGGATCTGCTCGGCGTAGTTCTTCATGTAGTCGGTCGAGGCGACCACCGGCCCGGCGTGCTTTTCCAGCTGCTGCGCCACGAAGGGCACGCGCTGCTTCGCGGTCGGGTGCAGCAGGTTGAAGCGCTCGCAGTCCTGGCCGTCGCGCGTCAGTTCGTTGAAGCTCGGGCAGCTCCACACGTCGGCCTGCACGCCCCAGTCGGTGGCCAGCAGGGCCTGCGCCGCAATGCTCTCGCGCAGGATGGTGCCGGAGCCCAGCAGCTGCACGCGCTTGTCGCCTTCGGCGCCCGGCTTGCACAGGTACATGCCCTTGATGATCTGCTCTTCCGTGCCGGCGGTCAGGCCGGGCATGGCGTAGTTTTCGTTGAGCAGCGTCAGGTAATAGAAGACGTTGTCCTGCTTCTCCACCATGCGCTTGAGGCCATGGTGCAGGATCACGCCGACTTCGTGCGCGAAGGTCGGGTCGTAGCTGATGCAGTTCGGGATCGTGCCGGCCAGGATGTGGCTGTGGCCGTCCTCGTGCTGCAGGCCCTCGCCGTTGAGCGTGGTG
>CAZJZD010000099.1:0-4593 GCA_964550405.1 uncultured Hydrogenophaga sp. | reverse complement strand
CCGCTGCGCGGGTCGCTGCCCCCCGAGGGGGCTGGGCCTGCCTTGGGGCGGCCCGGCGGCTGGCCCGTGGCCCCCCATGCTGGTCGCGGCGGATTCAGGCGCCCAGTTGCTGGCGCAGGTCACTCAGTTGGGTCTGGAGACGCTCCACGGCGTCCTCCAGTGAGGCCACGCGCCGGGTCAGGGCGATCAGTTCTTCCTCGCTGGCACCGCTGCCGCCGGGCACTGCAGCAGGCGCCGACAGGTCCACCGGCCCGCACAGCAGGTGGGCCCAGCGCTGCTCCCGGGCTCCGGGTGCCCGGGGCAGTTTGACCACCAGCGGACCGCCCTTGTCCTCGCTGCGGTCCTGCAGTTCTTCCAGGAAGGCGTCCACCGAGGCGATGTCCAGGAACTTGTACCAGCGCTCGGTGTTGATGCGCAGTTCACCGGCGGTTTGCGGGCCGCGCAGCATCAGCAGGCCCAGCAGCACGGCCGACTGTTCTGGCACGCCGACCACGCGCAGGAAGTTGTGTTCGTAGCGGGTGGCGCGGCCGCCACTGGTCTCGAACACCAGACTGAGCTGGCGCAACTCGTCCAGGGCTTCGCTCATCTCGGCCTCGGTCAGGTTCAGCACCGGATCGCGCGCGGTCTTCTGGTTGCAGCCGCTCTGCAGGCTGTTGAGCGTGAGCGGGTAGCTGTCGGGCACCGTGCGGGCTTTTTCCATCAGGGTGGCCAGCACGCGGGCTTCGGTGGCGGACAGGGGGCGGGTGCGGAAATCGTGGGTCATTACACTGGGCGGCCCCGGTGGGGCATTGGACTCGGTTGTGAACAAGAACATCGTCATTCTCATCTCTGGCGGCGGCTCCAACATGGCCGCCATCGTCAACGCATCGCTCAAAGGGCGCTGGCGTGAACGTTTCGGTGCGCAGGTGGCGGCCGTCATCGCCAACAAGGCCGACGCGGGCGGCCTGGTCTTCGCCCGCGAGCATCACATCGCTACCGCGGCGCTGGACCACAAGGCCTACGCCTCGCGCGAAGCCTTCGACTCAGCACTGATGGCCGAGATCGACCGCCACGAACCGGCGCTGGTCGTGCTGGCCGGCTTCATGCGCATCCTCACCCCCGGTTTCGTGCAGCACTACGAGGGTCGGCTGGTCAACATCCACCCCAGCTTGCTGCCGGCTTTCCCGGGGCTGCACACGCACCAGCGCGCCCTCGACGCCGGCTGCCGGTTCGCCGGCTGCACGGTGCACCGCGTGACCGCCGAACTGGACCACGGCGAGTACCTGGACCAGGCGGTGGTGCCAGTGCTGCCGGGCGACACCGCCCAGAGCCTCGCCGCCCGCGTGCTCACGCAGGAGCACCGGATCTACCCCCGGGTGGTCGAGCGACTGCTGGCCGGGGTCTGATCCGCCGCGGTCAGCGGCCGTCCAGGGCCAGCTTGCCCGCCATGGCGGCGAACGCCAACGCAAAGCCGCGGCGCAGCGCATCCTGTACCCGGACCGATCCGGCCACGCGCTGGCGGAAGGCGTGCGCCGCCAGACCGTAGAGCACGAACACGCCGAAGGTCATGGCCATGAACACCGTGCTCAGCAGCGCGAACTGGCGCAGCGGTGCCGGGCCTGCCGGGTCCATGAACTGGGGCAGGAAAGCCATGAAGAACAGGGTGAGCTTGGGGTTGAGCAGGTTCAGCAACACCGCCTTGCCCACCAGCCGGACCGGGTGGCGGGGCGCACTGGCCGCGCCGGGCAGGAAGGCCGAGTGGTCGCGCCAGGTCATCACGGCCAGGTAGAGCAGGTACAGCACCCCGGCGATGCGCAGCGCCTGGAAGGCCAGGGCGCCCGCGTGCATCACCGCGGCCAGCCCCAGCGCCGTGGCCGCCATGTGGGGCACGATGCCCAGCGTGCAGCCCAGCGCCGCCCAGACGCTGGCCAAGCGGCCGGCGGACAGACCGGTGGAAACGGTGAACAGCACGCCCGCACCCGGGGTGACCACCACCACGAGGGACGTGAACAGGAATTCAAGGCTGATCATGGGCAGGCTCCGGAGGGTGCAGGACCACAGGGGTCGGTCCCTCCACTGTGGCCTGTCCCGGTCCGCCCGGTCTTGAACGTTATTGCGTCGAACCGGTCATCGCCCGGCGCCATTGCCCCGGGGTGAAGCCTTGGCTGCGCACGAACTGCCGGTGCAGGTGGCTCTGGTCGGCAAACCCGCAGGCGGCGGCCGCTTCGGCCAGCGGTGTGCCGGCGGCGATCAGGCGGCGGGCCTCGCGCAGGCGCTGCTGCTGCAGCCAGGCGAACGGTGGCAGGCCCTGCCAGCGCGCGAACTGCCGCACCAGCTGGAAGCGCGAGAGGCCGGCCAGTCGGGCCAACCCCTCCAGGTCCGGTGGGGCGCTGTGCGGGTCCAGCAGACAGTCGCGCACCCGCTGCAGGTGGGCGGGGGCGGTGTGCACCACGCGGCGGTTGCTGTGGTGGGTGGCCAGCCGCCCGCACACCAGGGTCAGGGCCTCCTCGCAGGTCGCCGCGGCCGTGGCCGTGCCGTCGGATTCCAGATCGTCCCAGCGTGCGAACAGGCGGGCGATGTCGGCGCGCAGGGCCGGGTCGTCGAACACCGGGCGGGTGAACTCCCGCGCCTCGCCGTCCACCAGCCCTGCCATGGCCGCGGGCGACACATGGACCATGCGCCAGCGCCGGGGCAGGCGCGCCAGCGGGTGGCCGTCGTGCACCTCGCCGGGGTTGGAGGTGACGATGTGGCCGGGCAGGGCCTCGACCGTGCCGCGCCCACTGGCCGAGCGGTGACCGCCGGCGTCCATCACACCGAATCCGTAGCTGTCGTGCCAGTGACGACCGAAGCTGCGGTCGCTGCACAGCTCTTCGGCGTGCACCCCGTCGACGGGGCCGCGCCGCAGACGGGCGTGGTGGACGGTGACGTTCACATCGACTTGTGGAACACCAGTCCCGCGTGCTCGCGCATGGCGTGGAACTTGATCTTGGGCCAGTTGGCCTCCACCGCGCGCAGCGTGGCCATGTGGTCCAGCAGCACGGTGGGCGCGTCCACGGCGTCCAGCGCCACGCGGTGGGCGTTGGCGTCCATGAAGCGCTTGAGCTCCTGCTCACCGCCGTCCTCTGGCGCGCAGGTGACCCAGCGCGCCACGTTGTAGTTGCTGCCCATGATGCGGGCTCGCACGCCGTATTCGTGTTCCAGCCGGTGGGCCACCACCTCGAACTGCAGCTGGCCGACGGCGCCCAGCAGCAGCACCGTGCCGGCGATGGGGCGAAACACCTGGATCGCACCTTCTTCGCCCAGCTGGGTCAGGCCGGCGCGCAACTGCTTGGTCTTGAGCGGGTCGGCCACTTCCACGCTACGGATGATCTCCGGCGCGAAGAAGGGCAGGCCGGTGAACTGCAGGGCCTCGCCTTCCGTCAGCGTGTCGCCCAGCTGCAGCACGCCGTGGTTCGGGATGCCGATGATGTCGCCGGCAAAAGCCTCGTCCAGCAGCTCGCGGCGCTGCGACAGGAAGCTCACCACGGTGTTCGGGCGCAGTTCCTTGCCGCTGCGCACCACCTTCAGGCGCATGCCGCGCTCGAAATGGCCGCTGGCGCAGCGCACGAAGGCGATGCGGTCGCGGTGTGCCGGGTCCATGTTGGCCTGGATCTTGAAGACCACGCCGCTGAACTTGGGCTCGACGGGTTCCACCACGCGCTGGATCGCGGCCTTGGCGCCGGGCGGCGGGGCCAGGTCGACCAGTGCGTCCAGCACCTCGCGAACGCCGAAGTTGTTGACGGCAGAACCGAACAGCATGGGTGTCTGCGTGCCGTTCAGGAAGGCGTCCTTGTCGAACGCGGGTGAGGCGCCTTCGACCAGCTCCAGTTCGTCCTTGGCAGCGGTCCATTCCATGCCGAAGCGGCTGGCGCTCTCGGCGTTGTCCAGGCCGGCCAGCACTTCCTCGTCACCGCCGCGGCGGTCTTCACCGGCGGCGAACACGCGCATCTGGTCCTCGCGGCGGTCGTACACGCCGCGGAAGGTCTTGCCCATGCCGACCGGCCAGGTGAACGGCACCACGGTCATGCCCAGCTCGCGCTCGATCTCGTCCATCAGGTCCAGCGGGGCCTTGACCTCGCGGTCCATCTTGTTGACGAAGGTGAGGATCGGCGTGTTGCGCGCGCGGCAGACCTGCAGCAGGCGCCGGGTCTGCGGCTCCACGCCGTTGCCGGCGTCGATGACCATCAGCGCCGCGTCCACCGCGGTGAGCACGCGGTAGGTGTCTTCCGAGAAGTCCTGGTGGCCCGGGGTGTCGAGCAGGTTGATGACGCAGTCGCGGTATTCCATCTGCATCACCGACGAGGCGACGGAAATGCCGCGCTGCTTTTCGATCTCCATCCAGTCGGAGGTGGCGTGGCGCGCGGCCTTGCGCGCCTTGACCGAGCCGGCGATGTTGATGGCGCCCGAGAACAGCAGCAGCTTCTCGGTCAGGGTGGTCTTACCCGCGTCGGGGTGCGAAATGATGGCGAAGGTGCGGCGGCGGCGCACCTGTTGGGCGATGTCGGACATAACCCACGATTATCGGTCCCCCCTGCGCCGCTTCGCGGCTTCCCCCCTGCTGCGCGGGGGGACGCA
>CAZJZD010000098.1:0-5242 GCA_964550405.1 uncultured Hydrogenophaga sp. | reverse complement strand
TGCACCGCCAGGTCGCCGCTGTGGAACCAGCCGCCGGCAAAGGCCTCCTGCGTCGCCTGCGGGTTTTTCAGGTAACCCTTCATGGCGATGTTGCCCTTGAACATGATCTCGCCCATGGTCTCGCCGTCCAGCGGCACCGGTTGCATGGTCTCGGGGTTGAGCACGCGCACGTCGCGCTGCAGGTGGTAGCGCACACCCTGGCGCGCGTTCAGGCGGGCGCGTTCACCGATGTCCAGTTCGTTCCAGCTCTCGCGCTTGGCGCAGACCGTGGCCGGGCCATAGACCTCGGTCAGACCGTAGACGTGCGTCAGGTCGAAACCCATCTGCTCCATGCCTTCGATCATCGAGGCCGGCGGTGCTGCTCCAGCGACCATGGCCTTGACGCCCGCGGGAATGCCTTCCTTCATCGCCGCCGGCGCATTCACCAGCAGGCCCTGCACGATGGGTGCACCACAGTAGTGGGTCACGCCGTGCTCGCGCATCAGGTCGAAGATGGCCTGCGCCTCCACCCTGCGCAGGCAGACGTTGACGCCCGCGCGCGCCGCCACGGTCCAGGGGAAGCACCAGCCGTTGCAGTGAAACATCGGCAGCGTCCAGAGGTAGACCGCGTGCTTGGGCATGTCCCATTCGAGGATGTTGCTGACCGCATTGATGGCCGCACCGCGGTGGTGGTACACCACGCCCTTGGGGTTGCCGGTGGTGCCGCTGGTGTAGTTCAGCGCGATGGCGTCCCACTCGTCGCCGGGCAGCTGCCAGGCGAAAGCCGGATCACCGCCAGCGATGAAAGCCTCGTAGGTGGTGCTGCCGATGCGCTGGGGGTCACCCGTGAACAGCACATCCTCGGTGTCGATCACCAGCACCGGCTCGCTGCGCTGGCGCAGCTGCAGCGCCTTGGCCATGGTGCCGGCGAACTCCGGGTCCACGATCACCGCCTTGGCCTCGCCGTGGTCCAGCATGAAGGCAATCGCTTCCGGGTCCAGCCGGGTGTTCAGGGTGTTGAGCACCGCGCCGGCCATGGGCACGCCAAAGTGCGCCTCGACCATGGGCGGCGTGTTGGGCAGCATGACCGCTACGGTGTCGTTCTTGCCGATACCGGCCTTGCGCAACGCACTGGCCAGCTGGCGGGTGCGGGCGTAGGTCTGGGCCCAGGTCTGGCGCAGGGCCCCGTGGACGATGGCCAGACGGTCCGGGTAGACCTCGGCCGTGCGTTCGATGAAGGACAAGGGGGAGATCGGCGCGAAGTTGGCTTCGTTGCGGGGCAAATCCTGGTCGTAGATGCTGGTCATCCGGGGCTCCGTTGAGGTTCGTATTGCTGCGCGAGAATACCCGCGTGGCGATCCCCCAATCCTTCATCCAGGAACTGCTGGCCCGCGTCGACGTGGTCGACGTGGTGGGCCGGTACGTCCAGCTGAAGAAAGGCGGCGCCAATTTCATGGGGCTGTGTCCGTTCCACGGCGAAAAGTCGCCGTCGTTCAGCGTCAGCCCAGCCAAACAGTTCTACCACTGCTTCGGTTGCGGCGCCAACGGCAACGCCATCGGCTTCCTGATGGAACACGCCGGCATGAATTTTGTGGAGGCGGTCAAGGACCTGGCCGCCCAGGTGGGGCTTCAGGTGCCGGAAGACGACGTCTCGCCGCAGGAGCGCGAGCGTGCCGCCCAGCAGCGCCAGAAACAGGCGACGCTGACCGACGTGCTGGAAAGAGCCGCCAAGGCCTACCAGAAGGACCTCAAGGCCTCGCCGCGCGCGGTGGACTACCTCAAGCGCCGCGGCCTGACCGGTCAGATCGCCAAGGATTTCGGTCTGGGCTATGCGCCCGAGGGTTGGCGCCACCTGGCCGGCGTTTTCCCGGACTACAGCGAGCCGCTGCTGGTCGAGTCGGGCCTGGTGATCGAACACGAGGATGAAAAGGGCCAGGACGGTGAAGCCAAGCGCTACGACCGTTTCCGCGACCGCATCATGTTCCCGATCCGCAACGTCAAGGGCGAGTGCATCGGCTTCGGCGGCCGGGTGCTCGACAAGGGCGAACCCAAGTACCTGAACTCGCCAGAAACCCCGGTGTTCAGCAAGGGCCGGGAGCTGTACGGCCTGTTCGAGGCCCGCACCGCCATCCGCCAGCACGGCTACGCGCTGGTGACCGAGGGCTACATGGACGTGGTGGCCCTGGCCCAGCTGGGTTTTGCCAACGCGGTGGCCACGCTGGGCACGGCCTGCACACCGGACCATGTGCACAAGCTGTTCCGCTTCACCGACGCGGTGGTGTTCAGTTTCGACGGTGACGCCGCCGGCCGCCGCGCCGCGCGCAAGGCGCTGGACGCCGCCCTGCCCCTGGCCACCGACATCCGCAGCGTCAAGTTCCTGTTCCTGCCACCCGAACACGACCCGGACAGCTACATCCGCGAGCACGGCGCCGAGGCCTTTGCGAGCTTCGTCCAGCAGGCGCTGCCCCTGTCGCGTTTCCTGATCGATGCCGCGGCCGCCGACTGCGACCTGGCCACCGCCGAGGGTCGTGCCCGGCTGTCCAGCCAGGCGCGCCCCCTGTGGAGCAGCCTGCCCGAGGGTGCGCTCAAGCGCCAGCTGCTGGGCGAACTGGCGCAGAAGATCGGCATCGGCACCGCCGACCTGAACGACCTGTGGCAGCGCGAAGACCGGCAGCGACGTCCTCGTGAGGCAGCCGCAGCAGCACCGGCGGCCGCGCCTGCCGATCATCCCCAGACCGTGCCAACGTCGCACCGCCCTGCCCCGCCCCGGCAAGACAGCCCGCGCGCCTGGACACCGGGGGGGCGCGGCAACTGGCGCAAGGGCCCGCCTCCACCGCCGCGCATGCTGGGCCACCAGAGCGCCAGTCGCAGCCGGGAAGACCGTGCGGTGGGCCTGCTGCTGGCGAACGCGGCCGCCTGGGACAGCCTGTCGGCCGACGACCACGCCCTGCTCGCCCACCTGCCCGAGCCGCACGGCCCGGTGTTCGCCTGGCTGGAAGCGCAGGTGCACGAGCACGGCCCCCTGCACTGGGCCGCGCTGCGTGAGGTGCTGCGTGGTGAACCGTTCGAGGACTACGTCTGTGCAGAAGTCGAGCAGGCCACGGTGGCCGCCGACTCCGACGCCGAACGCGAGGAACTGGTCGGTGTGATGGACCTGCTGCGGCGGGATGCCCTGATGCGCCTGAGCCAGGCCCTGGCCCAGCAGGCGCTCACCGATCCGGACGCCCGGCAACGCCTGCGCGAGGTCAATGAGCGCATCAAGGCCATGAAGCCAGCCCAACCGGTATAATCGCCGGTTGCACCGCAAGCGCGACAGCAGCACCTCCGGCACCGGCCAAGCCCCAGCACAGGGGTCACGGATCGACAAATCCTGGCCACCCCGGCGTCCCACGGACCCGGCGGACAACCCGCAAGGACTGCACACCAAATGTTCGCCCCACCAGCTTGCAGGCCCGTACTTCACCGGTGAAGCGCGGGCGTCGTGCCCGACAAAAACCCCCGGAACAACGCCCCTGGCGGTGAATTTCTGGCGTTTTTGTGTGTCTCAGCCGGTCCCTTCCCTGTGTTTTTTTGAGGTCCTTCATGCCCGCGAAGAAAGCCAGTACGCCTGCCACCAGCACCAAAGCCGCCAAGAAGCCCGCCGCCAAGGCCGCTGCACCCGAGCCCAAAAAGAAAGCCTCTGCTCCCGTGACCGCGTCATCCACACCCAAGAAAGCCGCCGCCAAACCCAAGACCAAGGCCGCAGCCGAAGAGATTGAAACCGGTGCCGAAGCCGCCGAACCCGCCAAGAAGAAACCCGGCCGCCCCGCCAAGGCAGCAGCAGAGAAGCCGGCCGCCAAGCGCGGCCGCAAGCCCAAGGCAGCTGCCAAGGAAACCAGCGATCTGGATGACGCCGATCTGAGCGACATCGAAGAGGATCTGGCCGAGGAGGTGGTGGAAGAAGTCGCCGACCCGGCGCAGCCGGCCGAGAAGGTCAAACCGCTGCGCATGAAGATCAGCAAGGCCAAGGAGCGCGCGCTGATGAAGGAGTTCGGCCTGGACGAGACCGTCCTGTCCGAGGAAGAAGCCCGCAACCGCCGCGAACGCCTGAAGACCCTGATCAAGCTGGGCAAGACACGCGGCTACCTGACGCACGGCGAAATCAACGACCACCTGCCCGACAAGCTGGTCGAGGCCGAGACGCTGGAAGTGGTGGTCTCACTGCTCAACGACATGGGCGTGGCCGTCTACGAACAGACGCCCGATGCCGAAACCCTGCTGCTGAACAACACCGGCCCGACCGCCGCGACCGAAGAGGAAGCGGAAGAAGAAGCCGAAGCCGCCCTGTCCACCGTGGACAGCGAGTTCGGCCGCACGACCGACCCGGTGCGCATGTACATGCGCGAAATGGGCACGGTGGAGCTGCTCACGCGTGAAGGCGAAATCGAGATCGCCAAGCGCATCGAAGGCGGCCTGAACGACATGATGGCGGCGATCTCCGAATCGCCCGCCACCATCGCCGAAATCCTGGCCATGGCCGAAGAGATTCGCGGCGGCAAGGTCGTGATCTCCACCGTGGTCGATGGTTTTGCCGATGCCAACGAGGCCGATGACTATGTGGCCGAGGAAGACTTCGACGACTACGACGAAGCCGACGATGACGACGGCAAGGGTGGCTCCAAAGCCCTGACCCGCAAGCTCGAAGAACTCAAGCGCGAGGCGCTGGAGCGTTTCGACAAGATGCGCGAGCAGTTCGAGAAGCTGCACAAGATCTACGACAAGGAAGGCTACGGCACGCCGCACTACATCAAGACCCAGCAGGCCATCACCGAAACGCTGATGAGCATCCGCTTCACCGCCAAGGCCATCGAGAAGCTGTGCGGCACGCTGCGCGGTCAGGTGGACGAGGTGCGCAAGAAGGAGCGCGAGCTGCGCCGCATCATCGTGGACAAGTGCGGCATGCCCCAGGAGAAGTTCATCGCCGAGTTCCCGGCCAACCTGCTGAACCTCAAGTGGGTCGAGAAGCAGGCCGCCGCCGGCAAGCCCTGGAGCACGGTGATGGAGCGCAACATCCCGCCGGTGCAGGAACTGCAGCAGGGCCTGATCGCCATCCAGAGCAGCGTGGTCGTGCCGCTGGCGCACCTGAAGGACATCCACAAGCGGATGAACCAGGGCGAGTCCACCTCGCGCGACGCCAAAAAGGAAATGATCGAGGCCAACCTGCGTCTGGTGATCTCGATCGCCAAGAAGTACACCAACCGCGGCCTGCAGTTCCTGGACCTGA
>CAZJZD010000097.1:0-5398 GCA_964550405.1 uncultured Hydrogenophaga sp. | reverse complement strand
ATGGGCTTCGGTCACCGCGTCTACAAGAACTACGACCCGCGCGCCAAGCTGATGCAGGAAACCTGCAACGAGGTACTGGCCGAACTGGGCCTGGAAAACGACCCGCTGTTCAAGCTGGCCAAGGAACTGGAAAAGATCGCCCTGGAAGACGACTACTTCGTGCAGCGCAAGCTCTACCCGAACGTGGACTTCTACTCCGGCATCGTGCAGCGCGCCATCGGCATCCCGGTCAGCCTGTTCACCGGCATCTTTGCGCTGGCCCGCACCGTCGGCTGGATCGCCCAGCTCAACGAAATGCTGGCCGACCCCGAGTACAAGATCGGTCGTCCGCGTCAGCTGTTCACGGGCTCGCCGCGCCGCGACGTGCCCGCCGGTTTCAAGCGCTAATCCAGCCCCTCTCCACAAAACCCGCCGCTGGCGGGTTTTGTTTTGGCGGGGTCTGACATCGCGAATGACGATGCCATGACCCCATCAAAAGCAGGAAAATCCCGGAAGTCATCTTGAAACACGATGACTTCCCCATGAACACCCCCGACCGCGCCTTTACCCGTCGCCTCGACCTGACCACGCTGCAGCTCTTCGTGGCGGTGTGCGAGCGCGGCAGCATCGGCAAGGCGGCCGAGACCGAGTTCATGGCCCCGTCGGCGGTCAGCAAGCGGCTGTCGGATCTGGAAGCCACGGTGGGCACGCCACTGCTCATGCGCCACGCGCGCGGCGTCACACCCACCCCGGCCGGCCAGAGCCTGCTGCACCACGCGCGCTCGGTGCTGTTCAGCCTAGACAAGATGCAGGGTGAGCTCGCGGAGTACGCCGACGGCGTGCGCGGCCATGTGCGGGTGCACGCCAACATCTCCGCGACGGTGCAGTTCCTGCCCGAAGACCTGGGCGGGTTCATCCGGGCGCACGACGCGATCAAGATCGACCTGGAAGAACACCTCTCGACCGAGGTGCTGCGCGCAGTGCAGGAAGGCGCGGCCGACCTGGGCATTTGCCATGTCGGTGGCGAACAGGCCCAGGGACTGCAGACCCTGCCCTACCGCCAGGACCGACTGGTGCTGATCGTGCCAGCGCGCCACCCGCTGGCCCAGCACGCAGAAATGACCTTCACCGACAGTCTCGACTGGGACCATGTCGGCCTGCACGCCAACAGTTCGATCTACCGCGCCATGCACGCCGCCGCCACAGCCACCGGCCGCAACATCCGCCTGCGTATCCGCGTCACCGGCCTGGACGCCATGTGCCGCATGATCCACAACGGTCTGGGTATCGGCATGATGCCGCGCCGGGCCTTTGAACTCATGCGCGGCGTCGGCGATCTGCAGGTGATCGAGCTCACCGACGGGTGGGCCACCCGGCACATCGATCTGGTCGCCCGCGATTTTTCCAGCCTGCCTCTCAGCGCCCGGTTGCTGGTGGACCACCTGTCCACGCAGGCGGCCGGGTCCGCCACCCCGACCTAGAATTTCCAGCCCCACAGGAGAACCCCACCCCATGGCCCGCACGCTCTACGACAAGATCTGGGACGAGCACGTCGTCCACACCGAGGAAGACGGCACGTCCGTCCTCTACATCGACCGCCACCTGGTGCACGAAGTCACCAGCCCGCAGGCCTTCGAGGGCCTGCGCCAGGCTGGCCGCAAGGTCTGGCGTGTGAGCTCGGTGGTCGCCACCGCCGACCACAACACGCCCACCACCGGCTGGGAACTGGGCTACGACGGCATCACCGACCCGATCAGCAAGGAACAGATCACCACGCTGGACAGCAACATCAAAGAGTTCGGCGCTGCGGCGTTCTTTCCCTTCATGTCCAAGCGCCAGGGCATCGTGCACGTGATCGGCCCCGAGAACGGTGCCACCCTGCCCGGCATGACCGTGGTCTGCGGCGACTCGCACACCTCGACCCACGGCGCCTTCGGCGCGCTGGCGCACGGCATCGGAACCTCCGAGGTCGAGCACGTGATGGCCACACAGACCCTGCTGGCCAAGAAGGCCAAAAACATGCTGGTCAAGGTCGAGGGCCAACTGGCCAAGGGTGTGACCGCCAAGGACATCGTGCTGGCCATCATCGGCAAGATCGGCACCGCCGGCGGCACCGGCTACACCATCGAGTTCGCGGGCAGCGCGATCCGCTCGCTGTCCATGGAAGGCCGCATGACCGTCTGCAACATGGCCATCGAAGGCGGCGCGCGCGCCGGCCTGGTGGCCGTCGACGAGAAGACCATCGACTACGTCAAAGGCCGCCCGCTGGCGCCCACCGGCGTGGAATGGGACCAGGCCGTCGCCTACTGGAAGACGCTGCACTCCGACGAAGGCGCGCACTTCGACGCCGTGGTGGAGCTGGACGCCGCGCAGATCCTGCCGCAGGTCACCTGGGGCACCTCGCCCGAGATGGTGCTGGGCGTGGACGCCCGCGTGCCCGATCCCGAAAAGGAAAAGGACGCCAGCAAGCGCGGCGCCATGGAGCGGGCGCTGACCTACATGGCACTCGAACCCGGCAAGCCGCTGGCCGACATCTTCGTCGACAAGGTCTTCATCGGTTCCTGCACCAACAGCCGCATCGAGGACATGCGCGAAGCCGCCGCGGTCGTTAAGAAACTGGGCCAGAAGGTTGCCAAGAACATCAAGCTGGCCATGGTCGTGCCCGGCTCCGGCCTGGTGAAGGAACAGGCCGAGCGCGAAGGCCTGCACGAGATCTTCAAGGCCGCGGGCTTCGAGTGGCGCGAGCCCGGCTGCTCGATGTGCCTGGCGATGAACGCCGACCGGCTGGAGCCGGGCGAGCGCTGCGCCAGCACCAGCAACCGCAACTTCGAAGGCCGCCAGGGCGCCGGTGGCCGCACCCACCTGGTCTCGCCCGCGATGGCCGCCGCCGCCGCGATCCACGGTCATTTCGTCGACATCCGCACCATCGCCTGACCCTCCGTCCGAGCCCTTCTCCAAGGAGTCCCTTCATGTCTTCGTTCAAGACACTGCTCGCCACCGCCGTCCTGGTGTCCCTGACCGCCTGCAACACCATGCAGGGCGTCAAGCAGGATGCCCACGTCGTCAAGGACAAGGCGGTGGAAGTCAAGGACGTGGTGGTCGACAAGGCCATCGAGATCAAGGACAAAGCCGTCGAAGGCGGCAAGGCTGCCGGCCAGGCGGTCGGCTCCGGGCTGGAGAAAGCCGGCGAAGCCGTCAAAGGCGCCACCAACTGAACCCATCACCATGCAGACATTCACCATTCACCAGGGCCTTGTGGCCCCCATGGACCGCGAAAACGTCGACACCGACGCCATCATCCCCAAGCAGTTCCTCAAGTCGATCCGCAAAACCGGCTTCGGCCCCAACCTGTTCGACGAGTGGCGCTACCTGGACCAGCCGGGCGAACCCGGCGTGCCCGAGAGCCAGCGCAAACCCAATCCGGATTTCGTGCTCAACCAGCCGCGTTACAAGGGCGCCTCGGTGCTGCTCACGCGCCGCAACTTCGGCTGCGGCTCCAGCCGCGAGCACGCGCCCTGGGCCATCGACCAGTACGGCTTCCGCGCCATCATCGCGCCCAGCTACGCCGACATCTTCTTCAACAACTGCTTCAAGAACGGCCTGCTGCCCATCGTGCTGAGCGAGGCCCAGGTGGACCAGCTGTTCAACGAAGTGTTCGCCTTCCCGGGCTACCAGCTGACCATCGACCTGGAGCGCCAGGTCATCGTCAAGCCGCAGGGCGAAGAGATCCCCTTCGAGGTCAACGCCTTCCGCAAGTACTGCCTGATCAACGGCCTGGACGACATCGGCCTGACGCTGCGCCACAAGGACAAGATCGAGGCGTTCGAGAAGGAACGTCTGGCGACCAAGCCCTGGTTGGCCCACACGATGTGATCAACCCATCCATACACAAGAAGCTCTTTCATGAAAATCGCAGTTCTCCCCGGTGACGGCATCGGCACCGAAATCGTTGCCGAAGCGGTCAAGGTCCTGAAGGCACTCGACCTGAAGTTCGAGATGGAATCCGCCCTGGTTGGTGGCGCCGCCTACGACGCCCACGGCCATCCGCTGCCCGAGTCCACGCTCAGGCTGGCCAAGGAAGCCGACGCCATCCTGTTCGGCGCCGTCGGCGACTGGAAGTACGACAAGCTCGACCGCCCGCTGCGCCCCGAGCAGGCCATCCTGGGCCTGCGCAAGAACCTGGGCCTGTTCGCCAACTTCCGCCCTGCGATCTGCTACGAGCAGCTGGTGGGCGCCTCCAGCCTCAAGCCCGAGCTGGTGGCCGGCCTGGACATCCTGATCATTCGCGAGCTGACCGGCGACATCTACTTCGGCCAACCCCGCGGCCGCCGCGAGGCCCCGGACGGCGAGTTCAAGGGCGCGCCAGAAGCCTTCGACACCATGCGCTACGCCAAGCCGGAAATCGAGCGCATCGCCCACGTCGCCTTCCAGGCCGCACGCAAGCGCAACAAAAAGGTGACCTCGGTCGACAAGGCCAACGTGCTGGAGACCTTCCAGTTCTGGAAGGACACCGTGATCGAGGTGCACGCCCAGTACCCCGACGTGGCGCTGGACCACATGTACGTCGACAACGCCGCCATGCAGCTGGTCAAGAACCCCAAGGCCTTCGACGTGGTCGTCACGGGCAACATGTTCGGCGACATCCTGTCCGACGAAGCCTCGATGCTGACCGGCTCGATTGGCATGCTGCCCTCGGCCTCGCTCAACAGCAAGAACCAGGGCCTGTACGAGCCCAGCCACGGCAGCGCGCCCGACATCGCGGGCAAGGGCATTGCCAACCCGCTGGCAACCATCCTGTCGGCCGCGATGATGCTGCGCTTCTCGCTCAACCAGGAAGAAGCTGCCCAGCGCATCGAAGCCGCGGTGCAGAAGGTACTGGCCCAGGGCCTGCGCACCGGCGACATCTGGAGCGAGGGCACGACCAAGGTCGGCACCGTGGAGATGGGCGACGCGGTGGTAAAGGCTCTGTAACGCCCCCCTGCGCCGCTGCGCGGCTTCCCCCCTCTCTGGCGCGCCTGCGGCGCTGGGAGGGGGGACGCACCCTGTGGCCCGGCGGAGCCGGTTCCACGGGTGCTCTTGATGCAGGCACGTGTTCCTCAAGGTCTTTGGCGTGCGCCCACAATCGTGGCCTCCCCGTTTCACGCGCGCCCCGTGTCCACTCCTCTCTTCTCCTTCGACAACTCCTACGCGCTGCTGGAAGGCATGTCCGTGCCCTGGCAGCCGGCGGCGGTGCCGGCGCCGCGCTGGTTGCATCTGAACCGGACGCTGGCCGACGAGCTCGGGCTCGATGCCGATGCCCTGGCGTCCGACGAGGGCCTGGCGGTGTTCGCGGGCAACCGCGTGCCTGAGGGTGCCACGCCAATTGCGCAGGCCTACGCCGGCCACCAGTTCGGCGGCTTCTCGCCACAGCTGGGCGACG
>CAZJZD010000096.1:0-5475 GCA_964550405.1 uncultured Hydrogenophaga sp. | reverse complement strand
ATCGGGCCGCGCTTGCCGTCTTCCTCGGGCTTGAAGGCCGCGTCAGGACGGGTGTTCTTGAGCATCGCCAGGTAGTGCATCGGGATGTCCGGGCGGCTCCAGGCATCGGGGGCAGGCGACAGGTCGTCGGTGTTGGTCTCGCCGGGCACCTTGAACACGGTGACGGTGATGCTCTTGGGCACTTCAGGGCGGGTGGTGAACCACTCGGCATCGGCCCAGGACTGCATCACTTCCTTGGCCTTGGCGTTGCCGGCCTTGGCCTTCTCGGCGACGTCGTTGAAGAAGTCGAACATCAGCAGGGTCTTCTTCAGACCTTCGGCGGCCACGCCAGCCACCTCGGCGTCGTCCAGCAGCTCGATCAGCGGATGCACGTTGTAGCCACCCACCATGGTGCCCAGCAGCTCGGTGGCCTTGGCTTTGGAGATCAGGCCGACCTGGATGTCACCGTGGGCCACGGCGGCCAGGAACGAGGCCTTGACCTTGGCGGCATCGTCCACGCCCGGGGGCACGCGGTGCGTCAGCAGGTCCATCAGGAAAGCGTCCTCGCCAGCGGGCGGGTTCTTGATCAGCTCGATCAGGGCGGCGACCTGCTTGGCGTCGAGCGCCAGCGGGGGGATGCCCAGGGCGGCGCGCTCGGCGACGTGGGCGCGGTAGTCGGTCAGAAAGGTCGACATGGCGTTCTCCGGTGGGGTGGGTAATGGTTGAATGGGTTCATGCAAGAAACCAGCCACGCACGGTTTCGGGCAGGGGGTGCCCGGTCTGGTGCGCGCGCTCGATCACTTGCCAGTAGTAACGGAAGCTGGCACGGTCGTGCAGCCGGCCCTGGTGCTGCACCGGCGCCCAGTCGGCGGCGGCCGCTGCTTCGATGATGGTCACGGCCGTCTCGATCTCGGCCTCGGCGGGCGAGAACGCGGCGACGATGGGCCGGATCTGGTCCGGGTGGATGCTCCACATGCGGGTGTAGCCCAGCTCTGCAGCGGCCTTTTGCGCCGCATTCTGCAGCGCAGGCAGGTCCTTGAACTCGGTCACCACGTTGTGCGAAGGCACTTTTCCGTGCGCGTGGCAGGCGGCGGCCATTTCGACCTTGGCGCGCAGCACGTGCGGATGGCTGAACTGGCCGGCCAGCGTCATGGCCGAGGCGGGAATCGCCCCGCCGTGAGCCGAGACGAAGTCCATCAGGCCGAAGCTCAGCGAGGCCACGCGCGGATGGGCCGCGATGTCGAAAGCCCGATGCACCGCGGCCGGCGACTCGATCAGCACGTGCAGCGGCAGAGCGGTGGCGCCGGCAGCGTTCATCGCTGTCACGGCACGCTCCACATCGGCGACCGACTCGACCTTGGGCACCATCAGGTGGCACAGGCGCGAACCGGCGCGGCCCACGATCTGGGCCACGTCGGCATCGAAATGGGGATGGTCCACCGGGTGGACCCGGGCCGCGACGCGGGCACCCGCGGGGGCACCCAGCGCCAGTTCGGTGACCAGGGCCGCGTGATCGGCCTCGCCGCCGACGGGCGCGCCGTCTTCGCAGTCCAGCGTGACATCGAAGACGCAGGTGCCGTACTCGGCACTCAGCTCGGCCTGCAACTGCAGGCTCTTCCTCATCCGCGCCTCGACCCCGCTGTAGTGGTCACAGACCGGCAGTGCGAACGCACCGGCCTGGGCCCCAGCAAGGATGTCGCGCGGGTGAGGTTTCACGGAGTTACGAAGCGGTTACCAGCTCAGAGCAGGTGCTTCACGCCGTCCTTCTCGCCTTCGAGCTCGGCCAGGGTCTTGTTGATGCACTCTTGCGAGAAGGCGTCGATCGGCAGGCCTTCGACGATCTTGTACTCACCGCCTTCGCAGGTGACGGGGTAGCCGAACATGACTTCCTTGGGGATGCCGTATTCGCCGTTCGACGGGATGCCCATCGTGACCCACTTGCCGTTGGTACCCAGCGCCCAGTCGCGCATGTGGTCGATAGCGGCATTGGCAGCGGAAGCGGCCGACGACAGGCCACGGGCGGCGATGATCGCGGCGCCGCGCTTGCCCACGGTGGGCAGGAACACGTTGGCGTTCCAGTCGTGGTCGTTGATGGTGTCCTTGACGGACTTGCCGTTCACGGTGGCGAAGCGGTAGTCGGCGTACATGGTGGGCGAGTGGTTGCCCCACACGGCCAGCTTCTCGATATCGCCCACGGCACAGCCGATCTTGGTGGCGATCTGCGAAGCAGCGCGGTTGTGGTCCAGGCGCAGCATGGCGGTGAAGTTCTTGGCCGGCAGATCCGGGGCCGACTTCATGGCGATGTAGGCGTTGGTGTTGGCGGGGTTGCCGACCACCAGCACGCGCACATTGCGCGAAGCCACGGCATTCAGGGCCTTGCCCTGGGCGGTGAAGATCTGGGCGTTGGCCGCCAGCAGGTCGGCACGCTCCATGCCGGGACCGCGGGGACGGGCGCCGACCAGCAGGGCGTAGTCGGTGTCCTTGAAGGCGGTCATCGGGTCGCTGTGGGCTTCGATGCCGGCCAGCAACGGGAAGGCGCAATCTTCCAACTCCATGATCACGCCCTTCAGAGCGTTCTGGGCCTTCTCGTCCGGAATCTCCAGCAGTTGCAGGATGACGGGCTGGTCCTTGCCCAGCATCTCGCCGGAGGCGATGCGGAACAGCAGGGCGTAACCGATCTGGCCTGCGGCGCCGGTGACGGCAACACGGACGGGCTTCTTGCTCATGGTGAAAACTCCAGAAAAGGACGTTGAATAAAAGGGGAAACCGGTGGGATTGCACCCGCGTCTGGGGTCCGTACAGCGGCGGTAAAACCTTCAAGCAGGGCCCATGCGACAGCCCGTGAGTGTACCCGCGCAAACCCTGATACGTCAATTTGTCTTATGTCTTATATAAGATATGATTGAGCTGTTCGCCCAGCGCGTCTGGCGGTACCATTTCGCCCGCACACCATGGCCACTCTGCCCGCCTCGCCCCCGGACGCCACCCAGACCGATGGCGCGTCCGGCATCGACTCCACGCTCCCCGGGGCTCCCGCTTTCAGCCCGCTGTACCAGCAGATCAAGACGCTGATCCTGCGCAGCCTGCAGGCAGGCGAATGGAAGCCGGGCGACGTGATCCCGAGCGAACTCGAACTGGCCGCCCGCTTCAAGGTCAGCCAGGGCACGGTGCGCAAGGCGATCGACGAGCTGGCCACCGACAACCTGCTGGTGCGCCGACAGGGCAAAGGCACCTTTGTCGCCACGCACGCCGAACAGCACATCCAGTACCGCTTCCTGCGCGTGCTGCCCGACGCAAGCGCCCCTGAGGCGCAGGTGCCGGCCGAGCGCCGCATCGTCGAGTGCCGGCGCCTGCGGGCCTCGGCCGAGGTGGCCCGCCAGTTGGAACTGCGCACCGGCGACCCGGTGCTGTCGGTCCGGCGCGTGCTGTCCTTCAGCGGCACCCCGGCCATCCTGGAAGACATCTGGCTGCCCGGCGGCCCCTTCAAGGGCCTCACACAGGAGGCCCTGGCGGGATACCAGGGCGCGATGTACGCCTTGTTCGAAACCGAGTTCGGCGTGCGCATGGTGCGGGCGGTCGAGCGCATCAAGGCCGTGGCAGCCGACACCGACGCCGCAGCACTGCTGGGCGTGGCCCCGGGGCACCCCTTGCTGAGCGTGGAGCGGCTGGCCTACACCTACAACGACGTCCCCATGGAGCTGCGCCGTGGCCTCTACCGCACGGACAGCCGCCACTACCACAACGAACTGAGCTGAAAGTGGCGCAGATGACCGTCCCCGATAGTCCGGTGTCAGGCTTCGGTATGTTGCGTTGCAATAGAATCGCCCGGCTTTGAAACCAGAGTTACCAGCCGGTTACAGACCCTTCGTCTTCGCCGTCTGCATGAGAATCCTGTTCCCCCAACGCAAGAAAGCCCCACCATGACCGAATTGAGCAAAAAGCGGCCCGAGTTCCGCAACATCAATGCGTTCAAGGACCTGACCACCTACCGCCTTCCCCTGGCCGGCTGGGTGTCGATCCTGCACCGCGCCAGCGGCGGCCTGATGTTCATCCTGCTGCCCCTGATCGTCTGGCTGTTCGACACCTCCGTGTCCTCCGAGATCTCCCACGATGTCTTCCAGTCGGCCTTCAGTGCCGGCCTGGGTTTCGTGCCGGGCTGGTTCATGAAGCTGGTGGCCCTAGCCCTGATCTGGGCTTATCTGCATCACCTGATCGCCGGTCTGCGCCACCTGTACATGGACGTCAATCACGCCGTGAGCAAGGAGTTCGGCAAGAGCTCGGCCATCTTCACCCTGGTCCTGTCCATCGGTCTGACGCTGGTCCTCGGCGCCAAGCTGTTCGGCATCTACTGATTTCGGGAAGGCACACACATGTCCTACGGTTCCAAGCGCGTCGTCACCGGCGCCCACTATGGTCTGCGCGACTGGCTGGCCCAGCGCATCACCGGCGCCCTGTTCGCGCTCTTCACCCTCATCGTGCTGGCCAAGGTGGTCTTCACCAGCGGCCCCCTCGGCTACGAAGGCTGGGCGGGCATCTTCGCCGCCCAGTGGATGAAGGCCCTGACCTTCGCCGTTTTCATCGCCATTGCGTACCACATCTGGATCGGCATGCGCGACATCTGGATGGACTACGTCAAGCCGGTCGGCATCCGTCTGGCCCTGCACGTTTTCACCATCGTCTGGCTCGTGTCCTGCCTGGGCTGGGCTGTTCAAGTTCTCTGGAGACTCTGATCCATGACCACCACCGCATCCCTTTCCAAGCGCAAGTTCGACGTGGTCATCGTCGGGGCCGGCGGCTCCGGCATGCGTGCCTCGCTGCAGCTGGCCCGCGCCGGCCTGAAAGTCGCCGTGCTCTCCAAGGTGTTCCCCACCCGCTCGCACACCGTCGCGGCGCAAGGCGGCGTGTCCGCCTCGCTGGGCAACATGAGCGAAGACAGCTGGGAATACCACTTCTACGACACCGTCAAGGGCTCCGACTGGCTCGGTGACCAGGACGCCATCGAGTTCATGTGCCGCGAAGCGCCGAAGGTCGTGTACGAGCTCGAGCACTTCGGCATGCCGTTCGACCGCAACCCCGACGGCACCATCTACCAGCGCCCGTTCGGCGGTCACACCGCCAACTACGGCGAGAAGCCGGTGCAACGCGCCTGCGCCGCGGCCGACCGCACCGGCCACGCCATGCTGCACACGCTGTACCAGGCCAACGTGTCGGCCAAGACCACGTTCTTCGTGGAATGGATGGCGCTGGACCTGATCCGCGACGCTTCCGGCGACTGCGTGGGCGTGACCGCCCTCGAAATGGAAACCGGCGACACCTACGTGCTGGAAGCCAAGACCGTGCTGCTGGCCACCGGTGGTGCCGGCCGCATCTTCCAGTCCTCGACCAACGCCTTCATCAACACCGGCGACGGCTTGGGCATGGCCGCCCGCGCCGGCATCGCGCTGCAGGACATGGAGTTCTGGCAGTTCCACCCCACCGGCGTGGCCGGCGCAGGTG
>CAZJZD010000095.1:0-6039 GCA_964550405.1 uncultured Hydrogenophaga sp. | reverse complement strand
TCAAGGCCGACCTGGAGCTGGGCGGCACGGACCAGAAGTTCAACCTGCTGATGGGGCGCCACCTGCAGCAGGAATACGGCCAGGAGCCGCAGTGCATCCTGACGATGCCGCTGCTCGAAGGCCTGGACGGCGTCGAGAAGATGTCCAAGTCCAAGAACAACTATATCGGCATCACCGAGGACGCCAACACCATGTTCGCCAAGGTGCTGTCGATCTCGGACACGCTGATGTGGCGCTGGTACACGCTGCTGTCGTTCAAGTCGATGGCCGAGATCGAGGCGCTGAAGAAAGAGGTCGAGGGCGGTCGCAACCCCAAGGACGCGAAGGTGATGCTGGCCAAGGAGATCACCGCGCGCTTTCACAGCGCGGCCGCGGCCGATGCGGCGGAGCAGGATTTCATCAACCGCAGCAAGGGCGGTGTGCCGGACGAGATTCCCGAGGTGGCACTGTCGGGCGCGCCGATGGGTGTGGCGGCGCTGCTCAACGCGGCCGGGCTGGTGGCGTCCAATGGCGAAGGCAACCGGCTGATCGACGGCGGCGGTGTGCGCATCGACTCGTCGGTGGTCAGCGACAAGGGCTTGAAGCTGGGCGCGGGTGTGTACGTGGTGCAGGTGGGCAAGCGGAAGTTTGCTCGGGTCACGCTGTCCTGATTTTTCACGCCTGCCTATGTGCGGGATCGGGGCGCCAGCGCGCTCTGTTCCGTTCGTGTCCCCCGGACCGGCTGCGCCGGTCCTCCTCCTTTACCTCACTGCACAGAACGCACTGTCGCCCCGATCCGAGATGATGTGGGAGCGCAACCGTGGGCATGCCCGTGCGTGTGCGGTCTGAAGCGATGGGGTGGATGGCGCAGCGAAGTAAAGGAGGAGGGCTGGCGAAGCCAGCCCGGGGGACATGAGCGGAGCTGTTCGCCCCACCGCTTCGGGCCATGAGGGAACGGGTGAGCGTACGGTTCAACGAGCTCCCGCCTTCTCCAGCGTCGACACCATGGCTGTGAATCCGCGAGCCTTCGCCAACGTCAAAGGTGTCTGACCCCCGCGGTCCGCCAGTTGCAGGTTCGCTCCCGCATCGATCAGCGCCTTCAGCGTCGCCTGGTGCCGTGCACCGCCGTCACCCAGCACGATGGCCTCGATCACCGCCGTCCAGTGCAGGTTGTTCACATGGTCCAGCGGTGCGCCGGCCGCGATCAGCTGCCGCACCACACCGTCGTGCCCCAGGTGCGCCGCGGCGATCAGGGCCGTGCCGTCGTAACGGCTGGTGGTCTGTTTCGCGCTGGCACCCAGATCCAGCAACACCTTCAGCGTGGCTTCGTCGTCGGCCACGGCGGCAATGGTCACGGCGTCGTAGCGGTCGGCCTCCAGCTTGTTCAGATCGGCACCGGCTTTCGCCAGTGCCTTGACCGCTTCCCGCTGCCGCGCGAACGTGGCCACATGCAATGGCGTCCGCCCGTAGGCGTCGGTGGCGTTCAGCGCCGCGCCCGACGCGACCAGCCGCTGGATCTTGGCCACGTCGCCCTTGTGCGCTGCCGCGTGCAACCCGGTGTAGGCCGCGGCCTCGGCTGCGCTCGGTGCGACCTGGGCCTGGGCGGTGATGCCACCGAACGCCAGCGACAGGGCCAGCAACAGCGGTTTCATTTCAGCAGATCCGCGACCTTGGCAATGCCGGCGTTCGCGCACTGCTCGTCCAGATGCCCGCCGGGTGCACCGCCCACGCCCACCGCACCGATGACCTCGTTGCCCACGCGCACCGGCACGCCACCGCCCAGCACCAGGAAGCCGGGGATGTCCACCAGCGTCGCGGCGCCGGGGTTCTTCTGCACATTCTCCAGCATCGCGGTGGTGGCGTTGCGGGCCGAGGCCGAGGTGTAGGCCTTGCCCTGCGCGGCGCCCACGGTGTGCGGGCCGGCGTTGTCGGCGCGCTGCAAGGCGCGCAGGTTGCCGGCGCGATCGACCACGGCGGCGGTCACGTTGTGGTTGTTCGCGGCACAGGCGGCGACGGTGGCGGCGGCGATCTGGTTGGCCAGGTCCAGCGACATGTTCTTTTCGGTGCGCACGGCCTGGGCACTGGCGGCGCCAGCGATCAGGGACAGGACGAGGGCGGTGGCGGAAACGGTGGCTTTCATGGGGTTCTCCTTCGGGTGGATGCGGTTGGATCAACCGTGGGAGAACTGTAGAAATCCGCGCCCGTTGGCACCATTCGGACGGTTACGCGCCGGGCTCCGTAGAACTACGGAGCGCCGTCGACGACCGGGCCTTCAGCCGGCGGACGCCTCGTCCACCAGCGCCGCATAGTGCCGAATCAGCTGCGCCAGCGACGCGGCCTGCAGCTTGGCGAACAGGTTGGCGCGGTGCGTCTCGACGGTGCGGGGCGAGAGGTCGAGCGCACGGCCGATTTCCTTGTTGGTCAGGCCCGCGACGATCAGACCCAGCACCTCGCGTTCGCGCTCGGACAGCTGCGCGTAGCGCTCGCGCGCCGCGCGGTCGGCCTGGTGGCGTTCGCGGGTGCGCACGTGCTGGCGCACCGCGTTCTGCAGCGCCTCGATCAGCAGCTCGTCGTTGACCGGCTTCTCCAGGAATTCGGCCGCACCGGCCTTGAAGGCGCGTCGGCACATCTCCACCGTGCCGTGGCCGGTGAGCATGATCACCGGCTGGTCCACGCCCTGCGCCACCAGGGTGTCGAGCACCGTCAGGCCGCTGATGCCGGGCATGCGCACGTCCAGCACGATGGCGCCGATCGCCTCGCGGTCGAAATCCGCCAGAAAGGCCTGCGGGTCGGCCCAGGTCGTCACGCGCAGGCCCACGGTGCCGATCAGCAGCGCGAGGCTGTCGCGCACCGCCGCGTCGTCGTCGATCAGGTGGATGGTGGGCGAGAGGCTGGTCATGCGGTGTCCTTGAGCGGCAGGCGCAGGGTGAACACCGCGCCGCCGCCGGGCCGGTTGGCGGCGGTGAGCGAGCCACCCATGCCTTGCGCCAGGGTCTCGCAGAGCGACAGACCCAGTCCGAGGCCGCCTTCGCGCGTGGAGAAAAAGGGCTCGAAAAGGCGAGGCAGCGCGTCGGCGGCGATGCCGGGGCCGCTGTCCATGACGGTCAGTTCTCCGAAGCCGTCGGCGCCCCGGACCGACAAGGTCAGCGTGCGTCGCTGCGCATCGACGCCCTCCAGGGCCTGCAGCGCGTTCATGAGCAGGTTGTGGACGATCTGGTCCACCGCCACCGGATCGGCGGCCACCGGGACGGGCCCTTCGAGCTGCAACTGGGCCATCACGCCACGCTGCCGGCATTCCGGCTCGAGCAGGTGCAGCGCACGGCGCGCCGTTTCGGTCAGGTCCAGCGTGAGCATGGTGCCCTGTGCCTCCGGGCGTTCGACGGTCTGGCGCAGGCGGCCCACCACCTCGGCCGCCCGGCGGGCCTGCGCGACCGCCTGGGCCATGGCGCCGCGTGCGGTGTCCAGTTCGGGCGGGTCGTCGGCCAGCAGACGCTGCGCCGCCTGGGTGTTGGCCAGCACCGCGGTCAGCGGCTGGTTGAGTTCGTGCGCCATGCCGGCTGCGAGTTCGCCCAGCGTGTTCAGGCGCGCCACCTGGCCCAGGCGCAGCAGCTCTTCGGCCCGCCGGCGCGCAGTGCGCTGGCGCTGCCACTGGGCGCCCAGGGTCAGCGCTGTGGCGACGACGGCGGTCCATGCCAGCATCAGGCCCCAGGGCAGCTGTGCCCAGCCCAGGCGCTGTTCGGCCACCACGTCGAAGGGCTGGCTGGCGGCGGCCAGGTGCTTGTGGAACGCGAAGCGCCAGCCGCCGGGGCTGGCCAGCGCGGCCGTGTCGCCGGGCTGAAGTTCGTGGCGCTGGCCGGCGTGTTCCAGCACGACCCGCACCGGACTGGTCTCGGGCGTCATGGGCCACTCATCCCAAGGCACCATGCCGCGCAGGTCAATGGTCAGCGCGTAAGCGGTGGGCGAGGCTGCGAGCACCAGGCGGTAGCGGCCCGAGGCCAGGTCCGGGCGGGCGAGGGCCGGCCGACGGTCCTGCGCCGAGCGCTGCTCCGCCGTGGCCAGGTCGGGGTCGGACCAGGCCGCGTCACGCTCGCGCCGCTGCACGGACAGGATGTGCGGGTAGAGCGAGGGCAGGCGCTGTTCGGGCGCGGTGGTGACGGGGGCGCCGGGTGCGGGTTGCAACAGGGCCAGGGTGTCGAGGATGGCGTCGTGCTGCACCACCTGCTGGCTCAGCAGACGGTGCACGATGCGGGCATCGGTCTCGAAAAGGGCGCGCTGCTCGTCAATGGCCTGGCGGGCGATCACGACCGCGCCGGCGGCGGAGAGCACCGCGCCACCGAGCCACCACCACAACGATCCACCGCTTGCCCGCATGCGGCGGATTCTGTCACGCGGGCTGCGCCCGCGTCACTTGAACAGCGGTTGTACCTTCCAGATCTCGTCGGCGTATTCGCTGATGGTGCGGTCCGACGAGAACGTGCCCATGCCCGCCACATTCAGGATGGCCTTGCGTGTCCATTCGCCGGGCAGGCGGTAGAGCTCGTCCACTTTCAGCTGGGTGGCGATGTAGTCCGCGTAGTCGGCCAGCAGCAGGTAGTAGTCCGACTCGAGCAGGGTGCGCGTGATGTCGTGGAAGCGGCCGGGCTCCTCGGGGCTGAAGGCGCCTTCGGCGATGCGGTCGATGGCGGTCTTGAGGTCGTAGTTGTGTTCGTAGTAGCGGCGCGGGTTGTAGCCGCTGGCGCGCAGGGCGGCCACCTGTTCGGTGCGCAGGCCGAAGACGAAGATGTTGTCCAGGCCCACGTTCTGTGCGATCTCGATGTTGGCACCGTCCCAGGTGCCGATGGTCAGCGCGCCGTTCAAAGCGAACTTCATGTTGCCGGTGCCCGAGGCCTCGGTGCCCGCGGTGGAGATCTGTTCCGACAGGTCGGCCGCCGGGATGATGACCTCGGCCAGCGAGACGCGGTAGTTCGGCATGAAGACGACCTTGAGCTTGTCGCCGATGCGCTTGTCGTTGTTCACCACCCGCGCCACGTCGTTGATGAGCTTGATGACCAGCTTGGCCATGTAGTAGGCCGAGGCTGCCTTGCCGCCGAAGATGACGGTGCGCGGCACCCAGTTGGCGTTCGGCCGCGCCAGGATCTGCTGGTAGCGCGTGACCACGTGCAGCAGGTTCAGCAGCTGGCGCTTGTATTCGTGCATGCGCTTGATCTGCACGTCGAACAGGCTGTCGGGGTGGACGATGACGCCGGTCTCCTTCGCGATGCGTTCGGCCAGGCGCTGCTTGTTCTGCACCTTGGCCAGGCGGAAGGCGTTCTGGAATTCCACGTCGTCGGCGAACTCGCGCAGCTTCGCCAGTTCGTCCAGGTGGCGGCGCCAGGTGGTGCCGATGCGCGCGTCGATCAGCGCCGACAGCGGCCGGTTGGCCTGCGAGAGCCAGCGCCGCGGCGTGATGCCGTTGGTCTTGTTGCAGAAGCGCTCGGGCCAGAGCCGGGCGAAGTCGGCAAAGATGGTGTCCACCATCAGCTGGCTGTGCAGGGCCGACACGCCGTTGACCTTGTGGCTGGCCAGCACCGACAGCCAGGCCATGCGCACGCGGCGCTGGCCGCGCTCGTCGATCAGCGAGACGCGGCGCAGCAGGTCGTTGTCGCCGGGAAAGCGGTCGTGCACCTCGGCCAGGAAGCGGGCATTGAGGTCGTAGATGATGCGCAGGTGGCGCGGCAGCAGGCGGCCCATCAGGTCCACCGGCCAGGTCTCCAGCGCCTCCTGCATCAGGGTGTGGTTGGTGTAGCTGAAGATGCGCTGGCACAGGTCCCAGGCGGTGTCCCATTCGACGTGGTGCTCGTCCACCAGCAGGCGCATCAGTTCGGGCACAGCCAGGGCCGGGTGGGTGTCGTTGAGGTGGATGGCCACCTTGTCGGCCAGCTGCTCGAAGCTGCCGTGGGTCTTGAGGTAGCGGCGCAGGATGTCCTGCAGCGAGGCGCTGACGAAGAAGTACTCCTGGCGCAGGCGCAGTTCCTTGCCGTGCTCGGTGGAGTCGTCGGGGTAGAGCACGCGCGAGACGTT
>CAZJZD010000094.1:0-6709 GCA_964550405.1 uncultured Hydrogenophaga sp. | reverse complement strand
ACCCGAAGGTGCTCAAGTACTGCCAGTACTACAGCATCGTGTTCGGCGGCTACGTGGCGCTGGCACTCTGGATGGTGCAGTACTACGTGGGTGAGTACGGCCTGGACATCCGCGTGGCCGCGCTGCTGGCCGCCTGCTTCTCGCTGCCCGGCGGTGTGCTGCGCGCCATCGGCGGCGTGCTCTCCGACAAGTACGGCGCGCACAAGGTCACCTGGTGGGTGCTGTGGGTGAGCTGGATCTGCCTGTTCCTGTTGTCCTACCCGCAGACCGACTTCACCGTGCAGACCGTCAACGGCCCGACCACCTTCCACATCGGCCTGAACGTCTACACCTTCACCACGCTGATGGCCATCCTGGGCGTGGCCTGGGCCTTCGGCAAGGCCAGCGTATTCAAGTACATCAGCGACGACTACCCCAAGAACATCGGCGCCATCAGCGGCATCGTCGGCCTGGCCGGTGGCCTGGGCGGCTTCGTGTTGCCCATCCTGTTCGGCGTGCTGATGGACCTCACCGGCATCCGCTCCAGCGCTTTCATGCTGATGTACGGCGTGGTCTGGGTCTCGCTGATCTGGATGTACTGGACCGAGGTCCGCCAGACCGAGGTCATGGGCGCCAACGCCAAGTCCTTCTCCCTGCAGAACTGATCACCCCGGTTCCACACCCCATGAACACCCACACCAAAACCATCGCCTCACCCGGCGCGTCCACGGGCGCGGACGTCCAGGACTGGCGTCCCGAAGACGAGCGCTTCTGGAACACCACCGGCAGCAAGATCGCCTACCGCAACCTCTGGATCTCGATCCCCGCGCTGCTGTGCGGCTTCGCGGTCTGGGGCATGTGGGGGATCATCACCGTGCAGATGCTCAACCTGGGCTTCCCGTTCACCCAGGCCGAGCTGTTCACGCTGACCGCCATCGCGGGCATCTCCGGCGCCACCATGCGCATCCCGGCCTCGTTCCTGATCCGCCTGGCCGGTGGCCGCAACACCATCTTCCTGACCACCTCGATGCTGCTGGCCCCGGCGATTGGAACCGGCATCGTGCTGCAGCACCCCGAGTGGCCGCTGTGGTCCTTCCAGCTGATGGCCCTGTGGTCGGGCGTGGGCGGCGGCAACTTCGCCAGCTCGATGTCCAACATCAGCACCTTCTTCCCCAAGCGCCTGCAGGGCACGGCGCTGGGTCTGAACGCTGGCCTGGGCAACTTCGGCGTGACCACGATGCAGATCGTGATCCCGCTGGTGATGACCCTGCCGCTGCTGGGCGCCTTCGGCGGCGAGTCCATGACGCTGGTGAAGGACAGCGGCTGGCTGTTCGGCAAGATCGCCGCCGGCACGCCGACCTGGATCCAGAACGCCGGCTTCGCCTGGGTGTTCTCGCTGGTGCCGCTGGGTGCGCTGTGCTGGTTCGGCATGAGCAACCTCAAGACGGTCTCGCCCAACACCGGCAATGCGCTCACCGCGTTCGCCAAGATCACCTACCTCTACACCCTGGCCTTCGTGCCCACGGTGTTCATGCTGTACCTGTACCTGCCCCAGCCCACCGGCCTGGGTGTGCTGAGCATGTGGGTCGCGATCCCGCTGGACATCGTGATGGCGCTGGCCGTGATGCGCCTGGCCGCCTTCGGCGAGATGAAGGAAGGCGTGAAGAAGCAGTTTGCGATCTTCGGCAACAAGCACACCTGGTCGCTGACCGCGCTCTACATCGTCACCTTCGGTTCCTTCATCGGCTTCTCGATGGCGCTGCCCCTGGCCATCACGGTCATCTTCGGCTTCCAGCACATCCCCGACGCCGCAGGCGTCATGCAGCACACGCTGAAGAACCCCAACGCGCCCTCGGCCCTGACCTACGCCTGGATCGGTCCCTTCGTCGGCGCCGCCGTGCGGCCCATCGGCGGCTGGATCAGCGACAAGATCGGCGGTTCCATCGTGACCCAGGTGATCACCGCGGTCATGGCCGCCGCCGCCGTGGCCGTGGGCTACGTGATGATGCAGGCCTACAGCTCGGCCACGCCCGAGCAGTATTTCCCGATGTTCCTGGGCCTGTTCATGGTGCTGTTCTTCGCCAGCGGCATCGGCAACGGCTCCACTTTCCGCACCATCGGCGTGATCTTCGACCGCGCCCAGGCCGGGCCCGTGCTGGGCTGGACCTCGGCGGTCGCCGCCTACGGCGCCTTCATCGCGCCGGTGCTGATCGGCCAGTACATCAAGGCCGGCACCCCGCAGCTCGCCTTCTACGGCTTCGCCGTCTTCTACGCCCTGTGCCTGGTGCTGAACTGGTGGTTCTACCTGCGCGCCGGTGCCGAGATCAAGAACCCCTGAACGTTTTTCCGGAGACCCCACGATGAGTCACTTCCTCGACCGCCTGAGCCATTTCTCGGCACCCACTGAAAGCTTCTCCGGTTCGCACGGCATCACCACCGGCGAAGACCGCACCTGGGAAGACGCCTACCGCGACCGCTGGGCGCACGACAAGATCGTGCGCTCCACCCACGGCGTGAACTGCACGGGCTCCTGCTCGTGGAAGATCTATGTCAAGGGCGGCATCGTCACCTGGGAAACCCAGCAGACCGACTACCCGCGCACCCGTGCCGACCTGCCCAACCACGAGCCGCGCGGCTGCGCCCGTGGCGCCTCCTACAGCTGGTACCTGTACAGCGCCAACCGCGTGAAGTACCCCATGGTGCGCGGCAAGCTGCTGCAGCACTGGCGCGCCGCGCTGGCCGTGGCCAGGAGCCCGGTCGACGCCTGGGCCGCCATCGTCGAGAACGCGGACGCCCGCCGCCAGTGGCAGCAGCAGCGTGGCCTGGGCGGCATGGTGCGCAGCACCTGGGACGAGGTGAACCAGCTGGTGGCCGCGGCCAACGTCTACACCGCCAAGAAGTACGGCCCCGACCGCGTGATCGGCTTCTCGCCCATCCCGGCCATGTCCATGGTCAGCTACGCGGCCGGCTCGCGC
This sequence comes from uncultured Hydrogenophaga sp., assembly GCA_964550405.1. Lineage (GTDB taxonomy): Bacteria > Pseudomonadota > Gammaproteobacteria > Burkholderiales > Burkholderiaceae_C > Hydrogenophaga. The sequence continues at coordinate 3,755 of CAZJZD010000094.1, read as the reverse complement.
TACCTCTCGCTCATCGGCGGGGTGTGCATGAGCTTCTACGACTGGTACTGCGACCTGCCGCCGGCCAGCCCGCAGATCTGGGGCGAGCAGACCGACGTGCCCGAATCGGCCGACTGGTACAACTCCACCTACATCATCGCCTGGGGCTCCAACGTGCCCCAGACCCGCACGCCCGACGCCCACTTCTTCACCGAGGTCCGCTACAAGGGTGCGAAGACCGTGGCGATCACGCCCGACTACGCCGAGATCAGCAAGCTCTGCGACCTGTGGATGCACCCCAAGCAGGGCACGGACGCGGCCATCGCCATGGCCATGGGCCACGTGATCCTCAAGGAGTTCTACTTCGACAAGCGCAGCAGTTATTTCGATGACTACGTGCGCCGCTACACCGACATGCCCAACCTGGTGCAGCTCGAAGAGCGCACCCTGCCGGACGGGCGCCAGGTGGTGGTGCCCGGCCGCTACCTGCGCGCCAGCGACTTCAACGGCAAGCTCGGCCAGGACAACAACCCCGAGTGGAAGACGGTTGCGATCGACCAGGACGACAAGATCGTGCTGCCCAACGGCTCCATTGGCTTCCGCTGGGGCGCCGAAGGCCGCACCGACGCCGGCAAGTGGAACCTGGAAGACAAGGAAGCGCGCGGCGACGAGCAGGTCAAGCTCAAGCTCAGCCTGATGGAAGGCGAGGGCAGCGAATACGAGGTGGGCTCGGTGGCCTTCCCGTACTTCGGCGGCATCGACACCCCCAATTTCACGGCCAACAAGCAGGCCGGCGCCACCGACGACGTGCTGGTGCGCCAGGTGCCGGTGCGCCGCATCAAGCTGGGCAAGGCCGGTGAAGAGCGCTACGCCCTGGTCGCCACCGTGTTCGACTTGACGGTCGCCAACTACGGCGTGAACCGCGGCCTGCCCGGCGACACCGGCGCCACCAGCTACGACCAGGACGTGCCCTACACGCCGGCCTGGCAGGAAAAGATCACTGGTGTGAAACGCGACCAGGTGATCGCCGTGGCGCGCCAGTTCGCCGACAACGCCGACAAGACCAGGGGCAAGTCCATGGTCATCATCGGCGCGGCCATGAACCACTGGTACCACAGCGACATGAACTACCGCGGCATCATCAACATGCTGATGATGTGCGGCTGCATCGGCCAGAGCGGTGGTGGCTGGGCGCACTACGTGGGTCAGGAAAAACTGCGCCCGCAGACCGGCTGGACCGCGCTGGCCTTCGCGCTGGACTGGGTGCGCCCGCCGCGCCAGATGAACTCCACCAGCTTCTTCTACGCCCACACCGACCAGTGGCGCTACGAGAAGCTGGGCGTGGACGAGATCCTCTCGCCGCTGGCCGACAAATCGAAGTTCGGCGGCAGCCTGATCGACTACAACGTGCGCGCCGAGCGCATGGGCTGGCTGCCCAGCGCCCCGCAGCTGCAGACCAACCCGATGCAGGTGGTGAAAGACGCCACCGCGGTCGGCATGGACCCCAAGGACTACGCCGTCAAGGCGCTGAAGGACGGCTCGCTGCGCATGAGCTGCGAAGACCCGGACAACCCGCTGAACTGGCCGCGCAACCTGTTCGTGTGGCGCTCCAACATCCTGGGCTCCAGCGGCAAGGGCCACGAGTACTTCCTCAAGCACCTGCTGGGCACCACCCACGGCGTGCAGGGCAAGGACCTGGGCGCCGACGAAGCCAAGCCCACCGAAGTCAAGTGGCACGACCAGGCGCCCGAAGGCAAGCTGGACCTGGTGGTCACGCTGGACTTCCGCATGAGCACCACCTGCCTGTATTCGGACATCGTGCTGCCCACGGCCACCTGGTACGAGAAGAACGACCTCAACACCAGCGACATGCACCCTTTCATCCACCCGCTGTCCACCGCGGTGGACCCGGCCTGGCAGAGCAAGAGCGACTGGGAGATCTACAAGGGTTTCGCCAAGGCCTTCAGCGAGGTCTGCGTCGGCCACCTGGGTGTCGAGAAGGAGCTGATGCTCACGCCGCTGATGCACGACACCGCCGCCGAGCTGGCCCAGCCCTTTGACGTGAAGGAATGGAAGAAGGGCGAGTGCGACCTGATCCCGGGCAAGACCGCGCCGCAGATCAGCGTGGTCGAGCGCGACTACCCCAACACCTTCGCCCGCTTCACGGCCCTGGGCCCGCTGATGGACAAGGTCGGCAACGGTGGCAAGGGCATCGGCTGGAACACCCAGACCGAGGTCGGCCAGCTCAAGGAGCTCAACGGCACGGTGCACACCGAGGGTGTCACCAAAGGCCTGGCGAAGATCGACAGCGACATCGACGCCTGCGAGGTGGTGCTGCAGCTGGCGCCCGAGACCAACGGCCACGTGGCCGTGAAGGCCTGGGAGGCGCTGTCCAAGATCACCGGCCGCGACCACACCCACCTGGCCCTGCACCGCGAGGACGAGAAGATCCGCTTCCGCGACATCCAGGCCCAGCCGCGCAAGATCATCTCTTCGCCCACCTGGTCCGGCCTCGAATCGGAAAAGGTCTCGTACAACGCAGGTTACACCAACGTTCACGAGCTGATCCCATGGCGCACCCTCACCGGCCGCCAGCAGTTCTACCTGGACCACCCCTGGATGCTCGCCTTCGGTGAAGGCCTGACCAGCTACCGCCCGCCGGTGGACCTCAAGACCGTGGACGAGATGATCGACCGCCGTCCCAACGGCAACAAGGAGATCTCGCTCAACTTCATCACGCCGCACCAGAAGTGGGGCATCCACAGCACGTACAGCGACAACCTGCACATGCTCACGCTCAACCGTGGCGGTCCGGTGATCTGGCTCAGCGAAGACGACGCGAAGAATGCCGGCATCGCCGACAACGACTGGGTCGAGCTGTTCAACACCAATGGCGCCATCGCGGCGCGCGCGGTGGTGAGCCAGCGCGTGAACCCGGGCATGGTGCTCATGTACCACGCGCAGGAAAAGATCATCAACACCCCCGGTGCCGAGATCACCAACACGCGCGGCGGCATCCACAACTCGGTCACCCGCATCGTGACCAAACCGACCCACATGATCGGCGGCTACGCGCAGTTCAGCTACGGCTTCAACTACTACGGAACCATCGGCACCAACCGCGACGAGTTCGTCATCGTGCGCAAGATGCGCCGCGTGGATTGGCTGGACGGCGAAGGCCGCGACTCGGTCCAGGCTTGATCAGCACAGGAGAACAAAGATGAAAGTACGTGCCCAAATCGCGATGGTGCTGAACCTGGACAAGTGCATCGGTTGCCACACCTGTTCGGTCACCTGCAAGAACGTCTGGACCAGCCGCCCCGGCGTGGAATACGCCTGGTTCAACAACGTCGAAACCAAGCCCGGCATCGGTTACCCCAAGGAGTGGGAGAACCAGGACAAGTGGAACGGTGGCTGGGTCCGCAAGGCCGACGGTTCCATCGTCCCGAAGCAGGGGGGCAAGTGGTCGCTGCTGATGAAGATCTTCAGCAACCCCAACCTGCCGCAGATCGACGACTACTACGAGCCCTTCACCTTCGACTACGACCACCTGCAGTCGGCGCCCGAGGTGAAGGCCGCGCCCACCGCCCGCCCGCGCAGCCTGATCACCGGCCAGCGCATGGAGAAGATCGAGTGGGGCCCGAACTGGGAAGAGATCCTGGGCGGCGAGTTCAGCAAGCGCAGCGCGGACGCCAACCTCGCGAACTTCGAGCAGGTCCAGAAGGACATGGTCGGCCAGTTCGAGAACACCTTCATGATGTACCTGCCGCGCCTGT
>CAZJZD010000093.1:0-6934 GCA_964550405.1 uncultured Hydrogenophaga sp. | reverse complement strand
GCGCCCTTGAACTTGAAGGACAGGAACGGGTTCTGCGACACCGAGCCGCTGAACATGGCCTTGAGGACGGACTTGCCGTTGACAGTGGCTTCCACGTCCTTGATGTAGTGGGCGGGGATCAGGGCGCCGGCCGCGTCTTTGCGGGTACCGGGTTCCATGGGGTGGGACATGAGCACGCGAACGGTGGTTTCGTCGCCGGCGAGGGCGGCACGGATGCGCATCGGATCAGCCATGATGGACTCCTAGATATTCAGTGATGACGGAACAGGGATCGTTGGGAACCGGGGGCGATCAGCCGCCGCAGCCACCCAGCGTCACTTTGGTTTCTTTGCTGGCCGAGAACAGCTTGCCGTCGGCCTTGACCACGGCGATCACGTTCGTGCTCTGGCCCATCTTCAGGCGGGTCTGCACGTCGGCGGCGGTGCCGGCGGGGATCATGAAAGCGGCCGACAGCGGCGTCGGGTTCTTTTCGACGATGAGGTAGATCTCGGTCGTGTTCGGCAGCTTGCTGGTGGCGCCCACCGGCACCACGGCGCCGTTTTCAGCGATGTCGGGGGACACGACGCTGACCTGGTCGCTGCTGGCAGCGGTGCCACCGATGGCCTTGAGCGCGTCCTCCAGGGTCTTGATGGCGTGGAAGCTGTCGTGGGTCACGGCAGCGTTGGCTTGCGCCTGGGTGATCAGGCCCAAAGAGACCAGGGTGGCAAAGGCGCCCGTGGTCTTGATGGCGTCGCGGCGGGTTGTGCTCATGGGAATCTCCTGTGAAAAACGGTGCGAAGAAAAGGTCATTTGTCGGGCGCGCCAGCCAGCACCCACGCAGCCAGCAGCTTGAGCTCGTCGTCCTTGAGGTTCGGCTGCGCCGGCATGGGCACCGGGCCGTACATGCCGGAACCGCCGGACTTGATGCGTGCGGCAACGACCGCCACAGCGTCGGCCTGGCCCTTGTGCTTGGCGGCCACATCCTTGTAAGCCGGCCCCACCAGCTTCTTGTCCGCCGCGTGGCAGGCCAGGCAGGCGCTCTTGGTGGCCAGTGCCTTGGCGGCAGCGGCATCCAGAGCCTGGGCACCGGCGCTGACCACCAGTGCCGAAACGGCCAGGACGATGTGTTTGAGCGGCATGTTCATAGAGTAGTTTCTCCTTGGAAGGTGAGCGAGTGGGGATTACGAGTATGTGCGCATATTCTGAAATGGGCCAACCGCGAACGGCCAAGCCCCTTCAACACGGAAAACTCACTTGGGACCGGCCGCGATCCACGCGGCAATGGACTTGGCGTCGGCGTCGCTGAGCTGGGGTTGGGCTGGCATCGGCACCGCCCCGTACACGCCCGAACCACCCGACTTGATCTTGCCAGTCAGGTAAGCCTCCAGATCGGCCTTGCCCTTGTGCTTGGCGGCGATCTCGACAAAGGCCGGACCGACGATCTTGTTCTTCACACCGTGGCAGGCCGTGCAGGCGTTGGCCGCGAGCAGGTTGTTGATGTTCGGGCCCTGGGCCGCGGCCGGCGCGGCCGGTGCCACGGTGGCCGCCGCCGCAGAGCTGATCAGTGCCTTGGGTGCGGGTTTGGTGGTGTCGGCTCCGCGCACGGGACCGATCACACGGTTCTGCTGCTGGATGTTGCCGTGCGCGTCACGGGCGAAGTCGGGCAGGAAGGAATGCACCTTCGGGTCGATCTCGCAGTCCTTCATGCAGGCCACGTTCTTCACGTCACCCTTGCCGTTGACCTTCCACAGCGGTTCGTAGAACACCATGCCGTTGCGGTTGGGCATGCGCTGCTGCACCTCGGCGATGTTCTTGTCGCTCAGCGTGAAATCGGTGGGCACCACTTCGGCCAGGCTCAGCAGGTAGGCCACCACGCCATAGACCTCATCGGTCTTGAGCGTCTTGGGGTTGTTCCAGGGCATGGCGCGGTTGATGTAGTCCCACAGCGTGGAGACGGTGGCCACCTTCATGATGGTCGTCTTCTGCGGCGAGATGCTCTTGCCTTCTTCCAGCCCCTTGACGCGGCCGGTCCTGATGTCGTCCTTGGTGGTGCCGCCGATGATGGGCGTGAACACCTCGTTGGACTCACCGAAGGAACCGTGGCACGAAGCGCAACGGTTCTCCCACACGGTCTCGCCCAGCGAGACGCTGCCCGCGCCCGCCGGCAGGCCCTTGAAGTCCGGGCGCACATCGATGTCCCAGGCCTTCACTTCGGCCGGCGTGGCATCGCGGCCCATGTTGTGCCAGGGCGCGTTCTGGGCGTGGGCCGAGCCCAGCGCAGACGCAGACAGTGCGGCCGCCAGCAGGACGGCCCGGGTCGAGAGTTTGAACATGGATTTCATCAGTACACCTGCACGTTGGAGACTTCACCGTTTTCGGACACCAGCCAGCTCTGGATGGCGTTCTGGTGGTAGACCGAACGGGTGCCGCGCACGGCCCGCAGCTGGTTGATCTTGGGTTGTACGTAGCCGGTGCTGTCGATGGCACGGGCCTGCAGGATGGTGGGTTTGCCGTCCCACACCCAGTCGATGTTGAAGCGCGTCATCGCCTTGGGCAGCACCGGCCCTTCCAGCCGCGCGGTGCGCCAGTTGCGGCCGCCGTCCACGCTCACGTCCACGCGCTTGATGGTGCCGCGGCCCGACCAGGCCAGGCCGGTCACGTTGTAGTAGCCCTTGTCCAGCAGCGTCTGGCCGGCCGACGGCGTGGTGATGACCGACTTGCATTCCTGGATGCCGGTGTACTGGCGGTGCGTGCCATCGGGCATGTGGTCGATGTAGTGCACGGCCTCGTCCTTGGTCGCGTACTTCTGGTCACCCACTTCGATGCGGCGCAGGTACTTGACCCAGCTCACGCCCTGCACACCCGGCACCACCAGGCGCAGCGGGTAGCCGTTTTCGGGGCGCAGCATCTCGCCGTTCATGGCCCAGGCCACGATCACGTCGTCCATCGCGCGCTCCATGTCGATGGTCCGGGTCATCGACGAACCGTCGGCGCCTTCCGCGAGGATGTACTTGCCGTTCTTCTTGTCGACGCCACACATCTCCAGCAAGGTCGACAGCAGCACGCCCGTGAATTCCGAGCAGCTGACCATGCCGTGCGTGTACTGCACGGTGGGCACGGCCACGTTGCCCCACTCGGTGGCCGTGTTGGCACCGCACTCGATGAAGTGGATGCGCGAGACGCTGGGCAGGCGCATCAGGTCGTCCATGGTGAACACGCGCTGACGCTTGACCAGGCCGTTGATCATCAGGCGGTGCTTGGACGGGTCGATGTCCCACCAGCCCTGGTGATGGCGCTCGAAGTGCAGACCGCTGGGCGTGATGATGCCGAACAGGCCCTGCAGCGGCGTGAAGCTCACCGAGGCCTGGTCCACCCGGGTCAGGCCCGGACTCTGGCGGCGGCGCAGATTGGTTTCCCACTTGCTGGGCTGGCCGTAACCGGGGTCCATGGCCACTGGCATGCCCAGGCCCGTGCTGTGTTCGGGCAGCTTGAGGATGGCGTCCTCACCCTCGGCGCCGGCGGCCATGGCACGCCCGCTGGCCACGGCCCCCGCGCCCATGGCCAGCGCCGTGCCCATGAAGCGCCGGCGCGCCTTGCGGGCCTGCTCCAGCTGTTCTGCACTCAAGAAATTCTCTGGCGCGGGCAGGACGCGCCCAATCACGTCGCTCAGGTCTTTAGACACTTGCTTCTTCCTTCTGGTTGGCGGGGGGATGGCGTTTCGGTCCGGGCGACAGGCCCGGGCCGGACGACGGCGCCGGCACGGACTGGCCGGCGTCATCGGGGGAAAAGGGAGCGGCCGGAACGCGACCCGAGATCTGCGCAGCGACCGTGCGGCACAGTTCGACATAGACGGGGTCGGCCACCCGGTAGAAGATCTGCGTGCCTTCGCGGCGACGGGCCAGCATGCCGGCCTGGTACATCAGCCCCAGGTGACGCGAGACATTGGCCTGTGCCGTGCCGGTCAGGCGGATGATGTCGTTGACACACCGCTCCTCGCGGCACAGGGCGTACAGGATGCGCAGGCGCGTGGGTTCGCCGAGCACGCTGAAGTAGCGCGCCACCGACTCGAACACCTCATGCACCTCTTCCACGGACCTGTCTCCTGCGTTTGATTTGCGTCAATCAAATATATGAGCAATTGCCTATATAAGGATTAGTGTAAACCCCAACCCCAACGGCTTTCTGACAGGCGGGCACGCCACCGGGCGTCTCGCCCGGCGATAGGGTTTCCACGGTCCGGCGCCCGGGCCTCCTCGGGTTACGATCAATAACATCTAAATATGCGAAACCATTGATGTTTGTCAGAGACGTCCGCCGTCACAATGTCGGGCAACCCGCGACCGAAGCAACCTGAAGGAGCAACGATGACCCAGATGAAGAACTGGCTGGTGGCTGGCGCCCTGTGCGCCGCTGCCGTGGGAACAGCACAGGCCGAAGTGAGCCAGATTCGTGTGTGGGCTGCCGCCTGCGCCAACTGCCACGGCACCATGGGCAAGGCCGAGCAAGGCATGGAATCCCTGGCCGGCAAGGACAAGGATGAGCTGCTGCAGAAAATGCTGGACTTCAAGACCGGCAAGAAGCCCGCAACCATCATGCACCAGCTCTCCAAGGGCTATTCGGACGAACAGCTGCAGCAGCTGGCCGCCTACTTCGCCGCCCTCAAGAAATAAGGAGCCCGCACCATGATGCAACGTCGTCAATTCGTCCAAACGCTGGGTGCCGGTTCGGCCGTGGCCGGTCTGGGTCTGCTGGGTGGCTGCGCCGCGGGCGGCAGCGGTGCCAAGGTGGTGGTGGTCGGTGGTGGTTACGGTGGCGCCACCGCGGCCAAGTACGTGCGCCTGTTCTCGGACCACGGCATCGATGTCACTCTGGTCGAGCCCAATGCGGCCTTCGTCTCGTGCCCGATCTCCAACCTGGTCATCCAGGGCAGCAAGACCATCGCCGACGTCACCACGCCCTACGACAACCTGGCCAAGCGCCATGGCGTCAAGGTCGTCAAGGACATGGTCACCAGCATCGACGCCGAGAAGCGCATGGTCAAGCTGGCCAGCGGCGGCGAACTGCCCTACGACCGCCTCATCCTCTCGCCCGGCGTGGACTTCATGTGGGAGACCCTGCCCGGCATGGCCAAGGACGGCGCCAAGGACAAGGTGCTGCACGCCTGGAAGGCCGGCGCCCAGACCGTGGCCCTGCGCCAGCAGCTCGAAGCCATGCCCGACGGTGGCGTCTACGCCCTGTCCATTCCGCTGGCCCCGTACCGCTGCCCGCCCGGCCCGTACGAACGCGCCTGCATGGTGGCCAACTACTTCAAGAAGGCCAAGCCCAAGAGCAAGGTCGTGATCTTCGACGCCAACGACGACATCCAGTCGAAGAAGGGCCTGTTCATGAAGGCCTGGAAGGACCACTACGACGGCATGATCGAGTACCGGCCCAAGCACCGCGTGACCGATGTGGACGCCGCCACCAACACCCTGAAGTTCGAGTTCAACGACGACTTCAAGGCATCGGTGGCCAACGTGGTGCCCAGCATGCGCGCTGGCGACCTGGCGGTGAAGGCCGGCCTGGCCACCGCCAACAACCGCTGGTGTGAGGTGGACTTCCTGACCTTCGAGTCCAAGGCCGCGAAGAACATCCACGTGCTGGGCGACTCGATCCAGATCGCCCCGGGCATGCCCAAGTCGGGCCACATGGCCAACCAGCACGGCAAGACCTGCGCCGCCGCCGTGGTCAACCTGCTGCAAGGCAAGGAACCGCCGCAGCTGCCCATCTATGCCAACACCTGCTACAGCTTCGTGACCGACGAAGACGTGGTGCACGTGGCCAGCGTGCACCGCTACGACGCCGAGAAGAAGACCATGCTGACCGTGCCGGGCTCCGGTGGCGTGTCGGTGGCCGCGAGCGAACTCGAAGGCCGCTACGCCCTCGCCTGGGCGCGCAACATCTGGGCCGACACCCTGGCCTGATGAACGCCCACAGCGCCCCGGTGTCTCATCGGGGCGCTTTTTTTCGCCAACATATATCAGTCAGAGGTTATGCAATGAAGGCCGCCCGACTCACCCTCCTCGCACTCATGACACTGGCCGGCAGCACCGCCTGGGCCCAGGCCGACGAAGCCCGTGCCAAGAAGATTGCCGGGGGTTCGTGCTTCCTGTGTCACGGCATGAACGGCGAGTCCACCAGCGAGGTGTTTCCCCGGCTGGCGGGTCAGCACGCCGAGTACGTCGCCAAGCAGCTGGGGGCATTCAAGAGTGGCACCCGCAAGAGCACGGCCATGGCCGAGATGGTGAGCAAGCTCACGCCCGACGAGATGCTGGCGCTGGGCAAGTACTACGAGAAGATGAGCATTCCGCGCGAGGAGCCCAAGGAACCTCAGCTGGCGGCCATGGGGCGCTACATCTACCACAACGGCAACAAGTTCAGCGGTGTGCCGGCCTGCGTGAGCTGCCACGGTGTGAATGCCGAAGGCGCTGCCAACCTGCCCCGGCTGGCGACCCAGTTCTCCGGCTACATCCACACGCAGCTCAAGTCGTTCAACAAACGCGACCGCACCAACGACAACGCGGTGATGCATGTGGTGGCGGAGAAGATGACGGAGCTGGAGATGGCGGCCGTCGCCGAATACGTCAGCAGCAAATAACGTGCCCCCACGCTCCGCCGCTGCGCGGGTCGCTGCCCCCCGAGGGGGTGCGAATTCAGCTTGGGGCGGCCCGGCGCTGAATTCAGTACCCCCCGCGCCGCCTGCGGCGTCACCCCCCAGGGGGCGATGCGTGTGGCCCGGCGGAGCCGGTTCCACCGCATCCTTGAACTGAACACCTCGCGCGTGCTTCGCCGCGCTGGGTTCAACGCGCGCCAGATCTCAGACGTCGGTACAACCAGCCGGCAATCGCCAGGTTCAGCAGATTCCAGGCGATGCCGTTGATGAAGGCGGCGTCGTAGCTGCCGGTCATGTCGAAGA
>CAZJZD010000092.1:0-7036 GCA_964550405.1 uncultured Hydrogenophaga sp. | reverse complement strand
ACGTGCTTGTAGTACCACATCCAGGCTTCGGGGTTGATCGGCTCGCCGACCGAACCCATCAGGCGCAGGCTGCTCAGATCCCAGTTCTTGGGATGCACCTTCTCGTCACCCTCGGAGGCCTTGATCAGCGATCGGATCGCGGTCGGGGCCGTGTAGAAGATCGTGCACTTGTGCTTCTCGATCATCTGCCAGAAGCGACCGGCGTTCGGGTAGGTCGGCACGCCCTCGAACACGATCTGCGTGGCGCCGGCGGCCAGCGGGCCATAAGCCACGTAGCTGTGACCGGTGATCCAGCCGATATCGGCCGTGCACCAGAACACGTCACTGTCCTTCAGGTCGAAGGTCCAGTTCATGGTCAGGTTGGCCCACAGCAGGTAGCCACCGGTGCTGTGCTGCACGCCCTTGGGCTTGCCGGTGGAGCCAGAGGTGTAGAGCACAAACAGCGGGTGCTCGGCGCTGACCATTTCGGCGGGGCAGTCGGTGGACTGGCCGGCCATCACATCGTGCATGAAGCTGTCTCGGCCAGCGACCATGTTCACGGCGGTCTGGGTGCGCTGGAAGACGATCACATCCTTGATCGTTTCGCATCCACCCATGGCGATGCCTTCGTCCACGATGGACTTCAGCGGCAGCTCCTTGCCACCGCGCAGCTGGTAGTTGGCCGTGATCACGGCGACGGCGCCCGCGTCCTGGATGCGCTCCTGCAAGGCCTTGGCGGAGAAGCCACCGAACACCACGCTGTGGGTGGCACCGATGCGGGCACAGGCCTGCATGGCCACCACGCCTTCGATGGTCATCGGCATGTAGATGACCACGCGGTCACCCTTCTTCACGCCACGCGCCTTCAGCGCATTCGCGAACTGCGACACCTTGGCCAGCAGTTCCTTGTAGGTGACCTTGGTGACCTCGCCACCGTCGGCTTCAAAAATGATCGCGGTCTTGTTCTCGACCGGCGTGCCCATGTGGCGATCCAGGCAGTTGAACGAGGCGTTCAGTTCGCCGTCTTCGAACCACTTGTAGAACGGCTTGTTGGACTCGTCGAGCACCTTGGTGAAGGGCTTGCTCCAGGTCAGGGTCTCGCGGGCACGCTTGGCCCAGAAGCCTTCGAAGTCTTTCTCGGCTTCGGCGCACAGGGCGTTGTAGGCATCCATGCCGGCGATGCGCGCGGCCTTGACAGTGGCTTCGCTGGGCTCGAAAACACGGTTCTCGACCAGGGTGGACTCGATGGCCGACGACGGTGTGGACATGGCTTGTCTCCTTGTTGCAGGGTGAAATGTGGACCGCCCGCGACTGTGCGCAGACGCTCTTACGAGCCACTTACATAACGCTCGGGGCCAAGCGGCAACCCAGCCAAGTGGCCCGCTGAGAGCCTCCTACAATTCCAGCCTCTGCCGACGCCCTTGGGCGTCTTTATTTGAGAATTTTTTGCGCCTCGCGCCCGAGTACCCCCACCATGAGCAACGTCGTCAAGACACCGGGCAACACCCGGGCACTGCCCAACCTCATCTTCGCCAGCCGATGGCTGCAACTGCCCCTGTACGTGGGTCTGATCGGAGCGCAAGCGGTCTACGTTTTCCAGTTCTGGGTGGAACTGGTTCACCTGGTCGAGGCGGCCTTCGGCAGCCAGACCGCACTGGCCACTCTGGTCAAGAGCAGTGGCTACCAGGCTGCAGCCATACTGGGCCCCGATGGCAAGGTCATCGGCTACGAAGCCATCACACACCTGAACGAGACCATCATCATGCTGGTGGTGCTGGCGCTGATCGACGTGGTGATGATCAGCAATCTGCTGATCATGGTCATCGTCGGCGGCTATGAAACCTTCGTCAGCCGCATGCACCTGGAAAACCATCCCGATCAACCCGAATGGCTCAGCCACGTCAACGCGTCGGTCCTGAAGGTCAAGCTGGCCACCGCCATCATCGGCATCAGTTCCATCCACCTGCTCAAGACATTCATCAACGCCGCCAACTACGATGAGAAAGTGCTGATCTGGCAGACCGTGATCCATTTTGTGTTCTTGCTCAGCGCCCTCGCGATCGCAATGGCCGATCGCATCATGCACCCGGTGGCTGAAGTCTCGGACCATTGAACGACACACACGACAACCCCCACAGGAGCTCCCCCATGACCACCGTGATCCGCCAGAACGACCTCATCGAGTCGATCGCCGCCGCACTGCAGTACATCAGCTACTACCACCCGGCCGACTACATTGCCCACCTCGCCCGTGCCTACGAACGCGAGCAGAGCGCTGCCGCCAAGGATGCGATCGCCCAGATCCTGACCAACAGCCGCATGTGCGCCGAAGGCAAGCGTCCGATCTGCCAGGACACGGGCATCGTCAACGTGTTCCTCAAGATCGGCATGGACGTGAAGTGGGAAGGTTTCACCGGCTCGATCCAGGACGCCATCGACGAAGGCGTGCGCCGCGGCTACAACAACCCCGACAACAAGCTGCGCGCTTCGGTCCTGTCGGACCCGATCTTCGAACGCAAGAACACCAAGGACAACACGCCGGCCGTGGTGTTCATGGAAGTCGTGCCCGGCAACACGGTGGACGTGATCGTGGCCGCCAAAGGGGGCGGCTCGGAGAACAAGTCCAAGGTCTACATGCTCAACCCGTCGGACAACATCGTCGACTGGGTGCTCAAGACCGTGCCGACCATGGGCGCCGGCTGGTGCCCGCCGGGCATGCTGGGCATCGGGGTCGGCGGCACGGCCGAGAAGGCTGCGCTGCTGGCCAAGGAAGCGCTGATGGACGATATCGACATGTACGAGCTGCTGCAGCGCGGTCCGCAGAACAAGCTCGAAGAGCTGCGCATCGAGCTGTATGAAAAGGTCAACGCGCTGGGCATCGGCGCGCAAGGCCTGGGTGGCCTGACCACGGTGCTGGACGTCAAGATCAAGACCTACCCGACGCACGCCGCCTCCAAGCCCATCGCCATGATCCCGAACTGCGCCGCCACCCGCCACGCCCACTTCGTGATGGACGGCTCCGGCCCGGTCTACATGGATCCGCCGAGCCTGGACCTGTGGCCCAACGTGCACTGGGCGCCCGACTACAACAAGTCCAAACGGGTGGACCTGAACACGCTGACCAAGGACGAAGTGGCCAGCTGGAAGCCCGGCCAGACCCTGCTGCTCAACGGCAAGATGCTCACCGGCCGCGATGCCGCGCACAAGCGCATCCAGGACATGCTGGCCAAGGGCGAGCCGCTGCCGGTGGATTTCACCAACCGCGTCATCTATTACGTCGGCCCGGTCGATCCGGTGCGCGAGGAAGTGGTGGGCCCGGCCGGTCCGACCACCGCCACCCGCATGGACAAGTTCACCCGCATGATGCTGGAGAAGACGGGTCTCATCGCCATGGTCGGCAAGGCCGAGCGCGGCCCGGTCGCCATCGAGGCCATCAAGGACGCCAAGAGCGCCTACCTGATGGCGGTGGGCGGCAGTGCGTACCTGGTCTCCAAGGCCATCAAGGCCGCCAAGGTGGTGGGGTTCGCCGATCTGGGCATGGAAGCCATCTACGAGTTCGACGTGGTCGACATGCCGGTCACCGTCGCGGTCGATGCCGGCGGCACCAGTGCCCACATCACCGGCCCGGCCGAGTGGGAAAAGCGCATCGCCTCGGGCGAGTTCAAGGGCATTGCGGTCACCAGCGCTTGAGCCATCGCACGCACACCGTCGGGGTGTTCGACAGCGGGGTCGGTGGCCTGAGCGTGCTGCGCGCCCTACTGGCCGAACTGCCACGTACGCGCTTCGTGTACGTGGCCGACCGGGCCTATGCACCGTACGGCGAGCGCTCGCCCACCGAGGTGGAGGAGCGTTCGCAGCGCATCGTCGCGCAACTGCGCGAGGAATACCCGTTGGACGCGATGGTGGTCGCCTGCAATACCGCCACAGCGCTGGCCATCGACGCACTGCGCCACACGCACCACGACCTGCCGTTTGTGGGCGTCGAGCCAGCCCTCAAGCCCGCGGCCACGCTCAGCACCACACGGCACATCGGCGTCATGGCCACGCGTGGCACCCTGGCCAGTGAGCGCTACCGCAAGCTGCAGGAGCGGCTGGAACACGGCAGCCCGGCCCACAGGCCTCACTTCATGAACCAGTCCTGCGACGGCCTGGCCGATGCCATCGAGCGCGGGGACGGCGAGCAGACGCTTGCCCTGTGTGAACGGTACGTCGAGGCACTGCGGTCGCAAACGCCGCCCGAGGCCCGCATGGACACCCTGGTGCTCGGCTGCACACACTATCCCTTTGCAGCGGATGTGCTGCAGCGGCTGTGCGGGCCACAGGTGCAGTTGGTCGAGACCGGCACGCCAGTGGCCCGTCGCACGCGCGAGGTGCTGATCGCCCATGAGCCGCGGAGCGTCCACCAACAACCCGGGCTGGAACTGCTGACCACGCGCGATCCACAGGCCGTGAGCGACCTGGCCAGCCGCTGGCTGGGCTCGGACGTACCCGCGCGGCTCTGGGCCAGCTGAAGCGGATCAGGGGCCGCCAGCGGCCAGTGCCCGGGCCCGCCCGCGTGCCATGTTGACCGGCAGGAGCAGTACCAGACCCAGCACAAACATCAGCGCGGTGGCCGCAATGGCGATCCGCTGGTTGCCGCCTGTGGCCCAGGTGATGGCGCCGTAGGTCAGCGGCCCGATGATGCTGGCCAGACGGGTCGCGAAAGCCCAAAGTCCGAAGAACTCGGCCAGCTGAGCAGGCGGAGCGAAAAGGCCCGCCATGGCCCGCCCTGCGGACTGGCTCGACCCCATGCACACCCCCGCGATGGCGGCGGCGTACCAGAACCCACCCTTGGTGGTGGTCAGTGCCGCGATCACGCAGGTCACGAGCCAGCCCACCAGCGTGAGCCCCAAGGCCCGCTTGTGACCCAGCCGGTCCTGACCGTAGCCGAAACCGAAAGCTCCCAGCATGGCTGCGATGTTGAGCACGAAGATCAGGACCATGGTCTCCTGCTGCTTGAAGCCGATCACCTGCTCGGCGTAGATGGCAGCCAGCGCGATGGTGACCGCGACACCGCCTTGGTAGGCCACCGCACAGCCGAGCAGCCACATGAAGTCCGGGTACTGGCGCGCGTTACGCCAGGTCCGATGCAGCTGGGTCAGCGCCCCGCGCAGGCCCGACGGACCATCGCGGGGCGTGACAGCGACGGCGCGCTCGCGCAGCAGGGCGAACGTGACCAGGGCAGCCAAGCCGAACAACGCAGCAGTGATCCACATCGTCACGGGCACGAAGGCCGCTGCCTTCTGGCCCTGGGCCTGAGCCCACAGCACATAGGCCAGGCTCAGACCCAACGCCAGCATGCCGCCAAGGTAGCCCAGACTCCAGCCCCAGCCGCTGACTTTGCCCATGGCCTCGGGCCTCGCCAGTTCCGGCAGGAACGCGGCCACCAGCGACTCGCCCCAGGCGAAACACAGGTTGGACAGCACAATCAGCGACATGCCCAGCAGAACCGCTCCGGGCCCTACTGCACCCAGCGCAATGGTTGCGAGCACGCATCCCACCGTGGAGAAGAGAAGCAGCCGCTTTTTCGCCCCGTGCCGGTCAGCCCAGGCCCCGATGAGTGGCATGGTCAGCATCACCAGAGCATTGGAGATCCCCAACGCAAGCGTCCAGGCGAAAGTTGCCCAGTCGGCACCATCCGCCACGACCCCCACGAAATACGCGGCAAACACCGCCGTGAGCACCACCGTGGTGTAGCCCGAATTGGCAAAGTCGTACATCGCCCAGCCGAACACCTCGCGCCTGCGCACGCCTGGGTTCAGGGCATCGGAAGAAAACAAAGCCATCACCGCTCCATCACGTTGCAGCAGCAACGCATCGTTGCAGTCTAGCGGTGAAAGAACTCAGGCGCCTCAGTGAAGATGCCGGGGCTTTCGGGGCCCACCGTGCCCCGACGACCCACCCTGCCCCCGCGGCGGCTTGCCCAGTTGCATGGAGCTGACCAGTGCATCAAAGCGCTCGGTGAACAACTTGTCGATGGCGCCGACCACTTCGCCCAGTTCTGACGCGTCGAAATGGCGCTCCATCATGTGCACAACGTCTTCCACCAGCAGGTCACGCTGTACCTGCATGATGGCGGCTGGCGTTGGACCGACGAAGCACATCACGAAGTCGTCACGTGCCTCCTCGTTCTCCGGAGCCTCGTCTTCATCGAACTCGGTATCGTAGAAAGAAACCTCGATCGGTGCGCCGGCTGCGGCAATGTCGTTGAGACCCATGCAGGCCTCCTCGATCACCTGTCGGAAGTCCTCGTCCCCGGGAACCGTCCAGCACATCTGCAGCACGTGCGCGTCGGCATCGAAACGGATACCGGGTTCATCCTCGTACGCACTCTCCGCAGCGGCCGCCAGTGAACGAGCACCAGCGTACTGCCACAGGGGCTTGAGGGCTTCCTGGATCTGCTGGAAGACCACGTCGTCGCGCAGGGGCACGTCGCCGTGCACATGGATCTCGAAGGGCGCGTTGTATCGTGTCATGGAAAACTCACTGTACCGGCGAAACCGGAAAAAACCTAGGCCCTGCTGGTGCCTCGAACCGGGGTCGAACCGGTACGCCCCCTCACGGGAAAGCGGCGGATTTTAAGTCCGCTGTGTCTACCAATTTCACCATCGAGGCGGGCCTGTGATTGTCGCAGGTTCAATCTGCGACCCGGGTGACCAACACCTCAAACACAAACGGGAAGCCGAAGCTTCCCGTTTGTGAGTCTGGAGCGGGAAACGAGGTTCGAACTCGCGACCTCAACCTTGGCAAGGTTGCGCTCTACCAACTGAGCTATTCCCGCAAAAAACCGACCAGCATGACTGGAGGCGCGATCCGGAGTCGAACCGGACTAGACGGATTTGCAATCCGTTGCATAACCGCTTTGCTATCGCGCCCGATGCACCTGAACACAAGGCCCCGGTGCAACCGACAAAAAAGGGAAGCCGGGCTTCCCTTTCTGCAAACTGGAGCGGGAAACGAGGTTCGAACTCGCGACCTCAACCTTGGCAAGGTTGCGCTCTACCAACTGAGCTATTCC
>CAZJZD010000091.1:0-7263 GCA_964550405.1 uncultured Hydrogenophaga sp. | reverse complement strand
CGATGTCCTGCATGTCCAGGCCGAAGATGCCGGCGAACTTGGCCAGGTAGTAGGCATTGCCGCCCGCTTCCAGCAGCGCCAGCACCTGCTTGGAGCGGATGGCCTCGGCCTGCTCCTGGTTGAGTCCGTACTGGCGCATGTAGGCCTCGGGGTCGGCGACGAAGGCGTCGCGGTTTTCCTTGTGGTTGAAGGAAAAACACATCTTGTTCAGGGCATAGCCCTTCTGGGCCATGCCGCCGTCGAACGGCGTGGTGCCGGGGATCGTGATGCTCACGGCCTGTCTCCTGCGTGGGGTGGTTTGACGAAGGTCAGGCCGGAGTATTGACCCGCCATTGCCAAAGATAAACAGATCAAAGATCATCAGATACATGAATCAAATCGATTGGTTGGCACTGGACGGTCGCCTGCTGCAGCTACTGGTGACGGTGGTGGAACTGGGTTCGGTCACGGCGGCTTCGCAACAGCTGGGTGTGACGCAGTCGGCCGTGAGCCACCAGCTGGACCGGCTGCGTGCCATCACGGGTGACGCGCTGTTCGTCAAAAGCGGGCGTGGCATCGTGGCCACGGCCCGGGCCCATGAACTGGCAGGCCAGGCGCGGGAACTGCTGCGCCAGCTGCACGGCTTCGCACAGTTCGGCGACTTCGACCCGGCGCGCTGGACCACCACGCTGACCCTGGCCGCCAACGACTTCCAGCGCGATCTGCTGCTGCCGCTGCTGGCCGCCCGGCTGCGCGAACAGGCGCCTGGCGTCTCGCTGCGCATCATTCCCTCGGCCATTCCCAGCCTGGAGATGCTGCGCGACGGCGCCTGCGACGTGGTCATCAGCCCACGCCCGCCCGAAGGCAGCGACATCGTGCAGAAGCGCCTGTTCGAAGACCGCTACCGGGTCTTCTACGACCCGGCGGAGCGCCAACCGCCGCGTTCGCGGGCGCAGTACCTCGCGGCCGATCACATCACCGTGGTCTATGAGCCCCGGCGCTCGCTGGACCTCGACCGCGTGCTGGCCGCACAAGGGGTTCAGAGGCGCTTTGCGGTGATGGTGCCGGGCTTTGCCGGAGTGCCGGCATTCCTGCGGGGCAGTCCGCTACTGGTGGCCGCGCCCAGCCTGATGGCGCAGGGCCTGCTGCGCGACTTCGCCAGCGTGCCCATGCCCTTGCCCTGCCCTGGTCTGCCCATGTATCTCGTCTGGCACCGGCGCCACCAGCAGGACGCGGCCCACCGCTGGCTGCGCGAGCAGATCGAGGCGCTGGTGCCGACGGTGCTTAACCGGTTGCCGGGAGCGTCACCGTGACCGCCAGCCCAGGCTGCGCGTTTCGCACGGCAAAGCTGCCGCCGTGCGCCTGCGCCACCAGCCGGCACAGGTACAGGCCCAAACCGACGCCGCCGGCGCTGCGGGTGCGGGCACTGTCGGGCCGGTAGAAGGCCTGGGCGAGCCGGTCGATCTGGTCTTCGGGCACACCGGGGCCATGATCGCGCACCAGCACTTCCAGACCGCCGCCGGCCAGCGGGCGCAGCTGCAGTTCCGGCGGCTGGGCGGCATCGCCGCCGTGGCGCAGGGCGTTGTCCAGCAGGTTGCGCAGCAGCAGACGCAGGCGCGACGGGTCCACCGCCACCGGTGTCTTCAGATCGTCGGACCGAACCGTCACCGCCGACGCACGGGCGTGCCGGGCCTGCAGCCCCTGCAGCACCTCGCGGGCCAGTGCGGCGGCGTCGGTGGGCTCGCGCTGCAGGGCCGCGTGCTGGCCGCTCAGGCGTTCGCTCTCCAGCAGGTCGTTGATCAGGCTGGCCATTTCCTGCAGGTCGCGCAGCAGGGCTTCACGCTGCGGGCTCACCAGGGTGTCGTCCTCAGGCAGTAGCTCGGTGTTCAGGCGCGCGCGGGTCAGCGGGCTGCGCAGTTCGTGGCTGATGGCCAGCAGCAGCGCGCGCTTGGCTTCGAGCATCTGGTGGATGTCCTGGCCCATGGTGTTGATGGTGACGGCCAGTTCGCCCAGCTCGTCGTGCGCCTTGCAGCAGCGTTCGGGGATGGGCTGGCTGAAATCGCCCGCACCGAAGCGGCGCGCGCCTTCTCCGATGGCGTCCAGCGGTCGCAGGATGCGCCGCACGTACAGCCAGGCCAGGCCAGTGAGCACCAACAGGGCGGTGAGCGCGTAACCGATCATGCGTGGCCGGCGCTCGAACGCCTCGCCATTGATGCCGAATTCGACCCGGTGGCCGTCCGCCGTCTGCCGGTGCAGGATGCGCGGCCAGTTCTTGCCGCTGCCCCAGTCCTCCTGGTTCCAGGCCGCGTCTTCACGACCTTTTTCGCGGATCCAGTCCGGCGGCCCCTGCTCCGGATGCGAGGCCCAGTTGACTTGGGGGCCGCTGATGGTCACGGTCACCGGCAGGCGCTCGGTGAGGGCCTTGGCACGCTCCAGGCTGGGCGAGGGACCGGCGGCCGTGACCTCCTCGAACAGCCGGTCCACGTAGTCCACCAGCAGCGGGCGCGCCGCTTCGCGCCAGCCCATGGTGAAGGCCCGCTGCGCGCCGGTGATGAAGACAAAGGTCATGGCCGCCGCCAGCAGCAGGAACACCAGCACCATGCGCAGCTTGAGGGAGTGCGCGATGCGGTGCTTGGCGCGCCGCCAGGACGATTCGCGGGGTTGGGCCTTCATGTCTCGGCCCTGCGCAGCGCCAGGGAGTAGCCCGCGTTGCGCAGGGTCTTGATGGCGTCCAGTGGTTCAAGCTTCTTGCGCAGGCGGCTGACCACGATGTCCACCGCACGCGTGTAGAGGTCGGCCTCGTGTCCGCGGATGTGGTTGAGGATGTCGTCGCGGCTGAACACCCGGCCCGGCTCGCGCGCCAGCAACAGCAGCAGTTCGTATTCGGTACCGGTCAGCTCCAGTTCTTCACCCTGGCGCTGCACGCTGCGGCGCGCGGTGTCGATGACCAGCCCGTCGAACGCCAGCGTGGGCGCGGCGCTGGCCGCTGCCGCATGGCCGTTGCCATTGGTGGTGCGCACACGTCGCAACACGGTCTGGATGCAGGCCACCAGTTCGCGGGGTTCAAAGGGTTTGGGCAGGTAGTGGTCCGCCCCCAGCTCCAGTCCGACCACGCGGTCCATCACGTCGCCGCGCGCGGTCAGCATCACGATGGGGATATCGCTGTCCTTGCGGATGGTGCGGCAGAGCTGGAAGCCGTCCATCTCGGGCAGCATCACGTCCAGGATGGCGGCGTCGAAGCCCCCGGCGCGCAAGCGGGCCAGGCCGTCGCTGGGCCGGGTCGCGTGTTCCAGTCGCAGGTCGAAGCGCTGGAAATAGGTGGCCAGCGGCGGCCCGAGGTTTTCGTCGTCGTCGATGAGCAGGATGCGTTGCATGGGCGGATTCTGGCAGGGCCCTCAGTGCACCGCTCCGCCCAGCGCCCGGTGGCGCAGGATGAGCCGGCGCAGCCGCTGCTGCGCGCTGCGGTCGAGCGCATCAAAACGCTCCCCGACGGCCAGCAGCGCGGGCAGCACGGGCTGCGCCTGCACCGGCTCGCGCCGCGACAGACGGGCCCACAACCGCAAGGCGTGTTCCCGGTCGAACTGCGGCCCCCAGAACAGGGTCAGCAGCTCGGCGTGCGGATCGTCGGCGACGGCGAGCAAGGACACCCCGTGTTCACGCCCTTGGCGGGCGATGGCGTGCAGCGGCGCCAGAGCGGTTGTCATGGCCGGCGCTCCGTTCAGCCACGGCCCCACCAGCCGTGGCCACGGCGTTCCAGCCGCTCGCGCACCTGCTTCTGCTGTTCGGGGTTGAGGCTGTCGTAGAAGTCGCCAAAGGCGGCCAGCATCTGCGGACCGTTGCCCTGCGCAGCCTGCAGCTTCTGGTCCAGCAGCTGCTGTGCCTTGCTGCGGTCGAACTTGTCACCGGCGATCAGGGCCTGGATGTCGGTGCGCGGGTCGCTGTTGCCGCGGAAGGCCTTGCGCGAGGCGATCATCTGGTCGGCCAGCACGCCGAGCTTGGCCTTCTGGTCGGCGTTGAGGTCGAGCTTGCTGCTGACCTTCTCGATCACCTTGCCGCGCACTTCGGTGATGCGTTCGTCGCTCCAGCCGCGGGCGTGGTCACCACGGTGGCCGCAGGCGGCCAGGCCGCCGAGCAGCACGGTGACGGAGGTCAGGCCGATGAGGGTTCGCTTGATCCAGGGTTTCATGACGGGGCTCCTTCCAGGAAGGTGTTGAACATGACCGTCATGGTGCCGACGCCCTGCCCGGCGGGGGTTGCAAGGCCGTCTCGGTTCTTTTCGGTTTGTTTCAGCCACAGGTCACAGGGCTGTCACCCGCCCTTCACGGCCTCGTCACCCGCCCGCCCCATCCTCCCAGCCCAGTCGTTTCCACACCCTACTGCTGCCATGCGTTCACTGCAACTGCCCCTCGCTGCTTCCATCGCCCTGGCGCTCGGCGCCTGTTCTGCCCAGGCGCAGACCGCCTACCCTGCCACCCTGGCCGGCCACGCCGTGCTGCCGGCCCAGACCTTCATCGCCGCGCCGAAAGACGCGCCGGCCGACCTGCAGGTCAGCGGCAAATTCACCACTGGCCAGCGGGTCGAGGCCATCGGCTCCGTCGAAGGCAAGTCCGCTGGCCGGCCCACCGGCGTGTCGCTGCCCTTCAAGGGCCAACCGGTGCAAGGCCACTCGGGCATCAAGCGCCTGGCCGACGGCAGCTTCTGGCTGCTGACCGACAACGGCGCCGGCTCCAAGGCCAACTCGCCCGACTTCATGCTCTTCCTCAACCGCTACGCGGTGGATTTCCAGAGCGGCCAGTTCAAGCGACTGCAGACGGTGTTCCTGCACGACCCGGACAAGAAGGTGCCGTTCCGCATCGTCCACGAAGGCACGAAGCAGCGGTACCTCACCGGCTCCGATTTCGACACCGAAGGCTTCCAGATTGCCGGGGGCCACTTCTGGATCGGAGACGAGTTCGGCCCGTACCTCATCAAGGCCGACATGGAAGGCCGCGTCAAGGCCGTCTTTGAAACCCGGGTGGACGGCAAGACCATCGTCTCGCCCGACCACCCCTCGGTGGTGACACCGGGCGCGCCCAACGGCGAACTGAAGTTCCAGTCGCGCCGCTCCAAGGGTTACGAAGGCCTGGCCTCGTCGCCCGATGGCAGCAAGCTGTATGCCCTGCTCGAAGGCGCGCTGTGGGACGAGTCCACCAAAGCCCCCGAACAGATCGACGGCAAGCAGTTTCTGCGCGTGCTGGAGTTCGACGTGAAGTCCGAGCAGTGGACCGGCCGCCACTGGAAGTACCTGCTCGACGCCAACCACCACGCCATCGGCGACTTCAACATGATCAGCGCCACCGAAGGCCTGATCATCGAACGCGACAACGGCGAAGGCACGCCCGACAAGGCTTGCCCCGCAGGCGAGAAGCGCCCCGACTGCTTCCACGACCTGGCGAAGTTCAAGCGCGTGGTCAAGGTGGAACTGGGTGAAGCCAACGTGGGCGGCCCGTTGCGCAAGATCGCCCACATCGACCTGATGAACATCGCCGACCCGAACAGGCTCGCGAAGAAGCCGCTGAACAACGGCGTGCTGACCTTCCCGTTCTTCACCATCGAGAACGTCGACATCGTGGACGCGAGGCACATCGTGGTCGGCAACGACAACAACCTGCCCTTCTCCAGCAGCCGCGAGCCCAACCAGGCGGACGACAACGAGCTGATCCTGCTGGAAGTCGGCGACTTCCTCAAGGCGCGCTGAGCGCCCAACGGTCAGAAAACCTCGGTGTCCACCTCGCGGTTGGCCTGGTCGTTGTAGCGGTCGCCGTGCACGGTGTGCTGGTTGATCAGGGCGTTCAGGCGCGTGATCACTTCGGCCGACAGTTGCACCTTCGCCGCGCCCAGATCGTCCATCAGGTGGTCCACGCTGCGGGTACCTGGAATGGGCAGGATGTGATCGCCCTGGTGCAGCAGCCAGGCGATGGCCAGCTGCGACGGTGTGCAGCCCACTTCAGCGGCGATGGCGTTGTAGGCCGGCAGCAGGGCGGCGTTCCTGGCGTAGTTCTCGGGCGCAAAGCGCGGCATGGTGCGGCGGATGTCCTTGGCGTCCAGTGCGGCCACGTCCAGCGGACCGCAGAGGAAGCCACGCGCCACCGGACTGAAGGCGACAAAGCTCACGCCCAGCTCGCGGCAGGCACTCAGCACGGCAATCTCGGGGTTGCGGGTCCAGAGCGAGTATTCGGTCTGCAGCGCGGCGATCGGGTGCACCACGTGGGCCTTGCGCAGCGTCGGGGCCGACACCTCGGACAGGCCGATGCTGCGGATCTTGCCGGCGCGCACCAGGTCGGCCAGCGCGCCCACACTCTCTTCGATCGGCACCTGTTTGTCCCAGCGGTGCAGGTAGTAGAGGTCGATCACCTCGGTCTGCAGACGCTGCAGGGCCTCTTCACAGGTGGCCTTGATCGTGGCGGGGTGGCCGTCGATCACACGCACCTTCACGCCGTCCGCGTTGGGCACGCCGGTCATGCCGCACTTGCTGGCCAGGGTGAACTTCGCGCGGTGTTTTGACAGGAACTTGCCGACCAGGGTTTCGCTCGCGCCAAAGCCGTACAAGGCTGCGGTGTCGAAATGGGTCACGCCCGCGTCCAGCGCGGTCAGCAGCAGGCGTTCGGCCTCGGCCTCCGACGCGGGCGCGCCGTAGGCGTGGCAGATGTTCATGCAGCCCAGGCCGATGGCACTGACACGGAAAGGACCGAGTTGGCGTTGTTGCATGCGGGAACCTCCGGAAATGAAAAAAGGCCCCAGCCAAGGGCATGGGGCCGATGCGTCAGATGATAGGCAATCAGGCGTTCAACTGCTTCTCAAGGTCATTGAGCACCTGGTAGCAAGGCAGCACCTGCGCCACGCTGGCATTGGGTTCACGGCCTTCGCGAATGGCGGCGAAGAACTCGCGGTCCTGCAGCTCGATGCCGTTCATGGACACGTCCACCTTCGACACATCGATCTTCTCGTCCTTGCCGTTGAACAGGTCGTCGTAGCGGGCGATGTAGGTCGCGGTGTCACCGATGTAGCGGAAGAAGGTGCCCAGCGGGCCGTCGTTGTTGAAGGACAGGCTCAGCGTGCAGATGGCGCCGTTGGCGGCCTGGAGCTGGATGCTCATGTCCATGGCGATGCCCAGGGCCGGGTGGATCGGACCCTGGATGGCGTTGGCCTTCACGATGGGGCTGCCAGCCTGGTAGGCGAACAGGTCCACGGTGTGGGCGGCGTGGTGCCACAGCAGGTGGTCGGTCCAGCTGCGCGGCTGGCCCA
>CAZJZD010000090.1:0-7284 GCA_964550405.1 uncultured Hydrogenophaga sp. | reverse complement strand
GGCACCTGCGGCAAGGAAGGCCAGAGCGTGCCGGTGGGCGTGGGGCAGCCGACGCTGCGGATCGATGGCCTGACGGTGGGCGGGACGGCCTGATCCAAGCCTGTAAGAAGTTCGTCAAAAGTCCTGTGCTACATTCGCCCCCTATGCAAACCCGCGCCGCCATCTTTTTTGGCTTTTACTTTTGGTTCTCGGTCCCCGGCGGACGAGAGGCAACGGTGTAAGCGCGCAGAGCAACCGAATCCCTCCAAACCGCCGGGCCCCCAGCCCGGCGGTTTTTTTTCACCCGTTTCTTTCTCACCCTGCGAGGAGCCTTCGATGAACGCCAGAACCACAGCCACCAGCGATGCCTGGTATGCGCGGCCAGCCGACAAGACCAGCCAGACCGACGACCAGCGCATCAAGGACATCACCGTGCTCCCGCCGCCCGAACACCTCATCCGCTTCTTCCCGATCGCCGGCACGGCCGCCGAAGGGCTGATCAAGCAGACCCGCAGCCGCATCCACGACATCCTGCACGGCAAGGACGATCGCCTGCTGGTGATCATCGGCCCGTGCTCGATCCACGATCCGGCCGCCGCACTGGACTACGCCCGCCGCCTGAAGCCCTTGCGCGAGCAGTACGCCGACACGCTGGAAATCGTGATGCGGGTGTACTTCGAGAAACCGCGCACCACGGTGGGCTGGAAGGGACTGATCAACGACCCCTACCTGGATGAGAGCTACCGCATTGACGAAGGCCTGCGCATCGCGCGCCAGCTGCTGATCGAGATCAACCGCCTGGGCCTGCCGGCCGGCAGCGAGTTCCTGGACGTGATCAGCCCGCAGTACATCGGTGACCTGATCAGTTGGGGCGCCATCGGCGCGCGCACCACCGAAAGCCAGGTGCACCGCGAACTGGCCTCGGGCCTGTCGGCGCCGATCGGTTTCAAGAACGGCACCGACGGCAACATCAAGATCGCGACCGATGCCATCCAGGCCGCGGCGCGCGGTCACCACTTCCTGTCGGTGCACAAAAACGGTCAGGTCGCCATCGTGCAGACCAACGGCAACAAGGACTGCCACGTCATCCTGCGCGGGGGCAAGGCGCCCAACTACGACGCCACCCATGTGGCCGCCGCCGTCAAGGAGCTCGAAGCCGCCAAGCTGGCGCCGCGCCTGATGGTCGACTGCAGCCACGCCAACAGCAGCAAGCAGCACGAGAAGCAGCTGGACGTGGCGCGCGACATCGCAGCGCAGATCGAGGGCGGTTCGCGCAGCGTCTTCGGCGTGATGATCGAAAGCCATATCGAAGCCGGTGCGCAGAAGTTCACGCCGGGCAAGGACGACGTCGCCAAACTGGCGTATGGCCAGAGCATCACCGATGCCTGCCTGGGCTGGGACGACTCGGTTCAGGCGCTGGAGGTGCTGTCGCAGGCGGTCCGCCGCGCGCGCACGTCTCGGGGCTGAGGCCTCCAAGCCCCGCTGTCAAGCGGGGCCGCAGACGCCATGGCTGCCGTCAAGGGCATGGCCGGCGACAGGGCGGCCGGTGTGTGGTGCCTTGTTACGCTGGCTCCGGGTTTGACACAATGGGGCCTCGCAAATCTCGCGCCGGAGGGCGGCGCATGACATGGGAGTCAGGGTGGAGCAACCGGTATTGCGTCTGGGACTGTTGGGCTTTGCCGATGAGCAGGCCGAGCGCCTGCGTGCCTGGGCAGCCTTGTCCCAGCCGGGCTGGCCCACTTGGGTGGTGGGCGATCCCCATCTGGCAGACGCCTGGATGATCGATGGCGCAGCGGTCCAGGTTCAGGACCGGGACGGCCTGTTGATCGGCCATCCGTTCGGCAGCGGTGAACGCCTGGCTCTGCACAGGGCCGAGGTGGATCGTCCGCTGGCTTTCGCGACACCGCTGCCCGAGGGTTTTGCGTCAGCAGAGTTCTTCGATGCCCAGGAGGAAAGCAGCGTGCGCCAGCGGCTGCAACGGTTTGAGGCCTGGTTGCGCCCCTTGCGCAGCCAGTTCGCGTTGGGCGCCCGCATGGTCGAGAACATGCGGCAGTTCAAACGCGGTGTCGTGCACGTGCTGCATGAAGGGCGCCTGCTGGCGGTGATCGATCTGGACCGCTGGCTCGCGGGGCTGTTCATCCCGGCCCGGCCGGTGGACATCGCCATGGCCGAATGGGTCCCCCGCCCCCAGCTGGCCGGCGAAATGCCGCCTTCGTTCATGCGGCTGCCGCTGCACCGTGTGATGTGGACCTACGCGGTGCGCACTCAGCGCGACATCCTGCCCGACCGGTATCGTGAGCAGACGATCTATCTGCGACGGGTCCCGAAGCTGCCGGCCCGCTGGTTCGATGCCCTGCACCTGGCACTGATGCACGAGCTGGTGGCCGCGCCCGGCCGGCTCGACGAGCTGGCCCAGCGCACCGGCCAGGCCCTGCCGGATGTGGCACACCGGCTGGCGGCCCTCTACTTCGCTGGCGGTATCACCACCGATGGCGAGAGTGCGCGTCGGGCCAGCCCCGAGACCCGAAAGGCCATGCTGGCCCTGCATTTTCAGCAGGTCGAGGCGCTGCATGACGGATCCGAGCGCGACACGGGCCTGTCGGAGCAGGCGCCGCCCTCGAGCATCTTGCGTGATGGCCGGCATTCGCCGCTGAAAACCGTGGGCGGCGACAAGGCGGTTTGATCTGGCTCGACCCGCCGGCGGGGTCGAAGCGGCACAATCCCGGCATCTACAGCAAGGTCCAACGCAGATCAGGAGAGCTTCCATGCGCACCCAAGTCATCGTCAAATGGTCCGATCAGGACGTCTACCGTTTCGATCTGGAGGAGGTGCAGCCCTTGCCGCACGACCAGGCTCGCGCCTGGCTGGACGAGCAGTTCACGGCGCTGCAGTGTGAGCCCATCCGCCTGACCGGCAAGGTGCTCACCGCCGACAAGGTGCTGTGCGTGGCGCAGGCGGCGGGCGAACCGCGGTTTCGCGATCCGGAGCACGCAGCCTGGGCAAAGGCCTTCGCCCGCGCCACTGGTGCAGCGCTGGCCAAGCCGGTGGTGACCGTCGACCTGCTCGGGCAGGCGGTCGGTTACTGAGCGGTCAGCGCGGTGAGCAGGCGGCCATGGATGCCGCCAAAGCCGCCGTTGCTCATGCAGACGATGTGGTCGCCCGCTTGTGCGGCGGCCACCACCTGCTGCACCAGCGTGTCGATGCTGGCGCCGACGACCGCGCGTGAGCCCATGGGCGCCAGCGCCTCGGCCGCGTCCCAGTCCAGTCCCCCGCTGTGACAGAAGGCGAGGTCTGCCGATTCCAGACTCCAGGGCAGTTGGGCCTTCATGGTGCCCAGCTTCATGGTGTTGCTGCGCGGCTCGAACACCGCCACGATGCGGCCTTTGTCACCACTGGCGCGCAGCTTGCGAAGCAGGCCGTCCAGCGTGGTGCGGATCGCGGTGGGGTGGTGGGCGAAGTCGTCGTAGACGGTGATGGCGCCGCCGGCGCGGGCCACCGTGCCGCGCACTTCCATGCGGCGGCGCACGTTCTGGAAGCCCCCCAGCGCCCGCGCGGCGTCGCGCGGGGCCACGCCCACGTGTTCGGCGGCGGCAATCGCCGCCAGCGCGTTGAGCTGGTTGTGCACGCCGGTCAGGGCCCACTCCACGCGCGCGACCTTCTCACCGCGCAGCAGCACATCGAAGGCATCGGGCTCGCCGACGGCGCTGAAGTCGCTCACCGCGGAGCCGAAACTGCACACCTCGCTCCAGCAGCCGGCGTGCAGCACGCGGTCCAGGCTTTCTTCCAGGCCGTTGACGACCACACGACCGCTGCCGGGCACGGTGCGCACCAGGTGATGGAACTGCCGTTCGATGGCCTTGAGGTCGTCGAAGATGTCCGCGTGGTCGAATTCCAGGTTGTTCAGGATGGCCGTGCGCGGGCGGTAGTGCACGAACTTGCTGCGCTTGTCGAAGAACGCGGTGTCGTATTCATCGGCTTCGATGACGAATGTGGGCCCCCACGCTCCGCCGCTTCGCGGGTCGCTGCCCCCCCGGGGGGCTGTTTCGCCTTGGGGCGGCCCGGCGGCGAAACGGGCTTCTCCGGTTGAGGTGTGTCCACCCAGGCGCGCCGAGACACCAAAGTTCATCGGCACACCACCGACCAGGAAGCCGGGGTTCAGGCCATTGGCCTCCAGCACCCAGGCCAGCATGGACGTGGTGGTGGTCTTGCCATGGGTGCCGGCGACGGCCAGCACATGGCGGCCCTGCAGCACGTGTTCGGCCAGCCACTGCGGGCCACTGGTGTAGGGCGCTCCGGCGTCGAGGATGGCTTCCATCAGCGGGAACTTCGGCGTTCCGTCGGGCAGGCGGGCACGGCTGACCACGTTGCCAATCACGAACATGTCGGGCTTGAGCGCCATCTGGTCGGCGCCGAAGCCCTCGATCAGGTCGATGCCCAGGGCGCGCAACTGGTCGCTCATGGGGGGGTAGACGCCGGCGTCGCAACCGGTGACACGGTGGCCGGCCTCGCGGGCCAGGGCGGCCAAGCCGCCCATGAAGGTGCCGCAAATGCCCAGGATATGTATATGCATGGCGGGGATTCTAGGTGGGCTCGCCCCGGTGTCGCCGGGGGCAAGGCCCCGGGTGCACAATCCGCCCCATGAATGCCTTCCACTCCGATCTGGGCAGTGAAATCGCCGCCGTGGCCGCCCGCTTCGTGGTCGAGGACGGCATGGATTTCGCTGCCGCCAAGCGCCAGGCCGGCCGGCAGATGGGCCTGCCCGCCCGCACGCCCTGGCCGGACAACGTGGCCATGGAAGCCGCGGTGCGGGAGTACATCGCCGTGTTCTGTCCCGAGGAGCAGGCGGCCGAACTGCAGTTGCTGCGCGAGCTGGCCCTGCTCTGGATGGAGCGGCTGCAGGACTTTCAGCCGCACCTGGGCGGCGCCGTCTGGCACGGCACCGCCACGCGACACAGCGACATCCACCTCCACCTGTTCTGCGACGACCCCAAAGCGGCCGAGTTGCTGCTGATCAACCAGCGCGTGGACTACGAACCTGGCACCGCCAGCGGCTGGCGGGGGGAGGCGGTGGACGCGCTGACCCTGCGGGTGCGCAGCGAGGCCCTGGGCCAGTGGGTGCTGGTGCACCTGCTGCTGCACGACCATGACGACCTGCGGGGGGCGCTCAACCCCGATGCGCAGGGACGCAAGCCGCGCGGCGACGCGCGCGCTGTTCAGGCTCTGCTGGCGGCCGACGCCGCCTGAAAGAAAGCGACCCGATATGGACAGAAGAACACTGGTGACCGGTGCCGCCGCCGTGGCCGCCTGTGCGGCCGGTGCCGGCGTCGCCTGGTGGCGGCTGCGGCCGCAGGATGCGCAATCCCCCGCCGTGGCGGCCTTCTGGGCCAGTCAGTTTGAGGGGCCGAACGGGGAGGCCGTGGTCATGCGGTCTTTTCTGGGGCAGCCCTTGCTGCTGAATTTCTGGGCGACCTGGTGCCCGCCCTGTGTGGAGGAGCTGCCGCTGCTGAATGCATTTCACGCCCGGCAGCAGGCACGGGGCTGGCAGGTGGTGGGCCTGGCGGTGGACCAACCGGCGGCGGTCCGGCAATTTCTGGGTCGTCTGCCGCTGGTGTTTCCGGTGGGCATCGCCGGTTTTGCCGGTACCGACATCAGCCGGGGCCTGGGCAATCTGGGCGGCAGCCTGCCGTTCAGTGTGGTGTTCGATCGCCAGGGAGCGGTCGTGCACCAGAAGGTGGGAAAGCTCAGCGAGGCGGACCTCGCCCAATGGGCAGCACTCGACTGATCCCGAAAAAAGAGCTAACTGCTCCCAAATTGCGTTAGACAGGGTGCTTCTTGATCGGATGGGCGGGTGTTGGTGCGGAAAATGTCTCGTGTACACTGCGGCACCCCGTCGGACAGGGCGGCTTCCAGAAGACTGTTTTTTGGATGCAGATGTCCCCAGTTGGGCGAACTTCGTTGGAGAAAACCATGGACCTGAGAAAACTGAAGACCCTGATCGATCTGGTGTCCGAGTCGAACGTTTCCGAGCTCGAAATCACCGAAGCCGAAGGCAAGGTGCGCATCGTCAAGGCTGTTGCGGGCGCTGCTGCTCCGGTCGCCTATGCGGTTGCGCCGACGGTCGCTGCACCCGCAGCCGCTCCGGTGGTGACGGTTGCAGAGCCGGCCGCCGCGCCGGCGGCGGCCGCCGAACCGGCCGGCCATCTGGTCAAGTCGCCCATGGTGGGCACTTTCTACCGCTCGTCCAGCCCTGGTGCCAAACCCTTCAAGGAAGTGGGCGACACGGTCAAGGAGGGTGAGACGATCTGCATCGTCGAAGCCATGAAGATCCTCAATGAGATCGAGGCGGACAAGTCCGGCACTGTGACCCAGATCCTGGTGCAGAACGGCCAGGCGGTCGAGTACGGTCAACCCCTGTTCGTCATCGAATAAGGGGCGGCGCCTCATGTTCAAGAAAATCCTGATCGCCAACCGTGGCGAAATCGCCTTGCGCATCCAGCGCGCCTGCCGCGAGATGGGCATCAAGGCGGTGATGGTCTATTCCGAAGCCGACCGCGATGCCAAGTACATCCGGCTGGCCGACGAGGCGGTCTGCATCGGTCCGGCCCAGTCGGGCCAGAGTTACCTCAGCATGCCGGCCATCATCTCGGCCGCCGAGGTGACCGACGCCGAAGCCATCCACCCCGGTTACGGCTTCCTGTCCGAGAACGCCGACTTTGCCGAGCGTGTGGAAAAGAGCGGCTTCACCTTCATCGGCCCGACGCCCGAGTCCATTCGCCTGATGGGTGACAAGGTGTCGGCCAAGCAGGCCATGATCCGTGCCGGCGTGCCCTGCGTGCCCGGTTCCGACGGTGCCCTGCCCGACGACCCGGTGGTGATCAAGCGCACCGCCAAGGCCATCGGCTACCCGGTGATCATCAAGGCAGCCGGTGGTGGCGGTGGGCGCGGCATGCGCGTGGTGCACACCGAGGCGGCCCTGCTGCACGCGGTGCAGACGACCAAGGCGGAAGCCGGTGCGGCCTTCGGCAACCCCGAGGTCTACATGGAGAAGTTTCTCCAGAACCCGCGCCACGTCGAGATCCAGGTCATGGCCGACACGCACCGCAACGCGGTCTATCTGGGCGAGCGCGACTGCTCCATGCAGCGCCGCCACCAGAAGGTGATCGAGGAAGCGCCGGCGCCGGGTATCCCGCGGCGCCTGATCGAGAAGATCGGCGAGCGCTGTGCGGCCGCCTGCAAGAAGATCGGTTACCGCGGCGCGGGCACTTTCGAGTTCCTGTTCGAAAACGGCGAGTTCTACTTCATCGA
>CAZJZD010000089.1:0-7313 GCA_964550405.1 uncultured Hydrogenophaga sp. | reverse complement strand
ACACCCCCCTGGGCGGCATCCGTATCGAAGGCCTGCGCAAGGTCTATGGTCACGGCGACACGGCCGTGGAAGCGCTGAGGCACGTGAACATGCAGGTGGCGCCCGGCGAGGTAGTGGGCCTGGTCGGCCCCTCGGGTTCGGGCAAGAGCACACTGCTCAAATGCCTGGGCGCCATCAT
The DNA here is from genome assembly GCA_964550405.1 of uncultured Hydrogenophaga sp. GTDB lineage: Bacteria > Pseudomonadota > Gammaproteobacteria > Burkholderiales > Burkholderiaceae_C > Hydrogenophaga. The sequence goes on along the minus strand of CAZJZD010000089.1, from coordinate 7,135 downwards.
CGAACCCACCAGCGGCAGGATGACGCTGGGCAACGAAGTCATCTACGACAACGGCTGGAAAGTCAAAGACCTGCGCGCGCTGCGGCGCGACCGCATCGGCTTCGTGTTCCAGGCGCCGTATCTGATTCCGTTCCTGGACGTGACCGACAACGTGGCGCTGCTGCCGATGCTGGCGGGCCTGTCCAATGCGAATGCGCGCGAACGCGCGCTGGAACTGCTGACTGCGCTGGACGTGCAGCACCGCGCCAGCGCCGAGACATCGCAGCTCTCCGGTGGTGAGCAGCAGCGCGTGTCCATCGCCCGCGCGCTCGCCAACAAGCCTCCGGTCATATTGGCCGACGAACCCACCGCGCCCCTGGACAGCGAGCGCGCGCTGGGTGTGATGCGCATCCTCAACCAGATGGCGCGGCGGGCCCACACCGCGATCATCGTCGTCACACACGACGAAAAGATCATCCCGACTTTCAAACGGATCTACCACATCCGCGACGGCCAGACAGTGGAAGAAGCCGGCGAAGGCCTCGCCCTGGATGACCACGGGAACGACACCCCCTCTTGAACGGGAGAACCGCCATGACTTCCCACCGCCCCCTGAAAGTTCTCGCCGCCGTGGCCGTGGTGTTCGGCGCGCTCACGGTGTTCAGCGGCGGGCAGGGCCTGTTCGGCCCGGCCGACACCCGCGCGGCCCTGGGCCACACGGTGGGCTTCGTGCTGTGGTTCAACTTCCTGGCCGGCTTCGTCTATGTGGTGGCCGGGCTGGGCCTGTGGCTCGGCCGGCGCTGGGGCCTTTGGCTGGCCACCGCGCTGGCGCTGGGCACGGCGCTGGTGGCGGTGGCCTTCGGTCTTCATGTGCTGGACGGCGGCGCCTACGAAATGCGCACTGTGGGGGCGCTGGCACTGCGCCTGGGCTTCTGGGCCGTGGTGGCGGCCGTGGGCTGGCGCCGGGCCGCCGGGGCCTGAAGCTCAGGCCAGGCCCTGGCTGGTCGCGAACACCGCCGCCTGCACGCGCGAGCTCAGGCCGAGCTTGCGCAGGATGTGCTGCACGTGGATCTTCACCGTGGTCTCGGCGATGTCCAGTTCGCGCGCGATCAGCTTGTTGGAATCGCCACGCGCGATCAGCAGCAGGATCTCGCGCTCGCGCGGCGACAGCAGGTCGGCGCCGGAGGCGGCCTCGCGCGGCGCCTCCAGCGGCACCGGCGCACTGACTGGAGCCGCCGCGGGCGGGGCGGCGTTTGCGACCGACGGCCGCGAGCGGAACACCGCCACCAGCTTGGTCATCATCTCGGGGCTGATGACCGACTCGCCGTCCATGACCTTGATGATGGTCTCGCAGAGCTGGTCGGACTCCACCGTCTTGAGCAGGTAGCCGTCGGCCCCCGCCTGCAGCGCGGCGGCCAGGTCGTTCTCGTTCTCGCTCACGGTGAGCATCAGCACGCGCGCCCCGGGCGCGGCCTCCTTGAGCGCGGGGATGGCGTCCACCCCGCGCACCCCGGGCAGGTGGTTGTCCAGCAGGATCACATCGGGCCGCTCGCGCTGCAGGCAACGCAGGGCCTCGCCCACATCGCCCGCCTCGGCACTCACGGCGAAACGCTCATCCTGCTCCAGCAGGGCCCTCAGGCCGCGGCGGAACAGGGTGTGGTCGTCGATCAGCAGCAGCTGGATGGGCCGGGTCATGGGGTGTTCAGGACAGAGTCGGAGAAGTCCAGCCCCACCGTGGACACGCCGCTGGCGGCCACCGGATTGGGGGGCAGGGTCAGGGTGACGGTGGTGCCCTGGCCGGGCAGCGACTGGATGTGCACCGTGGCACCGATGCGCTCGGCGCGCTCGCGCATGATTTTGGTACCCACGTGGGTTTCACCGTGCTGCTGTGCGGTGTCGAAGCCACCGCCGTTGTCACGCACCACGAAGCGCCACTGCGCGCCTTTGTGCACGTCCAGGCTCACGTGGCTGGCGTCGGCGTGCTTGCGCACATTGGACAGCGCTTCCTGCACCACGTGCAGCACCTGCACCTGCACATCGGCCGGCAGCGGCAGCCCCTCGCCATCGAGCTGCAGCCGCGTGGGCAGACCGGTCTGGTGCTGGAACTTCTGCAGCGTCTCCTGCAACGCGGAGGCGATGTCACCGGTGTTGGTGCGGGTGCGAAAGTGCACCAGCAGTTCGCGCACGTCGTTGATGCTTTCCTTCAGGCCGGCGTCCAGCTCGTCCAGCGTGGACTGCACCTTCTCGGGCTGCTGCTTCTGCACGGCACCGCGCAGCAACTGGGCCTGGATCTTGAGGAAGGCGAGCGACTGCGCGATGGAGTCGTGCAGTTCGCGCGCCAGCAGCGCCCGCTCCTCGCCCACCGCGGCCTCACGCTCCAGCGCTGCCGCGCGCAGGCCTTCGAGCGCGCTCGCGAGGTGACTGGCCAGCGCATCGAGCAGTTCGATCTCGTCGGCGTTGAGGTGGATGTCGCTGCGGAAGAACAGGTCGATCTCGCCGATCACCCGTTGCTGCAGGCGCACCGGCACGCTGACCAGGTGCTGGTAGCCCGCGCGAGCGCAGTGGCGCATGGGCGCGGCCTCGTGGCTGTGGATGGGAATGACGCGGGTGCGCGCATCGGGCTGCAGGTTGCCGCAGGCGCAGGCGCCGGCGATCAGGCTGCGCTCCTCGTCCTGCATCTCCTGCGGGAAGCAGTCGGACGCCAGCATCAGGTAGCGCTGATTGGCCTCGTCGGACCAGCGCACCGCCACCGCGTCGGCCTTCATCACCATCCGCACCCGTTGCGAGAAACCCCTGGACAGCTCCTCGATGGTGTTGGCCTTGGCCAGGAACGCACTGACCTCGTACAAGGCCTCCAGCCGGGCGCGCTGCGCCTCGATGCGCTGGGTCTTGGCCTGCACCTTGGCTTCGAGCCCCTGGTAGAGGGACTGCAGCGTGGCGGCCATGCGGTTGAAGCCCGCCGCCACCTGGCCGAACTCGTCCTGCGTGTCCACGTCGATGCGGGCACCGAACTGACCGCCCTCGACCTGTGCCAGCCCGCGCCGCAGATGCGACAGCGGATTGATCACGTACTGGTAGCCGGTGTAGAGCATGACGACGGCGGCCGCGATGGCCAGCGCCATCATCGCGAACTGGAACAGGTTGAGCAGCGCGGTGAAGCCCGCCAGCTGGTGCTCGATGGCCAGCACCAGCCGGTCGATCGCCATCACGAACTCGTCCGCCGAGCGCAACAGCACCGGATCGTCGGGCACCGCCGGCGCGCTCCACAGAGCACGCTGGCCCTGCCACAAACGCTCCACGGCACCGAACTCGCGCCGCACGTCCGGGTCCCAGGGCACGAACAGCGGCCGGCTCGGATCGCCCTCGCGCAGCACAGCCAGGCTGCTGTCGAATTGCTGCACCAGGGCCTGCACTTCGGATGCGGGCCGCTGAGCCTGCACGGAACTGGTCAGGCGCCAGGTCTGCATGCGCATGCGGCCGGCCTCGTTGACCGCCGCTGCACCACCCTCGAGTTGCCAGGTCACCCACAGGGTCAGGCCGATGGAGGCCAGCGCCAGCACCAGCAGGGCAGCGCCGATGCGGATGAGTTTGGCGGACAGTGAGGCGGTGCGCGACATGGGCATAGGTTAGCGGTTTTGGTCGCCGGACAGCGCCGCCCACGGGGGCATGAGGGTCGTCTCGCGGCCGCTTCCGGAGCGGTATTTTAGATTCATACAATATGCATCTTTTAAAACGCATGTCGACCCCTGTCGACACGAACGCCCGATGGCCCTCATTCCCGCAGGCAGCACCGACCCGGCGCTGCGTTCGCTCTACGAAGCACGACAGAAGATCTATCCACGCGCCGTCACCGGTCTGTTCGCCCGCTGGCGCTGGGGCATGGTCTGGCTCACACAGCTGTTCTTCTATGGCATGCCCTGGCTGCAGTGGAATGGCCGGCAGGCCCTGCTGTTCGACGTCGGCGAGCGGCGCTTCTATGTGCTGGGCCTGGTGCTGCAGCCGCAGGACTTCATCTACCTGGCCGCATTGCTGGTCATCAGTGCGCTGGCGCTGTTCTTCTTCACCGCCATCGCGGGCCGTCTGTGGTGCGGCTACAGCTGCCCGCAGACGGTCTACACCGAGATGTTCCTTTGGCTCGAACGGATCACCGAGGGCGACCGCAGCGCCCGCATGCGCCTGGACAGCCAGCCCTGGGGCCCGGCCAAGCTGGCCCGCAAGACCGGCAAGCAGGCGCTCTGGATCGGCCTGTCGCTGATCACTGGCTTCACCTTCGTCGGCTACTTCTCGCCCATCCGCGAACTGGCGCCGGCGCTGCTGGAACCGTCGCAGTCGTCCTGGCTATGGTTCTGGACCTTCTTCTACGGCTTTGCCACCTACGGCAATGCCGGCTTCATGCGCGAACAGGTCTGCAAGTACATGTGCCCCTACGCGCGCTTCCAGAGCGCCCTGATCGACATGGACTCGCTGGTGATTGCCTACGACAGCGCCCGCGGGGAACCGCGCGGCGCGCGCAGCAAGAAGGTGGATCCCAAGGACAAAGGCCTGGGGTCGTGTGTGGACTGCACCCTGTGCGTGCAGGTCTGTCCCACCGGCATCGACATCCGCCACGGCCTGCAGAACGAGTGCATCGCCTGTGCGGCCTGCATCGACGTCTGCGACGACGTGATGGACAAGATGGGCTACGCCCGGGGGCTGATCCGCTACACCTCGGGCAATGCGGTGGCGCAGGGCTGGGGTGCCCGGCAGATGCTGCGCCGCACCTGGCGTCCCAGGGTGCTGGTGTACGGCGCGCTGCTGGCCGTCGTCACCGGCGCGTGGCTGTGGAGCCTGGGCCACCGGCACGATGTGAGTGCCGTGCTCATCAAGGACCGGGGGTCGCTGGCCCGCATGGTCAGCAACGGCGCCATCGAAAACACCTACCGCCTGCAGGTGACCAACAGCCAGGAAGTGGAGCGCCGCTTCCGGCTCGCCGTGGAGGGCCTGCCCGGCCTGCGCATCGACTCCCAGACCGAGCTGACGGTGGGGGCGGCGGCCAGCGCGTCGGTGCCGCTGCGCCTGCTGCTGCCTGGCGATGTGGCCGTGCCCCTTGCGGGTCGCTCGACGCGGGTGTCGGTGACGGTGACGCCGGCGACATCGCCGGCCGGTGACCCGAGCGCGGTGCGCGCCGAAGCCAGCTTCATCGTTCCACGTTGATGCGCCAGCTGGCCTTGCCACGGCGCGGGGCGGCCGCACGGGCCGCCGGGGCGGCCGGCTGCACGTCATCGGGCAGCGGTGCCTCCACCAGATCGGCCAGGGTCACGCGGTCCAGTTCGGCCAGGTAGGCCGACAGCGCACGCCCGATCGCGTGTTTGAGGCCGCAACTGCCGTCCATGTAGCAGCTGTTGGTTTCCCGGTTGAAGCACTCGACCTGCTGAAAATCCGTTTCGGTCTGCCGCACCACCTCACCCACCGTGATGCTGGCCGCCGGCCGCTTCAGGCGCATACCACCGCCACGTCCGCGCGAGGTGTCGATCAATCCCTGCGCGGCCAGGGTCATGACGATCTTGGTCAGGTGGCTGCGCGAGATGCCATGCGCCTGGGCGATCTCACTGATGGTGGTCGGCTGCGCGCGTCCCTCGTGCGCGGCACAGTGCATCAGCACCCTCAGGCTGTAGTCGGTCCACTGGGTCAGTCGCATGGCGGGGTCGTTCGTCCGGATGGCCGGACTCGTCCGAAGGAAATATGCATCCGGCGTTCATTTTATGGCCAAATAGATGCACATCAAATGAATGTTAAGGACTGACCATGAACATCACGACCTCCGACGCCGGCCTGGCCGGGCAGGCCATCGGCCAGATTGCCGTCGAACTGCCGGGCGCCACGGCCATTTTCCGCCGCCTCAAGCTCGACTTCTGCTGCGGCGGGCAGATCAGCCTGCAGGACGCCTGTGCCCAGAAAGGCCTGGACACCGCCAGCGTGCTGGCCCAGCTGGCCCCGCTGCGGCGTGAGGAAACGGTGGCACCGGACGCCCAGGACCCGGCGGCGCTGATCGATCACATCCTCACGCGCTACCACGCCGTGCACCGCGAGCAGCTGCCCGAACTGGTTCGCATGGCACGCCGCGTGGAAGCCGTGCACCGCGACCATCCCGCGGTGCCGGTCGGGCTGGCCACGCTGCTGGAGAGCATGGAAGCCGAACTGCTGGAACACATGGAAAAAGAAGAGCAGGTGCTGTTCCCGGCGCTGGAACAGGACGGCCTGGGTGTGGATGGCCCGATCGGCGTGCTGCGCGACGAGCACACCGGCCATGGCGCCCTGCTCGAACAACTGGCGGCCCTGACCGGTGACCACACGCCGCCCCTGGGCGCCTGCAACACCTGGCGCGCGCTGTACGCCGGCACCGCCCAGCTGACCGAAGACCTGATCAGCCACATCCACCTGGAGAACAACCTGCTGTTCCCACGCTTCGAGCCGGCCGGTGCCTGCGGCGGATCGTGCAGCTGCGGATGAACCGGATGTGAAGGGGCCGCCACCGCCTGAGCGACGGCCCGCCGCGCTCAGCGCGGCACCAGGAAGGTGGTCTTCTCGTCGAGGTGGATGGCGGCGTCGTTCTGCGACTGCAGGCGGAACACGATGGGGTAGGACCCGTTCTGGGTACCCGGCGGGATCTGCACACGAACGGCCAGCGTGCGCACCTCGGTGGGCAACACCTCGACCGACGGATCCGAGGCCAGGGTGATGCCCTCCATGCCGTCCACCGCAATCTGCATCAGCTGCTTCTCTTCGGTGGCGTTCATGATCTGGAGCCGGTAGACGTTCTCGATGCGACCCTTCTCGACCATGCGGGCCATGGCACCACGGTCGCGGATCACGTCCACCTTCATGGGCACGCGCAGGTACAGGCTGACCATCACGGCCAGGGCGATCAGCCCCAGGATGGACGTGTACACCAGCACACGCGGACGCAGGGCACGACGGAGGATCTGCTGCTTGTCCCAGCCACCGGTCATGGCGTTCTGGGTCGAGTACTTCACCAGACCGCGCTCGTAGCCGAACTTGTCCATGACTTCGTCACAAACGTCGGCGCAGGCCCCGCAGCCGATGCACTCGTATTGCAGACCCTTGCGGATGTCGATGCCGGTGGGGCAGACCTGCACGCACAGGGTGCAGTCCACGC
>CAZJZD010000088.1:0-7316 GCA_964550405.1 uncultured Hydrogenophaga sp. | reverse complement strand
GGACGCCCCGCAGACGCAGACCAGCCTGGACAAGGTCCGCGCGCTGATGCTGGCCGACCCGGATCTGGTCGTGATTCCGGCTCACGACAGCACCGTGCAGGACGCCCTGGGCTACTTCCCGGCCTGGGTCCGCTGAGCGGCGCCGGATCGCATCCGCCGGTACAGCCAGCCGGCGATGGCCAGGTTCAGCAGGTTCCAGGCGATGCCGTTGATGAAGGCGGCGTCGTAGCTGCCGGTCATGTCGAAGATCCAGCCCGATAGCCAGCCGCCGAGCGCCATGCCGATCAGGGTGGCCATGATCACCGCGCCAACCCGCGCGCCCACCTCGTGCAGCGCGAAATGCTCGCGCACGATGATCGCGTAGGACGGCACGATGCCGCCCTGGAACAGGCCGAACAGCGCGGAGATGACGTAGAGCGGCACCATGCCGTCGAAGGGCAGGAACAGCAGCAGCGCGATGCCCTGCAGCGCCGAGCCGAGCAGCAGCGTGCGGATGCCGCCGATGCGGTCGCAGATGAAACCTGAGACGAGCCGGCTGACGATACCGCTGGCCAGCATGAGCGAGAGCATCTCGGCGCCGCGCGCCGCGCCGTAACCCAGGTCGGTGCAGTAGGCCACGATGTGCACCTGCGGCATCGACATCGCCACGCAGCAGCCCACACCCGCCACACACAGCAGCCACTGGGCGCTCGACGGACTCAGACCGAAGGGACGGCTGCGGTCGGCGGCGGGTGCAGCGCCCGTCGCGTTCACCGCCACCGGCGGCGCGAGCGGTGGCCGCTGGCGCATCAGACCCGAGAGCGCGAGCATGCCCAGACCGCAGACCAGGCCCATGATCGTGTAGGTGGGACGCCAGCCGATGGTCTCGATGCCGTGCTGCACCAGCGGCGGCCAGAGCGCGCCGGCGATGTAGTTGCCGCTGGCGCAGATCGCCACCGCGATACCGCGGCGCCGGTTCCACCACTGCGAGGTGTCGGCCAGCAGCGGTGCGAAGGTGGACGCCCCGCCCAGCAGACCCAGCAGGCCGTGCGCGAGGCCGAAGGTCCAGATGCTGCCCGACTGCGCGGCCCACAGGAAGCCGCCCGCCACCGCCAGCGCGCCGACCCAGAGCACCTTCATCAGGCCGTGGCGGTCGGCCATGCGGCCGGTCCAGATGCCGCCGATGCCGAGGCACACCATCATGAAGGTGTAGGGCAGCGAGGCGCTGGCCCGGTCGATGCCGAACTCGGTCTGCACCGTCGGCAGCACCACCGACACCACGTACATGCTGCTGTTGCCCAGCACCACCAGGCCCAGGGCCACGAGCAACCGCCAGGCGGCCTGGCGCGAATCGATGACGGACGGGTCGGCGTGCAGCGGGCGGCTCATCACCGCAATCTAACGCAAGGGGCGCGATGCGCCGTGTCTCGCGGGCAGCTCACCGCGGGCAGTTCGGCCCGCGTGGATGGATCAGGCGACCTTGGCCGCCAGCTCGCCCTTGTCGTAGCGCTTCTGCATGGCTTCGAGGCTGTGCACCTTGGTGATCCTGCTGGCCATGCCCGCCGCACCGAAGGCTTCGTAGCGCGCGGCGCAGATCGCCTGCATGGCCTTGGTCGCTTCCTTGTAGAACTTGCGCGGGTCGAAGTTCTTGCGGTCTTCCGCCAGGTGTTTGCGGATGGCGCCGGTGCTGGCCATGCGCAGGTCGGTGTCGATGTTGACCTTGCGCACACCGTTCCTGATGCCTTCGACGATCTCCTCGACCGGCACGCCGTAGGTCTGGCCCATGTCCCCACCGTACTGGTTGATGATGGCCAGCCAGTCCTCGGGCACGCTGGAGCTGCCGTGCATCACCAGGTGCACGTTGGGAATGCGCTGGTGGATTTCTTTCACGCGGTCGATGCGCAGCACCTTGCCGCTGGGCTTGCTGGTGAACTTGTAGGCGCCGTGGCTGGTGCCGATGGCAATCGCCAGCGCGTCCACCTGGGTCCTGGTCACGAAGTCGGCGGCTTCGTCGGGGTCGGTCAGCAGCATGGAATGGTCCAGCTCGCCCTCCGCGCCGTGGCCGTCTTCCTCGCCGGCCTTGCCGGTTTCCAGCGAACCCAGGCAACCGAGTTCGCCTTCGACCGAGACACCGCAGGCGTGGGCCAGGTCCACCACCTGCTTCGTCGTGGCCACGTTGTAGTCGTAGCTCGCGGGCGTCTTGCCGTCGGCCAGCAGACTGCCGTCCATCATCACCGAGCTGAAGCCCGACTGGATGGAGCGGAAGCACACGCCGGGCGTGGCGCCGTGATCCTGGTGCATGCAGACCGGTATGTGCGGGTACATCTCGATCGCGGCGGCGATCAGGTGGCGCAGGAAGGGCTCGCCCGCGTAGGAGCGCGCGCCGGCCGAGCCTTGCAGGATCACCGGGCTGTCCACCGCGGCCGCGGCCTGCATGATGGCCTGCACCTGTTCCATGTTGTTGACGTTGAAGGCCGGCAGGCCGTAGTGGTTTTCAGCCGCGTGGTCGAGCAGCTGGCGAAGGGAAATCAGGGCCATGGGAATGTCTCCGTGGGATTGAAAAATCAGGGGATTTGCCGCCGGGCCGCCCCAAGGCAAATCGCGCCCCCGCGGGGGGCAGCGACCCGTGCAACGGCGGAGCGTGGGGGCATCATTCGGCGCGCTTGGCCAGGATCTCGAACGCCGGCAGCGTCTTGCCTTCGAGCACTTCGAGGAAGGCGCCACCGCCGGTGGAGATGTAGCCCACGTCCTTCTCGATGCCGTACTTGGCAATCGCCGCCAGCGTGTCGCCACCGCCGGCGATGCTGAAGGCGCTGGACTCGGCGATGGCTTGCGCGATCACCTTGGTGCCGTTCTCGAAGGCCGCGAACTCGAACACGCCCACCGGGCCGTTCCAGACGATGGTGCCGGCCTGCTTGAGCTTCTCGGCCAGCTTGGCCGCGGTCTTGGGACCGATGTCCAGGATCAGGTCGTCATCGGCCACGTCGGTGGCCGCTTTCACCGTCGCAGGGGCGTCGGCCGCGAAGGCCTTGGCACAGACCACGTCTTCAGGGATCGGCACCTCGGCGCCGCGCGCCTTCATGGCTTCGATCACGGCCTTGGCTTCACCCAGCAGGTCGGGCTCGGCCAGGCTCTTGCCGATCTTCAGGCCGGCAGCGAGCATGAAGGTGTTGGCGATGCCGCCGCCGACGATCAGGCCGTCGACGTTCTTGGCCAAGCTCTGCAGGATGGTCAGCTTGGTGCTGACCTTGGAGCCGGCGACGATGGCCACCAGCGGGCGCTTCGGGTTGGCCAGGGCCTTGCCGATAGCGTCCATCTCGGCCGCCAGCAGCGGGCCCGCCGTGGCAATCGGCGCGGTCTCGGCGATGCCGTAGGTCGTGCCCTCGGCGCGGTGGGCGGTGCCGAAGGCGTCGTGCACGAAGATGTCGCAGAGCTTGCCCAGCTTGGCGGCCAGCTCGGGCTTGTTCTTCTTCTCGCCCACGTTCAGGCGGCAGTTCTCCAGCAGCACGACTTCACCGGTCTGGATGTCGAAGCCGCCATCGACCCAGTCGGCCTGCAGACGAACCTCGGTGCCGAGCAGATCGGACAAACGCCGCGCCACGGGTGAGAGTGAGTCTTCGGGCTTGAACGCACCTTCGGTGGGGCGGCCCAGGTGGCTGGTGACCATGACCGCGGCCCCGGCGTCCAGCGCCATCCGGATGGCGGGGATGGAGGCGCGGATGCGGGTGTCTTCGGTGATGTTGCCGGCGTCGTCCTGCGGGACGTTCAGATCGGCGCGGATGAAGACGCGCTTGCCACGGGCAAAGCCGCTGGCACACACGTCGCTGAAGCGGAGGAACTTCATCATGTCCTCCACGTCAGTTCGCACCCACGTGCTGCACGAAGCGCATCATGTTGCAGGTGTAGCCGTACTCGTTGTCGTACCAGCTCACCACCTTCACGAAGCTCTTGTCCAGCGCGATGCCCGCGTCCGCGTCGAAGATGGACGGCATGGAACAACCCCGGAAGTCGGTGGAGACCACCTTGTCGCTGGTGTAGCCCAGCACACCCTGGAGCTCACCTTCGGACGCCGCCTTCATGGCCGCGCAGATGTCGTCGTAGCTGGCTTCGGTGGACAGCTCCACCGTCAGGTCCACCACCGACACGTCGGAGGTCGGCACACGGAAGGCCATGCCGGTGAGCTTTTTGTTCAGCGCGGGCAGCACCACGCCCACGGCCTTGGCGGCACCGGTGGAGCTGGGGATGATGTTCTCCAGGATGCCGCGACCGCCGCGCCAGTCCTTGCTCGAGGGGCCGTCCACGGTCTTCTGCGTGGCGGTGGCCGCGTGCACCGTGGTCATCAGGCCGCGCTTGATGCCGAAGCGGTCGTTGAGCACCTTGGCCACCGGGGCCAGGCAGTTGGTGGTGCAGGACGCGGCCGAGACGATGGCCTCGCCTGCGTAGGTCGCGTGGTTCACGCCGAACACGAACATGGGCGTGTCGTCCTTGGACGGGGCCGACTGCACCACCTTCTTCGCGCCCGCGTCCAGGTGCTTCTGGCAGGTGTCCTGGGTGAGGAAGAAGCCGGTGGACTCGATCACCACGTCCACGCCGACGTCGTTCCACCGCAGCTGTGCGGGGTCCTTCTCGGCGGTCAGGCGGATCCGGCGACCGTTGACCACCAGGTCGTGGTTGTCGACCTCCACCGTGCCTTTGAAACGGCCGTGCACCGAGTCGTACCGCAGCATGTAGGCCAGGTAGTCGGGTTCGAGCAGGTCGTTGATGGCAACGACCTCGATGTCCTTGAACTCGGCTTCCTGCGCCACCGCGCGGAACACCATGCGGCCGATGCGGCCGAAGCCGTTGATGCCGATCCTGAGGGTCATGGGAATGTCTCCAGAGAAAAGAAAAATGAACCGGGGGTCAGGCGGTGGCGGCCAGGCCTTCGGTCAACGCGGAAAAGTCGGCGATGACGCGGTCGGGGTGGCAGCTCTCGATGGGCTGGCCCATGTTGTAGCCATAGGGCAGTGCCCAGACGGTGATGCCCGCGTTGCGCGCGGTGGCCACGTCGATGGACGAGTCGCCCACGAACAGGGCCCGCTCACGCGCCACACCGAAGCGCTGCAGCGCGTCGTCGATGGCGGCGGGGTCGGGCTTCTTCACCGGCAGCGTGTCGCCGCTGACCACGCGGTCAAACAGCGGCGCCATCTGGTGCGCGTCCAGCACCACCTGGGTGTAGCGGCCTTCCTTGTTGGTCACCACCGCGAGCTTCACGCCCGCCGCGCGCAGCGCGTGCAGGGTCTCGCGCACATGTGGGTAGAGGTGGCTGCGGGTGCCACACCGGGCCTCGTAGTGCTTGCCGAACTCGCGTTCGATGAGCTTGAAGCTGTCCGAATGGCGCACCGTCTCGGCCGTGGTCTGACCGGTGAAAGCCAGCGCCTGGATCAGCAGCTCGCGCGTGCCGTGGCCGATCCAGTCGTTCACCTGCTGCTGGCTCACCGGCGGCAGGTCGAACTGTTTCAGCGTGTCGTTGACCGCGTCGGCAATCTCCGGTGCGGTCTCGATCAGCGTGCCGTCCAGGTCGAACAGGATGAGCTCATACGGATATTTGTCGTTCACTTCAAACACCATCAGAAAAAGTAAGACTTGCGAGCGAAGGGCTGTTCATCCAGGAGCGCCGCGGAACTGGCTTTGCCAGGCCGCAGGCGCTGCCCCTTGAGGGGCGGAGCGCAGCGACGGGGGTGGACGTGTTTTTCAGTGCGACCCCACGACGATGTGCTCGGGCAGGGATTCCTCGCGGCGGTGCGCGGCGCGGTGCACCAGAGTACGCGCCGCATCGGCCACGCGCGCGGCGGTGATGCCGAAGTGCGCGTACAGGTCCTTGGCCGGGGCCGACTCGCCGAAGCTGGCGATGCCCACCACCACACCGGTGCGGCCCACATACTTGCGCCAGAAGTCCGGGTGCGCGGCCTCCACCGCCACCGTGGGCAGGGCCAGCGGCAGCACCTTGTCCTGGTAGGCCTCGGGCTGGCGGTCGAACACATTGCTGCTGGGCATGGACACCACGCGGGTGCGCACGCCGTCGGCGGCCAGCGCCTTCTGCGCCGCCAGCGCGATCTCGATCTCCGAGCCCGTGGCCACGATCACGGCCTGCGGGTGCTCCATCTCCGACAGGATGTAGCCGCCCTTGCGGATGTCGCTGGCCAGGATCTGCGCGGTCACGCGCGGCAGGTTCTGGCGCGACAGGCACAGCGCGCTCGGCCCGTCGCGGCGTTCGATGGCGCAGGCCCAGGCCACCGCGGTCTCCAGTCCGTCGGCCGGTCGCCACACGTCCAGGCCCGGGATGATGCGCAGGCTGGGCACGTGCTCCACGCTCTGGTGGGTCGGGCCGTCTTCGCCTAGGCCGATGGAGTCGTGCGTGAACACATGGACCACGCGCTGCTTCATCAGCGCGGCCATGCGGATGGCGTTGCGGCTGTAGTCGCTGAAGGTGAGGAAGGTGCCGCCGTAGGGGATGTAGCCACCGTGCAGCGCGATGCCGTTCATGATGGCCGCCATGCCGAACTCGCGCACGCCGTAGCTCAGGTGGTTGCCCCACACATCGCGGCCCGCCTTCACGCAGCCCTTGAAGTTGGTCAGGTTGGAACCGGTCAGGTCGGCGCTGCCGCCAAAGAACTCGGGCAGCAACGGTGCCAGCGCGTCCAGTGCGTTCTGACTGGCCTTGCGCGTGGCCACCGGATCGGCCTTGGCGGAGATGGATTCGAACAGCGCGGGCAGACGGGCCTCGAAGTCGGCCGGCAGGTCACCGGCCATGCGGCGCTCGAACTCGGCCGCCTCGGTGGGGAACGCGGTGCGGTAGGCCTCGAAGCGCTGGCGCCAGGCGCGCTCCGCCGCGGCACCGCGCTCGCGGGCGTTCCACGCATCGGCGATGTCGGCCGGGATTTCGAACGGCGCCGCCGTCCAGCCCAGCGCATCGCGCGTGGCCTGCACCTCGGCCGCGCCCAGCGCGGCGCCGTGCACATCGTGCGTGCCGGCCTTGTTGGGCGAGCCCATGCCGATCACCGTCTTGCAGCAGATCAGTGTGGGCTTGCCGTCGGCGCGTGCGCCCTGCTGCTTCGCGGCCACCAGCGCGGCTTCGATGGCGGCCGGGTCGTGGCCGTCGACGTTGGCGATCACGTGCCAGCCGTAGGCCTCGAAACGCTTGGGCGTGTCGTCGGTGAACCAGCCCTCGACGTGACCGTCGATGGAGATGCCGTTGTCGTCGTAGAAGGCCACCAGCTTGGACAGGCGCAGCGTGCCGGCGAGCGCGCAGGCCTCGTGGCTGATGCCTTCCATCATGCAGCCGTCGCCCAGGAACA
>CAZJZD010000087.1:0-7424 GCA_964550405.1 uncultured Hydrogenophaga sp. | reverse complement strand
TAGCGGCGCTTGCGGATGGCCCAGCCGATGTCGTTGCCGGCCAGGTCGCCCATGCGGAACGGGCCCATGGCAAAGCCGAACTTCTCGATCGCCTTGTCCACCTGCTCGGGCGTGCAGCCTTCGTCCAGCAGGAAGCCGCCCTGGCGGCCGTACTGCTCGATCATGCGGTTGCCGATGAAGCCGTCGCAGACGCCGGAGACCACGGCCGTCTTCTTGATCTTCTTGGAGATCGCCATCACGGTGGCCAGCACGTCCTTGGCGGTGGCGTCACCGCGCACCACTTCCAGCAGCTTCATCACGTTGGCCGGGCTGAAGAAGTGCATGCCGACCACGTCCTGCGGGCGCTGGGTGAAATTCGCGATCTTGTTGACGTCCAGCGTGGAGGTGTTGGACGCCAGAATGGCGCCAGGCTTCATCACGCGGTCGAGTTCCTTGAACACCGCTTCCTTGACGCCGATGTCCTCGAACACGGCCTCGATCACCAGGTCGGCATCGCCGATCTCGTCGTAGCTCAGCGTGGTGCTCAGCAGGGCCATGCGCTGGTCCAGCTTGTCCTGTTTGAGCTTGCCCTTCTTGACCTGGGCTTCGTAGTTGCCGCGCATGACGCCGACGCCGCGGTCCAGTGCCTCCTGCTTCATCTCCAGGATCTTCACCGGGATGCCGGCGTTGAGGAAGTTCATCGAGATGCCGCCACCCATGGTGCCGGCACCGATCACGGCGACCTTCTCGATCTTGCGCTGCGGCGTGTCTTCCGGCACGTCCGGGATCTTGCTGGCGGCGCGCTCGGCGGTGAACAGGTGGCGCAGCGACTTGCACTCGGGCGTCCACATCAGGTTGATGAAGATCTCGCGCTCGAAGGCCATGCCGTCGTTGAACTTCTTCTTGGTCGCGGCTTCGACCGCGTCCACGCACTTGGCGGGTGCCGGGAAGTTCTTGGCCATGCCCTTGACCATGTTGCGCGCGAACTGGAAGTAGGCGTCGCCGTCCTTGTGCTTGCACGGCAGGTTGCGCACCAGCGGGAAGGCCGATCCGTCGGCGTGCTTCGCGGCCATCTCGCGGGCGAAGGCCAGCGCCTCTTCGGCCAGCGATTCGGGCGTGGCGGACAGCTTGTCGAACAGCTTCTGGCCGGGCAGCTGGGCCAGCATCTCGCTCTTGACGGGCTCGCCGCTGACGATCATGTTCAGCGCGGCTTCCACGCCCAGCACGCGCGGCAGGCGCTGCGTGCCGCCGGCGCCGGGGATCAGGCCGAGCTTGACCTCGGGAAGGGCCACGTTGCAGCCGGGGGCGGCGATGCGGTAGTGGCAACCCAGGGCCAGCTCCAAGCCCCCGCCCATGCACACGCTGTGCACGGCCGCGATGACGGGCTTGGTGGTGTTCTCGGTGCGGACGATCACGGAGAGCAGGTTGGGCTCCTGGATCGCCTTGGGCGAACCGAATTCGCGGATGTCGGCGCCGCCCGAGAAGGCCTTGCCCGCACCGGTGAGCACGATGGCCTTGACGGCGGGGTCGTTCTCGGCCTTCTCCAGCCCGTCGACGATGGCCTGGCGGGTGGACAGCCCGAGGCCGTTGACCGGCGGGTTGTTCAGCGTGATGACGGCAACGTCGCCGTGGACCTGGTACTCAGCGGTCATGGAAGCTCCTCTGTGTGATGCGAAAGACCGAAAAAAGAACGGTCGTGCGATTTTAGGGATGTGTTGTGACGCCGCAAGCGACGGCTGTCGCCCGCGGGTCAGACCTCAAGCCACTCTTTGCGGGTGTACGGGTCGGCTTTGAGGCTCGCGGGCGTGCCCTGGAACACGATGCTGCCGTGCCCCATCACCAGGGCCCGGTCGGAGATGTTCATGGCGATGGTCAGCTTCTGCTCGATCAGCAGCACGGAAATGCCCCGGCCCTTGAGCTTCTGCAGGTATTCGCCCACCAGTTCCACGATCTTGGGCGCCAGACCTTCGGTGGGCTCGTCGATGATGATCAGGTCCGGGTCGCCCATGAGCGTGCGGCACAGGGTCAACATCTGCTGCTCGCCGCCCGAGAGCACGCCGGCCTCGGTGTGCTGGCGCTCCTTCAGGCGTGGGAACATGGCGTACATGTCGTCGAAGCTCCAGCGGCTGCCCTTGCCGCTGCCCTTCTGCCCCAGCAGCAGGTTCTGGTGCACGGTGAGCTTGGGGAAGATGTCGCGGTTCTCGGGCACGTAACCCAGGCCCAGGTGGGCGATTTCGAACGGCTTCTTGCCCCGGATGGGTTTGCCTTTCCACTCGATCAGGCCTTCACAGTCCACCAGGCCCATGATGGCCTTGGCGGTGGTCGAACGGCCGGAGCCGTTGCGGCCGAGCAAGGCCACGATTTCGCCCTGTCCCACTTCAAAACCCACGCCGTGCAGCACGTGGCTCTTGCCGTAGTAGGCGTGCAGGTTCTCGATCTTCAGCATGCCGGTTCCTCCCTCAATGTCCGGCCTCGGCGGCCTGCTGGTCGGCCAGCACCGAACCCAGGTAGGCCTCCTGCACCTTGGGATTGGCGCGCACGGCCTCGGGTGTGTCGAAGGCGATCACCTCGCCGTAGACCACCACCGCGATCTTGTCGGCCAGACCGAAAACCACGCCCATGTCGTGCTCCACCGTCAGCAAGGTCTTGCCCACCGTCACCTCGCGGATCAGGTCGATGAAGCGGCTGGTCTCGCTCTTGCTCATGCCAGCCGTGGGTTCGTCCAGCAGGATCACGTTGGCACCACCGGCGATGGTGATGCCGATCTCCAGCGCGCGCTGCTCGGCGTAGGTCAGGTTCATGGCCAGGGTGTCGCGCTTCTTGTCCAGGCGGATCATCTTCATCAGATCCTCCGCGCGGTCGTTGGCGTCGCGCAGGTCGGCCAGGAAGCGGAACAGCGTGTACCGGTAGCCCAGGCTCCAGAGCACGCCGCAGCGCAGGTTCTCGAACACGCTGAGCTTGGGGAAGATGTTGGTGATCTGGAAACTGCGCGAGAGGCCCAGGCGGTTGATCTCGAACGGCTTCTTGCCGTCGATCCGGGTGCCGTTGAGCACCACCTCGCCGCTGCTGGGCGCGAAACGCCCCGAGATCAGGTTGAACAGCGTGGACTTGCCGGCGCCGTTGGGGCCGATGATGGCCACACGTTCGCCCGCGCGCACCGCCAGGTCCACCCCGCGGATGATGTCGGTCTTGCCGAAGCTCTTGCGCAACTGGCGCAGTTCGAGCGCATAGCCGCCCGAATGCACATGGCTCATGGCGGCGTCGTGGGGCCGCACGGGGGTATCGGTGCTGCTGCTCATTGCGTTTCCCGCCGCTTGATTTCTTTTTCGATGTCGGTCTGGATCTCGGCCCACTGGCGCGAGAAATGGCGCCGCGCCAGTTCGAACAGGCCCAGACCCGTGAGCAGGATGAACACACCGCCGAACCAGCTGTCGGCCGACCGCGCGTTCAGCGTCGCACCCAGGAACCGGACCGTGTCGCCCATGGCGGTGCTCAGCTGCAGGTGGTAGACCATCTCGATGAGGGCGCCGGCGCCCGTCAGCACGACCAGCGCCGTCACGCCGAGCGCCAGGTAGCTGACCCACAGTTCCCTCAGCCGGCCGAAGGCGGCCACCCGCAGGTTCATCATGATCAGGCTGGCAATGCCGCCGGGCGCATACATCACCATGAACAGGAAGATCAGGCCCAGATAGAGCAGCCAGGCCTTGGTGATTTCGGAGAACAGCACGAAGGCCAGCACCATCAGCACGCCACCGATGATGGGGCCGAAGAAGAAGGTGGCGCCCCCCAGGAAGGTGAACAGCAGGTAGCCACCCGAGCGCGCCGGCCCCACCACTTCGGCGGTGACGATCTCGAACTGGATGGCCGCCAGCCCGCCCGCGATGCCGGCGAAGAAGCCGGCGATGATGAACGCCAGGTAGCGCACCATCTGGGTGTTGTAGCCGATGAACTCGACGCGCTCGGGGTTGTCGCGCACCGCGTTGAGGATGCGGCCCAGCGGCGTGCGGGTGAAGGCGAACATCAGTGCCACGCTGACGAAGGTGTAGACCGCGATCAGGTAATAGACCTGGATGCTGGGTCCGTAGGTGATGCCCATGAAGGGTTCGCCCGCCATGCGGTCGGCGGTGATGCCCGCTTCGCCCCCGAAGAACTCGGAGAACATCAGCGACATGGCGAACACCAGTTCGCCCATGCCCAGCGTGATCATGGCGAAGGTGGTGCCGGCTTTCTTGGTGGTCACGTAGCCGAACAGCACGGCAAAGAACATCCCGGCCAGGCCACCGGCCAGCGGAATCAGGCTGACGGGCAGGTTCAGGGCGCCTTCCGAGACCTTCAGCAGCGTGTGGATCGCGACATACGACCCCAGGCCGGTGTAGACCGCATGGCCGAAGCTGAGCATGCCGCCCTGCCCCAGCAGCATGTTGTAGGACAGGCAGGCGATGATGGCGATGCCCATCTGCGCCAGCATGGACACGGACAAATTGCTGGTGAACACCTTGGGTGCCAGCAGCAGCACCAGGGCGAACAGGGTCCAGATGATCCAGCGCCCGACGTTCCAGGGCTTGAACTCGTAGTAGGTGCGGGTCATGGTTCAGCTCTCCCGGTTGCCCAGCAGACCCTTGGGCCGGAAGATCAGGATCAGGACCAGGAACAGGTAGGGCAGGATGGGGGCCACCTGCGAGATGGTCAGCCGCATGACACTGTTGTTCTCCAGGCCTTCAGACGTTTGCAGGCCCATGCTCTGGACCAGACCGATCAGCGAATGGTCCAGCGCGACCGCAAAGGTCTGGACCACGCCGATGATGAGCGAGGCCAGGAAAGCGCCCGAGAGCGAACCCAGACCGCCCACCACCACCACCACGAAGATGAGCGAGCCCAGCGTCATGGCCATGGCCGGCTCGGTGATGAAGGTGCTGCCGCCGATGACGCCGGCCAGCCCGGCCAGCCCGGTACCGGCACCGAAGACCAGCATGAACACGCGCGGCACGTTGTGGCCCAGGGTTTCAACCGTTTCCGGGTGGGTCAGTGCGGCCTGGATGACCAGGCCGATGCGGGTGCGGGTCAGCAGCAGCCACACGCTCACGAGCATGATGACCGCTACCAGCATCATGAAGGCACGGGTGGCCGGGAAAGGTGAGCAGATGGTTTGCGCGACGGAACAGACGTCGGCCGGGGCACTGCCCCAGGCAAATCCCATGCTGTTGTCGGCGTGATGGATGAGGGTGAAGGCCGATTCGCGCAGCACCTCAGGGGGACGGAACTGCACCGAGGTGCGGCCCCAGATCAGCTGCACCAGCTCCAGAATGATGTACGACAGGCCAAAGGTCACCAGCAGTTCCGGTACATGGCCGAACTTGTGCACCTTGCGCAGGCTCAGGCGCTCGAACAGCGCGCCGAGCAGGCCGACCAGCACCGGTGCGATGACCAGGGCCGGCCAGAAACCGATCACCTGCGTCAGCGTGTACCCCACGTACGCGCCCACCATGTAGAAACTGGCGTGGGCGAAATTGAGCACGCCCATCATGCTGAAGATGAGGGTCAGGCCTGAGCTCAACATGAACAGGAGCAGGCCGTAGCTCAGTCCGTTGAGCATGGAGATGATGTAGAACTCCATGGATCGGGTGTCTCCGGACCCGCTGGGGGTCCCTGGGTTGCACACATGCGATGCCCGATCCTGTCAACGACAGGTGGGCACGTGCGGATGGTGGCTGCAGGCCGGCGCAGGACCGGCCCGCAGCGTGAGGCGTCAGGGACGCTTCATCTGGCAGCTGGTCGGGGTGCTGGCCACATACGACGCGTACTCGGCCACCGGTACCAGGGTCATGCCGGTGTTTTCCGGGCTGTAGGGGTTCTTGGCATCGGTCTTCTGCCAGCGGGTGATGTACAGCGGTTGTTGCAGCTGATGATCGGCCTTGCGCAGTTCCACTTCACCATTGAAGCCCTTGAACTTCAGGCCCGACATGGCCGCGGCCACCTTGACCGGGTCGGTCGACTTGGCCTTGGCCATGGCATCGCCGAGGGCGGCGTACACGTTCGGGATGGCGGCGGTGTACATGTCGTCGTTGAAGCGCTGCTTGAACTCGGCCATCCAGGTCTTCATGGGTTCACCCATGTTGTAGTGGTTGTAGGCCACCTGGTAGACGCGCCCTTCCCCGCCCTTGCCCAGGGCGGTCGGCGTACCGGTCACACCGGTGTAGTAGGTGTAGAACTTGCCGTCGTAGCCGCCTTCGTTGGCCGCCTTGACCAGCAGGGCCAGGTCGGAACCCCAGTTGCCGGTGATCACCGTGTCGGCACCGGAAGCCTTGATCTTGGCCACGTACGGCGCGAAGTCGCGCACCTGGGCCAGCGGGTGCAGGTCCTCGCCGACGATCTGCACGTCCGGACGCTTGCGCTTGAGGGTTTCCTTGGCGAACTTGGTGACCTGGTGACCGTGCGAGTAGTTCTGGTTGAGCAGGTAGACCTTCTTGACGTCCGGCTTGTCCTTCATGTACGTCGTCAGCGCTTCCATCTTCATGGAGGTGTCGGCGTCGAAGCGGAAGTGCCAGTAGCTGCATTTGCTGTTGGTGAAGTCCGGGTCCACCGCAGCGTAGTTGAGGAAGATCACTTCCTTGCCCGGGTTGCGGGCGTTGTGCCGGTTGACGGCGTCAATCAGTGCGCCGGCCACCGACGAACCGTTGCCCTGCGCCAGGTAACGGACGCCCTGGTCGATCGCGGCCTGCATGGCGGTGACCGATTCGGCCGGGCTGAGCTTGTTGTCGAAGCCCACGACCTCGAACTTCACACCGGCCGGGTTGGTCTTGGAAAATTTCTCGGCAAAGAACTGCCAGCTCTTGAGCTGGTTGTTGCCGACCGGCCCCATCAGACCGGTCTGGGGATCGATCCAGGCGATCTTGACGGTTTCACCCTTCTGGGCGAAGGCCGACGAGAGCGTCAGCGAGAGGGTGGCGATGGCAACAGACTTCAGGACCAGTTTCACAGCGTGTCTCCTGTAGGGATGGAAAATGCCAGCGTAGCGGTGCGCTTCCGACAAGGGCACAGGGATTGCCCCTAGCCCTATCACACAGGCGACTGCTGCTCGCACAACCGTAGCGCCTGAGGCGGTCAGACACCCGGCAGGACGTAGTCCTTGAGCTGCTGGCGCAGCGTCATCTTCTGCATCTTGCCGGTGGCGCCCAACGGGATGGCATCCACGAACACCGCGTCGTCCGGGATCTGCCACTTGGCGATCTTGCCTTCGTAGAACGCCAGCAGTTCCTCGCGCGTGACCTCGGCACCGGGCTTCCGGACGACCACCACGATGGGGCGCTCATCCCACTTGGGGTGCTTCATGCCGATGCAGGCCGCCATGGCCACCGCCGGGTGCGCCATGGCGATGTTCTCCACGTCGATGGAGCTGATCCACTCGCCGCCGGACTTGATCACGTCCTTGCTGCGGTCGGTGATCT
>CAZJZD010000086.1:0-8014 GCA_964550405.1 uncultured Hydrogenophaga sp. | reverse complement strand
ACGACTCGGGCATGCCCGCCTCGATGGCGTGCTCGCCCTTGACGATGTTCTCGTACACCTTGGTGCGGCCCTGCACGTCGTCGGACTTGACGGTGAGCATTTCCTGCAGGATGTACGACGCGCCGTAGGCTTCCAGCGCCCAGACTTCCATTTCGCCGAAGCGCTGGCCGCCGAACTGCGCCTTGCCGCCCAGCGGCTGCTGCGTGACCAGCGAGTACGGGCCGGTGGAACGGGCGTGCATCTTGTCGTCGACCAGGTGGTGCAGCTTGAGGTAGTGCATGTAGCCCACGGTGGTCTTGCGCTCGAAGGCGTCACCGGTGCGGCCGTCGTACAGCTGCGCCTGGGTGCGCGTGGCGGTCAGGCCCTTCTTGGCGGCGATGTCGTCCGGATAGGCCAGCTTGAGCATGTCCATGATTTCCTGTTCGGACGCGCCGTCGAACACGGGCGAAGCGAACGGGACACCGCTGGTCAGTTCCTGCGCCATGGCGCGGACCTGCTCGTCGGACAGCTGCGACAGGTCTTCCTTGCGACCGGTTCGGTTGTAGATCTGCTCCAGGAAGGCGCGCAGTTCGGAAACGGCAGCCTCCTGCTGCAGCATGTCGCCGATGCGCTGACCCAGGCCCTTGGCGGCCCAGCCCAGGTGGACTTCGAGCACCTGACCGATGTTCATGCGCGACGGCACGCCCAGCGGGTTGAGCACGATGTCGACCGGGGTGCCGTCGGCCAGGTGGGGCATGTCTTCGACCGGGGTGATCTTGGAGACCACACCCTTGTTGCCGTGGCGGCCGGCCATCTTGTCGCCGGGCTGCAGGCGGCGCTTGACGGCCAGGTAGACCTTGACCATCTTGAGCACGCCGGCCGGGAGTTCGTCGCCCTGGGTGAGCTTCTTGCGCTTTTCTTCAAACGCCAGGTCGAAGCTGTGGCGGGTCTGCTCCATGGAGTTCTTGATCGACTCCAGCTGGGCGGCCACGTCGTCTTCCGCCGGACGGATGTCGAACCAGTGGTACTTCTCGACGTCGGCCAAGTAGGCCTTGTCGATCTTCGTGCCCTTGGCCAGCTTCTTGGGGCCGCCGTTGGCGACCTTGCCGGTCAGCAGCTTCTCGATACGGTCGAAGGCGTCGGCCTCGACGATGCGCAGCTGGTCGTTCAGGTCCAGGCGGAAGCGCTTGAGTTCGTCGTCGATGATCTGCTGGGCGCGCTTGTCGCGCTGGATGCCTTCACGGGTGAAGACCTGCACGTCGATCACAGTGCCCGAAGAACCCTGTTCCACACGCAGCGAGGTGTCCTTCACGTCGGACGCCTTCTCGCCGAAGATGGCGCGCAGCAGCTTCTCTTCCGGCGTCAGCGTGGTCTCGCCCTTGGGCGTGACCTTGCCCACCAGCACGTCGCCGGGCAGCACTTCAGCGCCCACGTAGATGATGCCGGAGTCGTCCAGGCGGTTGAGCTGCTGCTCGGCCAGGTTCGGGATGTCGCGGGTGATTTCCTCGGCGCCCAGCTTGGTGTCGCGCGCCATGACCACCAGTTCCTCGATGTGGATCGAGGTGTAGCGGTCGTCGGCGACCACGCGCTCGCTGATCAGGATCGAGTCCTCGAAGTTGTAGCCGTTCCAGGGCATGAAGGCGATCAGCATGTTCTGGCCGATCGAGATTTCACCCAGGTCGGTCGAGGCGCCGTCGGCGATCACGTCACCCTTGGCCAGCTTGTCGCCCTTCTTGACGATGGGGCGCTGGTGGATGTTGGTGTTCTGGTTGGAACGCTGGTACTTGATCAGGTTGTAGATGTCCACACCGACTTCACCGGCCACGGCTTCGGCGTCGTTCACGCGGATCACGATGCGGGTCGCGTCCACGTAGTCCACCACGCCGCCGCGGCGCGCGGTCACCACGGTGCCGGAGTCGATCGCGGCCACGCGCTCGATGCCGGTGCCGACCAGCGGCTTTTCCGGACGCAGCGTGGGCACGGCCTGGCGCGACATGTTGGCGCCCATCAGTGCGCGGTTCGCGTCGTCGTGCTCCAGGAAGGGCACCAGCGAGGCGGCCACCGAGACGATCTGCGCAGGCGACACGTCCATGTACTGGATGGTGTCGGGCGAGGTCAGGATGGATTCACCCTTTTCACGGGCCGAGACCAGCTCACCGGTCAGTCGGCCGTCCTTGTCCAGCGTCGCGTTGGCCTGGGCGATGACGTACTTGCCTTCCTCGATGGCCGACAGGTAGTCGATCTGGTTGGTCACCTTGCCGTCCACCACGCGGCGGTACGGGGTCTCGATGAAACCGTACTCGTTCAGGCGGGCGTACAGGGCCAGCGAGTTGATCAGGCCGATGTTCGGGCCTTCCGGCGTTTCGATCGGGCAGACGCGGCCGTAGTGGGTCACGTGCACGTCGCGCACCTCGAAGCCGGCGCGCTCGCGGGTCAGACCGCCCGGGCCCAGGGCCGACACGCGGCGCTTGTGGGTGATCTCGGCCAGCGGGTTGGTCTGGTCCATGAACTGCGACAGCTGGGACGCGCCGAAGAACTCCTTGAGAGCCGCGGAAATCGGCTTGGAGTTGATCAGGTCGTGCGGCATCAGCGGCTCTTGTTCGGCCTGGCCCAGACGCTCCTTCACGGCCTTCTCGATACGGGCCAGACCGGTGCGGTACTGGTTCTCGGCCAGTTCGCCGACGCAGCGCACGCGGCGGTTGCCCAGGTGGTCGATGTCGTCGACTTCACCGCGGCCGTTGCGCAGGTCCACCAGGATCTTGACCACAGCCAGGATGTCGTCGTTGGACAGCACCATCGGACCGGTGGATTCGTCGCGGCCCACGCGGGCGTTGAACTTCATGCGGCCCACGCGCGAGAGGTCGTACGTGTCCGGGTTGTAGAACAGGCGGTGGAACAGGGCCTGCACGGCGTCTTCGGTCGGCGGTTCGCCGGGGCGCATCATGCGGTAGATGGCCACGCGGGCGGCGAACTCGTCAACGGTTTCGTCGGCGCGCAGGGTCTGGCTGATGTAGGCGCCCTGGTCCAGTTCGTTGGTGTACAGGCAGGGCAGTTCCTGCACGCCGGCCGAGCGCAGCTTCTTGAGCAGGGCTTCGGTCAGCTCGTCGTTGGCCTTGGCGATGATCTCGCCGGTGTCCGGATCGACGATGTTCTTGGCCACCACACGGCCGATCAGGAAGTCTTCCGGCACGCTGATGTGCGTGGTGCCCGACTGCTCCAGTTCACGGGTGTGGCGCGCGGTGATGCGCTTGTCCTTGGCCACCACCACCTTGCCCGACTTGTCGGTGATGTCGAAACGGGCCACCTCGCCGCGCAGGCGCTCGGACACGAAGGCCATCTGCGCGCCGCTGTCCATCAGGCGGAAGTGGTCGTTGACAAAGAAGTTCGCCAGGATGGTTTCCGGCGTCAGGCCGATGGCCTTGAGCAGGATGGTGACCGGCATCTTGCGGCGGCGGTCGACGCGGAAGAACAGGATGTCCTTCGGATCGAATTCGAAGTCCAGCCAGGAACCGCGGTAGGGAATGATGCGGGCCGAGAACAGCAGCTTGCCCGAGCTGTGCGTCTTGCCCTTGTCGTGCTCGAAGAAGACACCGGGCGAGCGGTGCAGCTGCGACACGATGACACGTTCCGTGCCGTTGATGATGAAGGAACCCTTGTCGGTCATCAGGGGCACTTCGCCCATGTAGACCTCCTGTTCCTTGACTTCCTTGACCACCTTGGACTGCGGCGTGGAGGACTCGCGGTCGTAGATGATCAGCTGCACGCGCGCGCGCACGGCCGAAGCGAAGGTCAGACCCCGGGTCTGGCATTCCCGCACGTCGAACGCCGGCTTGGCCAGGTTGTATTCGACGAACTTCATCTCGACAAAACCGTTGTGCGAGACGATGGGGAAAGCGGCGTTGAAGGCCGCCTGCAGGCCCTCGATGCTGCGCTGCTTGGGCGCGGTGTCGGCCTGCAGGAACGCGGTGTAGGCGTCCTTCTGCATCTGCAGAAGGTAGGGAATCGTCAGAACGTTTTCGCGGCTGCCAAAGCTCTTGCGGATGCGCTTGCGTTCGGTGTAGGAATAGGTCGATGCTGATGCCATGAGATCTCCGGGCTTGAGGTCTTGGCGACTGGCGTGTCGGCCGGGGGCGGTCCCACGGCGACGTTCTTGGCGGCAGGCCACTACCTGCCGTTGGCGGACGGCCCGCGCGTTGCACGCGGGCCCGAACCAAGTGGTCTTCTGCAGTCGGGGTCAGAAGACACGGATAAGAAGACTCGGGTGAATCCGCTTATCGGTGTTCTGAAAGCACCAAAGGCTGGAGGCCCTTTCGAGCACTCCAGCCCCTGACCAGAACCGAATTACTTGAGTTCGGCCTTGGCGCCGGCTTCCACCAGCTTCTTGACGGCGGCTTCGGCGTCGGCCTTGGCAACGCCTTCCTTGACGTTCTTCGGAGCGCCGTCGACCAGGTCCTTGGCTTCCTTCAGACCCAGACCGGTGATTTCGCGCACGGCCTTGATGACGGACACCTTGTTGGCGCCGGCTTCGGTCAGCACGACGTTGAACTCGGTCTTCTCTTCGGCAGCGGCGGCAGCGCCACCCGCAGCGCCACCGGCGGCCGGAGCGGCCATGGCGGCGGCGGACACGCCGAACTTCTCTTCAATGGCCTTGACCAGGTCATTGAGTTCCATGACGGACATGCTGTCCAGGGCCGTCAGAAATGCGTCTTTATCGAATGCCATTTTGATTTCCTAACAATTGGTTAAACGAACTGACTGCGCCTTCAGGCGGCAGCAGCTTCTTCGGCTGCCGGAGCGGCAGCGCCTTCGCCTTTTTTGGCCGCCAGGGCACCCAGCACCACGGCGGTGCGGGAGATCGGCGACTTCAGCAAGCCACACAGCTGGGCCAGCAGCACTTCCTTCGAAGGAATGCTGGCAAGCTGCTTCACGCCGTTTTGATCCAGGACTTTGCCGCCGTAAACGCCACCGCGAATGACCAGCTTGTCGTTGGTCTTCGCGAAATCGGCCACCACCTTGGCGGCGGCCACAGCGTCTTCGGAGAAGCCGTAGATCAGCGGACCGGTCATCTGGTCGCCGGCCACTTCGAACGGGCTTCCGGCCACAGCGCGGCGGGCCAGGGTGTTCTTCAGAACACTCAGGCTGACACCGCTGCTGCGTGCCTTCACGCGCAGTTGGTCCATGGCAGCAACCGTGATGCCGCGGTATTCCGCCATCACGAGCGTTTGAGCTTTTGCGGCGAGGCTGGTCACTTCGGAAATGACCGCTTCTTTCTCACTGCGATTCAGACTCAAGGTCTACTCCTTCAATGTGCTTGGGGCTTGCGCCCGTTCACACGCTTCATTGCAGCGACCAACTGTTGAGGGAAACGGGTTCCATCTGCAGCGGGATCGCCATCTGCGCTGGCTTTCTCCGATTAAGTCGCCGGACCCGGAGATCCGTTGACACCAGCGGTCTTGGATGGCCCCGCCCGCAGGCCTTTCGGCCGGCGGGCGGGCCCACCACACCCGGGCCACCGAGGCGGCCCGAATTCTTCCAACGATTACGCCGAGATGGTCTGGGTGTCCACGCGGACGCCCACACCCATGGTCGACGACACCGCCACCTTGCGCAGGTACACACCCTTGCTGGTGGCCGGCTTGGCCTTGTTCAGCGCGTCGATCAGGGCCGCCAGGTTGCCCTGCAGCTTGTCGGCGTCGAACGAGCGACGGCCGATCGTACCGTGCACGATACCGGCCTTGTCCACGCGGAACTGGACCTGACCGGCCTTGGCGTTCTTCACGGCGGTGGCCACGTCGGGCGTCACGGTACCGACCTTGGGGTTGGGCATCAGGCCACGGGGGCCCAGCACCTGACCCAGGGTACCGACGATGCGCATCGCGTCAGGCGAAGCGATCACGACGTCGAAGTCCATCTTGCCAGCCTTGACTTCGGCCGCCAGGTCGTCCATGCCGACGATGTCGGCACCGGCGGCCTTGGCTTCCTCGGCCTTGGCGCCCTGGGCGAACACGGCCACACGCTTGGTCTTGCCGGTGCCGTTGGGCATCACGACGGCGCCGCGCACCACCTGGTCCGATTTCTTGGCATCCACGCCGAGCTGGATGGCCACGTCGATGGATTCGTCGAACTTGGCGTTGGCGCACTCCTTGACGATCGCCAGAGCGTCGGTCAGGGCGTACAGCTTGTTGCTGTCGACTTTGCCTTCAAAGGCTTTTTGCTTCTTGGTCAGCTTAGGCATTTACACGCCCTCCACGATCACGCCCATCGAACGGGCAGAGCCGGCGATGGTCTTGACGGCTGCGTCGATGTCGGCAGCGGTCATGTCCTTCATCTTGGTCTTGGCGATTTCTTCCAGCTGAGCGCGGGTGATCTTGCCGACCTTTTGCTTGTTGGGCACCGGAGAGCCCTTGTCCAGCTTGATCGCCTTCTTGATCAGCGTGGTGGCCGGGGGGGTCTTGATGATGAACGTGAAGCTCTTGTCCGCGAAGGCGGTGATCACCACCGGCAGCGGCAGACCGGGCTCAACGCCCTGGGTCTGGGCGTTGAACGCCTTGCAGAACTCCATGATGTTCAGGCCACGCTGACCCAGCGCCGGACCGATCGGGGGAGAGGGGTTGGCCTTACCAGCTGGCACCTGCAGCTTGATGAAGCCGACGATTTTCTTCGCCATGTTTTAGCTCCTGCGAGTGCTGACGGCGGTCATGAGACAGCCTCCTCGCGGTTGAAACCCGGAAAGGACAAAGGTCGCAGGCGCCGGGTGGAACCGCCTGCGGCCCAATACATCAGGTCTTTTCGACCTGGCTGAATTCGAGCTCGACCGGCGTGGCGCGACCGAAAATGGTCACCGACACGCGCATCTTGTTCTTTTCGTAGTTGACTTCTTCGACCGTACCGTTGAAGTCGGTGAACGGGCCTTCCTTGACGCGGATGTACTCACCGACCACGAACTCCACCTTGTGGCGGGGCTTGTCGGTGCCTTCCTGCATCTGGTTGACGATCTTCATCACGTCTTCTTCGGAGATCGGCGCCGGACGGTTTTTTGCACCACCGACGAAGCCGGTCACCTTGTTGGTGTGCTTCACCAGATGCCAGGTTTCATCGTCCATCACCATTTCCACCAGCACATAACCGGGGAAGAACTTGCGTTCGGTCGTGCGCTTCTGGCCGTTCTTGACCTCGACCACTTCCTCGGTCGGCACCAGGATGCGACCGAACTTGCTCTGCATGCCTTCGCGGTTGATGCGCTCGATGATGTTGCGCTCCGCGGCCTTTTCCATACCGGAATAGGCATGCACCACATACCAGCGCATGCCTTCGGTCGGCGTCCCCAACGTGTTTTGTTGTTCGCTCATTGTCATTTTCTCCAGCCCAGGATCAGGTCGTAGAACACCCACTCGATGGTCTTGTCGGTCAGCCAGAGGAAGAGCGCCATCACGAAAACGAAAGCAAAAACGTACGCAGTCATCTGGATGGCTTCCTTGCGGGCCGGCCAGACGACCTTCTGGGTCTCACGCCAAGCATCACGACCGAAGGCCAGCAACTGACGACCCGGCTCCGAGACACCAAATACCGCCACCGCACCCGCCACACCCAGCAGCAAGGCCGCCCACTGCACCACCGACCCTTTGCCGGCAAGCAGGAAGAAAGCCACGAATGCCCCCAGCAACAGGACGACCGCAGCCGCCAGCTTGGCCTTGTCGGCACCGGTGTTGACGGTTTGAACTTCGGAAGTGGCCATGAATATCCAGACGAACTAAGAAAGCTTGCGTGACAGACCCGGGAGTTCAGACACGCAAGCCCACCGGAGGTCTTTCGACTTCGGCGGGCTTGAAAACCACTCGGTTGGCAGCGATCAGCTATTGACGCCGCTGGATCCGGTGGCAGGGGCAGTAGGAATCGAACCTACAACCTTCGGTTTTGGAGACCGACGCTCTGCCAATTGAGCTATACCCCTACTGGCTTTGTGCCCCTTTCAGGGAACGAATTACTCGATGATCTTGGCGACGACGCCGGCGCCGACGGTACGACCGCCTTCACG
>CAZJZD010000085.1:0-8029 GCA_964550405.1 uncultured Hydrogenophaga sp. | reverse complement strand
GCAACGACAACTTCCGCGTCAAGCGCTACATCGCCAAGTACACGATCAACCCGGCCATCGCGCACGGCATGTCGCACATCGTCGGCTCGCTCGAGGTCGGCAAGTGGGCCGACCTGGTGATCTGGAAACCCGCGTTTTTCGGTGTCAAGCCGGCGCTGGTGCTCAAGGGCGGCAGCATTGCGCTGGCCGCCATGGGCGACCCGAACGCCTCCATCCCCACGCCGCAGCCGGTGCACTACCGGCCGCAGTTCGGCGCACTGGGCGGTGCGCTGGCCAAAGGCAGCCTGAGTTTCGTCTCGCAGGCCGCGCAGGCGGCCGGCGTGGCGCAGCGCTACGGCCTGGCCAAGACCACCGTGGCGGTGCAGAACTGCCGCGGCGTGACCAAGGCCAGCATGGTGCACAACAGCTACCTGCCGAAGATGGACATCGACCCGCAGCGTTACACCGTGCGCGCCGATGGCGTGCTGCTGACCTGCGAGCCCGCCAGCAAACTTCCCATGGCCCAGCGATACTTCCTGTTTTGAGTGCCCAACAGGGAATACAAGTGCTTCAAGTCTCCAAACTCATCGCCCAGGGCAAGGGCCTGGCACCCGCGCTGGTGCGCCGCGCCGCCACCGTCACGCTCGACTGGGATGTGCGCCAGAAAAGCCGCTTCGACACCGAATCCTCCGACGGGCGCCGCGTGGGCGTGTTCCTGCCGCGCGGCACCGTGGTGCGCGGCGGTGACGTGCTGGTCACGCAGGACGGTTCGCTGCTGCGCGTGATCGCCGCCGCCCAGCCGGTGCTGCGCATCACCGCCTGCACCGACCACCACCACGGGCATGCCCACGACCCGGCCTTCGACCTGATGCGTGCGGCCTACCACCTGGGCAACCGCCACGTGCCCATCGAGCTGCGGCCCGACCACCTCAAGATCGAACCCGACCATGTGCTGGCCGACCTGCTGCGCGCCATGCACCTGAACGTGGCCGAGGTGAACGAGGCCTTTGAGCCTGAGGGTGGCGCCTACGCCGCCGGGCATGGCGGCCACGGGCACGACCACCACGGCCATGACCACGGTCACGGCCACCACCACGCGCATGCGCACGACCACGGCTGAAGCGCAGGGGTCCGTCGCGGCCGGCCTGCTGCACACGCTCTGGCTGGCCTCGCCGGCCCTGCCGGTGGGTGGTTTCTCGTATTCCGAAGGGCTGGAAGCCGCGGTCGACGCCGGACTCGTGCACGACGAGGCCAGCGCCGCTGCCTGGCTGGCCGATCAGTTGCAGCTCTCACTCGCACGCAGCGATCTGGCGGTGGTGGCCCAGGCCATTCCGGCCTGGCGCGCAGGCGATCTGGAGCGGGTCCGCTCGCTGAACCAGTGGGTGCTGGCCACGCGCGAAACGCAGGAATTCCGCCTGCAGACCGAACAGATGGGCCGGTCCTTGCAGGCCTGGGCGCAATCGCTGGGCGAACTCGGCAGCGGCGTGCTGCAGCGCTTGCGGGCCACCGACCTGCAGCCCCCCACCTACCCGGTCGCCATGGCCTGTGCCGCCGCCGCATCGGGCGCACCGCTGGCCGACAGTCTGGCCGGCTACGCCTTCGGCTGGGCCGAGAACATGGTGCAGTCGGCCATCAAGTCGGTGCCGCTGGGCCAGAGCGCGGGCCAGCGCATGCTGGCCCGGCTGGTGCGCGAGATTCCCGAAGCGGTTGCCCATGCCATGGCCCTGGAAGACAGCGACCGGCAGGCCTTCACCCCCATGCTCGCCATCCTGAGCGCGCGCCACGAAACCCAATATTCACGACTGTTCCGATCATGACCGCCCTGCACCACGTCCCGAACCGCACCAAACCCCTGCCGCCACTGCGGGTGGGCATCGGCGGCCCGGTCGGTTCCGGCAAGACCACCCTGCTCGAAATGCTGTGCAAGGCCATGCGCGAGCAGTACGACCTGATCGCCATCACCAACGACATCTACACCAAGGAAGACCAGCGTCTGCTCACCATCAGCGGCGCGCTGCCGGCCGAACGCATCATGGGCGTGGAAACCGGCGGCTGCCCGCACACCGCCATCCGCGAGGACTGCTCCATCAACCTCGAAGCCATCGACCGCATGCTGGGCGAGTTTCCGGACGCCGACATCGTGTTCGTCGAATCCGGCGGCGACAACCTGGCCGCCACCTTCAGCCCCGAGCTGTCCGACCTGACCATCTACGTGATCGACGTGGCCGCAGGCGAAAAAATCCCGCGCAAAGGCGGCCCCGGCATCACCAAGAGCGACCTGTTCGTCATCAACAAGACCGACCTGGCGCCCCACGTGGGCGCCAACCTGGAGATCATGAAACAGGACACTGCCCGCATGCGCCCGGACGCCGAGCGCAAACCCTGGGTGATGACCAACCTCAAGACCCTGGCCGGGCTGGACGAGGTGGTGCGCTTCATCGAAAAGCGCGGCATGCTCACGCCCGCCGCAGCGGCCTGATCTGGCAGGCCTGCGGCTACAATGCCGCCCACCCGGGAGACGTGGGAGAGTGGTTTAATCCAGCGGTCTTGAAAACCGCCGACCCGCAAGGGTCCGTGAGTTCGAATCTCACCGTCTCCGCCAGGACACCAATGCATCAGCGGCCCCCGAGGCCGCTTTTTTGTGGGCGCTCAAGCCGCGGCCGAAGCTGCCGATAACCCCGGCAAGCCCCGCTGGGACGCGTTTTCCCGGCACGGCTGCCGTGATGTCAACCGCCCAAAACCCTTCGTCCAATCCGCTGCTGACCCTGCTGGACTTTGTGCCCAGCCCCATCCTGCTGTTCAACGCGGAAGGGCAGGTGGTGTTCAGCAACCAGGCCGCCAAGCAGATGAGCTGCCGGCCAGCGCTGCTGCTGGGCAGCGATCCGAATGTGCGCGGGCTGGTGCGGGACATCGCCGCCGGCAAGATCGTGCTGCATCTGGACATGCGCATCGATGCCCTCTCGGACAACGGCGTGGCACGCCTGCAGTGCCGCTGTGCGCCGCGCCCCATCGCCGGGCTGGTGGCGATGGCGGTGTCCGAGGTTCAGCCAGAGCCCGAAGAAACCCTGGCCGAAGCACCGGAACATGAGAGCCAGCGCCTGTCGCTGCAGCAGATCATGGAACTGATCAAGACCGATCTGGAGGCTCCCATCCGTCAGGTCCTGGCCCGCACGCCCCCGGACGCCCTGCCCGATCTGTCCAGCAGCGTCCAGATCCTGCACGAGCGGCTGGAACGGTTGAGCGACCTGGTGAATGTATTCGGTGACGATGTGCTGATCGGCGACGACCGCATGCTGCTGCCGGACCTGGTCCGTACCATCGCTCAGGACCTGGCACCGCTGGCACTGACCATGGGCGCCAGCTTCGTGATCGAGGGTGACCGCGAGGACCTGCCCCCGGTCTACGGCAGCCGACGGCTGATGCGCCGGGCCTTGCACGAATGCCTGCACAACGCTGTCCAGCATGCGCGCGAAGGCGTGCGCGGCAGCGAAAAAGTGGCCATTGGTGTCGGTTTCCGGGCCACCGGCAACCACCTGCTGGTGACCATCCACAACATGGGTGTCCTCTCCGCCGCGGCCATGGCGCAGCACGCTGCAGCCATCTTCCGGCCCACACCGCCCGCCGCGGGCACGCCACCTGTCCCCGAACGTCTGCGCATCGGCCTGCCGCTGACGCAGCGCATTCTGCAGCTGCACGGCGGTCGCCTGCGCATCGAGCAGGATGACAAGGAGGGACTGAATGTCCGCCTGGAACTGCCCACCGGCGCCCCCCTGCGCAACACGCAACAGCTGGACCTGCTGCAGGCCCAGATCTACGCCGAAGACCTGTCCAAACTGATGGCCCGAACCCGACAACGGAGCACCACATGACCGCTCGCATCCTCATCGTCGATGACCAGCCCGACATCCGGAAACTGATCCGGCTGACCCTGCAGCACCTGGACGACGCCGAGGTGCACGAGGCCGACAACGGCGGCGATGGCTGGCGGCTGGCGCAGGACCTCAAACCCGACCTCATGCTGCTGGACGTGATGATGCCCGGCGAACTCGACGGCTACCAGGTCTGCGCCAAAGTCAAGGCCGACCCGATGCTGGCGGGCCAGACCAAGGTGATCCTGCTGACCGCCCGTGCGCAGAAGGAAGACGAGGAACTGGGGCGCAAGGCCGGCGCCGATGCCTACCTGACCAAGGCGTTCAGCCCGCTCAAGCTGCTGGACCTGATGGACAACATGCTGGGCCGCACGGTCTGATCCTCCGGTCGGAGGCCGGCTCCATGCATCTGCTGCTGCGCCCCTTCTGGCAATGGCTGGCGTTGCGCTCCCTGCGCACCCAGTTGCTCCTCACCGCATCGGGCCTGTGCCTGCTGGGCCTGCTGGTGGTGGTGCCACTGTCGCTGCACCGCCTGCACCAGCAGATCGACATCGAGAGCCGTGAATGGGCCATGGCACTGGCGACCATGGCCGCCCACACCAGCAGTCCACTGCTCACGGCAGACGACACGACATCGCTGGAGATCGGGCTGCAGGAGTTGGTCGCCCTGCCCGGCGTGGTCCGGGTCGAGGTCCTGCTGCCGGGTGGACGGGTGCTGATGCGCGTGCAGCACAATGCCGCCGGCCAGATGGTGACGGTCCGGCCCCACCACGAAGCCACCCAGCCCGTGCCTGCGGCGTCACTGGTGTCCGATGAAAGCCGGCACAGACTGGTGGCCCATGCCAGCCTGCTGGCAGCCAACCGCCACCCGCAGGGACTGGGGGTGGATCTGTCGCGACTCCCTCGAGAAGGCTGGGTGACGGTGGAGTTCAGCCATGCCGAGCGCCTGCAGGCCGCACAAAAGCACTGGCTGGAGGCCGCCATCGGCTCGCTGCTGTTGCTGCTGTTGGCGCTGGGCCTGTTCACCCTGTTCCTGCGCCGCACGGTCCAGCCGCTCAGGGCTCTGGCCGGGTTCGCGGGCTCGCTGGTGCAAAAGCCCGGTGAACAGCTGCTGCTGCGTTGGGGCAGCCAGGAGGTACGGGATCTCGGACGCACGCTGAACTGGTCCTCCCAGGAACTGGCGCGACACATCCAGGAAACCCAGCGCCGCCTGTCGCGCCTGCACGCCATTCTGGACACGGCCGCCGATGCCATCATCGGCATCGACGCACAGGGCCGCATCACCAGTGCCAACCCGGCCGCAGAACGCATGTTCGGGTATGAGTGGCCTGCGCTGCAGCAACGGCCCGTACAGGACATCCTGCCCGGCGTGGACCGCGAACGGCTCGAACAGACCATGGCCGATGGCATGCTGATCCACAGCACGCAAAGCCGCATCGGACGCATCGAGACCGACGCGCTCCGCCATGGTGAGACGGCATTCCCGGTCGAGGCGCTGCTGGGCGAGATCCAGGGCGACCCGGATATCCGCTACACCTGCATCGTGCGCGACCTGACCGACATCAAGCTGGCCGAGGAGTACCTCACGCTCTACGGCCGCGTGCTCGACTGTTCGCCCACCGGGGTGTCGGTCAGCGATGCCCGCCGCTATCCGCAGCCCATCGTGCACGTGAATCCGGCCTTCACCCGCATCACCGGCTATGCCGCGCACGAAATCCTGGGCCGCGACGCGAGTGTCCTCGAAGGACCGCAGACCGACCGCGAAGACCTGGACCTGCTCGCCCGCACAGTGCAACGCGGCGGCGAACTCAAGATCACCCTGCGGAACTACCGCAAGGATGGCAGCCTGTTCCACAACAAGCTGTCCGTCTCGCCGGTGCGCGACGCGCAGGGCGAGATCACGCACTACATCAATGTCATCGAGGATGTGAGCGCCCAGGTCGAGGTCAAGCAACGCCTGATCGAGCGCACCGCACGCCTGAACGCCACCTTCGACCTGAGCCCGGATGGTTTCGCCGTGTTCGATGCCAACGGCGAGCTGATCACCAGCAACCCGGCGCTGCGGGCCATGGTCGGCGAGGTGTCGTCGTGGATGCCCCTGTCCAGCTTCGACCAGTGGATGCGGCAGCTGTGCGAAGAACCTGAACGCTACGCGCCGATCGCCGACGACGCCGGCGATGGCCAACGCCAGACACTGGTGCTGGCCTGTCCGTCGCGCAAAGTCCTGGAACGCGAAGTCCGGCGCCATCTGGGCGGCAGCGGCGAGACCTTCGTCTACTTCCGCGACGTGACCCAGCAGTTCGAAGTGGACCGCATGAAAAGCGAGTTCCTCGCCACGGCGGCGCACGAGCTGCGCACGCCGCTGGCCAGCATCCTGGGTTTCACCGAACTGATGATCCACCGCCCGTACAGCGAGGAAAAACGCAAGGATCTGCTGGAAACGGTGCACCGGCAGGGGACCCTGCTCAACAACCTGATCCAGGAACTGCTGGACCTCTCGCGC
This sequence comes from uncultured Hydrogenophaga sp., assembly GCA_964550405.1. Lineage (GTDB taxonomy): Bacteria > Pseudomonadota > Gammaproteobacteria > Burkholderiales > Burkholderiaceae_C > Hydrogenophaga. Next base: position 1,678 of record CAZJZD010000085.1, on the reverse strand, counting down.
ATCGAGGCGCGCCAGGGCAAGGACTTCCAGATCGTCCCGACGTCGCTGGCCGCCATCATCGAGGCCTCGGTGCAGGGCACCGGCCACCAGGAACTGGGGCGGCAGGTGCACATGGACCGCTTGCCCGACTGGCGCGTGATGGCCGATGCCAGCAAGATCGAACAGGCCCTGACCAACCTGCTGAGCAACGCGTTCAAGTACTCACCCGGCGGGGGAGAGGTACGACTGACGGTGCACGAGGCCGAGCGCGAAGGCGTGGCCTGCGCCGTGATCCGCGTGCAGGACCACGGTATCGGGATGACGCCCGAGCAACTGGCACGCGCCTTCGAGCGGTTCTACCGGGCCGACGGCTCGGGCAACATCCCGGGCACGGGTCTGGGTCTGAACCTGGTCAAGGAAATCGCCGAGATCCACGGTGGCTGGGTGGAACTGGAAAGCACACCCGGTGAGGGCACCACGGCCAGCCTGTGGCTTCGGCTGGCCACCGCGACGGTGGAAAACGACGCGGCCGTGCCGGTCTGAGCCGCTCAGTCGGGCAGGAACAGCGACTGCAGGTCGCTGAGGAAATCGAAGCCCCGATCGGTTGACCGGACCCAGACGCCATCCTGCACCAGCCACCCCTTGGCCAGACCTTCGCGCAAGGCCGTGTCGATGGCCGACAGCGGCAGCCCGGTGCGGGCGCTGAAGTCGGTCAGACTGAAGCCCTCACGCAGGCGCAGCGCGTTGAGCATGTACTCGAACGGCAGCTCGCGCCGTGCCACCTCGTCCACGCTCACCACCGCGTCGCCCGCCAGGGCCTTGTCCATGTACAGGCGCGGCTCGCGCGCACGCACCTGGCGCACCACACGGTGCGCAAAACTCAGCTTGCTGTGCCCGCCGGCACCGATGCCGAGGTAGTCGCCGAACTGCCAGTAGTTCTGGTTGTGCCGGCAACGGTGGCCGCGCCGCGCGTAGGCCGACACCTCGTAGCGCTCCAGCCCCTGCTCCGCCGTCAGCTCGGTGATGCGGTCCAGCATCGCGTAAGCGTCATCGTCCTCCGGCACCGCGGGCGGGAACTTGGCAAACACCGTGTTGGGCTCGATGGTCAGGTGGTAGATCGAGATGTGCGGCGGATTGAAACCCAGCGCGGTGCGGATGTCGGTCTCGCACTGCGCCAGCGTCTGTCCCGGCAGCGCGTACATGATGTCCAGGTTGAAAGTGTCGAACGAAGCGGCCGCCTCTTCCACCGCCGCCATGGCCTGCGCGCGATCGTGCACACGGCCCAGCGCCTGCAGGTGCGCGTCGTGGAAGCTTTGCACGCCAATGGACAGCCGCGTCACGCCCGCCTGGCGGAAGGCCTTGAAACGGTCCTTCTCGAAGGTGCCCGGGTTGGCCTCCAGCGTGATCTCGGCGTCGGCGTCCAGGCGCGTGAGTGCGCGCACATCGCCCAGCAGCCGGTCGATCGCCTCCGGCGAAAACAGGCTGGGTGTGCCGCCTCCGATGAACACTGTGTGGATGGGCCGACCCCAGATCAGCGGCAACGCCGCCTGCAGGTCGGCGCGCAGCGCATCCAGGTACGGTTGCTCGGGCAGCGCCTGCCCCTGTGCCGAGGTCGCGCTCCACTCGTGCGAATTGAAGTCGCAGTACGGGCACTTCTTCAGGCACCAGGGCAGGTGGATGTAGAGCGAGAGCGGCGGCA
>CAZJZD010000084.1:0-8554 GCA_964550405.1 uncultured Hydrogenophaga sp. | reverse complement strand
ACCCCCTCAAGGGGGCGATGCGAGTGGCCCGGCGAAGCCGGTTCCACCGCATCTCTCGACGCAGACACTTCGCTCCAGCCAGGTTTATTCAGGCTTGAAGCCCGCGTCCTTCAGCAGTTCGGCGCTGCGCGCCACATCGGTGGCCACGAACTGGCGGAACTGGTCGGTGGTTTCCAGCACGGGCAGGATGCCCAGCGCGGTGAACGCACCGGCGCGGGCCAGGCCGGCGGTGGCCTTGTTGATGGCCTTGTTCAGGGCTTGCACCCGGTCGGGCGGCGTGCCCTTGGGGGCCCAGACGCCGTACCAGGAGTTGTAGACCAGGCCCGGGTAGCCGCTCTCGACCGCGGTGGGCACGTCGGGTGCCACACCGCTGCGCTGCGAAGACGACACGGCGATCGCCTTGACCTTGCCGGCCTTGGCCATGGCGTGGATGGAGATGATGGAGTCCATCAGCACCTGCACATGGCCGCCGGCCACGTCGGCCAGGGCCGGCGCGGTGCCGCGGTAGGGCGTCATGGTCAGCTTGAGCTTGCCCTGCTGGGCCAGCAGCAGCGTCGCCAGGTGGCTGGGCGCGCCCAGCGCCGGCACGGCGGCGGTCCACTTGTCGGGCTGGGCGCGGGCAGCATCCAGCACCTCCTTGAGGTTCTTCTGCGGCGCGGTCGGCGGGATGACCAGCATCAGCGGCGCCTCGCCCACGCGCGCCACCGGCGCGAAGTCGGTCTGCGGGTCGTACGGCGGCACCGCCAGCACCTGCTTGGCCAGCACGTGGGTGGCGGCCGAGAACAGCAGGGTCATGCCATCGGGCGTGGCGGCCTGCACCGCCTTGCCACCGATGGTGCCGCTGGCGCCGGCCTTGTTCTCCACGATCACCGACACGCCCAGGTCGGTCTGCAACTGCCTGCCCAGCAGACGCGCGGCCTGATCCACGCCGCCACCGGCGGCGAAGGGCACCACCAGCCGGAGCGTGCCCGAAGGGAACTGGCCCTGCGCGAACGCCGGCGCCATCAACGACAGGCCCAGCGAGAGGGCCACGATCCAGGTCTTGTTTTTCATCGCTCTTGTCTCCACGGGTGGATGGTAGGTGCGCCGGGCCGTTGGCCCGGCGCACCCCGGTGACTCACTTCGCCAGACCGGCCGAACGCATCGCGGCCGCGATCTCCTGGTCGGCACCTTCGGCCAGCGGCAGCAGCGGGCTGCGCACCGTGGCGTGCTCCAGGATGCCGCGCGCCACCAGCGCCCACTTGAGCGCGACCGTACCTTCCATGTGCGAGCCGCGGTGGTAGACGTTGGCGGTCACCGGCAGCAGGCGGTCGTGCAGTTCGCGCGCCTTCTTGTAGTCCTTGGCCTTGCCGGCCTTGATCATCTCGACCAGCGGCTCGGGCGCGATGCAGCCGTAGCCCACCAGCGCACCGTCCACGTCGAACATGGTGTGCAGCAGGTACTCGTCGTGGCAGGTCAGGATCTGCAAGTCCGGGCGCTCTTGGCGGATGACCGGGATCTCACGGTCCCAGCGCTTCATGTTGCGCACACCGTTCTTCATGGCGAACACGCCGGGCAGGGCAGCGATGTCCAGCTGCGTTTCCAGGTCGTAGGTGCACTTGGTCGCGTCGGGGTACTGGAACAGGATCAGCGGCAGGCCGCTGGCCTCGTGGATGGCCTTGTACTTGTCCTGCGGCGCACCCTTCTGGTAGCCGAAGCGCAGCCAGCCGTGCGAGGGGTAGACCAGACCGGCCGAGGCACCGGCAGCGACGGCGCGCTTGGCTTCCTCAGCCGCGACCTGGGTGCCTTCGAGCGTGATGCCCGCGATGATGGGCAGCTTGTCGTCCACCGCCTTGCGGAAGGCTTCAATGACTTTGAACTGCTCGTCGCGTTCCAGGAAGGTGCCTTCGCCGGCGTGGCCGAGCACGGTCAGGCTCTTGACGCCGTCCACGCTGGCCAGCCAGCTGCCCAGACGCTGGATGGCCGCGTAGTCGACGGCGCCGTCGCGGGTGAAGGGGGTCACGGGGGCGGGGTTCAGACCGCGCAGATCGAGAGCTTTCATGTCGGTTCCTCAACAAGGGGTTCGTTCGGCACAGCCGCCGTGCTTTCTGCCCGGTGACCGCCTGGGCGGCGGGGCCCTGCAGGTCCGCCGCCGTGGAACGGACTGTCGGCCCATACCACCCATAGCGGAACTGTCTGACGCTACATTTCAGACATACGCTTTTTGCATGGGTCCGACATGAACCTCCACCTCTGGCGCCTGTTCCTCGACGCCGCCGACCACGGCAGCCTGAGCAAGGTCGCGGTGCTGCACGGCACCAGCCAGCCGCACGTGAGCCGTCAGATCGCCGAACTGGAACAGCAGTGCGGCGGCCGGCTGTTCGAGCGCACCGGCCGCGGCGTCGCGCTCACCGCGCTGGGCCAGCGCATCGCGCCGCGCGTGCGCGTGTGGCTGAGCAGCACCGAGCAGCTGGAACAGGAGATCCGCAGCACCGCGGGCCAGACCATGGGCCGCGTGCGCCTGGGCACCCTGCCTTCGCTGGCCCACCCCTTCACCAGCACCCTGTTCACCCGCCTGCGCCAGCGCCACCCGCTGGTGCAGCTGAGCGTGCGCGAGGGCCAGGGCGCGCAGCTGGAGACCGGGCTGGAAGACGGCAGCCTGGACCTGGCGCTGCTGTTCCGCCACGGCCAGCCCAACGGCAGCGACGCGCTGTCGCTGGCCGAGGCACAGACCTTCCTCGTCGGCCCCGAGGGCGACCCGGTGACCGCGAAACCGACGGTGAAATTCAAGGCGCTGGACGGCCTGCCGCTGGTGAGCTTCTGCCGCCCCAGCAGCTGGCGCGACCAGCTGGAACAGGTCGCGCGCCAGCGCGGCGTGCAGCTCAACGTGGTGCTCGAAGCCGATTCGCTGGCGCTGCAGCTGGGCATCGCCTCGCAGGGTGGCGCCTACGCGCTGCTCGGCTCGTATGCCATCGACGTGGCGCGCAGCCAGCACCGCTTCCAGGCCGCGCGCCTGGTGGACCCGCCCATCGTGCGCCACATTGCGCTGGCCCTGGCGCGCAGCGGCCAGCTCAGCCCGGCCACACGTGCGGTAATGCAGGAGGCACTCGCGCTCGCAAAGGAAATGTCCCTCGACACCGCGGGCCCTGCGTCCGCGGTCAGATCCGCTGGTCGGTCGAGGGCTTCTTCCAGAGGTTGATGCCACCGTCCACCGCGTGCCGGTCGATCGCGGCCAATTCGTCGGCGCTGAACGTCAAGTTGTCCAGCGCGCCCACCAGCTCGGTGATCTGCTCCGGCTTGCTCGCGCCAATGAGCGCCGAGTTCATGCCCGGGTGGCGCAGCACCCAGGCCACCGCCATCTGCGCCAGGCTCTGGCCACGCGCCTGCGCCAGTTCGTTGAGCGCGCGCACATGGGTCAGGTTCTGATCGCTCAGGTGATCGGCCGTGAACGAGCCGCCGCCAGGCCGGTTGATGCGCGCATCTGCCGGCACGCCGTTGAGGTACTTGCTGGTCAGCAGGCCCTGCGCCAGCGGGCTGAAGGCGATGCAGCCCATGCCTTCGGCCTGCAGGGTGTCGAGCAGGTCTTCCTCCACCCAGCGGTTGAGCAGGCTGTACGAGGGCTGGTGGATCAGCAACGGCACACCCATGCTGCGCAGGATGGCCGCGGCCTCGCGGGTCTTGCCGGCCGAGTAGCTGGAAATGCCCACGTACAGCGCCTTGCCCTGCTGCACCGCCGTGGCCAGCGCGCCCATGGTTTCTTCCAGCGGCGTGTCGGGGTCGAAGCGGTGGGAATAGAAGATGTCCACGTAGTCCAGCCCCATGCGCTTGAGGCTCTGGTCCAGGCTGGCCAGCACGTACTTGCGCGAGCCGCCACCCTGGCCATACGGCCCGGGCCACATGTCCCAGCCGGCCTTGCTGGAAATGATGAGTTCGTCGCGGTAGGGCCGAAAGTCGCGCCGCAGGTGCTCGCCGAAGTTGGTCTCGGCGCTCCCGGCCGGCGGGCCGTAGTTGTTGGCCAGATCGAAATGGGTGATGCCGGCGTCGAAGGCGGTGCGCAGCATGGCGCGCTGCGTGTCCATCGGCGTGGTGTCACCGAAGTTGTGCCACAGGCCGAGGGTGATGGCAGGCAGCTTCAGGCCGCTTCTGCCGACGGTGCGGTAGGGCATGCGCTCGTAGCGCTGGGGGTGGGCGGTGTACATGGGGTGGTCTCCGTTCGCTGTGTTCGGTGACTCTACCCAGTCACTTGGCTCTGGGGGTTACATGCAGGGAACAACCCCTTCTCTCGCTGGACCGGAGCACCGGTGCGCCCTGCGCCGCTCATGTCCCCCGACGGCCTGCGGCCGTCTCCTCCTTGACTTCGCTATGCAGGACACCCCGGCGCGCCAGTCCGGGGGGGTGGTTCGCTCAGGCACGGCAATTCAACAAAGGTTGGCGCCTACACCGGCAGGGACGATCTTTACTGGGGAAAGGTGCCCTGCAGGAATACAGGCTGAGTAGCTAACGAATCGCCAGAAGGTTGCTCGCGAGGACTGCTGCCAGCGCAGATACCCAGTACACGACTACAGACAACAGGTACATGGCCGACCGGCCGGGGTCACTGCTCAAGAGCACCGACGCTTGGACTAGGACGCCCACCACCACAACTGCCACCACACACAAAACAACCACCGAACGTCTTTCGGAAACTAACGCAGCAAGTCCAACCAGTGCGACTGGCAAGGTGATCAGCAAGAGTGACAAACCGAGCTCGTCAGAACTGCTGGGCGTGGAACGCGAGAGCGCGAACAAGTCCCCAATGGCCACCCCTAGCAGCGGCAAAATGAGTAAAACCCGACCAATTGCTGGGCGAGTCATACGCACCTCCGTACACCTGCGTCAAACAACGTCACAGACGCCCTATGAAATTCGCTTGAAATCAACTGCATGGGACAACATGCTACAGGCGTCAACGGTCTTCGCTCATCCGACAAATCTCACCGTGGTGCAGCATCTTTGTCCCATGCATACCCAAACTCAACCAGGTCTGAGCTGGGGCGGAGGGCGAAGCGAAGTAAAGGAGGAGACGGCCGCAGGCCGTCGGGGGACATGAGCGCAGCCCTCCGCCCCAGCTCAGACCCACAACACAAGCCGCCAAAGAAAAAGCCCCGCCGCGCAATGCGCGACGAGGCCAGCAGAAACACAGAAGCAAAGTTACTTCGCCGTCGGCATCACGAACTCAGCGCCCTTGCCAATCGACTCCGGCCAGCGCTGCATGATGGACTTCTGCTTCGTGTAGAACCGCACACCCTCTTCGCCGTACGCGTGCATGTCACCGAACAGGCTCTTCTTCCAGCCGCCGAATCCCTGCCAGGCCATGGGCACCGGGATCGGCACGTTGATGCCGACCATGCCGACCTGGATGCGGCGCGCGAACTCGCGTGCGACGTTGCCGTCGCGGGTGAAGCAGCTGGTGCCGTTGCCGAACTCGTGGTCGTTGATCAGCTGCACGGCTTCGCCGAAGTCCTTCACGCGTACGCAACTGAGCACCGGGCCGAAGATCTCTTCCTTGTAGATGCGCATGCTGGGCGTGACGTTGTCGAACAGCGTGCCGCCCATCCAGAAACCGTTCTCGCAGCCTTCGCCGGTCTGCTTCGCATCGAACTGGCGGCCGTCCACCAGCAGGTCGGCGCCCTGCATCACGCCGGCATCGATGTAGCCGCTGATGCGCTCGTGCGCGGCACGGGTCACGATGGGGCCCATCTCGGCCGCGAGGTTGGTGCCGTTGAGCACCTTCAGCGTCTTCGTGCGCTCGATCAGCTTGGGCATGATCTTCTCGGCCACGTCGCCGACCAGCACCGCCACGCTGATCGCCATGCAGCGCTCGCCGGCCGAGCCGTAGGCGGAACCGATCAGCGCGTCCACCGCCTGGTCGAGGTCGGCATCGGGCATGACGACCATGTGGTTCTTGGCGCCGCCCAGGGCCTGCACGCGCTTGCCGTGGTGGGCGCCGGTTTCGTAGATGTAGTTCGCGATGGGCGTGGAGCCGACGAAGGAAATCGCCTTCACGTCGGGGTGCACCAGCAGCGCGTCCACGGCTTCCTTGTCGCCCTGCACGACGTTGAACACGCCGTCGGGCAGACCGGCCTGTTTCAGCAGGTCGGCGATCAGCAGGCTGGGCGTGGGGTCGATGGGGCTGGGCTTGAGCACGAAGGTGTTGCCCGCGGCGATGGCGACCGGGAACATCCACATGGGCACCATGACCGGGAAGTTGAACGGCGTGATGCCGGCGACCACGCCCAGCGGCTGGCGGATGGTCCAGTTGTCCATGCCGGTGGAGACCTGGTCGGTGAAGTCACCCTTGAGCAACTGCGGGATGCCGCAGGCGAATTCGATGATGTCGATGCCCCGCGACACCTCGCCCTGCGCGTCGGTGAACACCTTGCCATGCTCGGCGGTGATGGCGTGGGCCAGTGCGTCCTTGTGCTGGTTGACCAGCTCCAGGAACTTGAACATCACGCGCGCGCGGCGGATCGGCGGTGTGTCGGCCCAGGCCGGGAAAGCCGCCTGCGCGGCAGCCACGGCGGCATCCACATCGGCCGCGTTGGCCAGGTGCACCCGGCCGGTGACCGCGCCAGTGGCGGGGTTGGTCACGTCCTGCGCGCGGGCGGACGTGCCGGCGCTGCGGGCGCCACCGATGTAGTGGGTGATGTCGCTGGTGATGGGGGTGCGGGCGTTCATGAGGCGGTCTCCGGTCGGGATGGATCGCCGCAGTCTAGGAACCGGGAGCGCCCGGCACAAGGCCGGAAACTTGAAATGATTGTTCACGATAATGAACAATCGGGTCATGACAGAACAGAAGATGGCGGATCTCTGGAGCCACTGCCACTGGCTCACTGTGTTGTCCGAACAGGGCAGCTACACCGCGGCGGCCGCGCGCCTGGGCGTGAGCAAGGCGGCCATGAGCCAGCGCATCGCCGAGCTGGAGCGGGTGGCGGGCGTGACGCTGGTGCAGCGCACCACGCGCAGCGTGCGCCTGACCGAAGCCGGCCAGCGGCTGGTGGACCAGACCCGGGCCGCCTTCGAGCAGATCAGCCAGAGCTTTGCGCAGGTGCGCGACCTGGCCGAGGCGCCGCAGGGCCTGCTGCGCGTGACGGCGCCGGTGGCGCTGGCGCGCCAGCAGATCGTGCCGCTGCTGCCCGACTTCCTGCGCCAGTACCCCCAGGTGCGCATCGAGCTGAACCTGTCGGACCGACTGAGTTCGTTGGCCACCGAAGGCTTCGACCTGGCCATCCGCCACACCGCCCACCCGCCGGACACGCACGTGGCGGTGCAGCTGTGCGCCACGCGTTCGGTGCTGGTGGCGAGCAAGGCCTACCTGCGCCGCGCCGGCACGCCGCGGCAGCCGGCCGATCTGAGCGCACACAACTGCCTGCACTACCCGCGTCCGCAGGAACGCCCGGCCTGGACCTTCGAACCGCAGGGTCGCGCGGGCACGGGCTCGCGCGAGCGGGTGACGGTGCAGGTGGCGGGCTCGCTGGCCGCGAACAACAGCGAGGCCCTGCGCGACGCGGCGCTGGCGGGGCTGGGCATAACGCTGCTGCCGGACTTCAGCGCGCAAGCGGCGCTGCAGGCGGGCAAGCTGGTGGAGGTGTTGCCGGGCTGGGCGCCGGTCGGCTCGTTCGCCGACCGCATCTACGCCATCCGGCCTTACGCAGCGCACGTGCCGCGCGCGGTGTCGCTGTTCGTGGACTACCTGCGCGGGGCGCTGAAAGGCGGCTTCAGCCCATCAGTCGGGTGAGCGCTTCCTGGTACTTGGCGGCGGTCTTCTCGATCACGTCCTTGGGCAGACGTGGCGCCGGCGCGGCCTTGTCCCAGGGCTGGCCGTTGACCTTGGCGGTCTCCAGCCAGTCGCGCAGGAACTGCTTGTCGTAGCTCGGCGGGTTGCTGCCCACCACGTACTGGTCGGCGGGCCAGTAGCGCGAGGAATCGGGCGTGAGCACCTCGTCCATCAGCACCACGGTGCCGTTCTTGTCCAGGCCGAACTCGAACTTGGTGTCCGCGATGATGATGCCCTTCTTCAGGGCGATCTCGGCCGCCGCCTTGTACAGCGCGATGGCCTTGTCGCGGATCTGCGCGGCGATGTCGGCGCCGACCATTTCCACCGTCTTCTCAAACGTGATGTTCTCGTCGTGCTCACCCATCTCGGCCTTGGCCGCCGGGGTGTAGATCGGCTCGGGCAGCTGGCTGGCGTTCTGCAGGCCCTCGGGCAGCTTCACGCCGCAGACCGAGCGGCTGTCCTGGTATTCCTTCCAGCCGCTGCCGGCCAGGTAACCACGCACCACGGCCTCCACCGGGATGGGCTTGAGGCGCTGCACCAGCATCGAACGGCCCTTGACCAGGTCCGCCTCATCGGTCGAGACCACGCTCTCGGGGGCGTCGCCGGTCAGGTGGATGGGACAGATGTTCAGGCCCTTGGGGCCGAGCTGGTCGAACCAGAACAGGCTGAGCGTGGTCAGCAGCGCGCCCTTGCCGGGGATGGGTTCGCCCATGATCACGTCGAAGGCGCTGATGCGGTCGGAGGCCACCATCAGGATGC
>CAZJZD010000083.1:0-9460 GCA_964550405.1 uncultured Hydrogenophaga sp. | reverse complement strand
CAAAGGCCTGGGCGAAATGAACCCCGAGCAGCTGTGGGAAACCACCATGGACCCGCAGGTCCGCCGCCTGCTGCGCGTGCAGATCGACGACGCGATCGAGGCCGACCGCGTGTTCACCATGCTCATGGGCGACGAAGTGGAACCGCGTCGGGATTTCATCGAGACCAACGCCCTGCGCGCCGGCAACATCGACGTCTGACAGAAAGCGCTGCCGCCGGGCGCGGACCGGCGCGCCGGCCCGCTACGACCGCGCGCGAAAGGTCTGCAGCTGCATCAGCAGGCGCCGCAGGCGCTGCATCTCGGGGCCGCTGATGCGGGTGATGCGCAATCCCAGCCGTCGCTGCCCGTTCTCGTTGCGGACGTTGCACACCTCCAGTTCCAACGGTCCGATCGACTCGGACGGTGTTTCCAGCTGCGCCGCCGCCCAGCGGTCGCCCGGTCCCACCGCGAGGGTGGGGCCTTCAGGCAGGGCGATGCCGAGGCCCCCTTCGCTGAGGTCGATCACGCGGCACACCAGGGACTTTCCGCCGGTCAGTGGCTGGACCAGCGAAATCCGCCGCGAACCCGCCAGGGAGACCCGGCGCCAGGCGCGTGCCTGCGCCGAGATGGCGGTGTCGCTCAGCCAGGCGGCGTAACAAGCCTGGTGACCGCTGCCTGTCGAGCGATCCATTTCCAGACTCAGGAGCAGCGGTTGCCCCTGGCTGCGCAGCATCAGGTTGAATCGCGCGCCTTTTGTCATGGCCGCGTCCAGTGTGGCGTCGGCAGGCGGGTGGATGTAGAGCTGCCGACCATCACCGGACATGCCCACGAGCGAGGTGGGCACCCATCGTTCAAGCGCTGGCAGGCTCAGGGTGACAGGCGCGCGCTCCTGCGCCGCCAGCCGCAGCAGGTCCAGCAGAACCTGACCTGCAACCCGTTCACCGGGCTCACCGGCAAGGTTCGCCGTCGCCGTGTGGTCTGCGCTGTCGGCCTGGGTCTCCGGTGATGCGTCCGTCGCCGGCGCAGGCGTGAACCAGCGCGCAAACCAGGGCATGCGGGGTGACGAGGGCGCAGACTTCAATGTGCGGACTCCGGGGCCGAGCGCCGTCTCTGCGGCACAAGTACAACGCAAAACAGCGTATCACGCCCCTTCGCGCATTGGACAGGACGCCCGCGCGCCGGGCGGCCATTCCCCGGCCGGCCACCGCTTCGCATAATGCCCTGCCCCCCGCACGCAGCGGGGTGAGCGCAGGAGGGCCACATGATCGACTACAGCGGCATCCCGTCCCTGGCGGACGCGGCGGAACGTGAACGGGTCCTGGCGGGTCTCAAGGCCCTGCGGCCCGCCCTGTCGGCCCAGATACCGGCCAAGTCCACCACCGACACCCTGCTGCTGGCCACCTGGAACATCCGCGAGCTGGACGCCGGCCGCTACGGCCCGCGTCGGGACGAGAGCTACTTCTACATCGCCGAAATCCTCAGCCGCTTCGACCTCATCGCGGTGCAGGAACTGCGCCAGAGCCTGTACCCGCTGCAACGGCTGCAGCGCATCCTGGGCAGCTGGTGGGACTTCCTCGTCACCGACGTCACCCTCGGCACCGCCGGCAACGCCGAGCGCATGGCCTACCTGTACGACCGGCGCAAAGTCTCGTTCACCGGCCTGGCGGCCGAACTGGTGCTGCCCAAAAAAGCCGGGGCCACCGAAGAGCCCCTGCAGTTCGCCCGCTCGCCCTATGTGGCCGGCTTTCGGGCCGGCTGGGCCTACCTCACGCTGCTGACCGCACACATCTACTACGGCGACGACGTGGCCGTGGACCCGCGGCGCCTGCAGGAGATCACCGACTTCGCGCAGACCGTTGCCAGGAACGCCGACAAGTACAGCACCGCGCCGCAACCTGAGCCCGGCAAGGTCAGCGACCCCGGCAACCTCGTCCTGCTCGGCGACTTCAACATCTTCGGCCGCGACGACGTGACCTTCCAGGCCATCACCGACGCCGGCTTTGTGGTGCCACCCGAACTGCAGCAACTGCCCGGCAGCAACGTGGCGCGCAACAAGCACTACGACCAGATCGCCCACTACCGAAAACTCTCCAAGATGCGCACCACCGGCCGCGCCGGCATCTTCGACTTCTACGAACACATCTACCGCGACGCCACCGCCTACGACGCCGTGCGCAACGGCCGCGGCAGCAGCTTCAATGAATGGCGCACCTACCAGATGAGCGACCACCTGCCCATGTGGATCGAGTTCGCGGTGGACGACAGCGCGGCTTACCTCGACAGTCTGTGATCCAACCCAGCCACTGGGCAAAACAGGAGGCACCATGAACCAGCTGCACATCATCCGCGGGTCCGACATCAGCACCCGCGACAACGTCTTCGAGATCGGCCGCCGCCACTACCGCTTTCTGGCGCATGGCGACTCCTGGTTTTCCATCGGCAGCGTGCCGCTGGCCCCCGTGGGCAATGTGCTGACCGAAATGCGCTTCAGCAAGAGCGCCATCGCGGTCAACTGCGCACGGCCGGGCAACACGCTGGGCCGCATGGCCGACTACGGGCGCGAGAAGTGGTTTGAACGCGCCCTGCTGCAGCGCAACGGCTGGGACTGGCACGCCCTGCTGCTGTCCTGCGGCGGCAACGACCTCATCGACGTCTGCCAGGTGCTGGCCCACGCGCCCGACGGCTCGCGCATCCCGCTGGCGCAGCGCATCTTCCGCGCCGCCGACGAATGGGGCGACCCGGCCACTGGCCCCGCCCGCTACATCAGCGACGACGGCTTTGCCACCTTTGCCGACTATTTCAAGGCCAACCTGCAGCAGCTGCTGGCCATGCGCGACGCCGGCGCATCGGCCGGGCGGCCCGCCTTCTTTCACGGCTACGGCGTGCCCACCCCGCGGCCGGCCGGCGTCTTCCCCGGCAGCAACCTGGCCGGCCCCTGGCTCTACAAAGCCGTGGTGGCCTACGGCATCCCCGAGGCCGACTACATGGCCGTCGGCCACGAGATCATCCGCCGCTTCAACGCCCTGGGCGCCGACTGCGAGGCCGACGCGCAGCGCTTTCCCAACCTGCACTTCCTGGACAGCATGGCCATCCCGCTGGTACCCGCCGCCCTGCGCGCCCCGGGCGACAGCGGCGACTGGATCAACGAAATCCACCTCAACCGCGACGGGTTGAAGAAGTTCTCGCCGCGGTATGCGGCGCTGGTGGAACAGGTGCTACAGGCGCAGGGGTTGCCGGGGTGAGGGACTGCCCATCAAGCGCTCACGGCATGCTGTCGAAGTAATGCGATCACACAAACGCAAACACGAAAACACCAATGCGTTTGACGCAAACAAGTTTACAAAATAAAATCACGAACTCAAATTTGTAAACCATCGGTCGGGAGTTTGCCATGATCGGAAACCGACTCAAGCGGGCCCGCGCCGCACTGGGCTTGTCGCTTCGCGATCTCGAAGCCGCCCTCGAAGGGCAGGTCTCAGCCCAAGCCATTGGCAAGTACGAACGGGACGAAATGATGCCCGGCTCTGCCGTGCTGCTTGCCCTGGCCAAGGCCTTGAACGTCACGCCGGAATACCTGCTCAGCGAGCGCGACATCGCGCTCGCGGGTGTCGACTTCCGCAAATCCACCCAGGCGGGCGTGAAGGAAGAACGCGCAGTGGAAGCCGCCGTCCTGGATCAGGTGGAGCGCTACCTGGTGCTGGAAGAACTGCTGCCCGGCACCGATGCCGAGTGGGTTGCGCCCACGCAGGCGGAGTTCCACATCGAGCGCATCGAAGACGCCGAAGCCGCGGCCGACTCATTGCGCCGGCTGTGGCAGCTGGGTATAGATCCCATCCCCATGCTGGCCGAACTGCTGGAAGAAAAAGGCGTCAAGGTCATCGCGCTTGACCTGCCCGAAAGTGTGTCGGGCTCCAAAGCCTTCGTTCAGCGGCCCGACCAGGACGATGTGCCGGTCATCGTCGTCAACCAAGGCCACAACGGCGAACGCCAACGCTTCACGCTGGCGCATGAACTGGCGCACCTGGTGCTGCGCTTCAGCGGCCTCAGCGCGGCCGAAGAAGAAAAAGCCGCCGACCGCTTTGCGGGCGCCTTCCTCATGGCCAAAGACATGATGCTGCAGTTGCTGGGCAACCACCGCACGTCCATATCGCTGGGCGAACTGGCCGAGCTCAAGAAGCTGTTCAAGGTGAGCATCGCTTCGCTTGCCGTGCGCTGTTCGCAAATCGGCGTGCTGCCCAAGGCGGCCTATGGGCGCCTGTGGGCGCAAATCAGAGTCATGGGGTGGAACGGCCCCCAGTCATCCGAACCCAACAAGCTCCCGCCCGAAGTACCGCACCGCATGGAACGCCTGTGCCTGCAGGCGGTAGCCGAAGAGGCCATATCCGAGGCCAAAGCCGCTGAACTGCTGCGCATCAGCGTGCGAGAACTCGACCGGCGCCTCATGGCCCAAATTGCCTGAGCCGTATGGTCATCCTCGTTTCCGACACGTCTGTCCTGATCGACCTTGAGCGTGGCGGGCTGTTGGAAGCGGCTTTCACCTGTGATCTCTCCATGGTCGTACCCGACCTGCTCTACAACCGGGAACTGGCCAACGAAAACGGCCCCTGGCTGCGGCAGCTGGGCCTGGGTGTGGTGGCACTGACCCCGGCAGAAGTGTCACTGGCCCAAGAAGTGCAGAACGCGCGACCCACGCTTTCCTTGCCAGACTGCTTTGCGCTGAGCTGCGCCACACGCGATGGCTATCAACTCGTCACCAACGACAAGGCGCTGCGCAGCGAAGCCCAGGCGCGCCTGGGCCAAGTGTTTGGTCTGTTCTGGATCCTCGACCAGATGGCCGCCTCCGGCAAAGTCTCGCAAGACCTGCTTTTCCACGGGCTGACACAGATCGCCGCGAACCCGCGTTGCCGTCTGCCGGCAGCCGAAATCAAAAGCCGCCTGAACGCCTGGCGACCGGTCTGACAGGGCGACGACAGAGCGACCTTTGCGTCGCCCGCTACAGTTGCGGCATGAACCGCGAACAACTCAAAAAACTCGAAAAAGACCTCTGGGCAGCCGCCGACAAGTTGCGGGCCAACTCCGACCTCAAGGCCAGCGAGTACAGCACCCCGGTGCTGGGCATCATCTTCCTGAAGTTTGCGGACAACAAATACCGCCAGCACGAAGACGCGATTTATGCCGAATACACGCGGCTCAAGGGCACGCGCATGGAGCGTTCGCTGCAGGACATCGCCATCGAGAAATGCGGCTTCGCGCTAGCACCCCACGCTCGCTACGACCACCTGCTGAGCCTGCCCGACAAGGAAGACATCGCCAAGGCGATCCGCCAGGCCATGGCGAGCATCGAGGTCACCAAGCCCGAGCTGCTGGGCGTGTTGCCGCAGGAGGAATACGACCGCTTCACCCGCAGCGACAAGAACCGGCACATTCCCAAAGACCTGCTCAAGCTGTTCTCGGACATTCCGCGCGACGCGTCGGGCGACGTGTTCGGCCAGATCTACGAGTACTTCCTGTCCAACTTCGCGCTGAGCGAAGGCCAGGGCGGCGGCGAGTTCTTCACGCCCCGCTCGGTGGTCAAGCTGATGACCGAGATCATCGAACCGCACGGCGGCAAGGTTTTCGACCCGGCCTGCGGTTCCGGCGGCATGTTCGTGCAGTCGGCCGAATTCATCCAACAGCACCGGCAGGACGCAGCCGCCGACCTGGACGTTTACGTCTACGGCTCCGAAAAGACGCTGGAAACCGTCAAGCTGGCCAAGATGAACCTGGCCGTCAACGGCCTGCGCGGCGACATCAAGCAGGCCAACGCCTACTACGAAGACCCGTTCAACAGCTTCGGCGCGTTCGACTACGTGATGGCCAACCCGCCCTTCAACGTGGACGACGTGGTGCTCGAATCCGTGGAGGACGACCGGCGCTTCAACACCTATGGCGTGCCGCGCAACAAGACCAAGAAGGCCGCAGGCAAAGGCACGGGCAAAGCCAAGGAAGGCGGCGACGAAAAGAAAGCCGTCGAGACCGTGCCCAACGGCAACTACCTGTGGATCAACCTGTTCGCCACCTCGCTCAAGCCCCAGGGCCGCGCGGCGCTGGTCATGGCCAACTCCGCCAGCGACGCCCGCCACTCCGAGGCCGAGATCCGCCAGACGCTGATCGAACAGAACCTCATCTACGGCATGCTCACCCTGCCGTCCAACCTGTTCTACACCGTCACCCTGCCCGCCACGCTGTGGTTCTTTGACAAGGCCAAGGCCGACGACCGGGTGCTGTTCATCGACGCGCGCAACATCTTCACGCAGATCGACCGCGCCCACCGCGAGCTGAGCGATGAACAGATCCAGAACATCGCCATCATCCCGCGCCTGCACAAGGGCCGGCGCGCCGAATTCGTGGCGCTTGTGGACCGCTACTTTCAGCAGGGCCTGGCCCAGCTGCAAGACGTGGCGCAGCACATCCCCGACCTGAGCGAACGCCTGCTGGCCCTGCTGGCCGAAGAGCATGACCCCGCCGCACAAGAAGCCGGCCAGGCCGCCGTGGCCGGCCTGCAAGCCCAGTGGGCCCAACTGCCCGCGCTGGCCGCCGCGCAGGCCGCGCACGACCAGGCCCATGGCAAGAGCAAAGGCCACGAAGACCTGGACGCCCGCAACACCGCGCAGCAGGCACTGCGCCAGCGCTTCACCCCCTTCTTCCACGAACTGCACGCCAGCCTGAAGGTGCTGGACAAGGCCATCCGCGACATGGACAAGCGCAAGGCCGAAGCCGCCAAGGCCGCCGGCAAACGCGCGGCGGGTAACCGGCAGGCCCGGGGCGTGAAGGACGCCGTGCAGGCCCTGCACGACGAGGTGAAGCTGGCCGAACGCTTCTACACCCACATCGCCTGGCTGCAGGAGCGCTTTCCCCAGGCGACCTACAACGACGTGACGGGTCTGTGCAAGCTGGCCACCCGCGCCGAGATGCAGGAGCAGGACTGGTCGCTCAACCCCGGGCGGTACGTCGGGGTGGTGATCGAAGAGGACGGGAAGACGGAGGAAGAATTCCTTGAGCAGCTGCAAACCCAACTGGATGAGTTGACGAGCCTGCGTGAGGCGGCGGAAACCGTGGAAGCATCCGTCTTCGCCAACCTAAAGCTGTTGTTGAACGAGGCACCGGTATGAGGGAGGCCCAGACCACCTTGGAGGCCCTTTGCAAGCGGGTCACCTCTGGTGGCACGCCTTCGCGAGCGGTTCCTGAGTACTTCGGCGGAAGCATTCCCTGGGTCAAAACCGGTGAAGTCAAAAAGGGCTTCATCTACGAAACCGAAGAGTGCATCACCGAACTCGGTCTTGAGAACTCCTCGGCCAAGTTGATTCCCCCCAACAGCTTGATCGTTGCCATGTACGGCGACGGTGACACAGCAGGCAACGTTTCCGTTAACAAAGTCCCCGTCACCACGAATCAGGCATGTTGCAACTTCGTCGTTGACCCGGAGAAGGCCGACTACCAATTCCTGTACTACTACCTCAAGGGCAGCTACTCCAACCTTGTCGGTCTGAAACTGGGCGGATCACAGCAGAACCTCAATGCGGCCACGCTCAAGCGCTTTCCGGTTCCTGTCGTTCCCCTGGACACCCAAAAGAAGATTGCCGCCATCCTGACCGCCTACGACGACCTGATCGCCAACAACCAGCGGCGCATCGCGCTGCTGGAATCCATGGCCGAGGAGATTTACCGCGAGTGGTTTGTGCGGATGCGGTTTCCGGGGGTGAGCGACGACGAGTTGAATGCAGGTCGCCCCAAAAGCTGGCCTGTACGGAAACTTGGGGAGCTACTTGAACTTTGCTACGGCAAAGCTCTACCTGATCAAAACCGTGTATCTGGAGAAATACCCGTCTACGGGTCTGGCGGCATCGTGGGATATCACAACACCGCACTCGTAAGCACCCCTGGAATCATCGTGGGACGCAAAGGGAATGTGGGCAGCGTGTTTCTTGCCGAGCGGCCATTCTTTCCGATCGACACGGTCTACTACGTGAAGTCAACCCTACCCAACGAGCTGCTGGTCTTTCTGCTGCAGAGGATGAACTTCATCAACAACGACTCGGCAGTTCCCGGGCTCAATCGAGAGCAGGCGTACTCGAATGAGGTGCTGCTCCCTGAAACAGGGCTGATCGAACAGTTCGCGAAAACCGTTCAGCCGATGTTCAAACAGGCCGCAGTGTTACGGCAGCAGGTTGAGTCCCTGTGCAAGACCCGCGACGCCCTGCTACCCCGCCTCATCTCCGGCAAACTCCGCGTCGATCAGCTCGACATCCAGTTCCCGCCCAGCATGAGGGCCGAGACCGCCGAAGCCGCGCCGTAAACAAGAACCCAAGAAGCCCGCACGCGTACCGCCAACCCAGGGAGGAAAAACAGTGGCCGCGAAGAAGTTCATCAGCGAAGACGACATCGAACAGGCCTTGCTGCAGCGGCTGCAGCACCTGTGCGGCTTCAACGTGTTGAACTGCTTCACGGCCCAGCCGGACGACCTGAACGACGGCTCGGGCCGGGCCGACAAGCGCGAGGTGATCCTGACCGGGCCGCTGCGCGCGGCGCTGGAGCGGCTGAACCCGCAGGCCCCGGCCGGCGCGGTGGACGAGGCGCTGGCCCATGTGCGGCAGCCACGCACGGCCATGAGCCTGGTGGCGGCCAACCGCGAACTGGACAGCCTGATCCGCGACGGGGTGCCGGTGAGCTACAAGGCCACCTCCGGCCCGCAGGCTGGGCAGCAGGTGACGGAGCGGCTGAAGCTGATCGACTTCGACACGCCGGACGCCAAGGCCGGCCGCAACCACTACCTGGCGGTGTCGCAACTCTGGATCCAGTGCACGGGCCAGGCCAGCACGGCGGCCTACCGCCGGCCAGACGTGCTGCTGTACGTGAACGGGCTGCCGCTGGTCTTCATCGAGCTGAAGAACAGCGACGTGAAGCTGCGCGCCGCGTTTGACGACAACCTGAGCACCTACAAGGCCGAGATTCCGCAGCTGTTCCTGACCAACGCGCTGTGCCTGCTGTCGAACGCGACCGAGACCAAGGTGGGCAGCCTGACGGCGCAGTGGGAACACTTTTTTGCGTGGCTGCGGGTGGACGACGAAAAGGAAGCGCTGGACCGCAAGGCCATTGCCGACCACCAGCTGAGCGTGGAGCGCGCGGTGCTGGGCCTGCTGCGACCCGAGCGGTTGCTGGACTATGTGGAGAACTTCTGCGTCTTCCACAAGGAGACGAACAAGGTCATCGCGCAGAACCACCAGTTCATCGGGGTGAACAACGCGTTCGAGCAGTTCACCCGGCGGCGCGAGCTGGGCGGCCGGCTGGGCGTGTTCTGGCACACACAGGGTTCGGGCAAGAGCTTTTCGATGGTGTTCTACACGCGCAAGGTCTTCCGCAAGCTCAGCGGCAACTTCACCTTTGTGGTGGTGACCGACCGCGACGACCTGGACGGCCAGATCTACCGCAACTTCCTGCACAC
>CAZJZD010000082.1:0-10081 GCA_964550405.1 uncultured Hydrogenophaga sp. | reverse complement strand
AATGTGGCCCCCACGCTCCACCGCTGCGCGGGTCGCTGCCCCCCAGGGGGGCGCGAATTCAGCTTGGGGCGGCCCGGCGCTGAATTCATCGCCCGCACGTGCTGGCGTTGTGCAGGTTCATAATCTTTCGTTGTTCGTTTTTCTTCACTCCCAACCCTCCAAGAGGTTTCCATGACCGACCTGAACAAGCGTTCCCTGATCAAGCTGGCGGCCCTGACGGCCGTGGCCAGCGCGGCCCTGATCGGCTGCGGCAAGAAGGAAGAGCCGGCGCCTGCGCCCGCGCCAGCGGCGGCCCCCGCCGAAGCGCCCAAGGCCGAGCCGCTGAAGGTGGCTTTCGCCTACGTCGGTCCCGTCGGTGATGGCGGCTGGACCTTTGCGCACGACAACGGCCGCAAGGCCATCGAGGCCGAGTTCGGCGACAAGATCGTGACCAGCTTCGTCGAAAACGTGCCCGAGAGTGCCGACGCCGAGCGCGTGCTGCGCGACCTGGCCGGTCAGGGCAACAAGCTGATCTTTGGCACCACCTTCGGCTACATGGAGCCCATGCTCAAGGTCGCGCCCGACTTCAAGGACGTGAAGTTCGAGCACGCCACCGGCTACAAGACGGCCGAGAACATGCGCACCTACGACAGCCGCACCTACGAAGGTGCCTACATGGCCGGCGTGATCGCCGGTGCCATGACCAAGACCAACACCCTGGGTGTGGTGGCCTCGATCCCAATTCCTGAAGTGATCCGCAACATCAACAGCTTCACGCTGGGTGCCCAGTCGGTGAACCCCAAGGTCAAGACCAAGGTGGTCTGGGTCAACGGCTGGTTCGATCCGCCGAAGGAAACCGAAGCCGCCACCTCGCTGATCAATGGTGGCGCCGACGTGCTGATGCAGAACACCGACTCTTCTGCCGTGCTGCAGACCGCCGAGAAGATGGGCAAGCGCGCCTTCGGCTGGGATTCGGACATGACCGCCTACGGTCCCAAGGCCCACCTAGGTTCTGCTGTCATCAACTGGGGTCCGTACTACAAGAAGGCCGTCAAGGACGCGCTGGAGGGCACCTGGACCACCGGCGGCGTGTGGTGGGGCCACAAGGAAGGCGCCATCGACATGGTCTCCATCGCCGAAGACGTGCCGGCCGAAACCAAGGCCAAGATCGACACCATCAAGGCCGGCCTGAAGGACGGTTCCTTCTCGATCTGGAAGGGCCCGATCGTGGGTCAGGACGGCAAGGAAGTGCTGGCCAAGGACGCCGTCGCCGACGACGCCTTCCTGGGTGGCATCAAGTTCTACGTCAAGGGCGTGGAAGGCAAGCTGCCGAACTGATGGGCTCCCCCCTGCGCCGCTTCGCGTCTTCCCCCCGGCGGGGGGACCACACCAGTGGCCCGGCAAAGCCGGTTCCACGGTGTGTGCTGGACTGACGTCACGCGCGCCGGACAGACTCGCCGCTGCCTTGCGCAGCGGCGTTTTTCTTTGGAGATCGCATGATCGAACAACAACTCTGGCACCCGGTCATCGCAGGCATGCATTTGCGCGATGCGCCGGTGGGGGTGTCGCTGCTGGGGCGGGACGTCGTCCTGTGGCGTGAGCACGGCCACGAGGGGCAGCCGGGCGTGGTGCACGCCTGGGCCGACCGCTGTCCGCACCGCGGGGCCAGGCTGTCGCTGGGGCGGGTGCTCACGCACCTGCACGGCGCGCGGCTGGAGTGCCCTTACCACGGCTGGCAGTTCGCGGGCGATGGGGCGGCGGCGCAGGGTCATCACGGGGCGCCGGTGCCTGTGGGGCGCTGCGTGCACGTGCCCGCGGCCCCGGCTTTCGAGCCACCGGCCGCGCACTGCGCCCAGGTGTTCGAGGCGCAGGAGCGCCATGGGCTGGTCTGGGTCCGGCTGGAGCGGCCCGATCTGTCGCAGCTGCCGGCCTCGCTGTCGTCTCCGCCTGCGTTCGAGCCCTGGGACGATCCGCTCTGGCGCCAGGTGATCTGCGGTCCGTATGCCGTGGAGACCAGTGCGCCACGGCTGGTGGAAAACTTCCTCGATCTGAGCCACTTCGGCTTTGTGCACGAAGGCTGGCTGGGGGCACGCACCCACGCGCAGGTGGACACCGGCCGGGTGGACGAGGGTGCCGATGGCGTGCACGCACGCGACTGCAAGGCCTGGCAGCCCAAGGGCTATGCCGGTGCGGAAGAGGGCGGCTGGGTGGCCTACCGCTACGAGGTGCCTCACCCCTTCGCCGCCATCCTGCGCAAGGACGCGGCCGAGGGCGACCCGGTGAGCAACGCCATCGCGCTCTTCATCCGCCCCGACGGTCCCGAGGCCTGCACCGCCTGGTTCGCCATGGCCACGCTGGGTGACCTGAGCGACGACGAAGAGCTGCGTGAATTCCAGGACACGGTCTTCGGGCAGGACAAACCCATCATCGAATCGCAGCAACCCCGGCGCCTGCCGATCGGCAAGGATGGCGCCATCCCGGAGGTGCACGGCCCGGCCGACCGCATGTCCAGCGCCTACCGCCGCTACCTGGCCCGCACCGGCGTCGCGCTCGGTGTCTGCTGAAAGGAAAACCATGAACGCCATTGAACTCGCCCGCGCCATTCCCAAGGCCGAACTGCACATCCACATCGAGGGTTCGCTCGAACCCGAGCTGATCTTCGCGCTCGCGCAGCGCAACGGTGTGGCCCTGAGCTACGCCAGCGTCGAGGCGCTGCGTGCGGCCTACGCCTTCACCGACCTGCAGAGCTTCCTGGACATCTACTACGCCGGCGCCAGCGTGCTGCTGCAGCCACAGGACTTCCACGACATGGCCTGGGCCTACTTTCTGCGCGCGAAGGCCGACAACGTCATCCACACCGAACTGTTTTTCGACCCGCAGACCCACACCGCGCGCGGCGTGCCCATGGCGTCGGTGATCGAAGGCCTGTCGGGCGCCTGCCGCAAGGCCGAGGCCGAACTGGGCATCAGCTCGGCGCTGATCCTGTGTTTCCTGCGCCACCTGAGCGAGGAAGACGCCTTCGCCACACTGGAAGCCGCGCTGCCGTTCCGCGAGCACTTCATCGGCGTGGGGCTGGATTCGAGCGAAGTCGGCCACCCGCCGGAGAAGTTCGAGCGCGTGTTCGCGCGCTGCCGCGAGCTGGGCCTGAAGGTGGTGGCCCACGCGGGCGAGGAAGGACCGCCCGAGTACATGTGGCAGGCCATCGACCTGCTCAAGGTCCAGCGCATCGACCACGGTGTGGCGGCGATGCAGGACCCGCTGCTGATGGCCGAACTGGCCCACACCCGCCTGCCGCTGACGGTGTGCCCGCTGTCCAATCTCAAGCTCTGCGTGGTGGACGACCTGCGCGACCACCCGCTGAAAAAGATGCTCGACGCCGAACTCTGCGTGACCGTCAACTCCGACGACCCCGCCTACTTCGGCGGTTACCTGAACGCCAACTTCGAACAGACGGTGCAGGCGCTGCAACTGAGCCGCGAGGACGTGGTGCAACTGGCGCGCAACAGCTTCGAGGCCAGCTTCATCAGCGACGAACGCCGCGCGGCCTGCCTGGCGCAGCTGCGCGCCGTGGCCACCGCCTGAGGGCCGAACCCATGGCGATCCCGATCAACGACGAGGTGGTGCTCACGCCCCCGGTGCCTTCGGCCACGGTGATGCTGCTGCGCGATGCGGCCGACGGCCTGCAGGTGCTGCTGATGCGCCGCCACGTGGCCTCGGGCGTGCTGGGCGGGGTGCATGTGTTCCCCGGTGGCAAGCTCGACCCGGCAGACCTGGTGCACCCCTCGCCCGACGTGCCGGCCACGCACACGGCCGCGCTGGCCGAACCGGCGCTGGACCCGGCCACCGCCGCTGCGCTCTACCTCGCGGCCGTGCGCGAAACCCGCGAGGAGTGCGGCCTGCACCTCGATGTCGCCAGCCTCTGGCCCTGGTCGCGCTGGATCACGCCGCGCCAGCCCTCGGTGAGCAACAAGCGCTTCGACACCCGTTTCTTTGTCGCCGCGGCGCCCGTGGGGCAGCGCGCGCAGCACGACAACCACGAAGCGACCGAGTTGTTCTGGGCCACGCCGCGGCAGAGCCTGCAGCGCTACTGGGCGGGCGAGATCGACCTCGCGCCGCCGCAGATCATCAGCCTGTCGCAGCTCGCGCGGCTGCGCGACGTGCAACAGGCCCTGGCGCTGGCGCGCAGCCGGCTGCCGGTGCTGGTGGAACCCGAGCCCTTCGACGAAGACGGCTGCCGCGTCATCTGCTACCCGGGCGATCCGCGCCACAGCCTGCGCACCGCGCTCTGGGAAGGCCCCACGCGTCTGACCCACCGCAACCGGCGCTTCGAGCCCGAGGGCGGGCTGGCGGCGCTGCTGGGCTGACGGGCTTGTCACCCCCAACAGGGCGAGACTGACCTACAGTCGGAGTCCGAACGGGCGCCTGCCGGGGCCCGCATCACGGAGATGTCTCATGGGCTGGCTGATTCTGGGTCTGTTGCTGTTCCTGGGCGTGCATTCGCTGTCCATCGTCTCGCCAGCCGGGCGCGACCGGCTGGTGGATCGCCTGGGCGAGAACGCCTTCAAGGGCCTGTATTCACTGGTCTCGTTGGTGGGGCTGGGGTTGATCGTCTGGGGCTACGGTCTGGCGCGGGAAGCACCCGTGCTGCTCTACGCGCTGCCCGGTGGTTTCCGCCACCTGGCCGCCCTGTTGATGCTGCCGGTGTTCGTGCTGCTGCTGGCGGCCTATCTGCCGGGGCGTATCAAGACCGCAGCCAAACATCCCATGCTGCTGGCGGTCAAGCTCTGGGCCCTGTCGCACCTGCTGGCGCAGTCGGTCACCGGGGGCACGCTGGCCGATGTGCTGCTGTTCGGTGGTTTCCTGGTGTGGGCCGTGGCCGACCGCGTCTCGCTCAGGCGGCGCATGGTGCGCGCTGTGCCGGCCCTGCCCGCCAGCGGAGGGAACGACGCCATCGCCGTGGTGGGCGGGCTGGTGCTGTATGCGCTGACGGTGTTCTGGGCGCACGCCTGGCTGTTCGGCGTGCGCCCCTTCGGTTGAGTCACGGCACCGGGAACCCCCGGGTGCCTGAACGGCTCCCATGGGGCCGTACCAGGAGTCCTGCATGAACATCCGACCCGCCATTGCGTCCCTGGCCCTGTCGCTGTGGGCCCTGTCATCCCATGCGCAATCGCCAGCCCTGCGCACCGAGGTGGTGGCCGACGGCTTGCGCAACCCCTGGGGCCTGGCCTTCATCGATGGCGGACGTTTTCTGGTCACCGAGCGCCCCGGCCGGCTGCGCGTGATCGGCGCCGATGGCCGGGTGGGCGATCCGGTGGCCGGTGTGCCCCCGGTGGATGCGGCGGGGCAGGGGGGCCTGCTCGATGTGGCGACCGACCGCGACTTCGCGCGCAACCGGCAGATCTACCTGTGCTACTCGGAGCCCGGCCCCGGCGGCAACAGCACCGCGCTGGCGCGGGCGCGCCTGTCGGCCGACGCCACGAAGCTCGAGGACCTGAAGGTGATCTTCAGTCAGCAGCCCAAGGTCAGCAGCCGGTTGCACTTTGGCTGCCGCATCGCCGAGGCGCCGGACGGCACGCTGTTCCTGACCCTGGGCGACCGCTACCACCGCATGCAGGACGCGCAGACCCTGGACAACCACCACGGCAAGGTGGTGCGCATCCGCAAGGACGGCGGCGTGCCG
This sequence comes from uncultured Hydrogenophaga sp., assembly GCA_964550405.1. Lineage (GTDB taxonomy): Bacteria > Pseudomonadota > Gammaproteobacteria > Burkholderiales > Burkholderiaceae_C > Hydrogenophaga. Next base: position 4,422 of record CAZJZD010000082.1, on the reverse strand, counting down.
CCCGACAACCCGTTCGTGAACCGCGCCGGTGCCCGGCCCGAGATCTGGAGCATCGGCCACCGCAACCTGCAGGGCGCCGCCATCGGCCCCGACGGCCGGCTCTGGACCAGCGAGCACGGCCCGCAGGGCGGCGACGAAATCAACCGCCCCGATGCCGGCAGGAACCACGGCTGGCCGGTCATCACCTATGGCGAGAACTACGGCGGCGGTGCGATCGGCGAGGGCATCACGGCCAAGGCTGGCCTGGAGCAGCCACTGCACCAGTGGACCCCGTCCATCGCGCCCGCCGGCATGACGTTCGTGACCACCGACCGTTACGGCCCCGCTTTCAAGGGTAGCCTGCTGGTGGCCTCGCTCAAGTTCCGTTACCTCTCGCGCCTGGTGCTCGACGGCACGCGTGTGGTGCGCGAGGACAAGCTGCTGCCCGACATCGGCGAGCGCCTGCGCGACGTGGCCGAAGCCCCCGACGGCACGCTCTACCTGCTGACCGATGCACGCGACGGCCAGCTGCTGCGGCTGCTGCCGCGCTGAGGCCTGTTGGCCACCATTCATCGTTCACACCTTCTTCTGGTCGTCTGCGCATTGACATAGGGCAAGGCTGTCGTATCGGCCGACGCCTAGCATGAATTTGTGCTTGGTGCTTCGTCCGGATGGCGACAGCCACCCGGACGGCGGTGCCCTCCACCCGCGCCAGAAACGGGGCCGTTCTGAGTGCGGTTCGGTGGATCCGGCCTCCCTTCGAGGAGAGTGCCAAATGAAAGTGCGTCAGTCCAGGCGGTTGCAGATGACGGGGGCATTGCTCGCGTCGGCGTGGATGCTCATGTCGTGCGGTGGTGGTGGTGGTGGCGACGACGGCGGGGCAGCCGTTGCCGCCGACAGCTACCTCAAAGGCTTGCCCAGCTGGGAACAGTTCAGTCCGCCGTTGAAAGACGTTGAACCGGAGCCGAGTGCGACACCACCGGAACGAACCAGCGAACGCATCGACACGGTGGACGAAGCGGGTGTGCTCAGATCCCAGCAGTACGCCTGCACGACGCGTGAATTCAACATGACGAGCACGCCCGAGAAGATCGTCATGTTCAGTCCGGACCGCGAGTTGCTCTGGCCCGGCGCGCTGCTGCAGGGCAAGAGCCATCTGGCCCGCACGGGGTCGCTGGTCGGCCTGCCGATCCGCGAGCGCGCACCCATCAAGGTGTCGATCCCTTCACTGGCCAACAACGACAACTTCCGGGTGGTCGCGTCACCGGACCAGGCCGAGGTCAATCGGGCCATCGGCAGCATGGTGGGCAGTGCGACGACGGCCCAGCTGACCGCACCGAGCTCCATCCAGTTCACCATGAGCGACTACGCGTCGGATCAGTCGTTTGCGCTGAACGCCGGCATGTCGGGGAAGTACATGGGTTTCAGCGCCAGTGCGTCGGCGTCGGTCAAGACCGCGGCCAACGAGCGCACGGTGATGGTTCACTTCGTCGAGAAGATGTTCGAGGTGGTGGTGGAACCGCCGCAGACCCCGGGTGCGTTCTTCAGCGAGGCGTTCACGGCGGACAAGCTGCAGGAGCAGGTGGCCCTGGGACGCATCGGCCCCGCCAACCTGCCGGTGTATGTGTCCAACATCGTCTATGGCCGCATGATGGCGTTCACCTTCACGTCCACGGCGTCCGAGACCGACATCAAGGCTGCGCTGAGCGCCGCCTACAAGGGCTGGGGGGCCAGTGTCAGCGGCAACGCCGAGACCGCCTACAAGAAGATCCTGAGCGAGGGCCGGATCTCGATCACGTCGATCGGTGGCGCGTCGGCCGCCACGGTCGCCATGATCGCGTCGGGCAACTGGAAGGACTATTTCGGCACCAGCACGGCCGTGGTGTCGCCCCTGACCAGCGCCTACCCGATCGCCTACACCTTCCGCAACCTGGGTGACGGGTCGATTGCCAAGGTCAGTGAGCCCACCAGCTACGAAATCAAGGAATGCGCGCCCATCGGCGGCAGTGCCTTTGTGCTGGAGAGCTTCGAGCTCAACACCACCCCGACCTGGGTGGCGCAGGCCGCCTCTCCATCCGAGCCAGCGCCGATCACGGTGCAGTGGCGCGACGCAGCGACCTCGCAGAGCCTCTTCTATGGCTACATGGCCGCCGAACACGCCAACAACAGCCTGACCGATCCCGACTGGACCTACAACGTCGGCTACATCGGCGCTCCGCTGCACTTCCGGGAGGACAAGAGCAGCTACTACCGGGGTGAGCTGTCGTTCTGGTACAAGCCCGGCGAAAAGCTGATCAACCAGTCGCTGGGCACCACGACCCACTGCTGGACCGTCTGGTACCTGTTCATTCCGATCACCCGCTGTGCCAACCTGCCCGCGGCACTGCCCGCCAACGTGACGCTCAAAGCCAGCGACGAGGTCTACGTGTACGACGAACTCACCACGGCCGACCAGATCGTGCTCCGCGGGGGTGGCACGGACGCGGACGGCTCCATGCTCACCCTGACCTACAACCCGAAGGAAGCGGGCCGCAAGATGGCCCAGGGTTGGCAGAAGCTGGTGCTGACGCTCTCCAACCACGACAGCGCCGGCCAGCCCCTGTGCAAGGAGGGTGACCCCGACTTTCCGCGCGGTTGTTGGCTGGTGGAGGACCGGCTCGCCACCGAGAGCGAGATCCAGCATGTGCTCGGGAACCTCCAGCACTTCCGCATCCGCGCCAGCTATCCGGTCTACATGACACAGGCCTGCTCGGTGGCCGAAGACACGCTGCCGGCCGGTGAACTGTGCCCCAGCTATGTCGACCTGCCCGACCCGGTGCCGCTCGGTTTTGTCGGCGGGTACTTCGACGAAATCAAGATGACCAAACCGGTGCGCTGAGCGGCGGTGTGGCGTGGCGAGCCATCGGGCCCGCACGTGTGCATCACCGCGCCAGCCGCAACCCCGTGAACTGCCAGCGCGCATCCGTCGGGAAGAAGTTGCGGTAGCTGGTGCGGATGTGCTCGCGCGGTGTGGCGCACGACCCGCCGCGCAGCACCATCTGGTTGACCATGAACTTGCCGTTGTATTCGCCCACGGCACCGGCCCACGGGCGGTAGCCGGGGTAGGCGGTGTAGGGGCTGGCGGTCCATTCCCACACGTCGCCGCCCATTTGCTGCAGACCCTCGCCGCCGCTCGCCAGCGGCATGGGGTGCAGGGCACCCGATTCCAGGAAGTTGCCGTCGTCCATCCAGGCCGGCCCCTGCTGCTGCGCTGCGTGTTCCCATTCGGCTTCGGTCGGCAGGCGCAGCGGTTCGCCGGTCTGCGCGCCGCGCCAGCGGGCGTAGGCGTCGGCCTCGAACCAGCCGATGTGCACCACGGGGGTGTGCGGGTCGATCGGCACGCGGCCGTGCAGGGTGAAGTTGGTCCAGCCACCGTGTTGCGTCGGTTCGCCATCCCGCTGCCAGTACAGCGGGGCTCGGATGCCCTGACCGCAGACCCAGTCCCAGCCGGCGGCCATCCACCAGCGCGGGTCGGTGTAGCCGCCGTCGTCCATGAAGGCCAGCCATTCGCCGTGGGTGACCAGCCGGCTGGCCAGCGCGTAGGGCTGCAGCAGCACGGCGTGGCGCGGGGTCTCGTTGTCGAAGGCGAAGCCCTCGCCGCGGTGGCCGATCTGGGTGATGCCGCCGTCGAAACCGCACCAGTGCAGCGGCTGCGGCGCCACCGTCGCCAGCGGCCACTGTGGGTGGTAGACCGGGTGGGTCGGGTTGCACGAAAACAGGTGCTTGAGGTCGGTGAGCAGCAGCTCCTGGTGCTGCTGTTCGTGCTGCAGGCCCAGTTCCAGCAGGTTGGACAGCTCACGGTCGGCACCTTGGGCGCCTTGGGCGAGCAGGGCGGCCATGCGCGCGTCCACCTGCGCGCGGTAGGCCTTGACCTCGGCCAGGCCGGGCCGGGTGATGAGGCCGCGTTGTGGCCGGGGGAAGGCCTCGCCCACGCCCTGGTAGTAGCTGTTGAACAGCACGCGGAAGGCGGGGTCGAAGGGCCGGAAGGCGGACTCGAAGCGTTCGAGGATGAAGGTCTCGAAGAACCAGGTGGTGTGGGCCAGGTGCCATTTGGCGGGGCTGGCGTCGGGCATGGACTGCGCCTGGCAGTCGGCTTCGCTCAGGGGCTCGGCCAGGGCCAGGGTCTGCTCGCGCACGGCGTGAAAGCGGCGCTGCGGCGCTGACAGCGGGGTGGTGGGGGGCGGTGCGGGTGCGCTCATGGCGCTACCGGGTCATCCAGCGCCGCGCACCCAGACTGGTCGCATCGACCAGGGCCACCAGCAGCAGCATCGCGCCCAGCACAGTGGCGGTCTTGGGCATGTGGAACAGGCCCATGTGGAAGGCCAGCAACTGGCCCAGGCCGCCCGCGCCGACCACGCCCAGCACGGCCGCGGCGCGGATGTTGTTCTCCCAGCGGTAGAGCGT
>CAZJZD010000081.1:0-10618 GCA_964550405.1 uncultured Hydrogenophaga sp. | reverse complement strand
GGCTGCGGCCGTCCTGGCACTCGGCCACGATGCCGGTGGGCAGGTGCACCACGCGAACGGCCGAGTCGGTCTTGTTGATGTGCTGGCCGCCCGCGCCGCTGGCGCGGAAGGTGTCGATGCGCAGGTCGGCGGGGTTGAGCTTGACCGCCTCGGCCTCGTCGGGCTCGGGCATCACGGCCACGGTGGCGGCGCTGGTGTGGATGCGGCCCTGGGTTTCGGTGGCGGGCACGCGCTGCACGCGGTGGCCGCCCGATTCGAAGCGCAGCTGGCCATAGACATTGGCGCCGGGGCCACGGCCGGCCATGCGCAGCACCACCTCCTTGTAGCCGCCGAGTTCGCTGGGCGACTCGCTCACGATTTCGGTGATCCAGCCCTGGCTGTCGGCGTAGCGGGTGTACATGCGCGCCAGGTCGCCCGCGAACAGGGCCGACTCGTCGCCGCCGGTGCCGGCGCGGATTTCGACGAAGGCCGGGCGTTCGTCGTCCGGGTCTTTGGGCAGCAGCAGCTGTTGCAGCTCTGTGTCCAGCCGTTCGAGGTCGGCTTTGGCGGTCTCGATTTCTTCCTGGGCCATCTCGGCCATGTCGGGGTCGGCCAGCATCTCCTCTGCGGCGGCCAGGTCGGCCTCGCGCTGCTGGTGGCGGTTGAAGGCCTCGACGACGACCGAGGCGTCGGCGTGCTCGCGGCTGAGGGTGCGAAAGCGCTCCAGGTCGCTCACCACGTCGGGGGCCGAGAGCAGGGCGTCCAGCTCGTGCAGGCGGGCTTTCTGGCGCAGCAGGGTGTCGCGGACGAAGGGTTTCATGCGGCAATCGAAAAGAAGGCGACGGCGAAGAGGGAGCGCACGGAGCCGACGGGCCGTGCTCGGGGCGCACCCGGGGGCGCGCACGCAGCGTCGCTAGGACTTTTCGCGCAGGAACAGGCGCGAGACGGTCTGTGCGGTGGCGGCGCGCGTCTCGGCGTCACCGGCATGCAACTCGGCCAGGGTGCCGTGCAGCATCTTCTGCGTCAGACCCTTGGACAGGGCTTCCAGAACGTTCTCGACTGGCTCGCCCTTGGCCAGCAGCTTCTTGGCGCGGGCCAGTTCGGCGGCGCGCCAGGCGTCGGCCTGGGCGTTGATCTGCTGGATCAGCGGCACCACGCCACCCTTGGCCGGGTCGCGCTGCTCCATCCAGTGCATGAAGCTGAGCACACCGGCGTCGATGATGGCCTCGGCCTGTGCCACGGCGGCCTGGCGGTTTTCCTTGCCGGTCTGCACCACGCTGGCCAGGTCGTCCACGGTGTAGAGGTAGACGTCGGACAGGCCCTTGACCTCGATCTCGATGTCGCGCGGCACGGCGAGGTCGACCATGAACATGGGGCGGTGCTTGCGCTTTTTCAGTGCGCGCTCCACGGCGCCTAGACCGATGATGGGCAAGGTGCTGGCCGTGCAACTGACCACGGCGTCGAACTCGTGCAGGCGCTCGGGGATGTCGGCCAGGCGCATGACCTGGGCACCGAAGCGGCCGGCCAGGGCCTCGCCGCGCTCCAGCGTGCGGTTGGCGATCGCCATGCTCTTGGGTGTCTTGGCCGCGAAGTGCGTGGCGGCCAGTTCGATCATCTCGCCGGCGCCGACGAACAGCACCTTGATGTCTTTCAGGTCTTCGAACAGCTGGCTGGCCAGGCGCACGGCGGCGGCGGTCATGCTGATCGAGTGGGCACCGATCTCGGTGGAGGTGCGCACCTGCTTGGCGACCGCGAAGGAGCGCTGGAACAGCTGGTGCAGCGTGGTGCCCAGGGCGCCGGCCTCGTCGGCGGCGCGCACGGCGTCCTTCATCTGGCCCAGGATCTGCGCCTCACCCAGCACCATGCTGTCCAGCCCGCTGGCGACGCGGAACGCGTGGCGTGCGGCTTCACCTTCACGCAGGATGTAGGCGTGGTCCTTCAGCACATGGGTGCTGACGCCACCGGTCTGGGCCAGCCATTCCAGCGTGGGTTCCACGGCCGACTGCTCGCCGGCGGCGTACAGCTCGGTGCGGTTGCAGGTGGACAGCAGCGTGGCCTCGGGCTGGCGTGCCAGGCTGCTGCGGTAACCATCGAGCGTGCGCGGGATCTGGTCGAGCGCGAAGGCAAAACGGCCCCGCAAATCGAGCGGGGCCGTGTGGTGATTGATGCCAAGCGTCCAGACAGCCATTTGCGCGATTATAAAATTCGCCGCTTTCCGACGCCGACACCCCGCTGACATGACATTCCTGGCCCTGATCGGGCACCTGCTCAACTTCATCGCTCCGGCCGTCGGGGTGGCGCTGCTGCTGTGGGGCGCACCCCGCCTGTGGCCCAAGGTGCGAAAGGGGCGTTGGGCGGCCCGTCGCGAGTTGTTGGTCCTGATCGGGCTGGGCTCTGCGGTACTGCTGGCCGGACTGATCGTCTTTGGCCGCGACGCCAAGATGTTCAGCTACGCCGCGCTGGTCCTGGCACAAGGGTCTCTGGCCTGGTGGGTGCGCGGCCGGTGAGTTCAGCCGGCGGGTGAAAACCGGTCCACGGCGTCGGTGATGATGCCGTCGATGCCCCAGGCTTCCAGCCGTGCCACATCGGCCGGTTCGTTGACGGTGTAGGCCAGGGTGCGCAGACCGGCCCGGCGGGTGTGGTCCATGGCCTCGGCGGTCCAGTGTTCGTGGTCGCAGATGACGGCCACGCAGCCCAGGTCCAGGGCGGCGTCCAGCCAGCCATCCCACAGGGTTTCCAGCAGCAGGCCACGCGGCAGCTGCGGTGCGGTCGTGCGGGCGCCGGCCAGGGCATCGGGTTCGAACGAGCTGAGCAGGGGTGGCGCAACGGCAGCGCCGGCCCACAGGCGGGTGGCTTCGCGGCCAACGGCCTCGCCGGTGGTGTGTGCCAGACCCGGGCTGGGCTTGATCTCGATGTTCAGATGAAACCCGTTGGCCAGACAGTAGCGGGCCAGGGCTTCAAGCGTGGCTGGCGGCTCGCCGGCGTACGCTCGCGAATGCCAGGCGCCCGCATCCAGCTGGCTCAGGCTGGCCCAGGGCATCGCCCCGCCGAGGCCGTGTCCGTTGGTGGTGCGATCGAGCGAGTCGTCGTGCAGCAGGAACAGCACACCATCGGCGCTGAGCTTGGCGTCGCACTCGGCCATGCGGTAGCCATGCTGTGCGCCCAGGCGGAAGGCGGCCAGGGTGTTCTCGGGGGCCAGCTTGCCCGCGCCGCGATGGGCGATCCAGTGCGGGTAGGGCCAGGCGGGCAGGCTTTGCGGAGTGTTCTTCATGGCGTTGCGGTGTAGGGATGTGGCAGTTTGCCAGTACCCGCCGCGGGGGTGTGTGAATGGGGGCTGCGGTACCATCGCAGGTTCAGCTTTTGCTGCTGATCGCTCTGCTCATGAACGCCCCCACGCCCCTCCCGTTCCTGGAAACCGCCGCCGACGAAACCCCCCGTTTGCGCGAGATTCCGTACAACTACACCTCGTTTTCGGATCGGGAAATCGTCCTGCGGCTGCTCGGCTCCCAGTCCTGGACCCTGCTGGACGAGCTGCGTGGCGAGCGCCGCACCGGCCGGTCGGCCCGCATGCTCTACGAGGTGCTGGGTGACATCTGGGTGGTGCAGCGCAACCCCTACCTGCAGGACGACCTGCTGGACAACCCCAAGCGCCGTGCGGCGCTGGTCGATGCCCTGCATCACCGCCTGGGCGAGGTGCAGAAGCGCCGCACACCGCAGGATGACCGGGCGCGCGATGAGTCGGTGGGCCAGTTGCTGGCCGCCGCCAAGCGTGCGGTCGAGACGTTTGCCCGTTCCTTTGAAGACATGGCGGCGCTGCGCCAGCGCACGAACAAGGTGCTGGGCCGCCTGACGGCCAAGGACAACATCAAGTTCGATGGGCTCTCGCGTGTGTCGCATGTGACCGACGCGACCGACTGGCGGGTGGAATATCCCTTCGTGGTGCTCACGCCCGACACCGAGGCCGAAATGGCCCACCTGGTCAAGGGCTGCGTCGAACTGGGCCTGACCATCATCCCGCGCGGGGGCGGTACCGGTTACACCGGTGGCGCGATCCCGCTGACCTGGAAGAGCGTGGTCATCAACACCGAGAAGCTCGAAGCCATGACCGAAGTCGAGCACGTCTCGATCCCGGGGCACGACCAGCCGGTGGCGACGGTGTGGACCGAGGCCGGCGTGGTGACGCAGCGTGTGGCCGATGCGGCCGAGCGCGCGGGCTACGTGTTCGCGGTCGATCCGACATCGGCCGAGGCCTCCTGCGTGGGTGGCAACATCGCCATGAACGCTGGCGGCAAGAAGGCCGTCCTCTGGGGCACGGCGCTGGACAACCTGGTGAGCTGGCGCATGGTGACGCCGCAGGCCGAGTGGCTGGAGGTCACGCGCCTGGACCACAACCTGGGCAAGATCCACGACGCCGAGGTCGCGACTTTCGAACTGAAGTACTTCGCCGCGGACGGCAAGACACCGCTGCGCACCGAGCAACTGGCCATCCCGGGCAAGACCTTCCGCAAGGAAGGCCTGGGCAAGGACGTGACCGACAAGTTCCTCAGCGGCCTGCCGGGTATCCAGAAGGAAGGCTGCGACGGCCTGATCACCAGCGGTCGCTGGGTGGTGCACCGCATGCCCGAGCACACCCGCACCGTGTGCCTGGAGTTCTTCGGCAATCCCAAGGATGGGGTGCCCTCGATCGTCGAGATCAAGGACTTCATGTTCGCCGAGCAGAAGCGCAGCGGCACCCTGCTGGCCGGCCTGGAGCACCTGGACGACCGTTACCTCAAGGCCGTGGGTTACGCGACCAAGAGCAAGCGCGGCACGCTGCCCAAGATGGTGCTGATCGGCGACATCGTCGGCGACGACGCCGACGCCGTGGCCCGTGCGACCAGCGAGGTGATCCGCCTGGCCAACGGCCGCAGTGGCGAGGGCTTCATCGCCATCAGCTACGAAGCCCGCAAGAAGTTCTGGCTCGACCGCAAGCGCACGGCCGCCATCAGCAAGCACACCAACGCCTTCAAGATCAACGAGGACGTGGTGATCCCGCTGCCGCGCATGGGCGAATACACCCTGGGCATCGAGCGCATCAACATCGAGTTGTCGCTGCGCAACAAGCTCAAGCTGTGCGAGGCGCTGGAGGCCTTCTTCGCCAAAGGCAACCTGCCCCTGGGCAAGACCGACGACGCCAACGACCTGCCCAACGCCGAGCTGCTGGAAGACCGCGTGCAGCAGGCCCTGGCCAAGGTGCGCGAGGTGCGCGCCCTGTGGGCGGGCTGGCTGCGCGACGTGGACGGCCTGTTCCCGCAACTGCAGGACCATTCCCTGCGCGCGAGCTGGAAGACGCAGATCCGTGCCCCGCTGCAGCAGATTTTCACGGGCGCGGCCTTCGGCCCCATCCTGGCCGAGTGCAATGCCATCCACAAACGGGTGCTCAAGGGCCGCGTCTGGGTGGCGCTGCACATGCACGCCGGCGACGGCAACGTGCACACCAACATCCCCGTCAACAGTGACGACTACGAGATGCTGCAGACCGCGCACGAGGCGGTGGCGCGCATCATGGTGCTGGCGCGCAGCCTGGACGGCGTGATCTCGGGCGAGCACGGCATCGGCATCACCAAGCTGGAATTCCTGACCGACGACGAACTGAGCCCGTTCGCCGCCTACAAGGCCAAGGTGGACCCCGAGGGCCGGTTCAACAAGGGCAAGCTGCTGCGCGGTGCCGCCCACCAGGCCCTGGTGGCGGGCGACGCCAGCGTGCGCCAGGCCGATCTGGCCAATGCCTACACGCCCTCGTTCGGCCTGATGGGGCACGAGTCGCTGATCATGCAGCAGAGCGACATTGGCGCCATCGCCGATTCGGTCAAGGACTGCCTGCGCTGCGGCAAGTGCAAGCCGGTCTGTGCCACGCATGTGCCGCGCGCCAACCTGCTGTACAGCCCGCGCAACAAGATCCTGGCGACCTCGCTGCTGATCGAGGCCTTCCTGTACGAGGAACAGACGCGGCGCGGCATCAGCATCAAGCACTGGGAAGAGTTCGAGGACGTGGCCGACCACTGTACGGTCTGCCACAAGTGTCTGAGCCCGTGTCCGGTGAAGATCGACTTCGGCGACGTGTCGATGAACATGCGCAACCTGCTGCGCAAGATGGGGCAGAAGAGCTGGCGCCCGGGCAATGCCGCGGCCATGTTCTTCCTCAACGCCACCAACCCCGAGACCATCAAGCTCATGCGTTCGGCCATGGTCGATGTGGGCTTCAAGGCCCAGCGCCTGGCCAACAACGTGATGAAGCTCGCCGCCCGCAAGCAGACCAGCGCCCCGCCGGCCAGCCTGGGCCCGGCGCCGGTGAAGGAACAGGTGATCCACTTCATCAACAAGAAGATGCCGGGTGGCCTGCCCAAGAAGACTGCGCGCGCGCTGCTGGACATCGAGGACAAGGATTACGTTCCGATCATCCGCAACCCGCAGGGAACGAGCAGCGAAACCGAGGCGGTGTTCTACTTCCCGGGCTGTGGTTCGGAGCGCCTGTTCAGCCAGGTGGGCCTGGCCACCCAGGCCATGCTCTGGCACGCCGGGGTACAGACCGTGCTGCCGCCGGGTTATCTGTGCTGCGGTTACCCGCAGCGCGGCTCGGGCCAGTATGACAAGGCCGAGAAGATGATCACCGACAACCGGGTGCTGTTCCACCGCGTGGCCAATACGCTGAACTACCTGGACATCAAGACGGTGGTGGTGTCCTGCGGCACCTGCTACGACCAGCTTGCAGGTTACGAGTTCGACAAGATCTTCCCGGGCTGCCGCATTGTCGACATCCACGAGTACCTGCTGGAAAAAGGCATCACGCTGCCGGCAGGGCAGGGTGGCTACCTGTACCACGACCCCTGCCACAGCCCGATGAAGCTGCAGGACCCCATGAAGACCGTCAGGGCGCTGGTGGGCGACCAGGTTCTCAAGAGCGAACGCTGCTGTGGCGAGAGCGGCACGCTGGGCGTGAGCCGGCCGGACATCTCCACCCAGATCCGTTTCCGCAAGGAAGAGGAAATCCGCAAGGGCGAGGCTGCACTGCGATCGGCCGGTGCCGTGGCACCGCAGCAGAACATCAAGATGCTGACCTCCTGCCCGAGCTGCCTGCAGGGCCTGTCGCGCTACACCGACGATTTGCAGAACGGCCTGCTGGAGGCCGACTACATCGTGGTCGAGATGGCGCGCCAGATCCTGGGTGAGGACTGGCTGCCCCAGTACGTCGCGAAAGCCAATCAGGGCGGCATCGAACGCGTGCTGGTCTGAAAACCCGGAGAACACCATGGCAGGACTGAACAAGGACACCCCGACGCCGCAGGACATCACGGTACACAGCGCCTCGCGTGTGCTGGAGGTGGCGTTTTCCGATGGTGCGCACTTCCGCATCCCGTTTGAGCTGATGCGCGTGTACTCCCCCTCAGCCGAAGTGCAGGGCCACGGCCCGGGCCAGGAGGTGCTGCAGACCGGCAAGCGCGAGGTGGGCATCGTGGCGCTGGAACCGGTGGGCAACTATGCGGTGCAGCCGACCTTCTCGGATGGCCACGATTCCGGCATCTACGCCTGGGATTACCTGTATTTCCTCGGATCGCAGCAGGCCGAACTCTGGAACGATTACCAACAGCGGCTCCAGGCCGCCGGGGTTGATCGCGATGCGCCCATGCCGGAAAAGGGCGGACACGCCTGCGGCAGCCACTGATCCCGACGGAGACACCATCCATGGCCACCACCCATTTCGGCTTCCAGACCGTAGACGAGCAGGAAAAGGCGAAACACGTGCGCAGCGTGTTCGATTCGGTCGCGCCGAAGTACGACGTCATGAACGACCTGATGTCGGCCGGCCTGCACCGCATCTGGAAGCGCTACACCATCACCGTGGCCAACCCGCAGCCAGGTCAGCAGGTGCTGGACATCGCGGGTGGCACGGGCGACCTGTCCCGCGCTTTTGCCCGACGCGTCGGCCCGACCGGCCGCGTCGTGCACACCGACATCAACGAGGCCATGCTGCGCGAAGGCCGCAACCGGCTGCTCGACGAAGGTCTGGTGCTGCCGACCCTGGTGTGCGACGCCGAGAAGCTGCCGTTTGCCGACAACCATTTCGACATCGTCTCGGTGGCGTTCGGTCTGCGCAACATGACGCACAAGGACCAGGCCCTGGCCGAGATGCGCCGCGTCCTCAAGCCGGGGGGCAAATTGCTGGTCTTGGAGTTTTCCCGCGTCGCCAAGCCGCTGGAAAAGGCGTATGACTGGTATTCGTTCAACGTGTTGCCGAAACTGGGTCAGCTGATTGCCAAGGATGCGCAGAGTTACCAGTACCTGGCCGAATCGATCCGCATGCACCCGGGCCAGGAAGAGTTGCGTCAACTGATGAAGTCGGTGGGCTTCGGCCACGTGGACGTTCACAACCTGAGTGCGGGCGTGGTCGCCCTGCACCTGGGTATCAAGTGTTAGCCGGTTTCCGGGCCGGACCTGTCGGGGGAAGAAAAAAATGAACAGTCTGTGGATGGTTTTGGGCCTGGGTGTGCTGGCGGTGGCGGCCTGGGGGCTGATTCGGCTGCTGGCTGTCAAGTCGGGTGCGCCGGCGCTGGGGCACGGTATGGCGGCCATGGCCAGCGGGCAATCGCAGCTTGAGCCAGCCACGCCCCGGGGTTACAGCCCCAAGAACGTCGGCAACGATGCTTCCGCCCGACCCTGGGAATCTGCTTACGGCGATGCACAGGATGCGTCCTCCCCCGACGAACTCTGGGTCCCCGCCGGGTTTGACACCGAGGCTTTTCTGGCTGCGTCCAAGACCAACTTCATCGGACTGCAGGACGCCTGGGACCGGGCCGATATCCCCAGCCTGCGCGCGATGATGACCGATGACATGCTGGAGCAGATCCAGGGCCAGCTGTCCGAGCGCGAACAGCAGCTTGGCGGCGTGTCCGGCAGGACCGAGGTGGTCATGGTCGAGGCCCGCCTGCTGGGCATCGAGGACCTGGGCGAAGGGCATATGGCCAATGTGGAGTTCTCCGGGCTGATGCGCGAAGACGGGGCCGGGCCCAATCCCTTCCGAGAGATCTGGAGCATTTCGCGGGCGAAGTCGGGTGATGGCGGCTGGCTGGTGGCGGGGGTGCAGGCCCTGCAGTAGGCCCTTCGGGCACCCGGCCACCCCGGAAGGGGTGGTCTTATCCGTCAGAATCGGGGGATCATGAACACCGCATCCTCCTCGTCCTCGCATCCCCTGGGTTTCCTGCAGTCGCTGCTCAGCGGCCTCAAGCCGCCGGAATGGATGGTGGACGAACTGCAGAACCGTGTGGTGCTGTTTCTCAACCACGTGCTGATGCAGGAGCCGCAGGCGCAGGAGCGGCTCAAGCGCCAGAGGGGCAAGCCGGTCAAGGTTCAGTGGGGCGAGATCCACCTCACGCTCGCTGCGACGCCTGCCGGCCTGCTGGAGCGTCCGGCCGACGGCGCAGCACCTGAACTGACCGTGACCCTGACGCAAACCTCACCGTTCTCGCTGGCGCAGAGCGTGATTGCTGGCGAGAAGCCGGGGGTGGACATCCAGGGCGACGTGCAACTGGCGGCCGAAGTCGCCTGGCTGGTGGACAACGTGCGCTGGGACGTGGAGGAGGACCTCTCGCGCTTCCTGGGCGATGCCGCCGCTCACACTCTGGTGCGCATGGCGGGCACGGCGGCCCAGGCGGTCAAGGCCTTCGTCGGCCGTGCGCCGGCACCGTTCAACCGCGCCACGCCCGCCGCCACACCTGACCGCAGCGGTAGCGCCACATGACCCGGTTCCTGCGGGGCGCCTTCATCCTCTGGGTGGTGCTGCGCCATGGGCTGGACGAGCTGGTGCTGTCCAGCTTCCAGCACCCTTTCCTGCGCCTGCTCACCCGGGTGGTCACCATCGGCCGCCGGCTGGACGCGCCGCGCGGCCAGCGCCTGCGCGAGGCGCTGGAGCGCCTGGGGCCCATCTTCGTCAAGTTCGGTCAGGTGCTTTCGACCCGGCGCGATCTGCTGCCGCCCGACATCGCCGAGGAACTGGCTCGCCTGCAAGACCGGGTGCCCCCTTTTGACAGCGCCATCGCGGTGGCCACCATCGAACGCGCCTTCGGCAAGCCGCTGGACGCAGTCTTCACCCATTTCGAGCAGAAACCGGTGGCCAGTGCGTCCATTGCCCAGGTGCACTTCGCCACCCTGCGCGACGGCCGGCACGGTGGCCGCGAGGTCGCGGTCAAGGTGTTGCGGCCCAACATGTTGCCGGTGATCGAGAAAGATCTCAGCCTCATGCGCATGATGGCCGGCTGGGTCGAAAAGCTCTCGGCCGATGGCAAACGCCTGAAGCCGCGGGAAGTGGTGGCCGAGTTCGACAAGTACCTGCACGACGAGCTGGACCTGTTGCGCGAGGCATCCAACGCCGCCCAGCTGCGCCGCAACATGCAGGGCCTGGACCTGGTGCTGATCCCGGAAATGCTCTGGGACTACTGCCACACCGAGGTGATGGTGATGGAGCGCATGCACGGTCTGCCCATCAACCGGGTGGACGAACTGCGCCGCAAAGGGGTGGACATCCCGAAGCTCGCGCGCGACGGCGTGACCATCTTCTTCACCCAGGTGTTCCGCGACGGCTTCTTCCACGCCGACATGCACCCGG
>CAZJZD010000080.1:0-10836 GCA_964550405.1 uncultured Hydrogenophaga sp. | reverse complement strand
AGAGCTGGAAGGGCGCCTTCAACATGACCCACGGCGCCACGCTCGGTGGCCACGCCGTGCAGCACGCCGTGCAGCGCGCCGGCATCGACGCCGCCGAAGTCGAAGACGTGATCATGGGCTGTGCCACCCCCGAAGGTGCCACGGGTGCCAACATCGCCCGCCAGATCGCCCTCAAGGCCGGCCTGCCCGTCACCGTCTCGGGCATGACCGTCAACCGCTTCTGTTCCTCGGGCCTGCAGACCATCGCCCTGGCCGCCCAGCGCATCATCGCCGGCGAAGGCTCGGTGTATGTGGCCGGTGGCGTGGAGAGCATCTCCTGCGTGCAGCAGGAAATGAACCAGCACATGCTCAAGGACCTCGCGCTGGAGAAGCAGAAGCCCGAGATCTACTGGAACATGCTGCAGACCGCCGAGCAGGTGGCCAAGCGCTACAACATCGGCCGCGACGCCATGGACGAGTACGGCGCCGCCAGCCAGCAGAAGGCCACGGCCGCGCTGGAAGCCGGCCTGTTCAAGGCCGAGATCGCGCCCATCACCGTCACCGCCGGCGTGGCCGACAAGGTCATGGGCCTGATGACCAAGCAGGTCACCGTCGAGAACGACGAAGGCATTCGCCCCGGCACCACCTTCGAGGCCATCCACGGCCTGCGCTCGGCGCTGCCCGGGGGGTTGGTCTCGGCCGGCAACGCCAGCCAGTTCAGCGACGGCGCCGGTGCCTGCGTGCTGATGGATGAGGCTCTGGCCAGCAGGAAGGGCCTGCAGCCCCTGGGTCGTTTCCTGGGCTTTGCCGTCGCCGGTTGCGAGCCCGACGAGATGGGCATCGGCCCGGTGTTCGCCATCCCCAAGGTGCTCTCGCGCCTGGGCCTGAAGATGGACGACATCGACCTGTGGGAGCTCAACGAAGCCTTCGCGGTGCAGGTGCTGTACTGCCGCGACAAGCTGGGCATCCCGGCCGACCGGCTCAACGTCAACGGTGGCGCCATCGCCGTGGGTCACCCCTACGGCGTGTCGGGCCAGCGCCTGACGGGCCATGCGCTGATCGAAGGCAAGCGCCGCGGCGCCAAGCGCGTCTGCGTGACGATGTGCATCGGCGGCGGCATGGGTGCAGCTGGGGTGTTCGAAGTCCTGTAATCGCGTTGTCCAGGGGGCGGCGGCTGCCGCCCCCTTTTTTCTTTCCGGAGCCGATATGAGCCTGCGCCCCACCATCGACTTCCTCCTGAACGACTGGCTGTCCGTCGAAAGCCTGAACCAGCGCCAGCGGTTTGCCGACCACAGCCGCGAGACCTTCGACGCGGTGCTCGACACCTGCGAGCGCATCGCACGCGAAAAGTACGCGCCGTTCAACCGGCTGGTGGACATGCAGGAACCGCACTTCGACGGCGAGAAAGTCATCCTGCCGCAGGCCACGCACGACGCTCAGAGGGCCTACGCCGAGAGCGGCATGCTGAGTGCGGCGCAGGATTACGACATCGGCGGCATGCAGCTGCCCTACACGGTCGAGGCCGCGGCCAATGCGTTTTTCGCGATGGCCTCGGTGTCCATCGGCAGCGGCATGCTGTCGGTGGGCAACGCCAACCTGCTGATGGCACACGGCAGCGAGGCGCAGAAGCGGGTGTTTGCGCTCAATGAGTTCTCGGGCCGATGGTCGGGCACCATGTGCCTGTCCGAGCCGCAGGCCGGTTCGTCATTGAGCGACGTGGCGACCCGTGCCGTGCCGGACGGGGAGGGCTTCGAGACCGATCCGCTCGGCCCGCGCTACCGACTCAAGGGCAACAAGATGTGGATCTCGGCCGGCGAACACGAGCTGACCGAGAACATCGTGCACCTCGTGCTGGCCAAGATCCCCGACGAAAACGGCAAGCTGGTGCCGGGCGTCAAGGGCATCTCCCTCTTCATCGTGCCCAAGAAGCTGGTGGACACCGATGGCAACCTGACCGGCGAACGCAACGACGTGGCGCTGGCCGGCCTGAACCACAAGTGCGGCTGGCGCGGCACCACCAACACGCTGCTGAACTTCGGCGAGGGCAAGTACCCGGTGCGGGGTGGGGCAGGGGCCATCGGCTACCTCGTCGGTCAGCCCGGCCGGGGCCTGCAGTGCATGTTCCACATGATGAACGAGGCCCGCATCGGCGTGGGCATGGCCGCCACCATGCTGGGCATGGCCGGTTACCACGCCAGCCTCGACTACGCGAAGAACCGCCCACAGGGCCGGCCCATGGGCGCGGGCGGAAAAGACGCCGCGGCACCGCAGGTCCGCATCATCGAACACGCCGACGTCAAGCGCATGCTGCTGGCGCAGAAGAGCTACGCCGAAGGCGCGCTGGCGCTCGAACTCTATTGCGCGCGGCTGGTGGACGAACAGCACACCGGCGCGCCCGAAGCCGCCGACGACGCGCGCCTGCTGCTGGAGGTGCTGACGCCGATTGCCAAGAGCTGGCCCAGCGAGTGGTGCCTGGAAGCCAATTCGCTGGCCATCCAGGTGCACGGCGGCTACGGCTACACCCGCGACTTCCCGGTGGAGCAGTACTGGCGCGACAACCGCCTGAACATGATCCACGAGGGCACGCACGGCATCCAGGCCATGGACCTGCTGGGCCGCAAGGTGCTGATGGAAAACGGCAAGGGCCTGGCGCTGCTGGCGGGCCGCGTCAACGACACGATCCAGCGCGCCATCCAGGTGCCCGAACTGGCCGCGCACGCCAACGCCCTGGGCAAGGCCTTGCAGGACGTCGGCGCCACCACCAAGGCCGCCTGGGCCACCGCCAACCCGACCGAGGCGCTGGCCAACGCCGTGCCCTACCTGCAGGCCTTCGGCCACACGGTGCTGGCCTGGATCTGGCTCGACGTCGCCCTGGCCGCGCACGCATCGGCCGACAGCAGCGCCCGCACCGGCCGCCTGGCCGCGGCGCGCTTCTTCTTCCACTACGAACTGCCCAAGATCGGCGCCTGGCTGCAGGTGGTGCGCGAACGCGACCTGACCTGCGCCGACCTGGCCGAAGACGCTTTCTGAATTCCACACATCCACTGGAGACAAGACATGACCCGCAACATCCAGCAACTGTTCGACCTCAAGGGCAAGACGGCCCTCATCACCGGCGGCTCGCGCGGCCTGGGCCTGCAGATGGCCCACGCCCTGGGCGAGGCCGGCGCGCGCGTGGTGATCAGCTCGCGCAAGGCGTCCGACCTGGAAGAGGCGACGGCCGAGCTGCAAGCCGCCAACATCGATGCCCGCTGGATCGCCGCCGACTGCCAGCACGAGGAAGACATCCGCCGCCTGACCAGCGAAACCCTGCAGCGCGTGGGCGACGTGGACATCCTGGTCAACAACGCCGGTGCCGCCTGGGGTGCCCCGGCCGAAGACCACCCGCTCGAAGCATGGGACAAGGTGATGAACCTCAACGTGCGCAGCTACTTCCTGCTCAGCCAGCTCATCGCCAAGGCCAGCATGATCCCGCGCAAGCAGGGCAGCATCATCAACACCGCGTCCATCGCCGGCCTGGGCGGCAACCCGCGCGGCATGAACACCATCGCCTACAACACCTCCAAGGGTGCGGTCATCAACTTCACCCGCGCGCTGGCCGCCGAATGGGGTCCGCACGGCATCCGCGTCAACGCCATCTGCCCGGGCTTCTTCCCCAGCAAGATGACCGTGGGCACGCTCAAGGCCCTGGGCGAAGAGAAGCTCAAGGAAGGCGCGCCGCTGGGCCGCCTGGGCGACGACGAAGACCTCAAGGGCCTGACCGTGCTCTACGCATCCGACGCCGGCAAGCACATCACCGGCCAGTGGCTGGCGGTGGACGGCGGCGTCAGTGTGGTCACCGGCGGCTGAACGCGCCCCGGGCTGTATCGTTCGCCCATGAAATTCCAGGTCCACATCCCTTTCGTCGAACTGCTCGGTTTTGAACTGGAGCGGTTCGAGGGTGGCGAAGCCACCATCACCTTCAACCCCCAACCCGAGCACCAGAACTCGTTCAACGTGGTGCACGGCGGCGCCAGCATGACCCTGCTGGACGTGGTCATGGCGCACGCCGCCCGCTCGGTGGAACCGGCCATGGGCTGCGTCACCATCGAGATGAAGACCAGCTTCATGCGCGCGGCCAAGGGCGCGCTCACCGCGCACGGCACGCTGCTGCACCGCACCGCGACCATGGCGTTTACCGAAGGTCGCATCGTGGACGCGGAGGGCAAGCTCTGCGCCCACGCCACCGGTACCTTCAAGTTCGTGCCCCGGCTGCCGGTGGGCAAGGGGACGAACGCGCTCAACACCCTCAAGACCGACTGATGAGCCCATCCGACATGCCCGTCGCTTTTGTCACCGGCGCCGCCCGCGGCATCGGCCTGGCCATCGCGCGCTGGTTCTTCCAGCACGGCCACCGGGTCGCGGTGATCGACAACGACGCCGCCACCCTGACCGCCACCGAAGCCACGCTGCGCGCTGAGCTGGGCGCGCGTGCCGGCGACCTGCTGGTCATCCATGGCGATGTGTCCGACCCGACCCAGGTGGCCGCCGCCGTGCAGCGCATCGCGGGTGCCTTCGGCCGGCTCGACGCCCTGGTCAACAACGCGGGCGTCGCCACCTTCAAACCCATCGCCAACACCACGTTCGACGAGTGGCGCTGGGTCATGGCCACCAACCTCGACGGCCCGTTCCTGTGCGTGCAGGCCTGCGCGCCGCTCATGCTGCAAGGCGGTGGTGGTGCGGTGGTCAACATCGCGTCGATTTCCGGCCTGCGCGCCAGCACGCTGCGCGTGGCCTACGGCACGTCCAAGGCCGCGCTGATCCACCTGACCAAACAGCAGGCGGTGGAATACGGCAACGCCGGCATCCGCGTCAACGCCATCGCGCCTGGCCCGGTGGAAACCGAGATGGCCAAGAAGGTGCACACGCCGGCCATCCGCGCCGACTACCACGACACCATCCCGCTGGCCCGCTACGGCAGCCTGGAAGAAATCGCCAACGCGGTCGGCTTCCTGTGCAGCCCGCAGGCCAGCTACGTCAACGGCCAGGTGCTGGCGGTCGATGGCGGCTTCGACGCCGCTGGCGTCGGCCTGCCCACCCTGCGCCGACCATCGACCTGACCCCAACCCTGACTTCAAACCCGACAACACCACGGAGACACCCCATGCCCGCCAACCGCCAGATCCTGCTCGACAACCGCCCGCAAGGCGAAGCCACCGTCGGCAACTTCAAGCTCGTCACCACCGACACCCCCGCGCTGGCCGACGGCCAGGTGCTGGTGCGCCACCACTACCTGAGCCTGGACCCGTACATGCGCGGCCGCATGAACGACAGCAAGAGCTACGCCGCCAGCCAGCCGCTGGGCGAGGTCATGATCGGCGGCACCGTGGGCGAGGTGGTCGATTCCAAGCACCCCAAATACAAGGCCGGCGACCAGGTCGTCGGCATGGGCGGCTGGCAGGAATACAGCGTGGTGGACGCCACCCAGCCCGGCGCGCTGCGCAAGGTGGACACCACCCACGTGCCGCTGTCGTACTACCTCGGCGCGGTCGGCATGCCCGGCGTGACCGCCTGGTACGGCCTGGTGAAGATCATCGAACCCAAGGCCGGTGAGACCGTGGTCATCAGCGCCGCCACCGGCGCGGTGGGCAGCGCCTTCGGCGCGCTGGCCAAGGCACGCGGCTGCCGCGTGGTCGGCATCGCCGGCGGGCCGGACAAATGCGCCTATGCCGTGAACGAACTGGGCTTCGACGCCTGCATCGACTACAAGCTGCACAAGGACATGTACAGCCTGGCCAAGGCCCTCAAGCAGGAATGCCCCAACGGCATCGACGGCTACTTCGAGAACGTCGGCGGCATGATCCTCGACGCCGTGCTGCTGCGCATGAACGCCTTCGGCCGCATCGCCGTCTGCGGGATGATCGCCGGCTACGACGGCCAGCCGCTGCCCCTGGCCAACCCGGCGCTGATCCTGGTCAGCCGCCTGAAGGTGCAGGGCTTCATCGTCAGCGAGCACATGGAAGTCTGGCCCGAGGCGCTGACCGAGCTCGGCACCCTGGTGGCACAAGGCAAGCTGCGCCCGCGCGAGACCATTGCCCAGGGCCTGGAGAACGCGCCCGAGGCCTTCATGGGCCTGCTCAAGGGCAAGAACTTCGGCAAGCAGCTGGTCAAGCTGATCTGACCTCACAGGGGAGTACCGCCATGCACACGCCCATCCTGCACCACTACCCCTCGTCCCCGTTCGCCGAGAAGGGCCGGCTCATGCTGGGCTTCAAGGGCCTGGCCTGGCAGAGCGTGCACATCCCCATGGTCATGCCCAAGCCCGACGTGGTGGCGCTGACCGGCGGTTACCGCCGCACCCCGCTGCTGCAGATCGGGGCCGACATCTACTGCGACACGTCGCTGATCGCCACCGTGCTCGAACATTTGAAACCCGAGCCCGCGCTGTTCCCGGATCACCTCAAGGGCATCGCCCGCATCGTGGCGCAGTGGGCCGACGGCGACCTGTTCTGGGCCGCCATGGGCTACACGCTCAGCCCCAAGGGTGCGGCCGCGATGTTTGCCAACCAGCCGCCCGAAGCCGCCCAGGCCTTTGCGGCCGACCGCGGCGCCATGCGCGCGGGCATGACCAGCCTGCGCCCGGGCGACGCCACCAGCGCCTACCGCAGCCACCTGCGCCGCCTGGCCCACATGCTGCACGAGCAGCCGTTCCTGCTGGGCGACGCCCCCTGCATCGCCGACTTTGCGGCCTACCACCCGCTGTGGTTCACGCGCGTGGTCAACCCCGCCATGGCCGGCATCCTGGACGCCACACCCGGCGTGCTGGCCTGGATGGACCGCATGGCCGCCATCGGCCACGGCCAACCGTCCAAGCTGACGTCCACCGAGGCGATCGCCATCGCCGCCGCGGCCGAGCCGGCCCCGCTGCCGCAGGAAGCCTTCCAGGACGACCACGGCATCGCCCTGGGCAGCCGCGTCACCGTGGCGGCGCAGAGCTTCGGCACCGAAACCACCGAAGGCACGCTGGTGGCCGCCACCCGCACCCACGTCACCCTGGCCCGCACCGACGAGCGGGCAGGGCGCCTGCACGTACATTTCCCCCGCATCGGATATGTACTCAAGGAAGTGAAAGCTTGACTGGAACCACCGTTCTCCCGCGCAGCGCCCAGGTGCAGTGGCGCTGCCTCCCGTTTGCCGCGCTGAGCACCGACACCCTGTACCGCCTGCTGCGCCTGCGCAGCGAGGTGTTCGTCGTCGAACAGGCCTGCGTCTTCCTCGACATGGACGGGCTGGACCCGCAATGCCTGCATGTGCTGGGCGAGGTGGTCGATGCGGACGGCACCCCGCACCTGCACGCCAGCACCCGCCTGGTCCCCCCCGGCGTGACCTTTGCCGAGGCCAGCATCGGCCGCGTGGTCACCGCGCCGGCCGCGCGCGGCGGTGGCATCGGCCATGCCTTGATGAACGAATCCGTGCGCCTGCTGGAAAAGCTCTGGGGCCCGCAGCCCATCCGCATCGGCGCGCAGGCGCACCTTGAAAGTTTCTACAACCGCCACGGTTTCGTGTCGGACAACAAGCCCTACATCGAAGACGGCATTCCGCACCTGGAAATGATCCGTCGCTGAAGAACAACCACAGGAGACAAGACGTGATTTCAGACTTCCAAGGCAAGACCGCCGTGCTCACCGGCGCCGGCTCCGGCTTCGGCCTCGAATGCGCCCGCATCGGCGCGAAGCTGGGCATGAACCTGGTTCTGGTCGACGTGCAGCAGGACGCGCTGGACATAGCCCAGGCCGAACTCGAAGCGGCCGGCGCGCAAGTGCTGGCCCGCAAGGTCGACGTGTCCAGCGCCGAGCAGATGGAGGCCCTGGCCCAGGCCGTGCAACAGCGCTTTGGCGCGCCGCACTTCGTCTTCAACAACGCCGGCGTGGGTTCGGGCGGCCTGATCTGGGAGAACTCGGTCAAGGACTGGGAATGGGTGCTGGGCGTCAACGTCTGGGGGGTCATCCACGGCGTGCGCCTGTTCACCCCCATGATGCTGGCCGCCGCCAAGGCCGACCCCACTTACCGCGGCCACATCGTCAACACCGCCAGCATGGCCGGGCTGCTGACCCCGCCCAACATGGGCATCTACAACGTCAGCAAACACGCCGTGGTCAGCCTGAGCGAAACGCTCTACCAGGACCTGAAGCTGGTGACGGATCAGGTCGGCGCCAGCGTGCTCTGCCCGTACTTCGTGCCCACCGGCATCAGCCAGAGCCACCGCAACAAGCCCGCCGCGCTGGCCGACGAGAAGCCCACGCAGAGCCAGCTGATCGGCCAGGCCATGAGCGACAAGGCGGTGAGCAGCGGCAAGATCACCGCTGCCCAGGTGGCCGAGATGGTGTTCCACGCCATGCGGCACGACCAGTTCTACATCTACAGCCACCCCAAGGCCCTGGGCAACGCGCAAAGCCGCTTCGACGCCATCGTGGCCGGCACCAACCCGCCCGACCCGTTTGCCGAACGGCCCGAGATTGGCGTGGGCTTGCGGCAGGCATTGCGCGCCGGCTGAACACGGCCATGAACAGCGGCGCCGGCCACACGCTGTTCCCCACCGCCATCGGTGTGTGCGGCATGGCCTGGGGGCTGGCGGGCATCACGGCGGTGCAGCTGCCCGAGCCCACGGAAGAGGGCACGCGCCAGCGCCTGCTGCGCAATCTGCCCGCACCGGTGCCTGATGCCGACCCACCGCCCGCCGTCCAGTCCGCCATCACCGAACTCAAGGCCGCCCTGCGCGGCGAGCGCCCGGCCGACCTGCGCCACCTGCCGCTGGACATGTCGCGCCTCACGCCCTTTCTGCAACGGGTGTACGAGCGCGCCCGCGCCATCCCGCCCGGGCAGGTATTGACCTACGGCGAACTCGCCGCCGAGATGGGCGACAAAAACCTCGCACGCGCCATCGGCCAGGCCATGGGTTCCAACCCGTTTGCACCCGTCGTGCCCTGCCACCGCGTGCTGGCGGCGGGCGGCCAGCCCGGCGGGTTTTCAGCCAGCGGCGGCGCCATCACCAAATGGCGGCTGCTGGAGCTGGAGGGTTACCAGCCGGGTGGCGCGTCGCTGTTCGACCTGCCGGCATGAGCAACGGCACCCGGTGAGTACCCGGCATGCAAAACACCCCGAGTTGTTCTTTTAAGAACATTTTTGGCCCATTGTCGGCCTGAAATTGTTCTTAAAAGAACAAAAATGAGTCCCTAACTCCCCGGGTAGCCCCGGGGCTGCCCCGGGCCATTCACCCTACCGGTTCGACCACCTTCGAACGCATCACACAGGAGACAACCATGAACGTCCACGCTCGCGCCCGCTTCACCCGCATGGAAGACAGCACCCGGGAAGACTGGCAACGCATCGTCCCCGAGGCCATGAAGATGGCCAGGTCGCTGCCCGACCGCATCCTCGACCACCTGCGCCTGCTCGACGGTGACTTCGGCGGCTTCCCGGTCGACCGGCTGACCCATTCGCGCCAGACCGCCACGCTGGCGCTGCGCGACGGGCGGGACGAGGAATACGTGGTGTGCGCGCTGCTGCACGACATCGGCGACACGTTGGGCAGCTTCAACCATCCCGACATCGCCGCCGCCATCCTCAAACCTTTCGTGAGTGACGAGAACCTCTGGATGGTGCAGAACCACGGCGTGTTCCAGGGTTACAACTTCTTCCACCACATCGGGCTGGACCGCAACATGCGCGACCAGTTCAAGGACCACCCGCACTACGCGCGCACGGCTGAATTCGTCGAGCTCTACGACAACCGGGCCTTCGACCCCGCGGCGGAAGCCGAGCCGCTGGCAACCTTCGAGCCCATGTTGCGCCGCCTCATGGGCGCTCCGCGCAACAGCATCTACAAAGCCGCCATGCAACCGGCGGCCCAGACGAACTGAACGAACACCCGCGCCGCGGCGCGCTCAGGGTGTTGACGGGGCCTCGCCAGCCGCCAGGCCCTCCGCCAGCGCCCGCGCCGACAGCGGCGCGCAACCCTCGGCCTTGTTGCTGATCGTCACGTAGGCGTTCTGCCCCGCGCCCGTCACGCCGCGCACCGTGCGCACGATCAGCTCGCGCGTCTCGACGTCCACGTCGTGGATGCGGTCGTAGGGTTCGTAAGAACGCTGCGCGTCCTCGTAGCCGTAGGCGCCGTGCAGCGGGTTCAGGTTCCAGCGGCAGACCATGGGCCCGGGCCAGAGCGCGCGCAGGATGGGCAACTGCTCGGCCAGACGCGGCATCTTGGCGTGCAGGCCCAGGCAGTAGGTGGCGCCGGTCTCCTTGAGCACGGCCGCCAGCTGCGGCGCGGTGGCGGGCGAGAGCCACTCCGGGTCGCGCACCTCCACCGCCACCAAGCCGTCGGGCGTGGCGCCGCGCACATCGGGCAGCGCCCGCAGCAGGGCGCGCAGCCGCTCCAGCAACAGCGGCAGGCGCTGCAGCTGCGCAAACGGCAGCGGGCTGAGCTGGAACACCAGCGCGCCCACTTTGTCGCCCAGCCCCGCCAGCGCGGGGGCGATGAATTCCTGCGTGGCCAGCACCGGGTCCAGAAACGCCGTGTTGGGCTGGCGGCCCTGGCCCTGTTCGCCGCGCACCAGCGCGTCTGTCACCAGCGCCGGCGCCTTCACCACGAAGCGGAAGTCTTCCGGCACCTGGCCCGCGTAGCGCGCGTACTGCGCCTCGGTCAGCGGGCGGTAGAACGACCGGTCGATGCCCACGCAGCGCAGCAACGGGTGTTGTGCGTAGGCCGCCAGGCCGTTCTTGGCCAGCACCGCCTCGCTGTACGACCCCTCGTCCCACACGATGCCGGCCCAGCCCGGGTAGCTCCAGGTCGAGGCGCCCAGGCGGATGCGCGGGTTCAGG
>CAZJZD010000079.1:0-11185 GCA_964550405.1 uncultured Hydrogenophaga sp. | reverse complement strand
CCGGCGCCGGGCCGCCCCAAGCCGGATCAGCCCCCTCGGGGGGCAGCGACCCGCGTCAGCGGTGGAGCGTGGGGTCTAGATCGCTTTCTGAACGAACCAGCCCTTGAACAGCCAGGGCAGGCTGGGCGGGGAGCCGTCGGGCACGCCGCCCTTGTTCTCGGCGCTGATGCCCAGTTCGACCGCGTCCTGCAGGTCGGCCGGCAGCACCGGGAGCTGCAGGGTCTTGTACTTGCTTTCGATGATGCCCAGCGAGCGCGGCTGGCCATTGGCGCCCAGCACCCAAACCTGCATGCTGTCTTCGCGCCCTTCCTTCACCTCGTTGAGGCGCTGCAGCTGCAGCCGGTTTTCCTGGGCGGTGAAGGTGGCCAGCATGGCCGGCAGACCCTTGTCGTCCAGCAGCACCGCCACCCGCGTGATCTGCGGCTGGGCGGCCAGCTTGCCCTGGAGGTGCTGGATCTGTGTCTTGAACTGCTCGAACATGCTGGCGCCGGTGGCCCAGCCCAGCAGCAGCACCAGCAGCAGGACGACGGACAGGATGCGCCAGCCAGAGGAAACGCGGCGGTCAGGGAGGGCTTGAGTTGCGGGGGATTCTGTCGATGACATGATCGGGTCGGGCGCAGGGTCGTTGGGGTTTGCCACAGGTGGGCGGACCGGTCAGAGCCCTACCATGGGCTCCTGTGGGCCCGCCGATTGTCCCATGCGGGTTTCCTGGCCCACCACCGCTTGCCTTGTCCGCCATGACCGCTGCAGAAGAAGAATCATCGAACACCCACTGGCCCGACAGCGGCAGCGAAGTGCCGTTGCAGTCGGTCTCGCGCCTCATCTACGCGAGCATGTCGGTGGTGGCCGGGTCGGTGCTCGACGAAATGCGCCGTATCCGTGACCACGCGGTGACGAACAACCAGCCCGCCGGTCTGCGGGTGGCACTGCTGCACATGAGCGGCTGGTTCGTCGAATGGATCGAAGGGCCGGCTCCCGGCATCCGCGCGCTGATGGACCGCGTCGCCCAGGACCCCCGGCACCACGGTCTGCGCATCCTCCATGAAAGCGTGGGCAAGCCGCGCCTGTTCCGGCCCTGGATCGGCGCCATCGTGCAGGGGCAGGAGCGTTCCGGTGATTTCGCGCAGCGCCTGTTTTCCCTCGAGGACATCCTGGTGCGCGAGAAGGCCACCGAGCCCGCCAGCGTGTGGCTGCGCCTGTGTTCACCGGCGGCACCCGACATGCCGGTGCCCGGCGGCTTGTATCCGCGCGCCATGCTGCTGTCTTCACAGGGCACCCAGGCGTTTGATCTGCTCACGGCGCTGTCGCAGCGGCAGCGGCGGCCGCTGATCCGGCGGCGTTTTGCCGGTTCCGTGGACGACGTGCACGATGTCGAGAGCGACTACCTGGATCTGCCGAACATCGGGCAGGCCGGCTGGCGTCTGATCGCCAACGCCCGCAACGGCCTGGCCATGGGCATGACCCACGCCTTCCTGCCGGACCACGGTGCCGTCGTGCTGATGCTGTGCCCGGACGCCGAGCGCAACCGTCTGGTCGCCGAGCGTGTGCTGTCGGCCTGCCGCCAGGTCCACCACGCGCCGGTCTTCGTGGCCCTGGGCACCGCCGAATCGGTCACGCCCGAGCTGCAGCAACTGGTGGAGCGCCAGGGCCTGCCCTGGCTGTCGGCCATCAGTCCCCTCAGGCAGCCCGAGCCGCTGGACCTGTGGTCGGCCCTGCAGCCGGCCTTGTTGAAGCTGGATGCCTGAGCCTCAGGCCTTCGGGTAGGTGCCCGGCAGCAGGATGGACTGGTCCACGTTCTGGATGTTGGTGTGGCCGCAGAAGGCCATGGTGATGTCCAGTTCCTTGTGGATGATCTGCAGCGCCTTGAGCACACCTTCTTCGCCCATCGCGCCCAGGCCGTAGACCATGGCGCGGCCGATCATGGTGCCGCGCGCGCCCAGGGCCCAGGCCTTGAGCACGTCCTGGCCGCTGCGGATGCCACCGTCCATCCAGACCTCGATCTGGTCGCCCACCGCAGCCACGATGGCCGGCAGCGCCTCGATGCTGCTGGGCGCGCCGTCGAGCTGGCGGCCGCCGTGGTTGCTCACCACGATGGCGTCGGCCCCGCTCTTGACGGCCAGCTGCGCGTCCTCCACATCCATGATGCCCTTGAGGATCAGCTTGCCGCCCCACTGTTCCTTGACCCAGGCCACGTCTTCCCACGACAGCGTCGGGTCGAACTGCTCGTTGGTCCACGAGGCCAGCGACTTCATGTTGGTCACCGCCTTCACATGGCCCACCAGGTTGCCGAAGGTGTGGCGCTTGGTGCCCGCCATGCCCAGGCACCAGCGCGGCTTGGTCATCAGGTTGATGATGTTGGCAATCGTCGGCTTGGGCGGCGCGGTCAGGCCGTTCTTCAGGTCCTTGTGGCGCTGGCCGATCACCTGCAGGTCCAGCGTCAGCACCAGGGCGCTGCATTTGGCCACCTTGCAGCGCTGGATCATGCGGGCCATGGCCTCGCGGTCGCGCATCATGTAAAGCTGGAACCAGAAGGGCGCGGTGGTGTTGGCCGCGATGTCCTCGATCGAGCAGATGCTCATGGTCGAGAGTGTGAACGGGATGCCGAAGCGCTCGGCCGCCTTGGCCGCCTTGATCTCGCCGTCGGCGCTCTGCATGCCGGTCAGGCCCACGGGCGCAATGCACACCGGCATCTTCACCTCCTGCCCGACCATCTTGGTGGCCGTGGTTCGGTTTTCCATGTTCACCGCCACGCGCTGGCGCAGCTTGATCTTCTGGAAATCGTCGCTGTTGGCGCGGTAGGTGCCTTCGGTCCACGAGCCGGAATCGGCGTAGTCGTAGAACATGCGCGGCACGCGCTTTTCGGCGAGAACGCGCAGGTCTTCGATGTTGGTGATCACGGGCATGGTTTTGTCTCCAGGGGGCGGGGAAGCTCCGCATCGTACCGGCGTGCCGCGCCGGTGCCGATTGAAAACCGGCCCGCAGGCTTTGAAATTTTGTGGCGGCGTGCGGGCGATCAGCCCGTCCGCCCCGGTGACGGCAGGCGCGCCAGCACGGTGGTGCCCGCTCCCGGGGCGCTCTGGACGGTCAGTTCACCGCCGTGCGATTCCACCCGCACCCGCATGCCCCGCAGGCCGTGGCGGCCATGCGGCACCTGGGCCGGATCGAATCCGCGGCCGTTGTCGCGCACGCTCAGGCACACCGCCTGACCGTCGGCGTGCAGCCGCACCTCGACCTGCTGGCAGGCGGCGTACTTGCCGATGTTGGTCAACGACTCCTGCGCAATGCGGTAGAGCGTCAGTTCGACCGGCTTGTCGAGTCGCACGTCCTGCAGGTCGACCCGGACCGCCGTGCCCAGGCGTTCGCCGGTTTCCCGGCACAGGATCTCCAGCGCCTGCACCAGCCCCAGCTGGGTCAGTGCCGACGGGTGCAGGTCTTCGATGATGCGGCGCTTGAGGGCGATGCCCTCCCCCAGACGGGCCTCGATGGCCTGGATGCGTTCGACCGCTTTGTCCGGCAGCTCGGGCAGGCGGCGCAGGCGGGCAAAGTCCAGCTTCATGGAGGTGAACAGGCCGCCCATCTCGTCGTGCAGCTCGCGCGCGATGTGGGCGCGTTCATCCTCGCGCGCGTTGACCAGGTGGGTCGCCATTTCGGTGAGTTCGGCGGTCCTCTCCCGGACGCGGTCCGCCAGGCGTTGCCCTTCCTCCGCCATCTGGCGGTCGCCCCGCCGCAACTGGCGCTGGTACAGGTACAGGCCCAGCACGGTGGCCAGCGCCAGCAGATGCACCGCCACGCGGTTGATCATCAGGGCGTCGTACAGGTTGAGCCGGGCTTCCTGCTGGATGGCCACGGCCTGCTCCAGCACATCGGCAAAGGCCTTCCTCAGCGCGTCTCGGCGCGCAAGGCTGGATTCATTGGAGGCCGCGGCGATGGCCGGCGCCCGTTCCCCCCTGGACACCATGTCGATCCAGCTGCCGGTCACGCGCAGGTGCTCGTCGATCAGGCGCTCGATCGGTTCGATCGACACCGTGTGCAGGGGATCCATCAGACCCACCTGCTCCAGCGCGGCATCCTTGACCGCCAGCAGGTCGGCCACCGCCGCGCGGTAGCGCTGCGCTTCGGCGGGTTCGGCGGTGAGGATGTACGAGCGGGCGTACAGCCCCACATCGGTGATCTTCTGCAGCGTCTCGGCCGACTTCACGCGCGCATCCGTCAGGGCGATGCCCCGTGTCAGCGTGGCCTGCGAGTGCTGGAAGGCGCTTTCGTTGACCACCATGCCGATCACGCCCAGGGCAAACACGATGGGCATCGTGTAGCGCCCACGCGCCGCGATCGCGAACGTGTTGCGCAGGCGCTGGACGGGTTCGGTGGCGTTGCGCAGACCTTCGGGTGGGGACATTCGCTGCTTGCGTGTGGGACGGACAAGGCCCGATGATCAGCCCCGCGACAGCTCGTCGCAGTAGTCGATCAGGGCATCCAGGTCACGGGATTTGTCGAACACCCTGGCCGCACCCAGGGCCAGGCTGCGGCGGCAGATCTCGGGGCTGGCGAAGTTCGAGAGCACCACGCGCTGCGCGCTCAGCGCCATCGACTGCGCCGCCTCCAGCACGCCCAAACCGTTGCCGGCGGCCAGGAAGATGTCCACGATGATGAGGTCCAGCGCGCCGCCGTGCTGGCGCAAGGCCTGCACCGCATCGGCCTCGTTGTTCGCCGAGCCCACCACCCGGGTTCCGGTCAGCTCCTCCAGTGTCGTGACGAGGTTGCTGAGGATGGTGGGGTTGTCTTCGACGATGAAAGCGCGGAGGGTGGGCATGGAACGGTTGCCACGTTCCGGGAGCGGTGTGGCCACCGCTCCCGCATACAGGTCTTCTGGGTCCTTCACGATATCGCGTTTCGGCCGACGGTGTTGTAGGACCGGTCCGACACGGCTCACTTCACGACGATGGCGTTGTCCACCTTCGTCACGCCCTTCACGCTGGCGGCGAGCTGTGCCGCCTGGTCCCGCTCGGCGCCCGACTTGGCGAAGCCCGAGAGCAGCACCACGCCCTTGAGCGTTTCGACCTTGATGGCCATCGCGCTGACCGTCGGGTCTTCCGCGAACCGGGCCTTGACCTGGGTCGTGATGGTGGCGTCGTCGATGTAGGAACCCACGGTCTGCTGGTCGCGCACGACCGCACAGCCGGTGACAAAAAGGGTGCTCACGGCCAGGGCCGCAGCCATGGTGAGGTTTCGGATCATGAGGGTCTCCTGGGGAAATAAAGGACGGTTCCGGGGATTGGGGGTGGCGTGCGGGCATCAGCCCTTGTTGACCACCAGCCGGTTCTGGACGGCGGTCACGCCTTCGACGGCCCGGGCCAGCACGGTGGCGCGTTCGGCCGCGTCGGCGCTGGGCGCGGGCCCGCTCAGTGACACCACGCCCTGGACCGTGTCGACCTCGATCTCCTGGCCGACGGTGGCTTCCTCCTTCTGACCGCATGCGGAGACGGCGAAGACCATGGCGGTGGTGGCGATCACCACGCGGGCTCGGTGCTGGATGTTCATGACATACCTCCTGCGTTGGGTTGGGATGGCCGGCCGCTCGGGCTGACCGGTGGCAGCGGCGCGAATCGGTTCGCGGTGCTGTGAGGGCACTGTAGAAACGCAGGGCCCATGCGCCTGTCGGCGGCATCCGCGCACGCGTGTAGGACAGACGGCTGCCCGTGTGTCGGTCGTGTGTAGGCGTTGTCCGACGGACAGCCCCGGCGGACCGGGCTACAGTGCCGTGACCCCTTTTTCCATGGAGGAGCCCGCATGATCCGAATCGGCATCGTCGACGACCACACCGTGGTGCGTGCCGGCCTCAAGCAGTTCCTGTCGGAGCACGTGGACCTGCGCGTCACCGGCGAAGCGGCCAACGGCGCCCAGGCCCTGGAACTGGCCCGCGGCGGCGAGGTGGACGTGCTGCTGCTGGACATCTCCATGCCCGACCAGAGCGGCGTGGACGCGCTCAAGGCCATCAAGGCGCGTTTTCCGGATCTGGCGGTGCTCATCCTCAGCGGCTTCCCCGAGGCGCACTACGCCACCAACCTGCTGCGCCTGGGAGCCAGCGGCTACCTCAACAAGGAATGCGAACCCGACGAGATCGTGCTGGCCATCCGCACCGTGTCAATGGGGCGCAAGTACATCAGCCAGGCCGTGGCCACCCTGCTGGCCGAAGGCGTGGCCGGCGGCCTGGACCGGCCGCCGCACGAGCTGCTGTCCGAACGCGAGCTGCAGGTCTTCCTGCGGCTGGCCAAGGGCGAGACCATCGGCGCCATGGCCGAGGCCATGTGCCTGAGCGTCAAGACCGTGAGCACCTACCGCACCCGCGTGCTGGAAAAGCTCAAGCTCTCCAGCAACAGCGAGCTGACCTACTACGCCATGACCAACGGCCTGATCCAGTGAGGCCGTTCAGGCCGCCGGCGGTGGACCGGGTTCGGGCGAGCGGCTTGGTGGCGCGGCGGCGTCCGTTGCCGGGGCTTGCGGGCGCTGTCTGGCCAGCCAGGCGCTGAGCGCACCGGCCAGGGCCAGCTGCACCGGCGCCTGCGCCAGCTGCTGCCACAGCAGACCGCCCACCTGTGCGGGCAGGCCGTGCATCTGCTGGCGCACCGTGCGCGACACCCAGGGGCGTGCCAGCACCAGGCCGGCGCCCACCGCCGCCGCTGTGGCCAGACAGGCCCAGGGGTGGTGGCGCAGCAGGGGACGCACTTCCTGGGCCAGTGTGCCCGCCACCAGGGCGGCCGGTGCGTGCCAGGGCTGGCGCTTGAACCACTGGCGGCCCAGCGCGCGGACCGCACGCCAGGCGCCCCGGACCCAGCCATCGCGCTGCACGCGCCCCATCACGGCCGTCAACAGGCGCGCCACCGCGGGGCTGTTGGTGGCCTCGTGCCCGGACGGGGCCGGGTAGAGGTGGCGGATCAGCCGTGTGCGGGTGGCGTCCAGCCGCTGCAGGGCCAGCGCCTTGCGCTCGCCGGGGAACAAAGTGCGCGCATCGCGCGCAGGCGGTGCGGCGTTCATTCCGTTTCCAGGATGCGCAGCGTCGCCAGGTCTTGCGCCAGTTGCTGGCGCAATTCGGCAAATGGGGGGGTGCGTTCCATGCGGTGCGCCCGCCAGGCCAGCGCGGCGGCCAGCAGCAGGGGCACGGCGGGCACGACGGCCAGCAGCCAGGGCAGGGGCATGCTGGCCAGCGGCACCACCGCCAGCGCCAGACCGGCGCCACCGGCCAGTGCCAGCGACAGGTAGGCCAGCAGGGCCGCCGCCGCGAGCAGGGCGGCCCGGCGTTGCCACTGGCCACGCCACTCATCGAGCTCGGCCGACGCGAGGTCTGCGTAGGCGCTGGCGTGGTCCAGCACCAGGCCGGGCTGGCGTGCAGCCGCGATGAAGGCGGGGTGTATCACCGCTGGCGTCCTGTGCGGGGGCTCAGTGGGCCCGGCGGCGCACCGCCCAGCCCACCAGCAAGGTGGTGGCGGCGCCGGCAGCCGCCGCCATCAGCAGGGCCTGGGCCGGCTTGTCGCGCACGTAGTCGGTGGTGCATTCGCCCAGGTGCTGGGCCTTGCTGGCCACGGCCGAGCCGGCGGCGCGTGCCTTCTCGATGCCGGCGCGGGCCAGGTCTTCGACCCGCCGCGTGCCCACGACCAGCTGGTCGGCCTGGTGGCTCACCGCGGTCTGCTCGGCGTGCGCACCGTCTTCGAGGTGGTTCTGCGCGTTCTCGAGGGTTTTCTGGACTCGGTTGGTCATGGGACTCTCCTGGTGGGTTGGGGAAGGGAACGGGAAACGGAACCCGGGAACGGTGTCCGCGTCAGCGCTTGAGCAGGCCGAACAGGAAGCTCACCGCGGCCATGATCAGGAACACGATGAACAGGACCTTGGCGATGCCCATGGCGCTGCCGGCGATGCCGCCGAAGCCCAGCACGGCCGCGATCAGCGCGACGACAAGGAAGACGACGGCGTAGTGCAGCATGGCGATCTCCTGGTGCGGGCCGGTGTCTCGACCGGTCCGGTTGCTGAAGCACCGCAGCCTCTTTGCTGCGATGGATTCAGTGTAGGAATCGCCTGGTCCGGCGCGTGTCGGTCAGCGGCCGGAACGGGGGTAGGACAGGTCCGACAGGGGCTGACCCTGAGGCCGGTTCAGCGCACGCTGGCCGCGCGCTCCGCGTCGGTCAGCGGCTCCAGCCAGCCGAACTGCTGCTCCAGCACCGCCAGTGTCGCTTCCGACGCGTCGCGGCCCGCGGCCCGCCGGGCGCCGATGCGCTGGCGCAGCACCTCGGGCTTGGCCTCGCAGGCCAGGATGTGGAAGGGCACACCGGCCGCCTGCGCCAGGTCGGCAAAGGCCTGCCGCTCGCCCGCGCGCAGAAAGGCCGCGTCCACCAGCACCGACCAGCCGTCCTGCAGCAGGCCGCGCGCCCGCGTGCGCAGCGACTCGTAGGTTTCGCCATGCGCCTGCGGCCGGTACATCCCCTCGTTCAGGCCCGAGCCGCTGGCCGCCAGCGGCCCCATGCCGTGCAGGCGCTTGCGCTCCACATCGGACCGCAGACGGATGGCGCGTCCGCTGGGCTCGGCCAGCAGCCACTGGCCGGAGGCCCAGGTCTTGCCGCTGCCCGACAGGCCGTGCGTGATCACCAGCTGCGGCGACGGCGGGTGGGCGATGGCCTGCGCCAGCGCCAGGTAGCGCCGCGCTTCATCGAGGCTGTCTTCGGCTTCGGACGTGCCGTCCTGCTGTCCGGCGCGGATGGCCGCCACCTTGGCGCGCACGCCGGCCCGGTAGCTGGCAAAGAAGCTCCACACCGTGGGTGCGGACACGTCGCCGCTGGCGTCCAGCCACTCGCTCAGCAGCACGTTGGCCAGCCCGGGCTGGTCGTGGTCCAGCAGGTCCATCCAGACAAAGGCCATGTCGCTGGCCACGTCGATCCAGCGCAGCTCGTCGTTGAACTCGATGGCGTCGAACGGCAGCGGTTCGTCACCGATCAGCACCAGGTTGGCCAGGTGCAGGTCGCCGTGGCCTTCACGCACCCGGCCCTTCTGCCGCCGGCGCGAGAGCAGGGGTTCGATGGCCATGAAGCGCTGCTCGGTCCAGTCGCCCAGGGCGCGCACCAGCGCCGCGTCGGCCGGTGCCGTCAGCAGCGTGCGCAGGGTGCTGAAGTTGTCGCGCGGCCAGCGCATGGCCGCCGCCGCATGGCCCCAGGGCTGGGTGCTGTCCGCCACCGCCGCCCGCCGCTGGAAGCCGGCCATGCGCTGGGCCAGCCCCGCCATGTGCGCGGGCGTCAGCAGGCCGCGCGCGCACAGGTGGTCCAGCCGCAGGGTCTCGTCAAAACGGCGCATGCGCACCGCGAACTCGATGGCCTGACCCTCGTCTCCTGCCGCGCCCCAGCGCGGGTCCGTCGCCGTGCCGGTGATGGGCAGCACGTCCTGGTAGGGGTGGGTGGCCGGCTGGTCGTGGCGCTGGAACCGCCGGTTCACGCGCAGTTCGGCCTCGCAGGCGTGGCGGCGCAGGGCCAGGGTGCTGAAATCCATGAACGGAAACCGCACCGGCTTCTTGATCTTGTAGGCGTATTCGCCCGCCAGCAGCACCCAGGCCCCGTGCGTCTGCACCAGCTCCACCCGCTCCACCGCGTGCGGGTAGCGGGCCGGCTGCAGCAGTGCGGCGATCAGGGGCGGGACAGGCTCGGACATGAACCCACTGTATCGTTTCAAAGGTACAAGCGTGCGACAAACGGAGACCGCCCATGAACCTTGCCCACCTGCTGCAACGCCGGGCGCTGGAACACCCCGACCGCCCCGCCCTCTACAGCGGTACCCGGCCCGTGGCGACCCACGCCGACTGGGCGAGCCGTGCCGCGCGAGTGGGCGCTCACCTGAGGCAGGCCGGCCTGCAACCCGGCGACCGCGTGCTGCTCTTCATGCGCAACCACCCGCGTTACCTGGCGTTGCTGTTCGGCGCCTGGTGGGCCGGGCTGGTGGTGGTGCCGGTCAACGCCAAGCTGCACCTCAAGGAAGTGCAGTGGATCGTGGAGAACTCAGGCGCGCGCCGGGCCTTCGTCACGTCGGACATCGTGCCCGACCCGGCCGAACTCACCGGGCTGGACGGTGTGATGGACGTGGACAGCGCCGACTGCGACGTGTGGATCAACGAAGGCGAAGGCCTGAGCGAGATTGAAGACCGCGCCCCCGACGACACCGCCTGGCTGTTCTACACCAGCGGCACCACCGGCCGGCCCAAGGGCGTGATGATCACGCACCGCAACCTGCTCACCATGGGGCTGGGCTACTTCAACGACGTCGATCACGTTGATGCGGGCGATGCCATCGCCTATGCCGCGCCCATGTCGCACGGGGCGGGGCTCTACGCCATCCCGCACCTCATGGCCGGCGCGCGGCACGTGGTGCCCCCCTCGGGCGGCTTCGACGCCGCCGAACTGTTCGACCTCGGCCGCGAACTCGGCCCGCTCTCGCTGTTCGCCGCGCCCACCATCGTCAAACGCATCGTGGACGAAGCCGAGGCGCAGGGTCTCACGCCCGAGCAGTGCGGCCAGAGCTTCAAGACCATCGTCTACGGCGGCGCGCCCATGTACGCCGCCGACATCCGCCGCTCGCTGCGCACCATGGGCCCGCGCTTCGTGCAGATCTACGGTCAGGGCGAAAGCCCCATGACCGGCACCGCCCTCAGCCGCGCCCATCTGGCCGACACCGCGCACCCGCGGCACGAAGCGCGCATCGCCTCCGTCGGCGTGGCGCAGACCCCCGTGCGCATCCGCGTCGCGGGGCCCGACGGCCAATCACTGCCCGTGGGCGAGGTGGGCGAAGTGCTGATCAAAGGCGACAGCGTCATGGCCGGCTACTGGCGCAACCCCGAGGCCACCCAGGCCGCCATCCGCGACGGCTGGCTCTGGACCGGCGACATGGGCGCGCTGGACGCCGACGGCTTCCTGACCCTCAAGGACCGCAGCAAGGACCTGATCATCAGCGGCGGCAGCAACATCTACCCGCGCGAGGTGGAAGAGGTGCTGCTGCACGCGCCCGGCGTGGCCGAAGTGGCCGTGGTCGGCGCGCCCGACCCCGAATGGGGCGAAATCGTGGTGGCCTTCGTCGTGCCGCAGGCGGGGGCGGCGCTGGATGCCAGGACGCTCGACACCTTCTGCCTGGACCAGATCGCCCGCTTCAAGCGGCCCAAGCG
>CAZJZD010000078.1:0-11533 GCA_964550405.1 uncultured Hydrogenophaga sp. | reverse complement strand
ACAGCTTCGTCTTCGTGCTATTCGATGACGGAGTTGACCTGTACTGGGCGCTCTCGAGCGTGCTGGAGTACCTCAACCAAGTGCAGTCGCGGCTGCCGCCGTCGGCCAAGTCCTCCCTGGGGCCCGACGCCACCGGCGTGGGCTGGATCTACCAGTACGCGCTGGTGGACCGCAGCGGCCGACAGAGCCTGGACCAACTGCGTTCGCTGCAGGACTGGTTCCTGCGCTTTGAGCTCAAGACCGTGCCGGACGTGGCCGAGGTGGCCAGCCTCGGCGGCATGGTGCGCCAGTACCAGATCGTGCTCGACCCCGACAAGCTGGCTGCCTACCGCATCACGCAGACGATGGTGAGCGAGGCGATCGGCCGCGCCAACCAGGAGGCCGGGGGATCGGTGCTCGAACTGGGCGAGGCCGAATACGCGGTGCGCGCCAGCGGCTACCTGAAGACCCTGGATGATTTCCGGGCCATCCCGCTGATGACGAGCGACCTGGGCGTCTCGGTGCGCCTGGGCGACGTGGCCCGGGTACAGCTCGGGCCGGAGATGCGGCGCGGCATCGGCGAACTCGACGGCGAAGGTGAAGCGGCCGGCGGCCTGATCGTGATGCGTTCGGGCAAGAACGCGCTGCAGACCATCAAGGCCGTCAAGGCCAAGCTGGCCGAACTGCAAAGCGGATTGCCCCAGGGCGTGGAGATCGTGCCGGTGTACGACCGCTCCGGGCTGATCGAGCGTGCGGTGGACAACCTCGGGTTCAAGCTTCTGGAAGAGTTTCTGGTGGTGGCCGTGGTCTGCGTGCTGTTCCTGTTCCACCTGCGCAGCGCCCTGGTGGCCATCGTCTCGCTGCCGCTGGGCATCCTGATGGCGTTCATCGTCATGCAGCAGCAGGGCGTCAACGCCAACATCATGTCGCTGGGCGGCATCGCGATCGCCATCGGCGCGATGGTGGACGCTGCGGTGGTGATGATCGAGAACGCGCACAAGCACCTGGAGCGTTGGGGCCATGAGCACCCGGGGCAGGTCCTCTCGGGCGAACCGCGCTGGCGCGTGATTGGTGAGGCGGCCGCAGAGGTCGGGCCCGCGCTGTTCTTTTCTTTGTTGATCATCACGCTGAGCTTCATCCCGGTGTTCACGCTGCAGGCGCAAGAAGGAAGGCTGTTCGCTCCCCTGGCTTACACCAAGACCTATGCCATGGCGGCGGCGGCGGGGCTGGCCGTGACGTTGATCCCGGTGCTGATGGGCTACCTGATCCGGGGACGCATTCCCGATGAAAACGCCAACCCCTTGAACCGGCTCTTGATCGCGCTCTACCGCCCCTGCCTGAACGCGGTGTTGCGGGCACCGAAGCTGACGCTGGTGGTGGCCACCGTGCTGCTGCTGGCCAGCCTGTGGCCGCTCAAGCACATCGGTGCCGAGTTCATGCCCCGGCTGGACGAGGGGGACCTGCTGTACATGCCGACCGCGCTGCCCGGCCTGTCGGCCGGCAAGGCCGCCGAGTTGCTGCAGCAGACCGACCGCCTGATCAAGACCGTGCCCGAGGTGCTCAGCGTCTACGGCAAGGCGGGCCGCTCGGACAGCGCCACCGACCCGGCACCGCTGGAGATGTTCGAGACCACCATCCAGTTCAAGCCGCGCAGCCAGTGGCGCGCCGGCATGACGCCCGACAAGCTGGTCGAGGAACTGGACCGCACGGTGCGTGTGCCCGGCCTGTCCAACATCTGGGTACCACCGATCCGCAACCGCATCGACATGCTCGCCACCGGCATCAAGAGCCCTGTGGGCGTGAAGGTGGCCGGCGCCGACCTGGCCACCATCGACCGCCTCACAGGTCAGATCGAGGCCGCCATCAAGCAGGTCCCTGGGGTCAGCAGCGCGCTGGCCGAGCGCCTGACCGGCGGGCGCTACATCGACGTGGACATCCGGCGCGATGACGCGGCGCGCTACGGCCTGAACATCGCCGACGTGCAGGACGTGGTCGCGGGTGCGGTGGGTGGCATGGAGGTCGGACAGACCGTCGAAGGCCTGCAGCGCTATGCCATCAACCTGCGCTACCCGCGCGAACTGCGTGATTCGCTGGAGGCCCTGCGCGCCCTGCCCATCGTGAGCCCCCGGGGCCAGCGCCTGGTGCTGTCGGACGTCGCCCGCATCGCCATCTCGGACGGTCCACCCATGCTGCGCAGCGAGAACGCCCGGCTGGCTGGTTTCGTGTACGTGGACATCCGTGGGCGCGACCTGCGTGGCGCAGTGAGGGAGATGCAGCGCGTGGTGGCCGAGCAGGTGGATCTGCCGGCCGGCTATTCGGTGTCGTGGTCGGGTCAGTTCGAGTTCCTGGAGCGGGCCGCCGCCCAGCTGAAGCTGGTGGTGCCGTTCACGCTGCTGATCATCTTCGTGCTGCTATACCTCACCTTCCGGCGCTTCGACGAAGCGCTGCTGATCATGACCACACTGCCGTTCGCGCTGGTGGGCGGCGTTTGGCTGCTGTGGGCACTGGGTCACAACCTGTCAGTGGCCAGCGCGGTGGGCTTTATAGCGCTGGCCGGCGTGGCGGCCGAGTTCGGCGTGATCATGCTGCTCTACCTGAAACAGGCCTGGGCGGCACGCGAGGCCGTTGGTCAGGACACCGATGCCGATCTCCTGGACGCAATCCGCGAGGGCGCGGTCCTGCGAGTGCGCCCCAAGGCCATGACCGTGGCCGTGATCGTGGCGGGCCTGCTGCCGCTGTTCTGGGGCAACGGCACGGGCAGCGAGGTGATGCAGCGCATTGCCGCACCGATGGTGGGAGGGATGATCAGTGCGCCGCTGCTGTCCATGCTGGTGATACCGGCGGTGTATCGGTTGATGCGGCGGCGCGGGAGGTAGCCGACTCGGTTGTGCGCGAGCATCACTTGAGTCTTGATGGCATCGAGTTTGATGCGCGCGCACCACAGGTTTTTGCACCCTGAACAACTGGCTTTCGCCAGAAGAAACAGAACATCAAAAGGGGCATCTACCGCTATAGAGTGACGACTCGTGTCGTCAAACCATGCGCAAGGTTTGAGCGGACCGGGTCTATTCACTGCCGAATTTTCACGAAGGAATGATCATGATTCCTGGCTTCACAAAGGCCGCCATCCTCAGAGCCGTTTTGAACGGATCGACCCTTTTAGAAGCAGCTCATCAAGAGCACATCACAACCGCGCGGGCACGCTCCGCCCTCCAGCTCCTGTGTCGCCGATTCCGTCTTCCTGCTGAGGTCTCTGACATCCAAGCGCATCCCGAGCGCTATGCACAGGCTCTGACTGAATTCGAGGCGAGCCCGGAGATTGGGCTGGGCCGCGCGCTGGCCACAAAGCTGACCGACGCGTTGAAGCTGTCCTCGCCGACGCAAGTGACACCGGTGTATCTGTCCAACATTTCAGCAACGCAGTTGCTGGAACGCGGACTCACGATCGTCAACCTGCATCAGGTCGAAACATGGCTTTCGAGCAGTGGGAAAGAACTCAAACGCAGCCCTCCAAGGACGGACTGGGAAATACAGGAAGTCAGCAAGGCCATCACGTTGCTGCACACGTTCTTTTTTGACGTTTCGACAGCCAAGGAGCAGCTCGAAAACTTGCTCTCCAGTTCTGATTCAGAGCCTGTCATAGCAGATGAGTGAGAGATCCCTTCTCGCTCTTGTCTTGGGGACCTATCTGCCTACAGCAATAGCAGCTCTTGCCGCCAGGTCATGCGCTGAAGGTGCCCGTTACGCCGGAAGCTGGTGCGACTTCAGTGCAACGGCTCGCGAGGCGGTCACGCGGTAGAGCAAAGCAGTATCGTTAATTTCGACGCAACACTTTGGTCGGATTGCTCTTGCCGAAGCCACCGACTTCCGTGAAGATTCTGACCATGCGCATCACAACTTGCACCCGTTCCATAGCCGTCATCTCGACGGCGGGGTGGCACGCGCGCCCATAGAGGTTCTTCAAGCACCAGCCGCCCAGCTACCACCAACGGAGCCGGGGCAAAAGGCAAATGTCCGGGCTCTACCACCAAGAGCCCAACATGCAAGACGAAGATCCCGAACTCCCTCTGACTCCAGGCCAACTCAAGGCCTTGTACCCGTACCAGTTCAGCGCCCCGGGAGTCGCTCGTCTGGACTTTGCTGCGGGCTGGATGCCGGTCGTCGTGAGCATGTGTCGCGCGGTCGATGCACTCATGCGTGATCGGCTTGATCGCTACTCGTTCGTCTGGATCCAGTTCAAAGAGAAGTTCGGCGCAGCGCGATTCGCCTATCAGCTGCGCGAGCTCTGCGATGAATCCGGTGATGAGCCCGAATCGCCGGAGACGCGTGAGCTACGTCAGCGCCTGCTGGAGATCAGGCTCAAAGCCGAATTGCAGACGCGAACCCTGTGCATGGTCTGCGGCCAGCCTGCTCAACTGGTGGATACGCCCTGGATGCTGACGCTTTGCCCAGAACACGAGGAGGTCCACCGACGTGGAGAGCGGCTCAGTGCGTATCTGGACGACCAAGGCCGCGAGGTGATGCGATGAAGAAGTACACCCAACACCCTGACTGCGATGCCGATCACCCGGATTTCACGATCCGCTCGATCCCGGTTTTTCAGGATGATGCGCTTGGTACTGTCGAGCTGCTCCTCCCAGTGGGTGAGCGCATCAGCCAGCTGGTGAATCAGCGTGGCGCCGAAGCCCGCGCACGGCTTGAGGCCCAAAAGAGAGTTGCTGCAATCCGAGCAGAAGAGCTTCTGGAAAAGGTCGCAAAAACGCCCGAGCCCAGATCCAATGATCGAGAGGGTGGGCGGTTCTCACCAGCAGTCGAACGGGAGGCGCTGTTCACCCAGTACAGCTCGCAGCGAGAACTTTTCCAGGCCGCCTCCGACCAGGTCCAGATCCATGAGTGGGACGAACCGTGTCGTCTTCTCGAGAACGCTGCAAGTTCGCCAGACCGGCAACTTCGCGATCGCGACCATGCCATCTTTTCCACGCTCAAAGCGCACGGAGCGTTTCGTCGTGTCAGCGACCACCGGTCGGCATACGGAGCGCTGGAGGCGATCCAGGAAATGCGGCGCAGGCAACCGCACTTTGGCGAGGTGCTGGATCTCATCGAAGGACAGGTTCAGATTGCGTGTGAGACGGGCAGACCGATCCGACTACGGCCCATGTTGCTGACAGGTGAACCCGGCGTCGGCAAGACCCATTTCTCATTGGAGCTGGCCCGGGGATTGGCTCGCAACATCCACAGTCACAGCTTCGATCTGGGCTATACCGGCTCTGCGCTCTTGGGATCAGACCGCCATTGGTCCAACACAAAACCTGGCGTGGTGTTCGAGGCAATTTGCATGAGCAGACAAGCCGACCCGATCATTCTTCTGGACGAGATCGACAAGGCCACGACTTCCAGCCAGAACAATCCACTGGCGCCTTTGCACCGTTTGCTGGAGCCCTTGACCGCCAAAAGTGTCAAAGACATCTCGGCCGGCATCACGTTC
Source organism: uncultured Hydrogenophaga sp. (assembly GCA_964550405.1). Lineage (GTDB taxonomy): Bacteria > Pseudomonadota > Gammaproteobacteria > Burkholderiales > Burkholderiaceae_C > Hydrogenophaga. The sequence continues at coordinate 6,069 of CAZJZD010000078.1, read as the reverse complement.
GACGCCAGTCACGTGTTCTGGCTTGCGACAGCGAACGATTCACAGAGCATTCCAGCACCGATCCTGTCACGGTTTCGGGTCTTTCACATCCAGGCGCCAACGGCTGCGCAGGCCATCGACATGGCGAGATCGGTTGCGGCTGAAGTTCACGAGAACTTCCTGGATTTCGAGCCACCCGACAAGCGCCTGATCACCCTGCTGGCGCATCTCACACCGCGAGAACAGATCCAGACCCTGGAAGACGCCTTTGCGCGTGCGCTGGTCAATGGACGCAAGCACCTGATGCGTCAGGATCTGCCTGCGCACCTTCTGACAGGTGAGATCTGTGGAGGGAGCAGTGATGGCTTCTGGCACTGAGGGGTGGGCATGACTGTCGCATCGATTCTGTTTCTTGACTTTGATGGCGTGACGCATCCCGTGATCCGATGAGAACGACCGTGCATCTGAACTTCCGCTGCATCAAGAACGTGCTTGGTCAGATGGTCTTCGACAACGCCCTGAGCTCTTCCAAAGGAGACTGAACATGACGATGCCCCACGAGCGAGCGCGAGCCCTGCGCTTTGCTGGAGAAATGCTCCGAGAGCTTCAGCGAAACCCCGATGTTCCAGAGTCCATCAGGCAGGAAGCGCGGGCGACCCTTCGGCACTACCCGACTCCCCTTGATCTCAAGTCCATGATCGAAGACGTAGACCGCCTTACTGGGTCCTGGGACGGCATTCACTGGCTGGAGCCGGAGGTCCCTAGATGAAGATCCTCGTCCTGCCATAGACCGGCAGAGAAACACCGTCTGATTGGCGAGAACGCGACCGTCTAACTTCTGGGTGGCAGTTCATTCCCGAGGCGGTTCAGAAGACGATATCCTTTGTGGCGCCAACGGCATCTCTAAAAAAGATGCCCGGAGACTTACAACTCTCCGCTCACACCCTTGCCTGAGCACAACTCTAGCTGCTGCAACTGACGATTTGCCGGGCTTCGCTGACTTTGACACGCCACTGCACTAACTGCTCGCAGATGCCGTAGTACGCTGCGGCTTCTTCCATAGGCATCCGCTTGCGCAGGATGTTGATAGCAGCGGCTTGCGGGACCAGCACGCTACCGCCGAGCGTAGCAGCGTCATCTTCCAGCTCCTTCGTGCGATGGCTGACAGCGCCAGAGTCGATATCAGCCATCGGGTGCCCCAGGAGAATATGCAAGGCCTCGTACGCGACGGCGCATTGCTGGCGGGCGGCCCCCGTGTCGTTGTCGACGATGACACGCCCAGCTGACCCCAGTGGATGCACATGAAGTGACTGAACTTAAGCGTTAGCACCTACCCGGCAAGCCAGCAGCGGAGGTCGGACCAATTGTCAGCTTGCCAACTCCAACCGTGAGCTCGCCTGCCAGCCGCGACCGGCTCCTGTCGCTGCGTAGCGGAAGTTGAATGACTGATAGTCTCCTCTGGGCTGAGGGCTCTCGCCCAGATGTCCTCTTCGGAAGCTGAGCTACTACGAACAGACTACCGCGAGATTTCATCAGCGATCAGCGTCATTTGCCACGTTCGCTGATCACCCACCGCCTCAACAGTTTTCTCAAACACATCTGGTGCATTCAACCGAATCCAAGAGACAGCTGCCTTGCAGCACCGGTGAATATCCGATCTCGAACATGACGGATGCGCGGAGATGAAGTCGCGGATTGCGTTAACCGCACGTTGTTTACGCTGCTCGAAACTCGCGTCTTGTCGGAAAGCAAGTGGGTTGGTACCAAGGTCTGCCAGCCGGTGGCGAAGCGTGGTCACAGAGATCCCGAGCAGTCTCGCTGCCTCGCTTATGGTCGCAGCGTTGGCAACAATGTCGTGAATATCTGCAGGAAGGGATGGAGGCTTCGTCCCCCAGATGGTTGCTTGTCCACTTGCATCCCAATGTGGAGACGATACTGGGTCCAAGAACCGCAGATGGTGAGCCGTGCTGTCGTGGTCGGCGAAAAGAGTGCACCACAAGATCATCCATTTAAGAGGATGGTCACCAACGCGATTGCGAAGGAGATCATGAATCCAATCTCCTGCCGCAAGCCGCTGCCAGGGCCCATCTGAACGTCGCAACCAGCCTGCCATCGCCGATCCTGAAAACCAGGATGAAAGGTGCGCGTTGTGGAGCGGGTGGAGCCATGTCGTGACGCCCTGATCCCGCAGCCCCACCAGCACGGCTTGCCGAATTGAGTCCACGTCCAAAGTACCGGACCCCACCAACCGCAAAGCCAGCGCGGCTACCCGCTCAAGCGCTTCTGCCTCTGCTCGTGCGAGCGCGGGGCGACGATCAGACCGCCCATCAGTTGGTGGAAGGATCCATTGGGATGCATCCGTCCGAAACGAATTCAACTCGTGGCAGTGATCAAGGCATATCCACGATCCGGGAAGTTGGTGTGGCAGGCGCCAACGCGGCATACCCCAGATCTCGATGTCTTCAACGATGCAGTGCTCGCAGTAGCGCATCTCGCTGGCGTCGTGAAGTCCGCTGGCGGGCATTCCGCACAACAAGCGCCACCCAGGTCCTGCTGGCGCGACTAGCTCCTCATTCAGTTTTCTCTGGCGGGGTGTGGACAGGAATGGAATGAACAATCCGATAGGCGTGCGTGTGAAGAGCAGTTCCTGAACATCCCCCAAGGCTGAATGTGTCACGCCGACGAAGCGTTGCAGATTTCTGGGAGCATCACGATCTCGACAAGCATGCTCTGATCCAAAAAGCAGGGCTCCGGTGTCACGCGCCGATCCATGTCCGTGGACCGCGTGAAAGCAGGAAACCCACGAATACAAGGTCTCATCTGATCGCCAGTCAGGGATGTACGCAAGCTCACAGGACATGTGTCTTTGCTCAATCGGATTTGAACCCAGCGGCCTTGGTCAGGCTCTCAATGGTGCGCTCCTGGAACTGTTTCGCCCTGATCTCCGAAGCTGAGAGGTTCTTGTATGACGTCGGTTTCGTCTTGGCTGCTTTGGGCTTTCTTTGGGTGACACTAGACTTAGGCGGCGCTTTGAGTTTTGCGTCTGACACCACAGGTCCAAGCGCGAAATCTCGCTGTTCGCTCTCGGGCGACGACGGTGTCCAGAGCCTGCGAAAATCGCTCCAGTTGATATCGCTGAATCGTTGCAGCGCTTGCCAGTCTCTCCCAGCAAAAGCATCAATACGCTCATGGAGCTCGATCATCTTTGGACTCGTCCGATAGACAGCATCAACGAAGTCAGGCGTTACTTGTTGCAATCCCAGCCGGAGGGCTGTCTCCTGGACCTCGATCCGCAGCCGAGCAAGATAGCGAGGTACTCCGCCGGTTCTCCTCCAAACGAAGCCAGCCAGAGTCTGGTCAATAGGATCTCGCGACAGAGGGGCGTACGCTGCATCCGGTTGGTCAAGGAGCGTGGGTGTCCAAAGCCCAGGCATCCAGTCTTCTAGCCACTCCTCCGACGCAGGATCAAGCGTCGGAAGCATGTGATGCCAGCCACCCTCCGTGAATCGATCAACGTCTTGCGAGAACTGCTTGAGGTTGGCGAATGCAAGTGGGTTTCCGATCAGTACGGTTGGGACACCCCAATTGAGTAAGCGCAGGAAAAAGGTCACGAATTCACGGTTGAAGGGCGACTGGCTCAGGTTCTTTTCTTGGGCCTCTTCAATGACAAGAAGCCCGCAACGGTGAACGGCCAACAAGTGCAGAAACACCACCAGCAGCTTCTCGACAGACCATGATCTGGATGAGTATTGCTGACAGTAGTCCGTACCCAAAGCCTTGTCTAATTCCCTGAACGCGCCCTCCAGAAAGCCCCCGCGGGATCCATCGGAAGGCATGTATATCTTGAGCCAGCAGAGCTGCATGAGCGACCGCCAGCCACAGCCCTCATTAGCGCCATGCGCGACGGTCTGCGGGTACAAGCTTAAAAATCGGTCGACCAACTGCGATTTCCCAAGGCCAGTGATTCCATCGATGACCATGCCAGAGGCGAAAGAAGGCCACCACTCTGTATCGGAAAGTTTGAGGCCCTTGAGTTGCCCACCGAGATATATGAACTTCTTAGATGGCGCCAGCAGTGGATCTCGCTGCGCGTACCCGTTACGAATCATCTGTTGGAGCGACAAGGCTATAGATAGACCTTGTACCGTTGGTATGAAGGTGCTCTTGTAGGCGGAGAGCAGCGAAGGTCGATCATCAAGATGGATGCTCTTAAGATTTTCTGGAGTGATAGGGCAAAAACGCAGCTTCTTGGCCAGTTCTGACGGAGTGAGGCCTGTCGAGAGTGCCTCGATCAGTGGATTTCTCTGGAGTCGGTCAATCGCGATTTGCAAGGGGTTTGCGGCGTTGGTCAAACTCATGATGTGCTCCCCCACTACTTATTTAGATCGGGATGCACGGATTGCCTGAGCGAGGTCTTCTGTCCAAGTGCTCGCCGCTATCACGGACTTTCCAAGACTCCCTCGTGGAACCACTGACGGTGGTGACATGTGGTGGTTTTTCGGCGCTACGGGTACCCCGGTCAGCGCGACTTTCTCGAAGTTGGTGTTCTCCCGCTTGTCACGCTTCAACGCAGTTTTTTTCGGCTGAGCACCTAGAGATCTGATCTCCGCATTTCGTTGCTTGTTGGCAACCTGAACTGATCGAGTCAACGCGGCAGCAGCGTTGACCCCTGCTTGGACCCTGTTCGCTTTCGCGAGGAACGCACGGATCCTGTCATCGCTGCTGATCGTGAGCCAGTCCAGCAAAGTCAACTCATGCAGATCTGGATCAGGGGACTGCAGGGTCATGCATTTAAGCCCCCCAAAGTTGACCCAGATTCGTGTCAAATTTGAAGGATTGAGATGCGCTTCGAGATGTCGGCGGCGGCCTTGGGACAGGAGTACAGAGCCTCGTAGCCAACTACTGCTGTACACCAAGTTGGGGATGATCCTTTTTCCGTTGTACGTTGGGTCGTACAGGTGTATGCCATCGGCCTGCACGCACGCTTGAAGGCGAGGCAGACAGCGGATGCGCAAAGCCTGAAGGTCGGTCGGAGCTGAGGTGGAGTACCCGTTCGCAACCATCCATTCAACGACGCCGCGCCTCGTTGGCTCCACCCCATCACGCCGCATCTCGATCGATGGCAACGTGATGATTTCCGTGTTGTTGTGATGGAGCACATGTTCAATGAGTCGTGGCATGTATTCGAAGAAGTTGAGTCGAGCCAGTCCGACTCGACTGGCTTCTCCGCGTTCAGCTCTTCTTCCCATGGTTGAACCGGGGATGAGGTGATCGACATGAGCCTGTGTGCTGGCGTGTGTCGATTCAAGTGCCGCCTTGTTGATGGCGTCATAGGCTGCACCGAAGCTCGCACCAGCCTCCATCTCTTCAAGGGCCCTCATCGCGAGTTCACCCTTTCCCTCGCCGTTGTCGGTCACGATTGTTCGGAAGGTCATGGACAGCCAGTCACGCGGCTGAATTCGGATTCCAAACCGTGCGCAGTACTCCACCTTGTCCTCCGAAGCATGAAGAATCGCCATCAGCGCAGTCGTCTGGCTTGGACTTTCAAAGCCGACGTGGTGACCAAAAATGTAGTCAGTCGCCGCGCCCAACACATCGGTTCGCCAAGGAGACGAGAGCACCTTGAGACGAGAGGCACAGGAGACCAACGTTTGGTCGCAACTTGTGCTGTCAAGGAAGGCCTCACCGTTGACGGTGAGATGACGATCCTTGCTCTTTCCCTGCCGTCGCTGATAGGCGCGCCTGGCTGGTGTTTCACCCCGATTGATAGCAATCGCAGAAAGGGCATCGGTGCTACGCACCCCCCAGTACGCGAACTGTTTGATCGTGAACTTCGTGGCATCTGGCTGCAGAGTGACACTGGCGCTCACTCCATCCCAACGCACTGATTTGGCAAACCACGTTGCAAGTGTCCGCTCGAATGCGGTGCGAACCGAGACCCCCCGCTTTTTGAACTTCTTCCAACCGAGGGCAAAGTGCGCTCTGGTGGTTTGATCGCAGTTCATCCCTTCGTGACGGCCTTGCGAAAGTTCTCTCCCCGATGGCCAGGTCAAATTCCCCCACCCTTGGCCACCCCAAATTCCCCCAGGC
>CAZJZD010000077.1:0-11949 GCA_964550405.1 uncultured Hydrogenophaga sp. | reverse complement strand
CAGGTGGGGGAGTTTGAGGTGGCCATAGACGGGGGAATTTGGGTGGCCATCAGGGGACACATGCGACAACTGCATCGTATGCTTTACATATGTCCGCTGACCGTATTACCTATTGCTTGGAGCGTGTCTCAAGCTACCGCGACTTCGAACGGCTCTGTTCAGGTCTCCTTGCAGGTACCGACTATCCCGGGATAGACCCATTAGGGGGAACCGGTGACGGCGGGCGTGACGCAATCATTCGATCCGACTCGAACGGGCGAAAAATCGTCTTTGCATACACAGTTCGGGGCGACTGGAAGACTAAGCTCAAAAGCGACTGCTCTCGGGTCCGCGAACAAGCCCACAACCCCGATTTGTTCGTCTTCGTATGCACAGAAGTATTGAACGCTGCGGAAAAAGACGGCGCTCATGAACTCGTCCAGAGTGAGTTCGGTTGGAAGCTAGACCTCTTCGACTTGGAAAGGTTAAGGGTGCTATTGGTCGGACCTCAACGCCATCTCTTGGCGCAGCATCCCAGTATCTTCACGCCTCCGTTTTTTCCGCAAGCAGGCGGGGAATCGCTTGCCGAGAGCCGAGATACCCTGGTCATAGACCATGTCGACTCCGACCATGCGCTCGCAACTTGGCTTTCGCGCCGGCTCACGCTCGCGGGTTTCCGCGTCTGGTGCCGAGGCACCGCGCCTTTAGTAGGTGAAAACCAAGACGAGAGCGTTCGAAAGCTCGTTGACCTAAGGGCCACGCAATACATCCCTGTGTTGTCGAAATCCAGCATGACCGACGAATTGCTGCTCGAACGGTGCGGATTGGCGGCGGGGAAAGAAGCACTGGTGCTTCTCTGCAAAGCATCCGAGATTGAGCCGTCAAAGTTGCCCTCCCGATTGCGACTTTCTACCCCGGCAGACTTCTCCCGTTCCTGGAACACGGGTCTTGAGCAAATCGTGGCCAGGCTGGCCGGGCTTGGAATTCAGCCAGACATCATGCTCGATCAGGGCAAAGCTATTGCGCTGAACGACTACATGCCTACGCGGGTCACCGTCGCAAAGGAAGAGCCTGTTTTCGCAAACATCTTCGCGCTGGGGTTGCCTGAGACGATGTTGGTCTACGACCTCCACACAGCGCTATCCACGGCAAAGCTCGATGAGCTGAGAGCACGTTGGGCGTTTGTGGAGTTGAATGCCTACCGGCTGGTCGCCTTCACCCCGCCCCCAGAGAACGCCATTCCCTCCGTCAAGACAATACGCACCCCTGAGTTTCTGTGGGTCGACAACCCAGAGCGCGATGGCAAGAAGACAGAGGATGTCGCGAAGGAATTAGTTCGCCGGAGCCTCACCGTCGTTTGCGCGCAAAAGGGGCTGGCTTGGTGTCCTGACAGAAGAATCTATTATTTTCCGGAGCGCGAAGATGGAGCATGGACGCAGCGTATCCGACACGTTGACGGGCGAGACACCCGCGTGAGCCTGACCGGGAAACGGACCAAAGGCTGGGGCGAACGGGCATCGCCGTTCCTCTACCAACTTGCTCCTAAATTCCAGCCACGGCGAGACGTTGATGGAAGCTGGAACGTTGTCGTCAACGTCTATGTCCGTCCGACGGACCTCAATGGCAAAGTTTATGAGCTCAAAGAACTAGGGCGACGCCGCAAGGCGGTGACGAAGAGTTGGTGGAACAAAGACTGGCTCCTGCGACTACTTGGCGTAGTTCAAGCACTGGAAGCCGATCCCGGCCTGATTCGATATGGCGAAGGACGCCGAGCCGTAACGATGAGCACCTCACCACTTAAATGGATGTGCCCAGTTGGACTCGACGTTCATACCCTCGCAGGAATGGTCGACATGGGCGAGGAACTCGCCGAAAACAGAACTCGCGAAAATGAGGAATATGGGTCAGACGATAGTGACGGCGCGCCGCAGGCAGGAGGAGCCGGATGAGCAACACTTTTCATTTTCTGGGCGAGCCACTTCTTGAATTTGGCCATGGCCAAACCGCTGAAGACCCGCATGACGGGCTGGCCCTCTTTGGACCTGCAGAGGCAAGGCAGCAGCTCCCGGACAACATTGTTCTCGGCACTGCTAGCGGCATAGAGGCTTGGAAGGATTGGTGTGCCGCGCTGAATGCGCCAGCCTCCTGCATCGACCCTGCCAGACATCGGGCTTGGCCACCGTTTCCAGGCTTTGACGTGGCCTTCGGTGCCAAATGGCCGTCACCTGTTCGCAGCTATGCCATTGATGCAGAGAAGCTCTCGGATGCATCACGTAAGGCCGATAAACACGACCGCTCATTCGCGGTCACTGGTCTGTATATGGAGCAGGTGGAAAAGCTCGGAAAGCTCGATTCACGCCCCGCTCTGGCCATCTGCGTCGTTCCCGACGAAGTCTTTGAGAACTGTCGTCCGAACTCAATCATTCCTCTGAGCAAACGCAGTGATGTTGGACGAAGCCGCGACGAGCGGTCTTTCCTGGAGCAGGCAATCGTTGACCGGGATACTGGTCAGCAGGGAATGTTTGACGACTTCGAGGACGCGGCAGTGACCGCTGTTCGCGAGACTTTAGAGACGTTTGAAGAATCTCGTAGCTACTCGCCAGACTTCCGCCGGCAGCTCAAGGGTCGATTGATGGGACTCGACCTACCGGTGCAAATCATTAAGGAGTCGACACTCCACATTACGCCGAAGGTGCGTCTCGGCGAAAAAGGCGAGAACCCGCTGTCCGACCGACTGTGGAATTTCGGCACGGCCATCTACTACAAGTGCGGCGCGAAGCCATGGAAAACGCCCTGGGCTCGAGAAGGTGTCTGCTACGTTGGCCTTGCCTACAAGCTCGCCGAAAACAAGCGGACGGCATGCTGCGCTGCACAGATGTTCTTGGACAGCGGCGATGGCGTTGTTTTCGTTGGTGAGTTTGGTGCTTGGTATTCAGCCAAAACAGGCGAATATCACCTTCCGCCAGAAAAGGCTGAGGCGCTGCTGCGCGGCACCATCGAGACCTACCAGGAACAGGATGGTCGACCACTAAAGGAGATTTTTCTGCATACCCACTCAGGTGTGAGTCCAGAGGAATACCAAGGATTTTTGAAGGCTGTTCCAGAGGGTGTGAAGCTCATCTCGATTCGTGTCCGCCAAGACCGTGGTGGTCAGCTCTTGTACCGCTACGACGATCATCCGGACGTCGGAAAACGAGGCCAGTATCCCGTCCAGCGTGGCGTCTTCTGGCAACGGACAAACCGCCACGGCCTTCTGTACACCAACGGCTTTAAAGCTCGCATCGCGAGCTACGACGGCTTCGAGATTCCCGTGCCCCTCTCAATCACCATCCAATTTGGAGAAGGTGACATCGTTCAGGTAGCCAAAGACATCCTGGGATTGACCAAGCTGAACTACAACTCTTGCCAGCTTGGTGAAGGCCGACCTATCACCATCAAGTATTCCGACCGAGTTGGTGAAATTATTCTTGCAAATCCTGGGCTTCCCCAGACCAGTTGGAAGCACAATTTCAAGTACTACGCTTGACTCAGTCTCTCAACATTCGCATCGGCTTCACGCTGGCTCCGAGGTAGGAAGCGGTAGAGGTAGCCCTGAGAGCATCAGCCACATCTCAAGCTTGAGGCTCTGGGCAGCTTTTGGGAGGTCCTCAAGCTCAAAACGAAATTCCTCTCCGCGAGCTCATCCAAGTAGGCTTCCGCTTGCCGAGATGGACGGCTCGTCCGGCCCATCCCCAAAGTTGTCGCGAGCAACCATAGTCATCGCCAAGCGGGAATAAAGGCTGCGATTTAGCTCTTCCTCCACCCACCGTCCCGCGCGCTCATCCAGGTAGTTCTGCACAACGCCGTGTCGACGGAACGCACTCGGGTTAAGGGGGTGTAGCGCGTAGGGGTTGTGGTAGATCTGCAGTCCATCCGTTAGCGTCTCACCGATTTCCTCCGCGTAGCCGGCGCGCATGGTTGGACGGCCGTCCGGTTCTGCCCCCCACACAGTCCGTACGATAGTTCGTCGATCGTTTGTTTGCGCGGAGAGTGCATCGACTTTGCCCCAAGTCGCAGTGCATGAGAACAGAACCGCGCTGATGTGACGCATCCGGTCGTCGTTGAAGAAGCCCAGTTGAATATCGGCACCGTTTTCCTTGGTGACAAAGCCAAGATGTCGTGTCGGCGGGCCGTTCGGGAACGCCTCTGGATCCTTTTGGTAGGCGCCCTCGTCCACATAGTGATCGTACAGAACCGATTTGATTGGGCGGTTGTACTGGAGGTTGAAGTGTGGTTGCTCGAACGGAGCCACCGCGACAACAAACGGCTTGCCGCCGACGTGCGGCAACTTGGCATATGAGGTCGTGTACTTTTTGTGCTTGCTGTGGATGGCGTTGGCCAATCGCACCATTGCCTCCTTGTTCAACGCTGCGATGTCGATGGGCATCGGGTTCTCAGGGTCGAATCTGCGGTCCCACTCATTCGGCTTCCCGTCGGCAGCGTTGGCGGTAACCGCCTCCACGCAGAACTGATAGCCCTCCCGCGCGAGCAGGAAGTCCGGCGATGCACGCGACCAGTCGAATGCGAAGCCGTATTCACGAAAGACGGCGTAGAGGTAGATCTCCCAGAACTGTGAGTTGAAGGAGATCTGGAACTCCTGCACGAATTTGCCATCCCGATTGGGAAACCCATCCGCCCAGCCCATCACCACGTCTCGGGCAGCGGCGTGTTCCTGCATCAGCACGGTCCTGAAGTGCTGGTGTTGCTTCGCTTCGTCGACGATGGGTTCGAACAGTTTCACGATGAACTACTTCTCGAATGGTTCAGCTTGCAGGATACCTCCTGACCTCGGACTGACACTTGAAGACCAGAAGGCGCCAAGCCTCGCGTTTGCGCCTTGCTGCAGTAGCGCCGGTTTGCGCTGCAGAGGGTACTGGTGAAACCCACTGGGAACGATGCTCGTGTCTCTTCTGACTCATGTTCGCCTGAACCTTTCACAACCACTGACAAGCAAGTCGCCGCACGCGTATTCCTGGCTCCACCAAGGTGTGTGCATCACTGCCCCTAGCTTTTCAACGACATGCTGACGAAACGCAGAGGGCTGCTTGCTGGCAGTTGTCAGCCTGGGAGGCAAAGCTTACGGCTGACCACCAGTTAATGTTGGCGATGACTGCAGCGCGTCTGCTTGCAGTCATTCGCGACAGCGAAACGTAAGGACCGCTTTCGCTGCAAAGCGCCCTTTCATCGTGATTTGGGCTACGCGGAAAAAGTCCGAGGGCAAGGCAGAGGCGCCTTACAGGTACTTGGGTCGTTCCAAGTCGGTCCCATTACATGGTCGAGATGACTGCCAGTCGTCGCCACGCCATTGCCGTCTGAACGGCATCAGGCAGGCATTTGTCAGTCTGGTTCCACACTCTTTTCTGCAGGCTCGATACTTGTCGTCAGCGCTGCTAGATCCTCTGATGAGGTCAACTCTCCGCGTGCGATATCAACGAGTTCCGATGGCAGTTTCTTTGTGGCTTTGACCCCAAGATCGCGGAGCATCTCAGCCTGTCGAATCACGTTCCCTTTGCCCGTGGTCAGACGTTTGTGAGCATCGTCATATGACTCCCGCGCCTGCTTGAGCCGCGTTCCCACTTGCTCAAGATCCTTGATGAAGTCCACCAAGCGGTCATACAACTCGGCACCACGTTTGGCGATGTCCTGCGCGTTGCGGCTCTGGTGTTCTTGTCGCCACAGGTGTGCCACGGTTCGAACCACGAAGAGCAGTGTGGAGGGCGAGACCAACAGCACATTGCGCTCCCATGCATCCATGAAGAGGCGATCGTCATGGGAGATCGCCAGCATAAATGCCGGCTCGATCGGTACAAACATGAGGACAAAGTCCAAGCCGTTGCCATAGAGCTTCTCGTAGCTCTTGGCTGAAAGTCCGAGGACATGCTTGCGAACCGAGTCCAGATGTTTGCGGACAGCTTGAAGGCGCTCGTCCTCCGACTCGGCGACGGTGTACTCCTCGTAGGCGTTGAGGCTGACCTTGGAGTCCACCACCAGCTTGCGCTGCTCGGGGAGCATGATGACCACATCTGGTTGTGCGCGACTGCCATCCTCGCGCGTCTGACTGTCTTGGACGATGTACTCCAGTCCTTTGCGCAGTCCAGAAGCCTCCAGAACCCGTTCCAGAACCAGCTCGCCCCAGTTGCCCTGTGCCTTCGTGTTCCCTTTCAAGGCGTTGGTCAGGTTCTTGGCTTCCTGGCTGAGAGCCTGGTTGAGAGAGACGAGCTGACGAACCTGTTCTGCCATGGCAGAGCGGTCCTTGCTCTCCTGCACGTACACCTCTTCGACCTTGCCCTTGAACTCATGGATCTGTTGGCGCAGCGGGTCGAGCAGTTGGCCGAGATTGGTCTGATTCTGTTCAGAGAACTTCTTCGATTTTTCCTCCAGGATGTCATTGGCCACGTTCTTGAACTGCTCAGACAGTGTGTTCTTTGCCTCTTCGAGCAAGGTCAGCTTTTCTTGCGAGGACTTGATCTCGGCTTGGAGTTGCGTGCTCAGTTGAGAGACCTCTGCTGTCAAGCGTGTCACGTTCGATTCCGACTCCGCTCGGGCCTGCTTGGCTTGCCGCAGCTCCTCTTCCAGGGCGGGTATCCGCAAGGATTGTTCTTCCAAGGCGGCGCGACGTTCGTTGGAAGATGCCAAAGCGGCCTGGGCATCTTTGAAGCGTTGTCCAGCATTGGCCAGTTCTTCTTCCAACGGCTTGATTCGGGTGGTCTGCTCTTCCAGAGTGGCCTTCTCTCCTGTGAGCGCCTTGAGGTCGGCAGTGGCTTGCGTAAGCTGCGAGCGAATCTCGGTCAAAGCGCGCTCCAAAGCCTCAGCTTTCTGCTCGTTGGATTGCGCCAGCGTGGATTTCTCGGATGCTTCAGCAGAGATCCTGCGCAGCTCTTGGATCTGCTGTGTCAGTTGCTGACGGGCCGTCTCCAACTCTTCTTCAAGAGGCTTCACCCTGGATGCCTGCTGCTCCAGCGTCGCCTTTTGGCCAGTCAACGCATTGACGTCCGTGAGAGCCAGTGAAAGTTGGTCCCGTACTTGAACGAGTTCCACCTCCAAGCTGCTTGCCCTTTGCGCAGTCGATTGGGCAAGAGTGGCTTTCTCCGAGGCTTCGGCTGAAATCCGCAGAAGTTCCTCGGCTTTGGTTTGCAACTGCTGGCGGACGTTGGTCAGTTCATCTTCGAGCGGTTTGACGCGAGATGCTTGTTCTTCGAGCGTGGCGCGGATACCCGTCAGGGACTTCACATCAGCGGTCACCAGCTTCAACTGAGACGTGGCCTCGTTCAGACTGATCTCCAGTGCTTCCGCCCGCTGCGCGTTCGACTGTGCCAGGCTGGTCTTTTCCGAAGCCTCAGCGGTGATGCGGCGAAGCTCTTCAGCCTGTAGACGCATTTGCTCGGCTGCTGAGTTGAGTCTGTTTTCCAGGGTTTCGACGCGGCCTGCCCGTTCAGACAACCTGGAAACCTCATCTCTTGCCTGGTCGAGTTCTTCGCGGCGACGCTCGAGTTGAGCGCTGAGCTCGTTGAAGGATGCAGTACCTTTCTGAAGAGACGATTCCAGTGAACTGGAGCGCTCGCGAAGCTGTGAAAGTTCCGCTTGAGACTCGGACTTCGCCTTTAGTACAGCTGTCTCAACTGCCGATACACGCATGCCCCGTGAAGCTAGCCAGGTGATGACTGCGCCAACCACCAGTCCAAAGAGAACAGCCATCAACAGCTGTAGCGTCTGCGAATCCATCTTGCCTTACCTTCCTGTTTGTTTTCCAAGCCCTGACATGGGCATAGCATTCTTCGAGCATCTTCACACAGGACATGAGCACTGTCGGTCCTGCTTGTGTCTATTTCTCGGTGCGCTGCACCGCTGCAGGCGGGCCCTATTGAGGGTAGGTTTCACTGCTCGGTAAGGGTGACCGCAAGAGGCAACCTCAATGGGCGTCACATCCCCCTGGGCTGCTGCAGGTTTCACAGACACCTTGTTAAAGTGGAAGATGAGACCGGCAGCAGCCCAGACTCACGATCGAGCGTTCCATTTCCACCTTTTGAAGCCCTCAGCGAGTACAGCTCGTTCGAGTTGATGAGCCGGGTACTTGCCCGCTGGTAGCCTTATGTCGTGCATCCGAGCAATAGCCAGAGCATCTGCGTCAGTCAGTGTGTGAACGACAACTGACCCAGACTGGCGCAAATATGACTCAAGGTTGCTTCCATCTCGACCACGGCGCATCTGCTCATGGTGAAAGCAGCTCTTGGGCCCTTGGAACCTTTCAGTTGGACTCGGGCGTCCACGCCAATACCGCGCCCCTCCGGTTGCAGAGCAGCCAAGGTACAGAAGATCGTCTGGGCGAAGCTCACTCAGGTTTACTGTTTTCGGGAACGCTGCATAAAGGATCCCCTCGGAATCGCTGTGGAAGTTCCGGAGCATCGAGTGCTTTACCCGCGGATGCCAAACGCGTTTGCTGCCGTTCGAGTCGCGCAGTGATGTCGATTCCTTTCGGAAGTAGTACGAATCCCCAGTGAAGCCGTGCAGTTCAAGGTAGGGGACGAAGTAAGGTGCGACTGTGTCAATGAGCGCCATGAAAGTCTGTCCTTGTGGCTTGGTGAACGGTGGGAAAGGGAATGCGACGTTCTTCGCTCTTGCTGGGTCGTGTGGATTGGCACGCCTCAGAGATTGTGTAGCGACGCTTCAATGCGCTTTGATACGTCCGAGACGATGGCCCAGAGTGATGACTTTGTTTCCATCGGCCACCACTGCATAGATGTCCAGATGCTGCTCCAACATAGCTGCAAGAGGACCGGCGTACGCCCTCATGCGCTTGCGCGATGACTTGTCGAAGAAAACCTTCTCAGCTCCTCCCGGGGCCTTCTCTGAAACGCCAAAGGTCAACAGCAAATCAATAAGCATGGGCGGAATCCCGCGCTGTTGAGAGCGAGTGTGTGCGTGCTGGGTCAGCATGTTGATGCTCCTTTGTTTCTTTGCCTTTGGTTCTCTTGCGGCTGGATTTTTTAGGCGCACCAACCCCGACCCATGCAGCGCATGAATCTCAGACTTTGCTTGTCTTCGGGTGGGGCGCCTGTTGACGTTGGTTGCGTTACACCGAGATCGTCGGCTTCACGGTTGAGGGTGCATGGCCTTTTGCCATGTTGCTCATGCGCACGTGATATCCCTGACGGACCAGTTCGATGAGTTCGGCCTCCGTCGTCACACGCTTGCCTTCGGGGTCATTGCGCGAGTTTGTCTTGTGCGCAAGGAAGTAACCCCCGCCATCGGTATACCAGTGTGGCGCGAGTTTGGTGCCGGTGTTCTTGCCCCGCTTGACGTTGTAGGTGAGCTTGCTCATGGGAAATGGAGTTGTGTTGGGTTGACGGTAGACGGCGATCAGCCAAGTTGTCGGATTCACTTGGCCTTCTGAGCCTTGCGCACTGCCTCTTCAAACTCACGCTTAAGTTTCTGTGCGCGAGACACTGCCAGGAGATGGTTGACCTTGAGCAAGAGAAGATCAGCAGGCAGCTGCAGGGCCTGAGCAAGCTTCTGGAGAAGATTTTTGTCCTCCACGTCCTCTGCGGTCAGGTCGAGATAGGGTGTCTCGTCAATCAGGCGCTTTCCGTGAAAACCGGGTCGGATGGCATCCAGCGCTGCGACCGTGGTCTGGCTGTCTTCAGTTCCCAGCAAGTAGTGCAGTCTTGATTCCAGGCGGTCATGCAGTTCCTCAAGGTTGTCAATGGACTCAGTTGCCAAGTCAAGTTGAGCGCCTCGCAAATCCATATCGGACAAGGGCACATATCGTCCCTTGCTGATCAACCAAGCCCTTGCATCCTCACGATCAATGTAGGTATGCCGACCCTCCGAGCGTGTTTTCAGATGGTTGTTTCGCTTCGGGTTGGCGAGCGTGCGCAAACTGGCCTCAGACATGCCAGAGAGGTGAGCCATTTGTCGGAATGTCAGGCCATCATGGCCTTCATAGCTGTACCAGCTCATGAAGGAGTCGTCGCACTGAATGGCTTCAAGCTTCAGCCTTGCCTCGGCGCATTCGCAGATGCCGAGCAGTGCTTTGATGGCCTCAACACACGGCGAGTGGTCGTTCCATTCGGCCGCGAAGTGTGAGTTCGAAAGGTCCATGAGGATCTTCGAGATCCAAGATGCCGACGACTCACTGTTCATGTCATAGCCCTTGGCGAAAAAGACACCGTGGTAGGCGAAGTTGTAGAGCTCTTCCATCGTGGTGGAGAACTCGGTCGTCGCCAGATGTACGTGGCTCAGCTGAGCACTTTCGCGGCCAGGAATGATCTCCGGGGAGTTCATGGAATCTGTGCTGTCCAGCCCAAGCAACATCGCTTGCGCTTGCTCGTGCACCTCTGACTCAGGTCGGGAAAAGATGAAGTTGAGCTGTCGCGCGATCAGAAGGCTGACCGTCACAACGTGTTCGCGCATCGCCTCCTTAGTCAAAGGAGCTTTGAAAATGCCGGCCTGTGTCTCGTTGGTGGTGTTTTCCATGTTTGATATGGTTGATATCGACGATGCGAATGCTACACCAAAACTGGCCTTGATGGTTGTGTTGATATGAACAGTGCAAACATCTGTAGAGAGCCTAGATTCGACCAGTCTGACCTGCCCCCTGACCTGCTCCCCACCAGCCGTACCACTCTGAAGTTAGTGGAATCCGTCAATGACTTTCCCCCGGAAACAGGACAGTGCTGAACTACCGGCTGGCCGCTTCTGACGAAAAACTTAATGTTGAATGGCGCGAATCCGCCAAAGTCAAAAGAACAGTGGCGCACGAGTTGAAAGTGCTGATGCCGGGTAGTCCGCTTTCGGCAAGAGAATCAAAGTGTTATGAGAGCCTGGAGTGAATGGATGAGTGGCGTTCCGCAGAAAGCCATCGGTGACTGCCGCCAGAGTCTGTCCAGGCTGCCAAAAATGGCAGTCATGATGTTGCCGGTGCAGGCTTGTCTGTCAGGTGCCCGGACAAAGTCCTTGATTTAACTCGTGTTACGGGTTGGCACGGTTCTTGGACAATACGAGCCACGCGCACGCTCACCGCACCAGGCGGCAGCGGGCCCACCAGCACACCAAAGGTCGACCCATGTCCACGAGCAATGCCAACCCGCCCATGGCCTCCAGCGCCGCCGAAACCGACGACGAAATCGAGGTTTCCCTGTACGAGTCGCGCAAGAAGATCCAGACGCGCTCGGTGACCGGCACCTTCACCAGCCTGCGCTGGGCGGCGGTGTGGTTCACCCAGATCCTGTTCTACGCGTTGCCATGGTTCAACTGGAACGACCGCCAGGCGGTGTTGTTCGATCTGCTCTCGCGCCGCTTCTACCTGGGCGGTCTGGTGCTGTATCCCCAGGACTTCATCTACCTCACCGGTTTGCTGGTGATGTCGGCGCTGGCACTGTTCCTGTTCACCGCCGTGGCCGGGCGCCTGTGGTGTGGCTACGCCTGCCCGCAGACGGTCTACACCGAGATCTTCATGTGGATCGAGAAGAAGTTCGAGGGTGATCGCGCCGCGCGCATCCGCCTGGACGACGCATCCATGAGCGGCGCCAAGTTCGCCCGCCGTGGGGGCAAGCACCTGACCTGGGTGCTGTTCTCGCTCTGGACCGGCTTCACCTTCGTCGGCTACTTCACGCCCATCCGCGCGCAGCTGGTGGAGGTGATGACCGGCAGCATGGGCGCCTGGCAGACCTTCTGGATCTTCTTCTACGGTTTCGCCACCTACGGCAACGCCGGTTTCATGCGCGAACAGGTCTGCAAGTACATGTGCCCCTACGCGCGTTTCCAGAGCGCGATGTTCGACAAGGACACCCTGATCGTGACCTACGACACCGCCCGCGGCGAACCGCGCGGCTCGCGCGGCAAGAAGGTGGACTACAAGGAAAAGGGCCTGGGTGCCTGCGTGGACTGCACCCTGTGCGTGCAGGTCTGCCCCACCGGCATCGACATCCGCAA
>CAZJZD010000076.1:0-12023 GCA_964550405.1 uncultured Hydrogenophaga sp. | reverse complement strand
TGGTGACCGACCGCGACGACCTGGACGGCCAGATCTACCGCAACTTCCTGCACACCGGCGTGGTCGGCCCCAAGGACCCGGTGCGACCCCGCGACAGCGCGCAGCTGCGCGAGATGCTGGGCAAGAACAAGCGGGTGGTGTTCACGCTGATCCAGAAATTCCGCTACCCCAAGGGCCAAGCCTACCCGCTGCTCTCGGACCGCGACGACATCGTGGTGATCGTGGACGAGGCGCACCGCACGCAGTACGCCGGCCTGGCCGAGAACATGCGCGCCGGCCTGCCGAACGCGAACTACCTGGCCTTCACCGGCACGCCGCTGCTGGGCAGCGAACGCAAGACCAACGCCTGGTTTGGCGACTATGTGTCGGAATACAACTTCCAGCAGAGCGTGGAAGACGGTGCCACGGTGCCGCTGTTCTACGAAAAACGCGTGCCCAACGTGCTGATGCAGAACGACGAGCTGAACGAGGAGTTCGCGGCCATCGTCGAGGACGAGAACCTGGACGAGGCGGCGCAGGAGAAGCTGGAAAAGCGCTTTGCGCAGGAGATGGCCGTCATCACCACCGACGACCGACTGGAGACGATTGCGCGCGACATCGTCTATCACTTCCCACGGCGGGGCTACCTGGGCAAAGGGCTGGTGATCTCGGTGGACAAGTACACGGCCGTGACCATGTACGACAAGGTGCAGGCGCGCTGGAAGGACGAGATCAAGGCGCTGACCGGCCGCATCACCGCGACCAAGAACGACATCGAACGCGAGCGGCTCAAGCGGGTGCGCGACTGGATGAAGTCGGTCGAGATGGCGGTGGTGATCAGCGAGGAAGCGGACGAAGAGAAGAAGTTCAGCGCCCGCAAGCTGAACATCAAGCCGCACCGCGAGCGCATGAACGCGCTGGATGCGAACGGCCACGACATTGAGCACAACTTCAAGGACCCCGAGCACCCGCTGCAGCTGGTGTTTGTGTGCGCCATGTGGCTGACGGGTTTTGACGCGCCCACGGTGAGCACGCTGTACCTGGACAAGCCCATGCAGGGCCACACGCTGATGCAGACCATTGCTCGCGCCAACCGCGTGAGCAGCCATGCGATCAACGGCGTGGAGAAGAAGCATGGCGAGGTGGTGGACTACTACAACGTGTTCCGCCGCATGAAGAAGGCGCTGCGCGACTACGCGGCCGGCCGCAACGAAGACGACGAAGAACTGCCGGTGCGGCAGAAGGCCGAACTGTTCACGCTGCTGGACGAGGCGCTGGAGCAGGGCTTGGCCTATTGCGACGCGCAGCAGGTGGCGCTGCGCGACACGCTCGAGCGCGGTGACGTTTTCACCAAGCTGGGCCAGTTCAACGACTTCGCCAACACGCTGCTGGCGAAGGAAGAGTTGCGCCAGAGCTTCAACGTGTACGAGAACACCATCAGCAGCCTGTACGAGGCTTGCAAGCCCGAGGTGCTGGACCAGGGCAAGGGGCGGCTGGTGTCGGCCTTCCAGTACCTGCGCGGGGTGATGGACGCCATCGTGGAACAGGCGAACCTGGACAACGCGGTGCGCCGCATTGGCGAACTGCTGGACGAGAGCGTGGTGGTGGACAACGCCGAGGCGTTCACGGCCAAACAGTTCGAGACCGAATACAAGATCGTGCAGCGCGGCCGGGCCTGGGACCTGAGCCGGGTGAACGTGGACCAGCTGCGCGAGGAGTTCAAGACCGCGCCCCACCGCAACATCCAGATCGCCGACCTGCGGGCGTTTCTGGAAAAGAAGCTGGCCGAGATGCTGGCGCAGAACGCGGCGCGGGTGGACTTTGCGCAGCGGCTGCAACGGATCATCGATGCCTACAACTCAGGTGCCACGTCCACCGAGAACTACTACGAGCAGCTGACCGCCTATGTGGCCAGCCTGCAGGAAGAAGCCGAACGCCATGTGCGGGAAGGCCTGACTGAAGACGAGCTGGAGCTGTATGACCTGCTCAAAACCGACGGCCTGAGCCAGGACGACGAACAACGCGTGAAGCTGGCCGCCAAGCACCTGCTGCGCCGGCTGGTGGAAGAGCAGCCCAAGGTGCTGGTGCAAGACTGGTACAAGGACGCGCAGACCCAGACCAAGGTGCGCTCGGAGATTTCACGCGTGCTGAACGACGACCTGCCCGCGACGTACGACCGCGCGCTGTTTGAGCAGAAGTGCGCGCGGGTGTATGACTTGGTGACGGAGTATTCGGCGCGCGGGAGGAAGTGGGCGGCATGATCAGATTTGGAAATGAGTATCCCGAGCTGGCGGGTATTCAGTACTTTGGCCTTGCGGGTATTTCGGCCTCTTGTGCGAAAGCGGTGCAGCGACTGCTCGCGTCGGGTGAAAAGGTCACGCGCGCGCTGCTCCTTTCTGCAGCGGGATACCACGCGTTCTTGCTGAATCTTGGCGACGAGGAATGCGAGGAGTGGGTGGCCATCAAGGCTGGGTTCAGCTCTGGATATGCGGGCGAAGGTCCGCGGACCCTGTCGGAGACTTTGGCACTGCTGGAGGCCTTCGACGTGTTCGTCGAGGAAGTGGCGGTTCAGCCGGCGCTCCTGCAAAGACTTGATCGATCGGCGCTGACTAGCAAGGATCTGGAGTTCGCCACCCGTGCCAATCCCGTTCGCCCCCGGCGTTGGGCGGACTACATGTATGAAGTCGACTTCGGATATGCCAATCGGTCGCGCGCCATCGGTAGGCTGCAAGCTGCTATGCCCTGGGGTGTGCTGGACAAGCGGCTGTACGACCTGGCCAAGGGCTTTGAAAGCAACCCTGACCACGCTTTGATGGCCGGGTTTCGGCGCCTGGAAGAAACCATCCGAGCGCGACTGGGTGACACGCAGAAAGAGGCCCCGGACTCCAAGGTGTTCTCCATCGCCTTCATGGGCGACACCCCGATGTTGGAATGGAAAGGGCTACCCAAATCTGAGCGGATCGCACGCGGCAATCTGTTCATTGGCGCCTATGGCGCGTTTCGCAACCCCAGAGCGCATCGCGAACGCGAAGAGGATTGGCGTGTGCAGTTGAGCGAGTTCCTGACACTGAACATGCTCTTCCAGCTGGAGTCTGAAGCCATCCCCTACGTGGCGCCTGAAGCCGATGGCGCCTGAGCAGCCGGCGACTTGACAGGGTCCGCCGCTGGCTTACTGGACAGCTGGGTGGTCCAGTGCCCACCCGGCTCCTGCTGGACCTTGAGCAGGTCGTAGGTCTTGAGCATGTCCAGCAGCCCAGAGTGCCCATAGTTCTTGGGTGAGAACGAGGGATCCGCGCGCTTGAGATATGAACCCAATGCGCTCACGCTGACCTTGCCTTCCGGTGTGTCGGCCGCCAGCAGCGTGACGGCTTCAACGATGTACTTGGGACGCAGCTTGGGGGCAGGCTTGCTCGGGTCGAGCTTTGCCGCATCAGCTTTGGCGGCGGCTTTCGGCGGCTCTGGAGGCGCGGGCTCCGGCTTCACCCACTCAAAGAACTGGTCGCTCGCATTGCGCAAGGCATCCGGGCTCTTGGCCTCGCCCACGATGTGCACTGTGGCGCCGCGTTCGCGCAGCTTGCGGCAGAGGTAGGCGAAGTCGGAGTCGCTGGTGACGAGGCAGAAGGTGTCGGCCCGTTCGTCAAACAGGGCTTCGACGGCGTCCAGCGCCAGCGCGATGTCGGACGTGTTTTTGCCCGCGGCGTACTGGTACTGCAGGCAGGGCGTGAAGGCGAGGCGGACCAGTGCTTCCTGCCATTTGTTGGCCAGGGTGGTGTGGTTGCCGTAGCCGCGGCGCAGCACGACGCGGCCGAACTGGGCGACCACACGCAGCGCGTATTCGAGGATTTCGGGGGTGGTGTTGTCGCAGTCCACCAGGACAGCGACGCGCGATTCGTGGTCTGCGCTGGGGTGATGATTTGCCATCCGTGTGGGCCTCCCTGGGGTGAGGCTCACATCATAGGCAGCCACCGGCGCCCTACACCGTCTCCCGCTGCTCAAACCCGCCCAACGCTTCCGCGGCGCCCAGCGCTTCCTTCACCTCCACGCCGTCCACCCGCGCCAGCTCCGGCCCACGCTGCGCCCATTCGATGAGCGCCTGCACCGCATCGGCCGGGCCGCTGGCCAGGGCCTCCACGCTGCCGTCGCGGCGGTTGCGTACCCAGCCGGTGATGCCCAGTGCCTCGGCCTGCTGCGCCATGCTCCAGCGGTAGCCGACGCCTTGCACGCGGCCGGTGATGCGCAGGTGGCGGGTGACGGGGGCAGGGATGGGGGTCATGGGGCGCGTTGCCGTCGGGGGGCGATCAACGCGCCATTGTCGGGCCGGCCGATCAGTTGCCGGTGTAGGGCAGCGAGGAGTGGTGCAGCACAATGCGCAGTTTGCCGGCGTCGTCCTTGACGTACTTCCAGGTCTTGTCCACGGTGGTGACCTTGCCGTTCTTGTCGGTCATGACGACGTTGCCCATGGTGGAGGCGGAGTCGCCAGCGATGAAGACGGCGGCGTTCTTGGCTTCGCACTGCTTCCAGCCCTTGAGGGCAAAGCCGGTGTCCTTGGGGAAGCTGCTGTCGCCGCCAACGAAGTAGGCCAAGGCGCCAGCGCGGGTGGTGCGGAAGGTCTGCGGCGCAACGGTGAGCGTGGGCTTGAACAGCACCGCACCCATCTGGTAGCCGTAGGCGGCGTCGATGACTTTTTCCGCCAGGGCCTTGGCGGCGGCCTGGCCACCCTTTTCGTAGGCGGAGTTGATGTCCACCAGGGCCTGGCACCAGGCCTTCTGGGCGCCGAGCACTTCGGCTTCGGTGATGGCCTGGTTGACCACGGTGGCGCTGGCCAGGCCGCTGGCGGCGGCCAGGGCAACGGGGACGAGGAAACGGGCGTTCATGTTCGGGTGCTCCTTGAAAGGGTTTGGAAGAACGGACGCGCGGCGTCTGCCGCACAGAGGGCATTGGACGGCGGCCGCTTGAACCGGAGTTGAACGCCACATGAGCAGCGGCTGACACCCAGATGAACGCCAGATGAAAGCCTGGGCATGGCCCGATGGCCGCCGACAATGGGGCATGTTTCGCCGTCGTCTGGGTTTTGTGCTGGTGTTGCTGGCCGCCGCTGTGGTGCTGCAGGGGCTGGCGGCCGTGTTCGCCGTGCGCGAGGCCGAGCGCCAGGTGTTGCGCGGCCGGGTGGCCAGTGACACCTTGCAGCGGTTCGTGGAGCTGTCGGCCACCAAGCAGCGTCTGCGTGCCTGGGTGACGCAGCACCAGATTGGCGCCGGGGGCGACACGGCCGAACGCGATGCGCTGGTGCAGCGCATGCGCGGCCGGCTGCAGGCGCTGGAAGCGCTGGCCGGCGAGGCCGCCACCCTGGGCCTGGCCGACGAGGCCCCGGCCGAACACGCCGCGCGGCTGGACGCGCTGCGGGTGCTGGCGCAAAGCGTGGCCGAGCTGGACAAAACGGTGCGCGAGATGCAGCCGCTGCCACCGGGGGTGCAGGCCAGCGCAGTGTGGGGGGCGCTGACGGCGGTGTTCGAGCAATCGGACGGGCGCGATCTGCGCGAGCTGCTGGCGCAAAGCATCGACCGCGAGAAGGCAGCGATGGAGCGCGAGCGTGCGGCGGCCGACGCCACGCTGGCCCAGATGCGGGCTTTGTGGATGGGCACGGCTTTGCTGCTGGCGCTGGGGGCGCTGGCGGCCACGGTGTATTTCGGGCGCGCGCTGCGCCACCCGCTGAACGCGCTGACGGCGGGCGCGCAGGCCTTGCAACAGGGCCAGCTGGCGCACCGCATCGACCTGCCGGGCCGGGACGAGTTTGCCGATGTGGCGCGCAGCATGAACGCCATGGCCGACGAGCTGGAACGCCACCGCCAGCGCGAGGTGCAGCAGCGCCAGGTGCTGGAAGCGACGGTGCGCGAGCGCACGGCCGACCTGCACCAGGCCAATGCCTCGCTGCGGCGCACCGATGTGCGGCGGCGCCAGCTGCTGGCCGACATCAGCCACGAACTGCGCACGCCGACCACCGCCATCCGCGGCGAGGCGGAGGTGACGCTGCGCGGCCGCGAGCGGCCGGTGGCCGAGTACCGCGAGGCGCTGGCGCGCATCGTGGCGATTTCGCGCCAGCTGGGCAACCTGATCGACGACCTGCTGGCCATGGCGCGCACCGACGCCGAGAGCTTCAGCCTGGAGCGCGAGCCGGTGGCGCTGCAGCGGCCGCTGCTGGACGCGCTGAGCCAGGCGGTGGCGCTGGCCGGCGAACACGAGGTGCGGATCCAGGCCGACGCGCCCTTGCCGGGACAGCCCAAGGTGTTCGGCGACGCGCAGCGGCTGACGCAGCTGATCCTGCTGCTGCTGGACAACGCGATCCGCTATTCGCACCCGGGCGGTGCGGTCTGCTGGCGCCTGTCGGTGCTGGGCGAGGTGGTGGAGCTGTGGGTGCGGGACGAGGGCATCGGCATTCCGGCGGACGAATTGCCACTGGTCTTCGAGCGGCATTTCCGGGGCGGATCGGCGCGCCAGCACCGGGCCAGCGGCAGCGGGCTGGGGCTGCCGATTGCGCGCGCGCTGGCGCAGGCCCATGGTGGCACGCTGGAACTGCGCAGCCCGGCCCGGCCAGGCGTCCCTGGCGGCACACTGGCGGTGCTGCGGCTGCCGCTGTGGCACGAGGCCGAGTCGGTTCCGGCGGACCTGACCGAGACGCGACGGGAGACGAGCGAGACATGAACATCCTGCTGGTGGAGGACGATCCGCGCATCGCGGATTTTCTGGTGCGCGGCCTGCGGGCCGAGGGGAATCAGGTGCAACGGGCGGCCCACGGGCCGGCGGGGCTGGCGCTGGCACAGACGGCGGCGCGGCAGCAGGCCCCGGGCGACCCGCCCACGGTGCTGGTGCTGGACCTGATGCTGCCGGGCATGAACGGCCTGGAGATCTGCCAGACGCTGCGGGCCGAGGGTGTGGCCCTGCCCATCCTGATGCTGACGGCGCTGAGCACGCTGGACGACCGGGTGGCCGGCCTGCGCATGGGGGCCGACGACTACCTGTGCAAACCGTTCGAGTTCGAGGAGCTGCTGGCGCGGCTGGAAGCGCTGGCACGGCGCGCGCGGCCCCTGCAGCCCGGCCGCAGCGCCCGGCTGCAGGTGGACGACCTGGTGCTGGACCGCGAGAGCATGAAGGCCACCCGCGCCGGCCAGCCGCTGGCCCTGACCGCCCGCGAGCTGGCGCTGCTGGAGCTGCTGATGAGCGCGCCGGGGCGGCTGTTCAGCCGCGAACGCATTCTGGCCAGTGTGTGGGGCCACAGCGAGGACCCGCTGACCAATGTGGTGGATGTGTACATCCGACGCCTGCGCAGCAAGATCGACGAGGGCCATGCGACCGCGCTGATCCACACGGTGCGCGGCCTGGGCTACCGGCTGGAGGCGGGCCAGCCGGGCGCCTAGACCGGATCGCGCGGCTCGAAGCCGATGAGCACGTCGGCGGTGTCGGCGGGGGTCACGGCCACGCGGTGGACCCGCGCGTAGGGTGGGCCCTGGTGGGCCCAGTTGATGAGCGCGCGCAGGGCGCTGGCCGGACCGCAGGCCATGGCTTCGACGCTGCCGTCGTGGCGATCGCGGACCCAGCCGCAGACGCCCAGCGCGTCGGCCTGCATGACCATGCTGTCGCGGAAGTAGGCGTCCTGCACCCGTCCGGTGATGTGCAGGTGGCGCGCCACCGGGGTGTCGGGTCTGAATCGTGCGTTCTGCATGGCGCGCTCCTTTCAGGGGAAGCTGAAGACGATCGGGGTGGTCAGCGTCGTGGTGTCGACGCTGCGCGTCTGGGTGACACCGGCGTAGGCGGCTTCGATCGTGTACTGGCCCGCGACACCGGCGTCGGGGGTGAAGGTGTAGGCCGTGGTGGCGTTGGGCACGTAGGCGGTCTTGACGGGCGCCTGTGTGGGCAACGTGGCCTGGAAAAGGCCGGTGTCGGCGTCCACCGTGGCCCAGGCCACTTCGACGGTGGGCCCGCCGCTGAGGGTTTGCAGCGCGCGCACGGTGGCGGCGGTGGGGCTGACGGTGCCGGTGACCGTGGCCGTGGTGGACGGCGCTGGCAGAAGGGCGAAGCTGGCGGCGTTGACGGTGGTGTACGAGCCGGTCACCACGGGCACACCGGTCATGACCGCGGTGACGCGGCCGGCCGCGCCGATGACGAGGTCGTAACTGCCCACGGGCACGGGATAGAGCACGAAGCGACCGTCGGCCTGCGGCACGGTGGCCTTGACCGGCACCCCGCCTTGCTGCAGCGAGACGGTGGTGGACGCGTTGGCCAGGGCGGTGCCCACATAACCGACCACGCGCAGGCCGGCGTCGGACAACAGCGGGGTGACGCTGATGACCGGCTTGAGGTTGTACTGGCCCGAGTTGCCGCGCTTGACGACGGACTTGCAGGCGTCGAAATCGATGACGAAGTCGGCCACCTGGTTGGCCACCACGTCCATCTGCACGTTGAGCTTGAGGCCGCTCTGCTGCGCACTGGGCGTGGTGAGCGCGGTTTCGGTGCCGCCGGTGGGCACGACCGAGTTGGCCAGCGGGGCGGACGCGCTGTTGTCGGCCAGCACCAGCCGCAGCTGGGTGTAGCGGCCGGCGGGCAGGCTGGTCTGCCCCAGTTCGGCCAGCACGCCGTTGCTGAGGGTGAGCAGATCGACGCGCAGGGCCGGGTTGAGCACCACCTCGGACCAGCCTGCCGCGCTGTCGGGCGCGTCGGCCGAGCGGTGCACGCGGACCTTTTCGATGGTGACGTTGACCTCGTCGTAACCGCAGGCGGGTGCGTCGGTGAGCGACAGGCGCATGACGCCGGTGCCGCTGATGCCGCCGTCGCCGCCGCCTCCGCAGGCCGACAGACCGATGAGCAAGGCCGCTGCGCTGGTGCGCCAGGCGGCCTGGAGGTTGCGGATGTTCATGTGCGTTCTCCGGTGTGGTGGCCCTGTTCGCCAGGGACTTCCTCGAAGCAGTAGATGCCCAGCCCGACGCGCACGCCGGGCGGGTCACCTTCTGCCGGCACCTGTTGGGCACAGGCGTCGTTCAGCCAGCGGTCCAGCTGCTCCAGCAGGGCCTGCCCGCGTTCGGCGCTGAGCGCGCGGAACGCCGGCAATGCCGCGGCGGGCACACCGCGGTACATGACCTTGCGCTGGAAGCGCGGTGCGGGACCATCCGGCCCCGCGTGGTGCAGGTTGTGGTCGATGGTGTCGATGAGGTCGGCCACGTCGGTCCCGAGCACGCCCACCATTTCGGGGGCGCCGCGGCGCGGCACGTAGCCCCGGGCGAGCAGCGCGATGCGGCCGTCGGCCAGCCGTTCCACCGCGCCCACGCGCAGCAGTTCGTCGAGCACGGCGCGCACCGGCATGTCGCCGCTGTGGCGTTTGACGAGGCTGGCAAAGCCGCGCTCACCGTCCACCTCCAGCGGGCGGGGCTGGCCCTGCGGGTCGTGGTAATCGGCGTCACGCACCCAGGCGGTGAGCACGCGGGCGGCCCGGTTGCGGTGTTCGGTGGCGGGCGCATCGTCGGCGGCCGGGGTCTGCAGCAGGCGCTGCACTTCCTTGCGCGTCAGGCCCGAGAGGATGGACGCGCGCGAGACCGAGGGTTTCTTGCCGGGGATGCCGAAGTCCTCCATGGCCACCTCGACATAGGTGCGCCGGGCCACCTCTTCAAAGGCGCGGTAGGACTTGTCGTGCCGCAGCAGCACCCGGAACAACGGGCGCAGCAGCCGGACGACGGCAAGGTCGATGGCGCGTTCGATGGGGGTGGCTGCATCCATTTTTGGGATTTTTATCCCAAATTGTTCAGCGCCATGTAATCAGTTGTTACGCATCCGGCGCCCTTCACCGGGCCGACAGGGGCAGACCGAACACCTTGTCGAAGGCCAGGTTGAAGGCGAAAGTGTAGACAAGGAAGAAGGCGGAGAGGCCGAGGTCGAGCACCAGCGCGTGCCACCAGCCGATGTTCAGCCACCACGCGAACAGGGGCACCAGGGTGACGATGAAACCGACCTCGAAGCCGACGGCGTGGGCGGCACGGCGTTTGAAGCTGCGGCCACGCACGGCCTGGCGCGCTTCCCAGCGCTCGAACAGGGTGTTGTAGACCAGGTTCCACACCACGGCGATGACGGAGGACGCGATGGCCACCACACCGGCGTGTTGCACGCTGGCGCCGGAGCCGGCGGCCAGGCCGGTGCTGGTGATGGCCACGGCGATCAGTTCGAACAGGGTGACGTAGACGATTTTTCGGCGAAGGCCTTGCAGGTCGGTGGCGGACATGGGGGGATCTTGCCTGAGTCGTGCGCCGTGGCGGTGCGGGCGTGGGCCGGTTCGGGGCGTTCGGGTACTGTCCTGCCCCCATGTGCACCGGTCTGATGCGCGCATCTTGCATACAAGGCCTGTAAACCGGCTGGCACGGTTCTGGCAAGCGGGGTCGGCAACCACCTTTGCCCACCATGACCTCCAGCGACATCGCCGACCGCATTGTTGAAGCCATCCTGGCGCAGAAGCTGGCGCCGGGCGCGCGCCTGGGCGAACAGGCGCTGTCCATGTTGTTCGACTGCAGCCGCACCCTGGTGCGCGAGGCCATGATGCAGCTGGCCGCGCGCGGCATCGTCACCGTCAGCTCGCGCCGCGGCTGGTTCGTCGTCGAACCGTCGGAGGCCGAGGCGCGCGAGGCCTTCGAGGCGCGCCGCGTGATCGAGACCGGGCTGATCCGCAGCGCCGCGCCGATGGACAAGGCCAAGCTGGACAAGCTCAAGCGCCACATCCGCGAAGAAAAGCAGGCGCTCAAGGGCACCGACGTGGGCCGGCGCAGCTACCTGCTGGGCGACTTCCATGTGTGCCTGGCCGAGTGCCTGGGCAACCAGCTGCTGGCCGACACGTTGCGTGACTTCACCGCGCGCACCACGCTGATCGCCATGCTCTACCAGAGCACGCACGACGCGGCGCACTCGTGCCAGGAGCACGTGGACATCGTCAAGGCGCTCGAAGCCGGCGACACCGCGCGCGCCGAGGCGCTGATGGCCCAGCACATCGGCCACGTGCAGCAGGCGCTGCGACTCAACACCCCGGCGGCCGACCCGCTGGCCGGCCTGCGCGCGGCACTCGCGCCGGTGTCGGGCCCGCGCGAGACCCCCGATTCCCCCACCTCGTCCACCTACCTAGGAGCTGTTCTATGAAGACCACCAAACGCCGCCTGCTCGCCCACACCACCGCCCTGTGCGCCGGCCTCGCCCTCACAGCCCTCACCGGGGTGGCCCACGCGCAGACCGCGCTGGACGACGTGATGAAGAGCAAGAGCATCAAGATCGCCGTCCCGACCGACTTCCCGCCCTACGGCTTTGTCGGCACCGACCTGCAGCCGCAGGGCCTGGACGTGGACATGGCGAAGTACATCGCCAGCAAGCTGGGCGTGAAGGTGGAACTGGTGCCGGTGACCAGCGCCAACCGCATCCCCTACCTGCAGACCAAGAAGGCCGACCTGGTCATCTCCACGCTGGGCAAGAACCCCGAGCGCGAGAAGGTGATCGACTTCACCGTCGCCTATTCGCCGTTCTTCCAGGCGGTGTTCGCGGCCAAGTCGCTGCCGGTCACGTCGTTCGCAGATCTGGCGGGCAAGTCGGTCGGCGTCACGCGCGGCGCCATCGAGGACCAGGAACTGAGCAAGGTCGCGCCGGCCGGCGCCGACATCAAACGCTTCGAGGACAACAACGCCACCGTCTCGGCCTTCGTCTCGGGCCAGGTGCAGGTGATCGCGACCGGCGCCTCGGTGGCCGGCAACCTGATGGCGCGCAACCCGCAACTGGGCACCGAATACAAGCTGCTGCTCAAGGACAGCCCGAACTTCATCGGCGTGGCCAAGGGCGAAGACGCGCTGCGCACCAAGGTGAACGAGGTCATCCTGGCGGGCAAGAAGGCGGGCGACATCGACGCGATGGCCAAAAAGTGGCTCGGCCGTCCGGCCGGAACGCTGCCTGAATGACCCCCACGCTCCGCCGCTTCGCGGGTCGCTGCCCCCCGAGGGGGCTGATTCGCCTTGGGGCGGCCCGGCGGCGAATCG
>CAZJZD010000075.1:0-12397 GCA_964550405.1 uncultured Hydrogenophaga sp. | reverse complement strand
CCACCGGGGGCTGGCCTTCGCACTGGATGGCGACGTTGCCGTCGAAGCTGTCCCAGGCCTGCAGCAGTGCGGCTTCGCTGCCCTGGGTGGCCAGGGTGTGCGTGAAGGCGGCGCGCTGTTCGCGGAAGAAGTCTTCGGCGCCGTGTTCTGCTGTGGTGTCACCCATGGGGTTTGTCTCCGTGGCGGGGGTGTGTGTGGGTTTCAGTCGGCGGGGTCGAGGGCGCGGAACATGGCGCAGCGCGCGAACACGGCCAGGTCGGGCTGCACAGCCTTGTGCTGGCAGTACTTGGCCACCAGTTTGGCCAGGCCCTTGATGTCGCGTCCGCTGTGGGGGTAGGTGGTGGCCAGGCGGGTGATGGTGTCGGCCCCCAGCGCCAGGCCGAACTGCTGCCCCATCACCTGCCAGATGCGTTCGCGCGCGGCCTGGTCGGGCGGGTGGTAGCGGATGAGGGCGATGCAGCGCGAGACGATGGCTTCGTCGATGTCGTCGATGCGGTTGGTGGTGAGGAAGAGCAGGCCGTCGAAGTATTCGAGCACGCGCAGGAACACGCCAACCACCGCGTTGGCTGCGATGTCGTCGCTGCGCTGGCGGATGTAGACGTCGGCTTCGTCGATCAGCATGACCGCGCCCCAGCGCTGCGCGCGGGTGAGGGCGTCGCGCAGCGCGGTTTCCATGGCGGCCACGCTCAGGCCCAGCTGGCCGGAGTGCACGCGGTACAGCGGGCGCCCGGTGACTTCGGCGTACACCTCGGCGGTCAGCGTCTTGCCCACGCCGGGCGGGCCGGCGCACAGCACGGTGGTGCCGCCGCCTTTGCCGGCCACCACGTCGTCCTGCAGCACGTCCATCTCGGCGGTCAGGATGTCGATCAGGTCGGTCTGCTCGGGCGGCAGCACCAGCTTGTCCTTGAGGTCGGGGCGGTAGGCGTAGGGCGTGATGTCGTCGGCGTGCACCCAGAGGTGGCGGTGCAAATCGAGGTGGAAGAGGAACAGGTAGGCGTGGACGGGCAGGGACTTGAACAGCCGTGGCGGCAGGCTGGCCTGCAGCGCCTTGACCTCGTCTTCGCAGTCGTAGTCGCTGCTCTTGCCGGCGCGGCGCAGGTAGGGCGCGAGGATGTCGCCCGGCGCGTCGAGGCTGGCGTCGCGCGGCGGCAGGATGCCTTCGTCGTTGACGAGGCGGGCGGCGCTGTCGCCCGCGCTGAGGATGACCTGGTCCTTGCGAGTCCAGTCGCTGTCGCGGTGGGTGGCGGTGGGGTCTTCGGCCAGGAAGCCCATGCCCCGCGCTGCAAACTGGGTGCCGTAGCGGCCGCGCCAGTCGAAGTAGCGGCCGACCGAGGCTTCGTACGCGGCCAGCAGGGCCGGCGTTTCCTTGAGGAAGCCTTTGCCCGCGAGCATGGCGGCCAGGGTCTGGTTCTGCAGGTCGCCTTCGGTGATGCGCAGCGACTGCGAGACCTGGGCTGCGCGGGCGTGGGCCTTGAGTTCGACCAGCACCTTGCCCAGTTCTTCGGACGAGCCGGGCACGTAGTCGATGCGGGTGGGCACCCAGGGCAGGGGCTTGCCGTCCACATTGACGGCGAAGAGCCAACCGCGTTCGGTGCCTTCGCTGAGGTAGCGCACCAGGGCGGGCAGCACGCTTTCCAGCGGATCGCCGGGCTGGAAGCGCTGGGCCGCGTCGTCGTTGGCGGCCACCAGGCTGCGCAGCTGGGCGGCCCGGCCCGAGCCGCTGGCGTCACCGGCGCTGAAGAGGTCTGCCAGGAAGACCAGGGCGTCGGCGGGCAGGTGGCGCGAGCGCAGTTCGATGCGGTGACCGAAGCGCAGCTGGTCGCGCAGTTCCATCAGGTCGGGGAACTGCTCGGTCAGCGCCAGCACGTGGGGGCGGTCCAGCTGCAGCTTCATGGTCGGTCCCGGCGGTGGCGCCGCTCAGACGCTCTTGCCCTTGAGCAGCCGCGCGCGTTCGGACGGGCTGTAGTGGTTGAAGTGGCCGGCCGCGTCGGCCGCGCGCCGGTTGGACATGCGGATCGCTTCGATCTTGCCGGCCGGGGCGATGCGGGAGACGCACTTGTCCAGCTCGGTGCTGGCGCAGTGCGGGCAGGTGGGCACGGTGCTGGCGCGCACCAGCAGCTCGAAGTCGGCGTTGCAGGCTTTGCAGTGGTAGTCAAACAGCGGCATGGTGGTCTCCGTTGCGGCAGGCGTGGGTGGGGGAGCTGCAGCCTTCGAGCGAGGCCGGGCGCTGGGCCGAGGGTTCGAGGCCAACCCAGGCGGTGACGGCTTCGGTGTCGAAGCCCACGTGGCGGCTGCCGTCGGCGGTGTTCTGCATCAGCGGGCGGCGGATGAGCAGGGGTTCGGCCATCAGCAGGGCCAGGGCGGTGTCGGCGTCCAGCGCTTCGGGTACCACCTCGCCGCTCTTGATGCGCGGTGCGGCGCGGTTGAACCAGTCGGCCACGGGCAGTGGCGCCAGGAAGGCCAGCAGGGCTTCGCGCGTCCAGTGCGCGGTCAGCAGGTTGCGCCGCTCCAGTGTGTGGCCGGCGGCTTGCAGCGCGGCGCGCTGGCGGGCGTTGCCACCGCAACCGGGTTTTTCGAAGAAGACGAGGTGGGTCATGACGTGGTCTCCGGTTGGGGCTTGCGCGTGGCGTTGCGCAGCAGTTGCAGGCATTCCAGGCTGGCGGCCATGTCGAGCGCGCTGAAGTCGTCCTGCGTGACGAGGTGCGGGTTGGCGCCCAGGGCCAGCAGGGTGGCGACCACGCCGGCCTTGCCGCTGGAGGCGGCGTACATGAGCGCGGTGGCGCCGGTGAGGTTGGCGTGGTCGATGGGCACACCGTGCGCGGCCAGGGTTCGGATGAGCTCTGGTTCGCCGTGCACACAGGCCAGCCAGAGCGCGTTGTTGCCGTCGCCGTTGGTGGCGTCCAGCGGCACCTTCAGCGCCAGCAGCTGGTCGAGCGCCTCGCGCGCGCCGCGCCAGGCGGCGTGCATGAGCGGGGTGTTGCCGTGCGCACCGGGTGCGTCGGGGCGGGTGGGGTCGAAGCCTTCGGTGCGCAGCCAGTCGGCCAGGGCGGGGGGCACAGCGGCGGGTGCGGTCGGCGCCCAGGCGGCCAGCGCCACGGGGCCCTGTGTGCTGGCCGGCAGGCCGAGCGCGGTGAAGCCGCCCGCCAGATCGGCCACCTCTTGGAAGCCGAAGTCCACAAACATTTCGGCCCAGGTCTGGCTGGCGTGGCCGTGGTAGCAGTAGATGAACACCGGGCGGCGGCGCGGTGTGGTGGTGAGCAGGGCTTCGTGGTTGTCGCGGAACAGGCGCAGGCTGCCGGCCAGGTGGGCGGCGGCGTGGTGCGGCGCCTCGCGCGCGTCGAGCACCAGGGCGTCGGGCCGCTCACAAAGCCAGGCGTGGGCTTGCGCGGGGGTGAGGCGGGTCCAGGCGGTGGTCATGTCGGCTTTCTTTCAAGGTGCGCATACGGCGCTTCGGTGCCGATGCGGTCGTCGCCCAGCGGGGCGCCGACGGTGAAGTGGTAGACCGACTGCAGCGCGGCGCTGGCGGCCGCTTCGGGCAGGCCCAGCAGCCGGTGCAGGGCGTCGTCGAAGAAGCAGCCGATGCCGGTGCCGCGCAGGCCGGCGGCTTCGGCTTCGAGGTAGAGCACCTGGCCGATGAGGCCGGCTTCCTGCAGGCGGTCGCGGTAGGCGGCGGCGTCGGTGAAGGGCTGGAATTCGGCCAGCAGGGCGAAGGCGGCGATGGCGTCCGAACCCAGGGCCTGGTGGCAGTTGAGCGTGCGCAGCGTGCCGGCCAGGGCGGGGTTGTCGGCCAGGTGCAGCAGCGGTGTGTCGGCCGGGGCGCCGGGCACGGGGCTCATGGTCAGCGCGGTGGGCAGTTGCTGGCGCAGCAGGGTCGTGCCGGCGGTGCTGCGCGGCAGCAGGTAGGCGCCGGGCGCGAGGCCGTCCACCCGGTGGGCGAACAGCAGCACATGCACGCGCGCCGGGCCGGGTGCGGCGTCGAACGGCAGGCGGCCGGGGTGCAGGGCCTGCAGCAGCGGCCACAGGCTTTCAAGCGATGCACGGGCGCGGGCGTCGAAGCGCTGGGCGCTGCGGCGCTGGCGGATCAGCGTGGCGGCGTCGGCCGTGGCCTGGGTGGTGATGGGCGACGCGGCGGCGGGCGCTGTGTGCGGTGGCCGGGGCGCTTCCCTGGCGGTGCGCTGCGTGGCGCGCATGACCTCGTCGATGACGGGCCAGCGGTACATGGGGTGGCGGTCCAGCCGGTTGGCCTGGCCTTGCCAGGTGGCGCCCGCCGGCCAGGCCCAGGGGGCGGTGGGGTCGGCGGGGGCGGCGGTGCCGGGCAGCAGTTCGAACAGGGCGTCGGGGTCTTCGCGTTCGGCGGGGCCGAAGTCGGCGTCGCGGTCCAGGCCGAGCAGGTGCGCCAGTGCCGCGCTGTCGCAGGGCACGGGCCGCAGGCGCCAGCCCAGCAGGGCAGCGGCATAACGCAGCGCACCGGTGGCGTGGCCGGCGTCGAGCTGGCAGTAGCGGAAGGCGCGTTCGCCGTACTTCCAGGCTTCGCGCCAGGCGATGCTGCTGAGGGCGACGAAGGCGCGCGTGCCCGCGGTGGCGCCCGCGCGGCGGAAGGTGGCGCGCTGTTCCAGCGCGTGTTCGTGCGGGGCGTAGTGGTGCACACCATCGGACAAACCCGACACACCGCAGCAGACCAGCCAGCCTTCGGTGGGGTGCAGGTTGCCGCTGGAGGGGTTGACGCGCACGGCCCAGCGGTCGGGGCCCTGGGTCTTCCACGCGGCCAGGGCCAGGCTGTGTTCCAGCAGCAGGCCGATGTGGCGCCGGTCCAGCGGCTGCGCGGGCACCCGGCCCGGTGTGCCCAGGTCGCGCCAGGCCACCGCGGGTGCGGGCGTGTCCAGCGGCAGCGCGGCCAGCGGCGCGCCGGTGTAGCGGCGGAAGGGGTTGGGCTGGGCGTCCCAGTCCAGCGTCTCGGGGCCGGCGGCGTAGCCGTCCAGCCGGTGCTTGGTGCGCTCGTGGTAGGCCTGTACGACGGCCAGGGCTTCAGTCATGAACCACCTCCGACAGCTGGTCGGCCAGGGCGAGCAGGCCGCTGGTCTGGTCGGTGATGGCGCGCACGGTGGCCGGCTGCAGGCGGCTGACCCAGCGCCAGGGCAGGCGGCTGGCGCCGCAGCGTGCGCCGGCCAGCATGCCCACCAGGGCACCGGTGGTGTCGGCGTCGTCGCCCTGGTTGACGGTGGCGATGACGGCGTCCTCCACGTCTTCGTGCGTGCGGACGAAGTGCAGCACGGTCTGCACCGTGTCCACCACGTAGGCGGTGGCGCGGCCGCGGTAGGGCGTGTGGCGGAATGCCGGTTCTTCGGCCACCCACTGGTCGATGCGCTGGCACAGGCGTGCGTGGTCGTCGCCCGCGATCAGCCCGCGCAGCAGCCGGCCCAGGCCCAGCGTGGCGGCGTCCGACAGCGGGTGGTGGTGGGTGACATGGGCCTGCGCGATGGACAGGCGCTCGAACGCGGCGCGGTCGCCCAGCGTGGCCAGGGCCACCGGCAGGTTGCGCATGGCGGCGCCGTTGCCGCCGTCGCCGTCGTTGGGCGGCCCGCTGAGGCTGCCTTCGTGCAGGAAGCGCAGGATGCCGCGGCGGCAGGTGTTGCCGCAGTCCACCGGGCCGGCGCGCCACCAGCCGACAAAGGCCTGGCCGATGGTCTGCACCAGCGCGTCGTCCTGGCCGTCGCGCAGGGCGGTGATGCCGCCGGTGCCGCCCTGCAGCAGCGCGTCGCCCAGGGCGAGGCTCATGGTGGTGTCGTCGGTGACCTGGCCACGCGCGAGCTTGAGCCAGCCGCCACCGACGATGTCGCGGTGGGTGCCGTAGTGCAGCAGGATCTCGCGCGGGCGCATGAACTCGACCGTGGCGCCCAGGGCGTCGCCGATGGCCAGGCCCAGGTAGGCGCCCAGGGCCTTGTCGAAGCGGGCGTGAAAACGGGCGGGGTGAAGATCAGCCATAACGCGCCACCACTTCGTAGTCGCCGCCCAGAGCCAGCACTTCCTGTTCGCCCTGCAGCACCTGCCCGGTCAGCAGGCCGGGGAAGACCAGCAGCTTGCTGGCGGGCACCAGCACCTCGAACACCCAGTCGCCGAAGCAGCCCGCATCTTCTGCCGACAGGCTGAACGAGACCAGGTTGTTCAGCCGCACGGTGCAGTGCCTTTGTTGCAGTGAACCACCGACCAGCTGTTCGTCGCAGCGCGTGCTGCCGCGCCACAGCCGCACATGGGGTGCACCTGCGACCGCATGCCCCGGCAGGCCGAAGCGCTGCAGCGCCCA
Organism: uncultured Hydrogenophaga sp.; assembly: GCA_964550405.1. GTDB lineage: Bacteria > Pseudomonadota > Gammaproteobacteria > Burkholderiales > Burkholderiaceae_C > Hydrogenophaga. The sequence continues at coordinate 6,096 of CAZJZD010000075.1, read as the reverse complement.
CTGGCAGAACTCGAACAACAGGTCGAGCTGCTGGTGGATGTTGTTGTTGTGCAGGCGGCTGAAGGTTTTTTCTTCGAGGTAGGTGACCCAGGCCGGCGAAGGAAAACGCTGCAGCGGCTGGCGGTGGTGCGTGGGCACCAGGCCGAAGCGGCTTTCGACCCAGCCCTTGAGCACGGCCCCGGCGGGGCTGGCGTTGTCCATGCCCCAGGCCTGCAACAGCTTGCGCCAGCTGCTGCGCCAGCGGCGGCGTTCGGCCGGTCCGAGGTCGGCCGCCTCGTGGGCGGCGGGGCTGCGCAGGCCGAAGGCGATGTCGAGGTAGTGCACGAACACCTCCGCCGCGTCGTTCAGGCCCTGGCAGCGCGCGAGCAGGCTGAACAGGCCGGGGTGGCATTCGCGCGTGCCGGCGATGGACAGGGGCACCGGGTGCGCGTTGAACGCGGTGCTGGCCAGCACCCGCGCGGGCACGCCCACGAGGTTGGTGCTGTACCAGCGGTGGGGCTGGACCGGTTCATCGTCCATCGCGGCCGGTCAGGCGTTCAGACCGGCCGGTTCTCGTTGACGTTGCGCACCGGGCCCATCAGCTTCAGACCTTCGTCGTAGGTGATGGTGTCGTAGGTGACGTCGTACTGGAGCGCGGCGTCGGCCACGGCGTCGAGCTTGCCGGCGGTGTCCTTCTTCTTGAGGTCGCCCTTCTCCAGGTAGAGCAGTTCGAGCATCTCGTTGTAGACGGTGTTCTCCAGGATGGGCAGCACGTAGAACATGGCGCCCTTGTACGGCACCTGGTACTTCTTCGAGATGTCCATGTTGTCGCAGAACAGGAAGTACTTGCCGCCGGCGCTGAGCGTGTCGCCCAGCACTTCGGCCACGTCCTTGAGCGATTCAAAGGACAGCAGCCAGCCGCAGAAGAAGGGCAGGTGCTTCTCGCCGGCACGGGCCACGGCCATGACCTGGTCGCACTTGAGTTCGGGCGGGCGGGCCTCGTCAGCCATCTTGTCGGCAAAGCGCAGCGCCAGTTCGCCGCGGAAGCCGAAGCGGCCCTCGACGTGGGTCGGCGCCTTGAGCACCGGGTTGAGCATGCGGCCTTCATTTTCGAGGCGGGCGAAGGCAGTGTCGGCAAGTGCGACGGGCGCGGTCAGCGTGGTCATGGCGGTTCCTGTGGTTGGGGAAGGGGAAGGACTCGCCGTGGCTGTCTGCAATGAACGTACCAACCCCTACACACCCTCGCGCGCGCGAGAAGGCGCAGCAAACCCGACACAAGCGGCCGGCGTGGCGGTCGGCAGGCGTGCCGTTTGCGACGCCGGTTCCGCGCTTTGTCGCATTCGGAACAAAGCCATTCGGGGCGCCTGGAGGGGGCCCGAAAACACGGTTTTCCCTCTGAAAAACAAGCACTTGCGTGGTGTCGGGAAGGGGCTGGAACGGCATGGCACGGAAGGTGCAAAGGAGTGGCTGCGCGGACACAAGTCCGGCCGATGCGTGATCCGATAAGAAGACCTATAGGCACGTCAGGCTGACCTGGTCGCGGTGTATCGCAACCTTGGTTTCAACCCTTCCTTTCTTGGAGTACTGACATGGCTAAGCTTCGTCAAATCGCCTTCTACGGCAAAGGTGGCATCGGCAAATCGACCACTTCCCAGAACACCCTCGCGGCCCTGGCCGAGATGGGCCAGAAAATCCTGATCGTCGGCTGCGACCCCAAGGCCGACTCGACCCGCCTGATCCTGCACGCCAAGGCCCAGGACACCATCCTCTCGCTGGCCGCCGAAGCCGGTTCCGTGGAGGACCTGGAGCTCGAGGACGTCATGAAGATCGGCTACCGCGACATCCGTTGCGTGGAATCCGGTGGTCCGGAGCCGGGCGTGGGCTGCGCCGGCCGCGGCGTGATCACCTCGATCAACTTCCTGGAAGAGAACGGCGCCTACGACGGCGTGGACTACGTGTCCTACGACGTGCTGGGTGACGTGGTGTGCGGCGGCTTCGCCATGCCCATCCGCGAGAACAAGGCGCAGGAAATCTACATCGTGATGTCCGGCGAAATGATGGCCATGTACGCGGCCAACAACATCTCCAAGGGCATTCTGAAGTACGCCAACAGCGGCGGCGTGCGCCTGGGCGGCCTGGTCTGCAACGAGCGCCAGACCGACAAGGAACTCGAACTGGCCGAGTCGCTGGCCAAGATGCTGGGCAGCAAGCTGATCCACTTCGTGCCGCGCGACAACATCGTGCAGCACGCCGAGCTGCGCCGCATGACCGTGCTGGAGTACGCGCCGGAATCCAAGCAGGCCCAGGAATACCGCACCCTGGCCCAGAAGGTCCACGGCAACGCCGGCAACGGCACCATCCCCACCCCCATCACCATGGACCAGCTGGAAGACCTGCTGATGGAGCACGGGATCATGAAGACCATCGACGAGTCGCAGGTCGGCAAGACCGCCGCCGAACTGGCCGCCTGATCGCCACCCGGTCCGCACCCGGAACGCCCTGGCGGCGTTCCGGGGCGCGGAACCCAAGAGCCACCCCACCATCCACTGGAGTTCCCCATGACCGCCACCGTTGAAGAGCGCAAGGCCGCCAACAAGGCCCTGATCGATGAAGTGCTCAAGGCCTATCCCGAAAAGATGGCCAAGCGCCGTGCCAAGCACCTGAACACGTACGAAGAGGGCAAGCCCGACTGCGGCGTGAAGTCCAACATCAAGTCGCTGCCCGGCGTGATGACGATCCGCGGTTGCGCCTATGCGGGCTCCAAGGGCGTGGTGTGGGGCCCCATCAAGGACATGATCCACATCTCCCACGGCCCCGTGGGATGCGGCCAGTACAGCTGGGCCGCACGCCGCAACTACTACATCGGCATGACTGGTGTGGACACCTTCGTGACGATGCAGTTCACCTCCGACTTCCAGGAGAAGGACATCGTCTTCGGCGGCGACAAGAAGCTCGACAAGATCATCGACGAGATCCAGGAACTGTTCCCGCTGAACAAGGGCATCTCGATCCAGTCTGAGTGCCCGATCGGCCTGATCGGCGACGACATCGAAGCCGTCTCGAAGAAGAAGAGCAAGGAGTACGAAGGCAAGACCATCGTGCCCGTGCGCTGCGAAGGTTTCCGCGGCGTGAGCCAGTCGCTGGGCCACCACCTGGCCAACGACGCGATCCGCGACTGGGTGTTCGACAAGACCGACCCGAACAAGCGCCCCGACTTCGTCTCCACCCCGTACGACGTGGCCATCATCGGTGACTACAACATCGGTGGCGACGCCTGGTCCAGCCGCATCCTGCTCGAAGAGATGGGCCTGCGTGTGATCGCGCAGTGGTCCGGTGACGGCACCATCGCCGAGCTGGAGAACACCCCCAAGGCCAAGCTCAACGTGCTGCACTGCTACCGGTCGATGAACTACATCAGCCGGCACATGGAAGAAAAGTACGGCATCCCATGGTGCGAGTACAACTTCTTCGGCCCGACCCAGATCGAGAAGAGCCTGCGCGAAATCGCCAGCCACTTCGACGACAAGATCAAGGCCAAGGCCGAGGAAGTGATCGCCAAGTACAAGCCGCTGATGCAGGCCGTCATCGACAAGTACAAGCCGCGCCTGCAGGGCAAGAAGGTCATGCTGTACGTGGGCGGTCTGCGTCCGCGCCACGTGATCGGCGCCTACGAGGACCTGGGCATGGAAATCGTCGGCACCGGCTACGAGTTCGGCCACAACGACGACTACCAGCGCACCACGCACTACATCAAGGACAGCACGTTGATCTACGACGACGTGACCGGCTACGAGTTCGAGCAGTTCGTCGACAAGATCAAGCCGGACCTGATCGGCTCGGGCATCAAGGAAAAGTACGTCTTCCAGAAGATGGGCGTGCCCTTCCGCCAGATGCACAGCTGGGACTACAGCGGTCCGTACCACGGCTACGACGGCTTCGCCATCTTCGCCCGTGACATGGACATGGCGATCAGCTCGCCGATCTGGGGCCTGACCAAGGCGCCCTGGAAAAAAGCCGCCTGAACCCACGCAACACCCATTTGTTTAGGAGAGCGTCATGCCCCAATCAGCCGACAAGATCCTCGACCACGAACTGCTGTTCCGTGAGCCCGAGTACCAGGAACTGTTCAAGAACAAGAAGGAACAGTTCGAATACAACCACAGCGACGAGAAGATCGGTCAGGTCATCGAATGGACCAAGACCGAGGACTACAAGCAGAAGAACTTTGCCCGCGATTCGCTGACCGTGAACCCGGCCAAGGCCTGCCAGCCGCTGGGCGCCGTCTACGTGGCCAACGGTTTCCACAAGACCCTGAGCTTCGTGCACGGTTCGCAGGGCTGCGTGGCTTACTACCGCTCGCACTTCTCGCGCCACTTCAAGGAACCGACGTCCTGCGTGTCCTCGTCCATGACGGAAGACGCAGCCGTGTTCGGTGGTCTGAACAACATGGTCGACGGCCTGGCCAACGCCTACAACCTGTACAAGCCCGACATGATCGCGGTGTCCACCACCTGCATGGCCGAGGTGATCGGTGACGACCTGAACGCCTTCATCAAGACGTCCAAGGAAAAGGGCTCGGTCCCCGCCGAGTTCGACGTGCCGTTCGCCCACACCCCGGCCTTCGTCGGCAGCCACATCACCGGCTACGACAACGCGCTGCTGGGCGTGCTGCAGCACTTCTGGGACGGCAAGGCCGGTACCACCGAGGCGCTGACGCGCGTGCCCGATGACAGCATCAACTTCATCGCCGGCTTCGACGGTTTCGTCGTCGGCAACATGAAGGAGATCAAGCGCATCTTCTCGCTGTTCGGCGTCAAGGTGAACGTGCTGTGCGACCCGTCGGGTTCGTGGAGCACCCCGACCGACGGCGAGTTCCGCATGTACGAAGGCGGCACGACCAAGGAAGAAGTGATCGCCGGCCTGCACGCCAAGGCGACCATCGTCTTCCAGGAGTTCTGCTGCGAGAAGACCAGCAAGTACCTGGCCGAGAAGGGTCAGGAAGTCGTCGCGCTGAACGCGCCCGTGGGCGTGGCCGGCACCGACGAATTCCTGATGGCCATCAGCCGCCTGACCGGCAAGCCGATCCCGGCCGAGCTGGAGCTCGAGCGCGGTCTGCTGGTGGACGCCATGGCCGACAGCCAGGCCCACCTGCACGGCAAGCGCTACGCCCTGTACGGCGACCCGGACCAGATGCTGGGCTACACGCAGTTCCTGCTGGAACTCGGTGCCGAGCCGGCCCACGTGCTGGCCACCAACGGCAACGAAACCTGGGCCGAGAAGGTGCAGAAGCTGTTCGACAGCTCGCCCTACGGCGCCGGCTGCAAGGTCTACCCCAAGCGCGACCTGTGGCACATGCGTTCGCTGCTGTTCACGGAGCCGGTGGACTTCCTGATCGGTAACACCTACGGCAAGTACCTGGAGCGCGACACCGGCACGCCGCTGGTGCGCATGGTGTTCCCGATCTTCGACCGCCACCACTACCACCGTTTCCCCACCTGGGGCTACGAGGGCGGCATGCGTGTCCTGGTGAACCTGCTGGACGAGTTCTTCGAGACCCTGGATGCGAACACCATCGTTCCGGGCAAGACGGACTACTCGTACGACATCATCCGGTAACTGGGTCCCCCCCCGCGCCGCGCTGCGCGCGTCACCCCCCAGGGGGCGATGCGTGTGGCCCGGCGGAGCCGGTTCCACCGCATCCTCTAAGGGGCACGCGCTCCGGGTGCGGTGGGTTGGCTGGCTGGTTTCTCTCTTTCCTTTGTGAGGGTCGTATGGCCAATGTGACTTTCAGTTCGCCGCGCATGAAGAAGGACCTGACGGTCTATGCGGTGGCGGGCGATACGCGGACTTTGCTGGCGGTGGCGAAGGCGAACAACATTCCGCTGGACTTCGAGTGCGAGAACGGCGAGTGCGGTTCCTGCCAGCTCAAGGTGACGGTGCTGTCGGACAAGACGCCGATCGGTGTCGCGCTGACCGAGAAGGAAAAGACCGTGTTGCGTTTCGCCGGCAAGATCACGCAGCAGCAGATCGAGGACGCCGAGACCAAGGACCTGCCGCCGCCCTGGCGCCTGGCCTGTCAGTTCGTCGTGCGCAGCGAAGACATCCTGGTGGAGTTCT
>CAZJZD010000074.1:0-12806 GCA_964550405.1 uncultured Hydrogenophaga sp. | reverse complement strand
TGGGCATGACCTACGGCCAGACCATGCAGCTGATCGTGCTGCCGCAGGCCTTCCGCAACATGCTGCCGGTGCTGCTGACCCAGACCATCATCCTGTTCCAGGACACCTCGCTGGTCTACGCCATCGGCGCCTACGACCTGCTCAAGGGCTTCGAGGTGGCGGGCAAGAACTTCAACCGCCCGGTCGAGACCTACCTGGTCGCCGCGGTCGTCTATTTCGTCATTTGTTTCTCGCTGTCGATGCTGGTGCGTCGCCTGCAGAAGAAGATCGCCATCATTCGCTGAGCGGCTGGAGAAGAACCATGATCGACATCAAGAACGTTTCCAAGTGGTACGGCAGCTTCCAGGTGCTGACCGACTGCACGACCTCCATCCAGAAGGGTGAAGTGGTGGTGGTCTGCGGTCCCTCGGGCTCGGGCAAGTCCACGCTGATCAAGACCGTCAATGCGTTGGAGCCTTTCCAGAAGGGCGATATCGTGGTCGACGGCATCAGCATCGCCGACCCCAAGACCAACCTGCCCAAGCTGCGCAGTCGCGTGGGCATGGTGTTCCAGCATTTCGAACTGTTTCCCCATCTCAGCGTGACCGAGAACCTGACGCTGGCGCAGATCAAGGTGCTGGGCCGCAACGCCGACGAGGCCAAGACCCGCGGTCTGAAGATGCTTGACCGCGTGGGCCTGATGGCCCACAAGGACAAGTTCCCCGGCCAGCTCTCGGGCGGACAGCAGCAGCGCGTGGCCATTGCCCGTGCGCTGTCGATGGACCCGATCGTGATGCTGTTCGACGAACCCACCTCGGCACTGGACCCCGAGATGGTGGGTGAGGTGCTGGACGTGATGGTGCAGCTGGCCAATGAGGGCATGACCATGATGTGCGTGACGCACGAGATGGGCTTTGCCAAGAAGGTCAGCCACCGCGTGATCTTCATGGACGCCGGCAAGATCGTCGAAGACTGCAAGAAGGACGAGTTCTTCGGCAACCCCGACGCGCGCTCACCGCGGGCCAAGGACTTCCTCTCCAAGATCCTGCAGCATTGAACCCCGAACAGGCAGCGCCCCCACCGCCCACCAGCGCGCTGGCCGATCACCTGATCGCGGCCCGGATGGGCTGGCTGGCGCGCCGCCTGCTGCTGCTGCTGGTGGGGGCGGCCCTGGTGGTTCTGGCCGGGACGCTGGTCTACCAGCGCAGCTTCGCGCAGGGCGAGCACAGCCTCAAGGCCGAAACCAACAACCGGCTCGACCTCTTCGCCACCGTGGTCGAGGCGCGGGTGCGGCGGCTGGAGCCGGTGCCAGCCACCATCCAGCTCAACCCGGCGGTGCTGGCACTGCTGCGCGCCCCCGACCCGGCCCGCGAACGCGCTGCCAACGACTACCTGGCCCGGCTCAACGCCCACCTGGGCAGCGTCGCGGTCTATGTGCTCGACGTGCGCGGTGTCGTGCTCGCGTCGAGCAACGTCGCCGAGCGCGACGACAGCCTGTTGGGCGAGGACGTGTCCTACCGGCCCTACTACCTGGAGGCGCTGGCCGGTCGCTCAACCCGGCACTTCGCCATCGGCAGCGGGGGCCAGGCGGGCTACTTCGCCTCGCACCCCATCCACGACGGCGCCCGCGTGGTGGGCGTCGCGGCCATCAAGATCGGCCTGGAGGCGCTGGAACAGACCTGGCCTCTGCTGGCCGCGCCCGCCCTGGTGGCCGATGCCAACCAGATGGTGATCCTCTCGTCACAGCCGGGCTGGCGCTACACCTCGATGGCGCCGCTGCCGGCCGAGCGACGGGTCGACCTGCAACTGACCCAGACCTACGGCTCGCTGCGTCTGCCGCAGTTCCCGATCGACGTGCTGCTCTCGGTCGACGAGGACACGCAGGAGGTGCAGGGCTTTGTGTCGGGCGACGAGGCGCGATACCGCGAAGCGCTGGGCGCCGGCAGCAACCGGGCCGGTCATCTGGTGCTGGGCCGCTCGCTCGACGGCATGGACTGGCGCGTGCTGATCTTCACCAGCCTCTCGGACGTGCGCGACCAGGCGCTGGCCGATGGCGTGGGCGGTGCAGTGACCGCGGCTTTCGTGATCCTGCTGGCGTTGTACTGGAGCCAGCGGCGTCGCATCGAGCGCCAGAAACTCGCAGCCAAGCAGCTGCTGGAGCAGGTCAACGCCGATCTGGAGCGCCAGGTGGGCCTGCGCACGCAGGAGCTGACCGATGCCAACGAACAGCTGCGCCGCGAGGTGGCCGAGCGCCAGCAGACCGAGCAGACCCTGCGCGCCGCGCAGGACGAACTGGTGCATGCCGGCAAGATGGCCGTGCTGGGCCAGCTGGCCGCCAGCATCACCCACGAACTGACCCAGCCGCTGGGCGGCATCCGCACCCTGGCGGGCAACGCGGCCGAGTTCATGCGCCGCGGCAACCACACGGCGGCGCAGGAGAACCTGTCCATCGTGGCGCGCCTGGTGGAGCAGATGGCGCGCATCATCGAGCCGCTCAAGAGCTTCTCACGCAAGTCCAGCGCGTCCCCGGCGGCCACCGATGTGGGCCGCGTGGTCGAGCAGGCACTGTTCCTCTACCAGCTGCGTGTTCGGCACGACCAGGTGCGGGTGGACAACCGCTGTGCGCCGGGCAAGTGGACCGCCTGGTGCGACGCCAACCGGCTGGAGCAGGTGCTGGTGAACCTGATCGGCAACGCGCTGGACGCGATGCGCGACGCCGATCCGCGCGAGCTGACCCTGAGCGTCGAACACCGCGAGGTGGCGGGGGTACCGATGGTGGCGCTGACGGTGCGCGACAGCGGCAAGGGCCTGAGCGAGACCGACCTGCAGCGCCTGTTCGAGCCCTTCTACACCACCAAGCCCAGCGGGAAGGGCCTGGGTCTGGGTCTGGCGATCTGCCGCGACCTTGCCGCAGAATTCGGGGGCGACCTGCAGGCGCACAACCATGCCGATGGCGGTGCCTGCTTCGTGCTCACGGTGCCCGTGGGCCCCGCCTCCGACACCGCGAAAGACACACCATCCCGATGAACCGCAACCTCACCGTGTTCCTGGTCGAGGACGACACGGACCTGCAGCTGGGCTGCGTGCAGGCCCTGCAGCTGGCCGACATTCCCGTGCGCGCCTTCGACTCGGTCGAAGCCGTGCTGCCGCACCTGAGCCCGGGCATGGCCGGCGTGGTCGTGACCGACATGCGCCTGCCCGGCGCCGACGGCCTGTCGCTGATCGCCGAGGCCCAGGACCTCGACCCCGACCTGCCGGTCATCATGATCACCGGCCACGGCGACGTGAACCTGGCGGTGCAGGCCATGCGCAGCGGCGCCTACGACTTCATTCCCAAGCCCTTCTCGCCCGAGCAGCTGGTCGAGGTGGTGCAGCGCGCGCTGGACAAGCGCCGCCTGACGCTGGAGGTGGCGAACCTGCGCCGAGCGCTCACGCTCAGTGAAGGGCTGGAGGGCAAGCTGGTCGGCCATGCGCCCGCCATTGCCCGCGTGCGGCAGCTGATCACCGAGATCGCCGATTCGCCGGTCGATGTGCTGGTCCGCGGCGAGACCGGCACCGGCAAGGAGGTGGTGGCGCGCGCCCTGCACGACCACTCGCGCCGCCGCAACGCACCCTATGTGGCGCTCAACTGCGGCGGCCTGCCCGACAGCCTGCTCGACAGCGAACTGTTCGGACACGAGCCCGGCGCCTTCACCGGCGCGCAAAAGCGCCGCATCGGCCGCATCGAACACGCCAACGGCGGCACGCTGTTTCTCGACGAGCTGGAAAGCATGCCCATGGGTGTACAGGTCAAGCTGCTGCGTGTGCTGCAGGAGCGCTGCATCGAACGTCTGGGCTCGAACCAGAGCATCCCGGTGGACGTGCGCGTGGTCGCCGCGACCAAGGACGACCTGCTGGCGCGCGCGCAGCAGGGCAGCTTCCGCGCCGACCTGGTGTATCGGCTGAACGTGGTCAACATCGAGCTGCCCGCGCTGCGCGAACGGCGCGAGGACATCCCGATGCTGCTGGAGCACTTCATGCTGCTGGCCGCCAGCCGCTACGACCGGCCGGCGCCGCGGCTGCCGCAGGCCCAGTTGCGCCAGCTGATGGCGCGCGACTGGCCGGGCAATGTGCGCGAACTGCGCAACGTGGCCGACGCCCTGGTGCTGGGTGTCGGGCCGCAGTGGGTGTCACCGCACGCGGCACCCTCCGGCGAGCCGGGGTCGGACGGAGAGCCCGGTCTGGCCGAGACGGTGGACCAGTTCGAACGCAGCCTGATCGCCGACGCGCTGGAGCGGCACGCCGGCAACGTGGGCCAGACCGCCAAGGCCCTGCGTCTGCCCAAGACCACGCTGGTCGACAAGATCCGCAAGCACGGCCTGCGGTAGCGGGCTCAGTCCAGGGCGCGCAGCACCTCTTCGGCCGTGGCCGGTGCGTTCATGGCCTCGGGCGTTCCCCCGGCCTGCGCCACCGCATCGCGCAGGGCCTCGAACACGCTGATCGCCAGCATGAAGGGTGGCTCACCGACTGCCTTGCTGCCGTGCACGTTGTCTTCGCGGTTGGGCTCTGGCCAGAGGTCTACCTTGAAGTGTGCGGGGATGTCACCGGTGGCCGGGATCTTGTAGGTGCTGGGCGCATGGGTCTGAAGGTAGCCCTTGCCGTTCCATACCAGTTGCTCGGTGGTGAGCCAGCCCATGCCCTGCACGAAGCCGCCCTCGATCTGTCCGATGTCGATGGCCGGGTTGATGCTGCGGCCCACGTCGTGCAGGATGTCCACCTTCAGCACACGGCTCTCGCCGGTCAGCGTGTCGATGGCGACCTCGGTCACCGCCGCGCCGTAGGCGAAGTAGTAGAACGGCCGGCCCAGCATGGTGACCTTGTCGTAGTGGATCTTGGGCGTGCGGTAGAAGCCGTCGCTCCAGAGCTGAATGCGGTTGGCGTAGGCCGCGCCGACCACCGCTTCCCAGGTCCGGGTCTGTTTCTCGGTGATGACCTGGCCGTTCTCGAAGCGCACCGCGCCCGCGCCCACGCCATCCAGCCCGGCGACGAAGGCCGCGAGGTTCTGGCGCACCTGGCGCGCGGCAAACTGGGCCGCGCGGCCGTTCAGGTCGGTGCCGCTGCTGGCGGCGGTGGCGCTGGCGTTGGGCACCTTGCTGGTGTCGCTGGCGGTGCTGATCACACGCTCGAAAGGCACGCCCAGCTCGTCGGCCACGATGGCCGCGACCTTGGTGTTCAGGCCCTGGCCCATCTCGGTGCCGCCGTGGTTCACCTGCACGCTGCCGTCGGTGTAGACGTGCACCAGCGCACCCGCCTGGTTGAACAGGGTGGCGGTGAAGCTGATGCCGAACTTGACCGGCGTGAGCGCGATGCCGCGCTTGATGACCGGGCTGCTCGCGTTCCAGTGCGCGATCTGCTCGGCGCGCTCGCGGTAGCCGCTGGTGAGCGCCAACTGCGTCATGAGCGGTTCGAGGATGTTGTCCTCCACCGCCATCTGGTAGTGGGTGACGTTGCGGTCCTCAACGCCGTACAGGTTGGCCAGCCGAACGTCGAGCGCGTCCACGCCGAGGTGGCGCGCGATGTCGCCCATGATGCGTTCGATCACGATCACGCCCTGCGGCCCGCCAAAACCGCGGTAGGCGGTGTGGCTCTGCGTGTTCGTCTTGCAGCGGTACGAATGGATGGCGACGTCTTCGAGGAAGTAGGCGTTGTCGGCGTGGAAGATGGCGCGGTCGGCCACCGGGCCCGATAGGTCCGCACTGAAACCGCAGTTGGCCAGCATGTCCAGTTCCAGACCACACAGGCGCCCCCGGTCGTCGAAGCCGACCTTGTACTGGTAGGCGAACGGGTGGCGCTTGCCGGTGATCATGAAATCGTCGTCGCGGTCCAGCCGCAGCTTGACCGGCCGGCGCAGCTGGTTCGCAGCGATGGCGGCCCAGACCGCCAGGTGCCCGGCCTGGGTTTCCTTGCCGCCGAAGCCGCCGCCCATGCGCCGGCATTCCACCGTGACCGCGTGGTTGGCCAGGCCCAGTGCGTGCGAGACCCAGTGCTGCACCTCGCCCGGGTGTTGTGTGCTGCTGTAGACCCACCACTGCTGCTGCTCCAGCGGCAGCACGTAGGCGATCTGGCCTTCCAGGTAGAAGTGCTCCTGCCCGCCGACCTCGAACGCGCCGGCCAGCGTGTGCGGCGCTCGCTGCAGCGCGGCGGCCGCATCGCCACGGGTCACGTGCACCGGCGGCAGCACGTAGCTCTGCTTCGCGTGTGCCTGCTGCGGCGTCAGCACGGGCTCCAGCGCCTCGATGTCCCACTTGACCAGCCGGGCCGCGCGGCGCGCGGTCATCACGTCGTCGGCCACGATCAGGCCACCGACCTGGCCGAGGAACTGCACCGTGCCCTGGGCAAACACGGGTTCGTCGTGTGCGAAGGCGGCGAGCATGCGGTCGCCGGGGATGTCGTCGGGCCCGATGAAGGCGTGCACGCCCGGCAGGGCGAGGGCGGCGGACGGGTCGATCCCCTTGAGCACCCCGTGCGCCACCGGCGAGCAGACCGGCGCGGCGTGCAGGGTGCCGCGCACCTCGGGGATGTCGTCGATGTAGGTGGCGGCGCCGGCCACCTGGGCACGGGCGCTTTCGTGAAAGCGGGACACACCCGCTGCCGGCGTGAAAGGGGTGTTGTCCACCACGAGCTTGAGATCCGGCGCGTTCATGACAGGGCCTCCAGGGTCTTGAGGCTTTCGAGGTTGATGGTGGTCAAGCCCTGGCTTTCCAGCCAGAAGCGGCGCAGCAGGTTGCCCAGCACCGTCTGGCGGTAGCCGGCGCTGGCGCGCATGTCGCTGATGGGCTGGAACTCGGCGCGCAGCGTCTCCATGGCATGCATCACCGTGTCTTCGGTCCAGGGTTGGCCGAGCAGGGCGGCTTCGGTCTGGCGTGCGCGCGCAGGGGTGGCGGCCACGCCGCCGGCACCGATGGAGGCGCTGCGCACCACGCCCTCGTCGATGTGCAGGTTCAGCGCCAGACAGACGGCCGAGATGTCGTCATCGAAGCGTTTGCTGATCTTGTAGACCGTGGAGCGTTCGCCCGCGGTGGGCCGCGGCACCTTGATCCAGCACAGCAGTTCATCCGGCCGCATCACGTTGGTGCGGTAGCCGGTGTAGAGGTCTTCCAGCCGCAGTTCCCGGTGGGCGATCTCGCCGCCAGACTTCGTCTTCTTCCAGCGCATCAGCACCACGCTGGCACCCAGGGCGATCAGCAGTGGCATCGAATCGCCGATGGGCGAGCCGTTGGCCACGTTGCCGCCCAGCGTGCCCGAATTGCGCACCGGCAGGCCGGCGAAGCGCTGGGCGAAAGTTTGCAGCTGCGGGCGCTCCTTGACCAGCGCGGCGAAAGCGTCGGTCAGCGTCACGGCGGCACCGATGGCGATGTGGTGCGGGTAGCTTTCGACCCGCTGCAGTTCGCGCGCCGCGGTCACGTCCAGCACCTGCGGGAAGCGCTTGTGCATTTTCGTGACCCAGAGGCCCACGTCGGTGGTGCCGGCCACCACCTGGGCCTGCGGGTGCCTGGCGCGGGCCTGCAGCAGGTCGGACAGGGTGGTGGGGCGCAGGTAGGGCGTGTCCGCCGCGGGCTTCTTCTGGAGGGTCCGCAGCGCGGCCACGGTCGCTGCCTCGTCCACCGCGCAGCTGGCGGGCAGGGGCAGGGCGCCCATCTGCTGCGCCGCGTCCAGGATGGGCCGGTAGCCGGTGCAGCGGCAGAGGTTGCCTGACAGGTCGACCTGCGCCTGTTCGCGCGAAATGCCTTTTCCACCCTGCGTGTTCTGGTACAGGCCGAACAGGCTCATCACCAAGCCGGGCGTGCAGAAGCCGCATTGCGAACCATGGCACCGGACCATGGCTTCCTGTGCGGGATGCAGTTCGCCGGAGGGGGCGGTGATGTCTTCGGCCGTGTACACCGCCATGCCGTCCACCGAGTGCGCCAGGCGGATGCAGCTGTTGATGGCCTTGTAGGTGAGTTTTCCGCCCACCACCTCGCCCAGCACCACGGTGCAGGCGCCGCAGTCGCCTTCGCCGCAGCCTTCCTTGGTGGCGCTCAGGTGCAGGTCTTCGCGCAGCACCTCCAGCAGGGTGCGGTCGGGAGCCACGCCGGGGATGGTGGTCAGCTCGCCGCGGCGCAGGAATCTCAGGGTTTGTCCGGGTTTTTCAGCGTTCATGCGTGGCAGCTTAGCAAGCGGCCCGTGGCACAACATATGCTCAGGCATATGGCGAGAATGCCTTGACCCCCACCTGCGCGCATAGCCACCGGGTATGAAATACGCCTCCATGTTCGAACGGATCGACCTCCACCTCATCCGCGTGCTGCACACGGTGCTGACCGAGCGCAGCGTGTCGCGGGCGGCCTTGCGCCTGGGCATGCACCAGCCGGCGGTCAGCGCCTCGCTCAAGCGCCTGCGCGAACTGGCGGGGGACCCGCTTCTGGTGCGTTCGGGCGCCGGAATGGTGCCCACCGTGGCCGGCCTGCGCATGATCGAGCCGGCGGCCGAGATCCTGCGCAGCGCCGAAATGCTGTTTTCCGAGGCGCGTGCCTTCGACCCGGCCACCGCCCACCAGACGTTCAGCCTGGCCGCCAGCGACTACCTCGATCCGCTCTTCCTGCCCCAGCTGGTGACCCAGCTCAAGTCGGCTGCACCCCACTGCGGCATCGACATCCACCCCCTCTCGGCCGATGCCGATTACCGCACCCACCTGGCGCAGGGCCATGTCGATGTGGTGATCGGCAACTGGCCCAAGCCGCCGGACGACCTGCACCTGGGCCGGCTGTTCGGCGACGAGGTGGTGAGCCTGGTCGCCCTGCAGCACCCGGCGGCCCGGCGCGGCTGGGACACCGAAGCCTGGCTGGCGGCCGAACACATCGCCCCCACGCCCACCCACCCAGGTGCGCGCGGCTTCATCGACGAACACCTGGCCAGCCGGGGCCTGACGCGCAACATCGTGGCGCGTTGCCCGCACTTCGGCCTGATTCCCGCCATGGTGGCCGGCAGCCTGCTGGTGCTGACCACCGGGCGCCAGTACGCGGAGCGCTTCACCGGTGTGCTGCCGGTCAAGGTGCTGCCTTGCCCGGTGGACTTCCCGCGCATGATGTATTACCAGCTCTGGCACGAGCGCACCCACGCGTCCAACGCCGGGCGCTGGCTGCGCGAACAGATCAAGACCGTGGCGGCCTCGCTGCGCCGGCCCGAAGCCGATGCGGCGGCGGCATGACAATCCCCTGTTCGCCCTGACAACAAGAAGGAGATCGCCTTGACGACCCCCCGACTGCAACTGACCGGCATCACCAAACGCTACCCCGGCGTGGTGGCCAACCGCGACGTGTCGCTGAATGTGGCACCCGGCGAGATCCACGCCGTGCTCGGCGAAAACGGCGCCGGCAAGTCCACGCTGATGAAGATCATCTACGGCTCGGTCAAGCCCGACGAGGGCTCGGTCATGTTCAACGGCCGGCCGGTGCACGTTCGCAACCCCCAGGAAGCGCGTGCGCTGGGCATTAGCATGGTGTTCCAGCACTTCAGCCTGTTCGACACCCTCACCGTCGCCGAGAACGTGTGGCTGGGCCTGGACAAGTCGCTCACGCTGAGTGAGGTCACGGCCAGCATCGATGCCACCGCGGCCGAATACGGCCTCGACATCGACCCCAAGCGTCCGGTGCACACTTTGAGCGTGGGCGAGATGCAGCGGGTCGAGATCATCCGGGCGCTGCTGACCAGCCCGCAACTGCTGATCCTGGACGAACCGACCTCGGTGCTGACGCCGCAGGCGGTGGAAAAGCTCTTCGTGGTGCTCAAGAAGCTGGCGTCCGAAGGCTGCTCCATCCTCTACATCAGCCACAAGCTGCACGAGATCCGCGAACTCTGCACCGCCTGCACCGTGCTGCGCGGCGGCCAGGTGACCGGTGTGTGCAACCCGCAGAACGAAAGCAACGCATCCCTGTCGCGTCTGATGATCGGCGCCGAGCCGCCGGCGTTGCAAGCGCGTGCGCTGAACGCCGGTGCGGCGGTGCTGCAGGTGCAGAACCTGAGCCTGGCCAGCGACGACCCCTTCGGCACCGACCTGGCGAACATTGCGCTGACGGTGCGATCGGGCGAGGTGGTGGGCATCGCGGGTGTTTCGGGCAACGGCCAGGGCGAACTGCTGTACGCACTCTCGGGCGAGGACCGGCGCGCGCCGGCCGGCAGCATCAGCGTGCTGGGGCAGGACGCCTCGCGGCTTCCGCCGGGACGCCGCCGTGCGCTGGGCCTGCACTTCGTGCCCGAAGAGCGCCTGGGCCGCGGCGCGGTGCCCACGCTGTCGCTGTCGCAGAACCTGCTGCTGACCCGCCGCGACGCCGTGGGCACAGGCGGTTGGCTCAAGCTGGGTGCGCTCTCCACGCAGGCCGAGAACATCATCACCCGCTACAAGGTCAAGGCCAACGGGCCGGGTGCGGCGGCCAAGTCGCTCTCGGGCGGCAACCTGCAGAAGTTCATCGTCGGCCGCGAGATCGAAGCCAAGCCGAAGCTGCTCATCGTCAGCCAGCCCACCTGGGGTGTGGACGTGGGCGCCTCGGCGCAGATCCGCGGTGAAATCCTCGCGTTGCGCGACGCGGGCTGCGCGGTGCTGGTGGTCAGCGAGGAGCTGGACGAGCTGTTCGAGATCAGCGACCGCCTGCATGTGATCGCCAAGGGACGCCTGTCCCCCAGCATCGACCGCGCCGACGCGACGGTCGAGCGCATCGGCGAATGGATGTCGGGCCTGTGGGACGACGCTGCACAACACAACAAGAACCAGGAGTCTGCCCATGCTGCGGCTTGAAGTCCGTCCCCAGCCCTCGGCGCGCTGGGGCTATGCCTCGCCGCTGCTGGCGCTGGCCATCACCGTGGTCATCGGTGTGATCCTGTTCGCCGCCCTGGGCAAGGACCCGGTGCGGGGGCTGCAGGTGTTCTTCTGGGAGCCGGTCAAGAGCACCTACGCGCTGTCCGAGCTGATGGTCAAGGCCACGCCCTTGCTGATCATCGCGCTCGGCCTGGCGGTGTGTTTCCGCTCCAACGTCTGGAACATCGGCGCCGAAGGTCAGTACCTGATCGGGGCCATCTTCGCGTCCGGTGTGGCGCTCACCGCCACCAAGGAAACCGGTGGCTGGATCGTCCCCGCCATCATCGTCGCGGGCATCGTGGGCGGCATGCTCTGGGCCGGCATCACGGCCCTGCTGCGCGACCGTTTCAACGCCAACGAGATCCTGGTCAGCCTGATGCTGGTGTACGTCGCAGTTCAGGTGCTCAACTACCTGGTCTATGGCCCCTGGAAAGACCCCATGGGCTACAACTTCCCGCAGACCAAGACCTTCGAGTCGGTCACGCAGATCCCCAAGCTCATGCAGGGCTCGCGGGTGAACGTGGGTCTGTTGCTGGCGCTGGCTGGCGTGGCCGCGGTGTGGATCTTCCTGTTCCGCACCTATTCGGGCTTTGCCCAGCAGGTCGGTGGTCTGGCCCCGGCGGCGGCGCGCTACGCGGGCTTTTCCTCGCGCAAGGCGCTCTGGATCGCGCTGCTGACCTCCGGCGGCATGGCCGGCATGGCCGGTGCGCTGGAAGTCGCCGGCCCCATCGGCCAGCTCACGCCTTATGTGCCGGCGGGCTACGGCTTCGCGGCCATCATCGTGGCCTTCGTCGGCCGGCTGCACCCGGTGGGCATCGTGTTCTCGGCCATCCTGATGAGCATGTTCTACATCGGTGGCGAACTGGCGCAGTCGCGCCTGGGCCTGCCCAAGTCCATCACCGGTGTGTTCCAGGGTCTGCTGCTGTTCGCGCTGCTGGCCTGCGACACCCTCATCGCCTACCGCGTCGTCTGGAAGAAGTGATCATGGAATCCACCGCACTCCTCATCGCCGCATCGCTCAACGCCGGCACCGTGCTGGCCATCGCTTCGCTGGGCCTGCTGATCAACGAGAAAGCCGGCATCGTCAACCTGGGGGCCGAGGGCATGATGCTCTGCGCCGCCCTGGCGGGCTTTGCCACCGTGGTGCACACCGGCAGCACGGTGGCGGGTTTTGCCGCCGGCATGGCCGCCGGCGCGCTGCTGGCCGCGATCTTCGGTGGCCTGGTGATCTGGCTCAACACCAACCAGTACGCCACCGGTCTGGCGCTGTCGCTGTTCGGCGGGGGCTTCTCGGCCTTCGCCGGCACCTCCTACGTGCAGGCCAAGCTGCCCGAGCAGAGCCAGTTCGCCATTCCGCTGCTGTCCGACATTCCCTTCCTGGGCAATGCGCTGTTCAAGCAGCACCCCATGGTCTACATCTGCGTGGGTCTGATGTTCGGGCTGGTGTGGTTCCTGTTCCGCACCCGCGCCGGTCTCGTGCTGCGCAGCGTGGGCGAGAGCCCGGAATCGGCGCACGCGCTGGGTTACCCGGTGCGTCGCATCCGCCTGCTGGCGGTGATGGCCGGGGGCGCGCTGTGCGGCCTGGCCGGTGCCTACGTGTCCACCGTCTACACCCCGCTGTGGGTGGAGGGCATGATCGCCGGCAAGGGCTGGATCGCGCTGGCCCTGACCACCTTCGCCACCTGGCGCCCGGCGCGTGTGCTGCTGGGGGCCTACCTGTTCGGCGGCGTCACCATGCTGCAGTTCCACCTGCAGGGCATGGGTGTCAACGTGCCGAGCCAGTTCCTGACCATGATGCCCTACGTCGCCACCATCGTCGTGCTGGTGCTGATCTCGCGCAACCCGACCTGGATCCGCGTGAACATGCCGGCCTCGATCGGCAAGCCGTTCTACCCAGGTTCATGAATGTGGCCCCCACGCTCCACCGCTGCGCGGGTCGCTGCCCCCCAGGGGGGCG
>CAZJZD010000073.1:0-13267 GCA_964550405.1 uncultured Hydrogenophaga sp. | reverse complement strand
TCGCACTGGTGGAACATCGGCGAGTGCGTGGCGTCGCTGTCGACGCGGTAGGTGCGGCCTGGCGCGATGACGCGGATCTCGGGCATGGGCAGGCCGGCGTCCAGCGCAGCGCGGTGGCGCTTGACGTGCTGCACCGCGTGGCGGATCTGCATCGGGCTGGTGTGGGTGCGCAGCAGGTTCGGCGCCTTGGCGCTGCCGCCCTCCACGTAAAAGGTGTCGTGCATCGAACGCGCAGGGTGATCCTCGGGCGTGTTCAGCGCCGTGAAGTTGAACCAGTCGGACTCGATCTCCGGGCCTTCGGCAACCTCGAAGCCTTGCGAACCAAAGATCGCTTCGATGCGCTCCAGCGTCAGGCTCACAGGGTGCAGACCGCCCTGCCCGCGCTGGCGGCCCGGCAGCGTCACGTCCAGCGCCTCGGCCTTGAGTTGGGCCTGCAGTTCGGCATCGGCCAGCGCCTGGCGGCGTTCGGTCAGCGCTGTTTCGATGGCCTGCTTGGCCACGTTGATCGCTGCGCCCCGGGTCTTTTTCTCCTCGACCGGCAAGGCGGCCATGCCCTTCATCAGCTCGGTGATGCGACCCGATTTGCCGATGTACTGCGCCTTGGCGTTTTCCAGATCGGCGGGGGTGGTGGCCTGCGCGAAGGCGGTGCGCGCGCTGTCGACCAGTGCGTCCAACTCGTTCATGTGTATCTCGTGCGGGAAAACAAAAAAGGGGCTGAGAGCAGCGAGGGAACCCCTCAAGCCTCAACCCCTTTGAGCGACATCGTCACCACCGGCCGGGGCCGGCAGGGACGGTCGTGAATCAAGCGGCCAGCTTGGCTTTGACTTGCTCCACGATGCTGTTGAACGCAGCAACGTCGTTGACGGCCAGATCGGCCAGGACCTTGCGGTCGATCTCGATCTGTGCCTTCTTCAGGCCATTGGCGAACTGGCTGTACGTCAGACCGCAAGCACGTGCACCGGCGTTGATACGCGCGATCCACAGCTGACGGAAAACGCGCTTCTTGGTGCGGCGGTCACGGTAAGCGTATTGACCGGCCTTCATCACCGCCTGTTTGGCGATGCGGAAGACGTTGCCGCGGCGACCGCGGAAACCTTTGGCAAGGGCGAGAACTTTTTTGTGACGGGCGCGTGCCGTTACACCACGTTTGACGCGAGGCATGTGTTGCTCCTTGTTCGTCGTTGATCAAATGCCCATGCCGGGCAGCATCTGTGCCATGTGACCCATGTTGGTCTCATGAACAGTCACCGCACCACGCAGATGGCGCTTGTTCTTGGTGGTCTTCTTGGTCAGGATGTGACGTTTGAAGGCTTGACCGCGCTTGACGGTGCCACCGGGACGAACGCGAAAACGCTTCTTCGCGCTGCTCTTGGTCTTCATTTTGGGCATGTGAATGCTCCTTTTTCATTTGTGCTCGTGAGGCGCCGCGAACCTTCCGCGGACTTGCTGGCCCCGAGCCACTTTTAAGAGCGGTTTCTCAACCGCTCATTCGGTCTGGCCGCTTTCGCCACCAGCCTCGAACCACCGGGAAGACTCACCCCGCTGGCTCAATCCCTTTGCGTGCCAGCGATCAGCCAGCCGACGGGGCGCTTTCCGCCGCCGCCTTGGGCGCTGCACCGCCCGCTTTCTTGCGTCCGGGCGCGATCATCATGATCATCTGACGCCCTTCCAGCTTTGGAAACTGTTCGACCAGGATGGTGTCACCCAAGTCGTCCCGAATGCGGTTCAGCAGTGCGAGTCCCAACTCCTGGTGGGTGATCTCGCGGCCGCGGAACCGCAGCGTGATCTTGCATTTGTCGCCGTCGTCCAGAAAACGACGGATGTTGCGCATCTTGATGTTGTAGTCGCCGTCGTCGGTACCGGGACGGAACTTGACTTCCTTGATCTCGATGACCGTCTGCTTGGCTTTGGCCTCAGCCGCCTTCTTCTGCTCCTGGTACTTGAACTTGCCATAGTCCATCAGGCGACAAACCGGTGGGCTGGCCGTGGCGGCAATCTCCACCAGGTCAACATCCAGATCACCCGCCATGCGCAACGCTTCCTGAAGGCTGACGATACCCAGTGGCTCGTTCTCGGGTCCGTTGAGGCGAACCTCAGGGGCCATGATTTCCCGGTTCAGGCGGTGTGCACGCTCTTCACGCTGGCGGCGGTCGCGAAAGTTGGTAGCTATGGTGTGTTCCTTGATGTGGGCAGATCGGACAGACGGGAGCCCCGCAGGGCACAAGCGCAGGGCGCTGCAGCCGAGGGGCCTTCCGGAGCGTTTGAAATCAAAGCCTGGAGGAAACGTCTGTCGCGATCAATTCGGAGAAGCTCTCCAGCGACATGACACCGAGGTCTTTGTTACCTCGTGCCCGCACAGCCACGGCACCAGCGGCCTTCTCCTTGTCGCCCACGACCAGGATGTAAGGCAGCTTTTGCAACGCGTGCTCGCGTATTTTATACGTGATTTTCTCGTTGCGCAGGTCTGTTTCGACCCTAAGCCCTTGTTTTTGCAGCGCTTTCGCCACTTCCTTGACGTAATCTGCCTGCGCATCGGTGATCCCGGCCACCACCACCTGCACCGGTGCCAGCCACACCGGCAGCGCGCCGGCGTGCTGTTCAATCAGGATACCGATGAAGCGCTCCAGACTGCCCACGATGGCGCGGTGCAGCATGATGGGACGGTGACGCGAGCCATCTTCGCCCACAAACTCGGCGCCCAAACGCTCGGGCAGGTTGGGATCGACCTGGATGGTCCCGCACTGCCAAGGGCGCCCCAGCGCATCCTTGAGCGTGTACTCGATCTTCGGACCGTAGAAGGCGCCTTCGCCCGGCAGGTACTCGAACTCGCAGCCCGAGGCCTTGAGGCCGTTGGCCAGCGCGGCCTCGGCGCGATCCCAGCTTTCCTCGCTGCCGATGCGTTTCTCCGGGCGCGTCGAGAGCTTGTAGATGATGTCGGTGAAACCGAAGTCTTTGTAGACCTTCTGCAGCAGGGTAGTAAAGGCCACCACCTCCGACTGGATCTGGTCTTCGGTGCAGAAGATGTGGCCATCGTCCTGCGTGAAGGCACGCACACGCATGATGCCGTGCAAACCGCCCGAGGGCTCGTTACGGTGACACTGCCCAAACTCGCCAAAGCGCAACGGCAGGTCGCGGTAGCTCTTGATCCCTTGCTTGAAGATGATGATGTGACCCGGGCAGTTCATCGGCTTGAGCGCGTAGTCGCGCTTTTCCGATTCGGTCACGAACATGTTCTCGCGATACTTGTCCCAGTGGCCGGTCTTCTCCCACAGGCTTTGGTCCAGGATCTGCGGCCCCTTGACCTCCTGGTAGCCGTTGTCTCGATAGACGCGACGCATGTACTGCTCGACTTCCTGCCACACGGTCCAGCCTTTGGGGTGCCAGAACACGGTACCTGGCGAGTGGTCGTCGATGTGGAACAGATCCAGTTCGCGGCCGAGGCGGCGGTGGTCGCGCTTCTCCGCCTCCTCCAGCATGGTCAGGTATTGCTGCAACTCGTCCTTGCTGGCCCAGGCGGTGCCATAGATACGCTGCAGCATCTCGTTGCGGTGGTCGCCACGCCAGTAGGCGCCGGCCACCTTCATCAGCTTGAAGTGCTTGAGCTTGCCAGTGCTGGGCACGTGCGGGCCACGACACAAGTCTTCGAAGGCGCCTTCGCGGTAGAGGGAAACGTCTTCGTTGCTCGGGATGCTGGCGATGATCTCGGCTTTGTAGTGCTCACCCAAACCCTTGAAGTACGTCACAGCCTCGTCACGCGGCAGCACACGACGCACCACCGGCTCGTCCTTGTTGGCCAGCTCGGTCATCTTCTTTTCGATGGCCGCCAGATCCTCGGGCGTGAACGGCCGCTTGTACGAGAAGTCGTAGTAGAAGCCGTGCTCGATCACAGGGCCGATGGTGACCTGCGCCTCGGGAAACAGCTCTTTGACCGCGTAGGCCAGCAGGTGGGCCGTGGAGTGCCGGATCATGTCCAGGCCGTCGGCATCCTTGGCGGTGATGATCGCCAGCGGTGCGTCTTCGGTGATCTGGAAGCTGGTATCGACCAGCTTGCCGTTGACCTTCCCACCCAGTGCGGCCTTGGCCAGACCGGTGCCAATGGACGCGGCCACCTCGGCCACGGTAACCGGCCCCGGAAATTGTCGCTGGGAACCGTCGGGGAGCGTGATGTTGAGCATGGGCTGGTCCTGAAAACAAAAAAGCGCGGCATGGGCCGCGCTGGATGAGAAGAAAAAAGGAATCGGGCAGGCGCGAACTGCAGACCTCAGGAGGTCAGAGAGAACATCTCCGTAGTTCGCGGTGTCATAACCAGACTGCCTTTCTCGCTCTTGCTGTGAGGGAAGTCTTGGATTTTCCCATAAAAAAGCCCGGGACCAGCCCGGGCTTGTTGTCTCCTCAGCCTCTGCGGGCCGTGGACTCGGGACCGATCAGTGGAACTGCTCTTCTTCGGTCGAGCCGGTCAGGGCCTTCACGGAAGACGAACCACCCTGGATCACGGTGGTCACGTCGTCGAAGTAGCCGGCGCCCACTTCCTGCTGGTGCGACACGAAGGTGTAGCCCTTTTCGCGAGCGGCGAACTCAGGCTCCTGCACCATGTTCGTGTAGTGCTTCATGCCTTCGCCGCGGGCATAGGCGTGAGCAAACTGGAAGGTGTTGAACCAGTTGATGTGGATGCCGGCCAGCGTGATGAACTGGTACTTGTAGCCCAGCGCGGACAGCTCTTCCTGGAAGGAAGCGATCTGGCTGTCGTTGAGGTTCTTCTTCCAGTTGAACGAGGGCGAGCAGTTATAGGACAGCAGCTTGCCCGGGCAGGCTGCGTGCACAGCCTGGGCGAATTCGCGGGCGAAGCCGATGTCGGGCACGCCGGTCTCGCACCACACCAGGTCGGCGTAGGGCGCATAGGCCACGCCGCGGCTGATGGCTTGCTCCAGACCGTTCTTGACACGATAGAAGCCTTCCTGGGTGCGCTCGCCGGTCAGGAAGGGCTTGTCGTTGGCGTCGTGGTCGCTGGTGATCAGGTTGGCGGCTTCAGCATCGGTGCGGGCCAGCACGATGGTGGGCACGCCCATGACGTCGGCGGCGAAACGCGCGGCAATCAGCTTCTCGATGGCTTCCTGGGTCGGCACCAGCACTTTGCCACCCATGTGGCCGCACTTCTTCACGGCGGCCAGCTGGTCTTCAAAGTGAACGCCAGCGGCACCGGCGGCGATCATGTTCTTCATCAGTTCGAAGGCGTTGAGCACGCCACCGAAACCGGCTTCCGCATCAGCGACGATGGGCAGGAAGTAGTCGATGAATTCGGCAGAACCCGGCTCGATGCCACGGCTCCACTGGATTTCATCGGCGCGCTTGAAGGTGTTGTTGATGCGGCGGACCATGGTCGGCACCGAGTCGTAGGCGTACAGCGACTGGTCGGGGTACATGGTTTCGCTGGTGTTGCCATCGGCGGCGACTTGCCAGCCCGACAGGTACACGGCTTCCAGACCGGCCTTGGCCTGTTGCATGGCCTGGCCGGCGGTGATGGCGCCGAAGGCATTGACGTAACCCTTCTTGGCGCCGCCATTCACCTTTTCCCACAGCTTCTCGGCACCGCGCTGGGCCAGCGTGTACTCGGGCTGCATGGAGCCGCGCAGACGCACCACGTCAGCGGCGGAATAACCGCGCTTGACCAGCTTCCAGCGGGGGTTGGTCGCCCAGTCTTTTTCCAGGGCTTCGATCTGCTGTTGGCGGCTCAGCTGCGCATTCAGGGCTTTGGTCATGAGAACACTCCGTGAAGTTGAGGGAAAGGGGTTGACGGTGCTGCGCACCCAGTGCGCTCCGATGGGTGAACTTTAAGTCTTATAGAAGACCTTGTGAAGCTCTTATGTCTTATATAAGAGAAAAAATTTCTCCCATGAATTCAATGTTCTTTTATCAATATCCCTCAATACGAAAAATCATCTCTCATATCAAGAAAAAATGGCGCGACGCAACAATTTATGATTCCGCATGACAAAACGTGATTGCACAAAGCCATCGGCAGGTGTGAAGCGTCAGGCATGATTCACACCATGTCTGTCATCACACCGCCCCCCACCCGCTGGACCGCCTACGCCGCCTTGGCGCTGAGCATGTCCCTCGTGGGCAGCTATGTGGCGCTCTCCAAACCGCTTGTCGCGGTGTTCCCTGTCTTCCTCTTGGCCTGGCTGCGGTTCGGTATCGGCGGGTTGGCCATGTGGCGCTGGCTGCGCAAGCCGGCGGACGAACCGCCCCTCTCACCGCGCACCCGAGCTTTGTTGTTCCTGGAGTCTTTCCTGGGCAACTTCCTGTTTTCGATCTGCATGCTGTTCGGCGTGCGCCTGACGACCGCCGTAGCGGCGGGCGTGGTCATGTCGTCCATCCCAGCCGTTGTCGCCATCCTGAGCTGGGTTTTCCTGCGCGAACGCATCGGCAAACGCACGATCGCAGCGATTGCGTGTGCAGCGCTCGGGATCGGTCTCTTCTCGCTGCAAAAGCCATCCCATGCAGCGGGTACAGGCGTCACCGACACGGCACTGGGCCTGCCCCTGCCGATTTGGGGCAACCTGCTGGTGTTCGCGGCGGTGGTGTGTGAAGCGTCGTACGTGGTCATCGGCAAACGCCTGACCGACGGCCTCGGCCCCAAGCGCATTTCGGCACTCATCAACCTGTGGGGACTTGCATTGGTCACCCCCATGGGGCTGTGGGCCGCCTGGCACTTTGATTTCGGATCGGTCAGCGCGCCGATCTGGGGACTGCTGCTGTTCTACGGTCTGGCCGCCAGCGTCTGGACGGTATGGCTCTGGATGACCGGTCTCAAAACCGTGCCAGCCTCGCGCGCGGGCGTGTTCACTGTGATGCTACCGGTCAGTGCAGCCGCCATCGGCGTCCTTTTCATGGGAGAGAACCTGACGCCCCTGCAACTGCTAGCCTTCTGCATCGCACTGCTGGGTCTGGTATTGGCCACTCTTCCCGGCCGTGCCCAGCCGACCGGATGAACCCACCGGCGTTTACAGACAGAACAGCCCGGTGGGGTTGGTCAAACCCATCCAGAGCGCCCAGCCCGAGGTGAGCGCCAGTGCCAGGCCGGCCAGCCGGATGGCCCAGGCTCCCGATTCGCCGCTGCGCAGCTTGAGCAGCAGCCAGGGCGCGATGGTCAGCGAGATCGAGGTACCCAGAGCAAACAGGGCCATCACAGCAGCGCCCTCGAACACGTTCGCTGTCAGCGACGCGACCAGCAAGGCCGAATACAGCAGGCCACAGGGCATCAGCGCCCAAGCCACCCCCAAAACGAAAGGCGCTCGTGGCCCCAGGCTCGCGAGCACCGGACGCGCTCTGCGCCACACGGATTGCCCCAGGTTTTCGATCCACGCCGGCTGTCGTGCCCGCAGGATGAGCGCCAGCCCCAGCAG
This sequence comes from uncultured Hydrogenophaga sp., assembly GCA_964550405.1. Classification (GTDB taxonomy): domain Bacteria; phylum Pseudomonadota; class Gammaproteobacteria; order Burkholderiales; family Burkholderiaceae_C; genus Hydrogenophaga. The sequence continues at coordinate 5,861 of CAZJZD010000073.1, read as the reverse complement.
AAAGGCGGCCGCGTGGAACATTGTCCACAAGGGGCGGATCGCGATGGTGTTGGTACCGAGCACGGCCAACCCCTGCACCGAGCCCGCGGCGAAGGCGCCGATGAGGGCATAACCCACCAGGCGGCTGAGCTGGAAGGACCACAACGCTTGCGTGCTGCGCTCGCCCGCCGCGCGACCGATGCCCGCGCAGGCCGCCCCGCACATGGCCACACAATGGGGGCCGCCGACCAACCCCATGAACAAGGCCGTGACGGCCATCGATGTCTGCATGCGCGGACTCTAGCAGTGCCTACCGGAGAAAGGCCGGCAGCGACCGCAAAGGCTCAGATGATCTTGGAGAAACGTGCGCGGTCGATGTCCACCTGGAGGTAGCGATCGAACACCATGGCAATGGCCCGCACGAGATACCAACCGGTGGCTGTGACCTGCACCCCGTTGTTGTCGATCGTCACCAGACCGTGCTCGGCCAGCCCAGCCAAGGTTTCAAGCTCCTTGGCGAAGTAGCTCTTGAAATCGATCAGATGCCCCAGTTCGATCGATTCGTACTGAAGTGCGCCCTGGCACATGATGGACATGATGACGGCACGGCGCAGCAGATCGTCGCGCGTGAGCGCCAGTCCGCGCACGATGGGCAGACGGCCCTGGTCGAGCGCGTCGTAGTACTCCTCCAGCGTCTTGGCATTCTGGCTGTAGGTAGCACCGATACGTCCGATGGCCGAAACACCCAAGGCGATCAGGTCGCAGTCGGGCTGGGTGCTGTAACCCTGGAAGTTGCGGTGCAGGCGCCCCTGGCGTTTGGCCACAGCCAATGCGTCATCGGGCAAAGCAAAGTGGTCCATGCCCACATACACGTAACCCGCGTCGCTCATGGCGTCCAGCGACATGGACAGCATGGACAGTTTGTCGCCCGGACTCGGCAACTCTGCCGCAATGATGCGCCGCTGCGGCTTGAAGCGGGCCGGTAGATGCGCGTAGGCGTAAAGGGCAATGCGGTCCGGTCGCAGTTCCGCAACTTGGGCGAGCGTTCGTTTGAACGACTCCGGCGTTTGCAACGGCAAACCGTAGATCAGGTCCACGTTCACTGACTCGAAGCCAATCTTGCGTGCTGTATCCACCAGACCGAACACCTGCTCAGCCGGCTGAACCCTGTGCACGGCCTTCTGAACAGCCGGATCAAAATCCTGCACACCAAAACTCAGACGATTGAATCCCAGCCTGGCCAAAGTCTGAAGACGCTGGTCTGTCACTGTGCGCGGATCCACTTCGATCGAGTACTCACCACCGGGCACCAGCGTGAAGTTGCGTCGGATCATCGCCATCAAGTCTTCCAGTTCGGCGTCCGATAGGAAGGTGGGCGTGCCCCCGCCAAGGTGCAGCTGCGAAACACTATGCCCTTTGCCGAAGTGTTGCACCTGCAACTCCACCTCCCGGGACAGATAGCGGAGATACTCGGCGGCTCGCTCGTGGTGCTTGGTGATGACCTTGTTGCAAGCGCAGTAGTAACAGACGGAGTCGCAGAAGGGAATGTGGACGTAGATCGACAAGGGCAGCGCCATCGACCCCGCCCGACGCTGCTCAAGCGCCTGTATGTAGTCATCCTCGGCGAATGCCTCAACGAAGCGATCAGCCGTGGGGTAGGAGGTGTAGCGGGGACCGGGAATGTCGAACCGCTTCAGCAGTTCGTCAGGAATAGCGTGACTCACGGAATATCTCCAATATCGGCTTGAATGTGCATCATTGACCCACAGCGGCACTTGATCTTCATCAAACACCCGGAGAACTGGCTTTGGCACGGCACACCTAAGTCCCTGTCCCGCAGGCCTTTTCTCGACATTCACACAAGGGATGCGGTAAGCTTGCGCTGGTTCCGCCGGATAATTTATGGACGCTCAAAGCATCAAAGTCGCCTGCTCCAGTTGCAATCTCAGAGAGTTGTGCCTGCCCATGGGGCTCAATCCCGAAGAGATGAGCAAGCTTGACAACGTCATCTCGACACGCCGTCGCGTCAAACGTGGCACGGCCCTGTTCAACACGGGCGATAAGTTCACGTCGCTTTATGCGGTGCGATCGGGGTTCTTCAAGACCTGTGTGACCACTGCAGACGGACGTGACCAGGTAACAGGTTTTCAGATGACGGGTGAGATCATCGGACTGGATGGCATCGTCAGCGACAGGCACTCCTGCGATGCCATCGCACTCGAAGACGCCGAAGTCTGTGTGATGCCCTTTGAACAAGTGGAAGAACTCTCTCGCGAGTTCACAACCTTGCAGCACCATGTGCACAAGATCATGAGTCGCGAAATCGTGCGCGACCATTCGGTGATGCTGTTGCTGGGCAGCATGCGGGCCGAAGAGCGCTTGGCCGCTTTCCTTTTGAACCTTGTCCAGCGCCTGCACGCACGTGGGTTCTCGCAGTCCGAACTCATTCTGCGCATGACGCGCGAAGAGATCGGCAGCTACCTGGGCATGAAACTGGAAACGGTCAGCCGAACTTTCTCGAAGTTCGTGGATGAAGGCATCATCGAAGTCAAGCAGCGTTACGTGCACATCAAGAGCACGGACGGTCTAAAGCAGATCGTCAACCCTCAGACCTGCCGTTGAACGCAACGGGTCATTCCACCCATGATTGACCCCGCCTGAAATCAGAGGGCATTCCTGGCGCAGTCTGCTGGTCGCTCCCCTGGAGCCACTGGGCAACGGTTTACCTCAAACGGCGACGCTGCCAACAGCGTCGTCAATGCGCTGGAAGCCGTGGTGGCCAACCAGAAAATGAAGAAAGTGCAAGAGTAGACCGCCTCGCGGGACCACTCGAGAGATTGTCCTGCCCAATGCAGCTCGCTTGGGTCTACAAAGGCAAAAACCACCATCTCCAGCACGGCGGCCACAAGAAAGGCCGGCCAAGCAATCCACATCCAACGTTGTGCCAACATGTCATCGTCTCCTTGACTTGGGTTTCCACGGCGGCCATGCCGCCTGAAGTCAACGATGACACGGCCCCTCCGTGCCGTCAAGGCTCCTTGGGCAAGACAGGAGAGGCTGCATGATTCCGGGCCTGGCCCGCCGGCTGCAGACCGATCAGAGCATCTGTCTTGGCCTGTCCGTCCAAGTGTTGGGTTGACGCCTTCAGATCGCGCTCGAACTGCTCTTTGTTCAGCACAGGATCTGCCCCGTCGATGGCGATAAACGCTGTGACGATGCCTGCCACGACCACAAGAAGCGGGCCCCCAACCACGAGCCACATATGCGGCACTCGCCACCATGGGATGGGCGAAGAGGTCTGTTTAACTGGCGAAGCTTGGATGCTCATGGTGCAAACCTGAAAAGGAAATAAGTTGTCGAGTTCCGAACGGAGGGTAACCATGTCGCGGAGCACACTCTCAACGAACGATGCCAAAACCTGCTCGTCAGACTGGGCATGAAACGAGCTGAAAAAAAGAAAAAAGCGAACGGCATCCTAGGGGATGCCGTTCGCTGCATTCAGTGGGCTTACTTCGCAGGCTTGTTCGACAGGCCCCAAACATAGGAAGCCAGTACATTGATCTGCGCTTCGTTGAGCAGCGCCGCCTGTGCGGGCATCTGGTTGGTGAAGCCTTCATTGACGGCCTTGATGATGGCCTCTTCACCCCAGCCGTGCAGCCAGATGTCATCGGTCAGGTTCGGGGCACCAACAGCATGCATGCCCTTCCCATCAGCACCATGGCAAGCGGCGCAGGCAGCGAACTTTTCCTTGCCTTGAGCGGCCCGTGCGGCGTCGCTCGGGCTCCCCGAAAGACTCAGCACATAGTGCGCGACGTTGCGGACATCTTCAGCAGAGCCGATGGCTGCAGCCATGGGCGGCATCACACCCGTGCGACCCTGACCAATCGTGGACTTGATGTACTCATGCCCTGTGCCACCCAGCCAGTCACCATCGGCCAGATTGGGAAAGGTCTTGGCTCCGCGGGCGTCCGAACCGTGGCATTGGGCGCAGTAGTTCATGAAGAGACGCTCGCCAATTGCCATCGCCTGGGCGTCGGCGACCATTTCCTCCGGCTTCATACCGCCAAACTTGGCATACACCGGTGCAATGGCATCCTCCACTTTCTGGACTTCAGCAGCATGTTGGCCGTGAGAAGACCATCCCAGAGCACCCTGAAACTTGCCAAACATCGGATAGAGAGCACCGTATGCAAGACCAAAGATGACTGTGATGATGAACAGATACACCCACCACTTGGGCAGCGGATTGTTCATCTCACGCAGGTCACCGTCCCAAACATGCCCAGTAGTGTTGTCACCGTGCGTGGCGGCCTTTGTTGTACCGCTGATGTACAGCAGCACGACACAGGCAAGGATGCTGACCAAGGTAATGCCAGCGACATAAAGATGCCAGAAGTCGTTGATGAAATCGCTCATGATATTTCTCTTGTTCGTGCCGCGGTTTAGTCGTCCTTGAAGGGCAGCTGGGCTGCCTCTTCAAAGTCGGCCTGGTTGCGTTTGGACCAGGCCCAGACCACGATCCCCACAAAGGTCAACAAGCTGACCGTTGTGACGATGCTGCGAAGATCATTGATGTCCATGACTGGAGGATCCTCATTGGCTCTTAGCCGCGTCGCTCGAGGAAGCTACCAACGGCGTGGGTTGGCTCTGCGCAACTTTGGCCGCACTGCGGGCAGTGCCCAGCACCTGCAGGTAAGCGATCAGTGCCTCAACCTCGGTCTTGCCTTTGACGTCTTCCACCGACTTGGCAATTTCGTCATCCGTATACGGGGCACCAAGCGTGCGCAACACTTCCATGCGCTTGGGCATGCCCTCTGCGTTTACCACCTTGGTTGCCAGCCACGGGTAGGCCGGCATGTTCGACTCAGGAACCACATCCCTGGGGTTGTTCAGGTGCACACGATGCCATTCGTCGGAATAACGACCACCAACCCGATGGAGATCGGGACCAGTGCGCTTGGAACCCCACTGGAACGGGCGATCGTAGACGTACTCACCTGCCAGTGAATACGGTCCATACCTGAGCGTTTCTGCCTGGAAGGGACGGATCATCTGAGAGTGGCAGTTGTAGCAGCCCTCCTTGACGTACACATCCCGGCCAGCAAGCTGCAGTGCGGTGTATGGCTTGAGTCCCTCAATCGGCTGAGTAGTCGACTTCTGGAAGAAAAGCGGCACGATTTCAACCAGACCGCCAACCGCGACCACCAAGGTGATCAGAACGATCATCAGGAAGTTGCTGGTTTCGATGCGGGCATGCCCACTCATATGTTCATTGCTTGCCATTTTTTTCTACTCCTCAGGCGTGAGCGGGATTGACTGCGAGCACAGGCACGCTTTCTACCTTGCCCTGAAGGGCCGTCATGACCACGTTCCACAGCATGACCACCATACCAGCCAGATAGAGCAAGCCACCCAGCAGACGGATCACGTAGAACGGGAAGGTGGCCTTGACCGATTCAACGAAGGTGTACGTCAGGCTGCCGTCCGGGTTGACCGAACGCCACATCAGACCCTGCATCACACCCGCGATCCACATGGCGGCGATGTACAGCACGATACCGATGGTGGCAATCCAGAAGTGCAGTTCGATGGCGGGCACCGAGTACATCTTCTTCTGACCGAACAGACGCGGAATCAGGTAATACAGAGAACCCATGGACACCAGACCCACCCAACCCAGGGCGCCGGAGTGCACGTGGCCCACGGTCCAGTCGGTGTAGTGCGACAGGGCGTTGACGGTCTTGATGGACATCATCGGGCCTTCGAAGGTGGACATGCCGTAGAACGACAGGGACACGATCAGGAAGCGCAGGATAGGATCGTCACGCAGCTTGTGCCAGGCACCCGACAGCGTCATGATGCCGTTGATCATGCCGCCCCAG
>CAZJZD010000072.1:0-13431 GCA_964550405.1 uncultured Hydrogenophaga sp. | reverse complement strand
GGCATTTCGCGCCGCAGTTTCATGAAGTACTGCTCGCTCACCGCCACCTCGCTGGGGCTGGCACCGAGCTTTGTGCCCCAGATCGCCCATGCCATGGAAAACAAGCCGCGCACCCCGGTGCTGTGGCTGCACGGCCTGGAATGCACCTGCTGCACCGAAGCTTTCATCCGCTCGGCGCACCCGCTGGCCAAGGACGTGGTGCTGTCCATGATCAGCCTGGACTACGACGACACCCTGATGGCCGCCGCCGGCCACCAGGCCGAGGCCATCCTCGAAGAGATCATGACCAAGTACAAGGGTCAGTACATCCTGGCGGTGGAAGGCAATCCGCCGCTCAACGAAGACGGCATGTTCTGCATCCAGTCGGGCAAGCCTTTCATCGAGAAGCTGCAGAAGGTCGCCAAGGACGCCAAGGCCATCATCGCCTGGGGCTCGTGCGCCAGCTGGGGTTGCGTGCAGGCCGCCAAGCCCAACCCGACCCAGGCCACGCCCATCCACAAGGTCATCACCGACAAGCCCATCATCAAGGTGCCGGGCTGCCCGCCCATCCCCGAGGTGATGACCGGCGTGATCACCTACATGCTGACCTTTGATCGCATCCCCGAGCTGGACCGCCAGGGCCGCCCGAAGATGTTCTACAGCCAGCGCATCCACGACAAGTGCTACCGCCGCCCGCACTTCGACGCCGGCCAGTTCGTCGAAGCCTGGGACGACGAGTCCGCGCGCAAGGGCTACTGCCTCTACAAGGTCGGCTGCAAGGGCCCGACCACCTACAACGCCTGCTCCACCGTGCAGTGGAACGAGGGCACGAGCTTCCCGATCAAGGCCGGCCACGGCTGCATCGGCTGCTCCGAAGATGGCTTCTGGGACAAGGGTTCGTTCTACGACCGCCTGACCGACATCCACGCCTTCGGCATCGAGGCCAACGCCGACCAGATCGGCGGCACGGCGGCCGGTGTGGTGGGCGCCGCGGTCGCCGCGCACGCCGCCATCTCGGTGGCCAAGCGGGCGCGCGACACGTCCAAAGAAAAGTCGAAGAACAACGCCTGACGCCAAGAGGACATCACCATGGGTGCATACGAAACACAGGGCTTCAAGCTCGACAACACCGGCCGGCGCATCGTCGTCGATCCCGTGACCCGCATTGAGGGTCACATGCGCTGCGAGGTCAACCTCGACAGCAACAACGTGATCCGCAACGCGGTCTCCACCGGCACCATGTGGCGCGGTCTGGAGGTGATCCTCAAGGGCCGCGATCCGCGCGACGCCTGGGCCTTCGTGGAACGCATCTGCGGCGTCTGCACCGGCTGCCATGCGCTCACCTCGGTGCGCGCGGTGGAAGACGCGCTGGGCATCCGCATCCCGCTGAACGCCCACCTCATCCGCGAGATGATGGCCAAGACCCTGCAGGTGCACGACCACGCGGTGCACTTCTACCACCTGCACGCGCTCGACTGGGTGGACGTGATCTCGGCGTTGAACGCCGACCCCAAGAAGACCAGCGACCTGCAGCACCTGGTGTCGCCCTCGCATCCGCTGAGCTCGCCCGGCTACTTCCGCGACGTGCAGAACCGCCTGAAGAAGTTCGTCGAGAGCGGCCAGCTCGGCCCGTTCAGCAACGGCTACTGGGGTTCCAAGGCCTATGTGCTGCCGGCCGAGGCCAACCTGATGGCGGTGACCCACTACCTTGAAGCCCTGGACCTGCAGAAGGAATGGGTCAAGGTGCACACCATCTTCGGTGGCAAGAACCCGCACCCGAACTACATGGTCGGCGGCGTGCCCTGCGCCATCAACCTCGACGGCAACGGTGCCGCGGGCGCGCCCATCAACATGGAGCGCCTGAACTTCGTTGAAGCTCGGATCAAGGAAATGATCGAGTTCAACAACAACGTCTACATCCCGGACGTGCTCGCCATCGGCACCATCTACAAGCAGGCCGGCTGGCTCTACGGCGGCGGCCTCTCGGCCACCAACGTGGCCGACTACGGCACCTACGAGAAGGTGCCCTACGACCACAGCACGCACCAGCTGCCCGGTGGCGTGATCCTGAACGGCAACTGGGACAAGATCGAACCCATCGACCCGCGCGACCCCGAGCAGGTGCAGGAGTTCGTGACCCACAGCTGGTACAAGTACGGCGACGAAACCAAGGGCCTGCACCCCTGGGACGGCGTGACCGAACCGAACTACGCGCCCGAAGGCCCGAACTTCAAGGGCAGCAAGACCAACATCGAGCAGCTCGACGAGTCGGCCAAGTACTCGTGGATCAAGTCGCCGCGCTGGCGCGGCCACGCGGTCGAGGTGGGCCCGCTCTCGCGCTACATCCTGGGCTACGCCCACGCCCTGCAGGGCAACAAGTACTGCCAGCGCGTCAAGGAGCAGCTGGAGAGCTCGGCCGTGGCCATCAACAGCGCCATCCCCAAGGCCCTGGGCCTGCCGGAGACCAACTACACGCTCAAGCAGATGCTGCCCAGCACCATCGGCCGCACCCTGGCCCGTGCGCTGGAGAGCCAGTACTGCGGCGAGATGATGATGGACGACTTCCGCCAGATGGTGCAGAACATCAAGAACGGCGACACGTCCACCGCCAACGTCGAGAAGTGGGACCCCGCCACCTGGCCCAAGGAAGCCAAGGGCGTGGGCACGGTGGCCGCGCCGCGCGGCATGCTGGGCCACTGGATCAAGATCAAGGACGGCAAGATCGAGAACTACCAGTGCGTGGTGCCCACCACCTGGAACGGTTCGCCGCGCGACGCCAAGGGACAGATCGGCGCCTTCGAGGCCTCGCTGATGAACACGCCCATGGTCAACCCCGAGCAGCCGCTGGAAATCCTGCGCACCCTGCACAGCTTCGACCCCTGCCTGGCCTGCTCCACCCACGTGATGAGCCCGGACGGCCAGGAGATGGCCTGCGTCACCGTCCGTTGAACGCCCCAGAACACGAGGAGAAACACATGCAAGCAACAACCATCCGTCGCGCCACCGCGGCCGCGCTGCTGGCCGGTCTGGCCGGCGCCGCACAGGCCCACACCGGCCACGGCACCCACAGCCTGATGGAGGGCCTGGTCCATCCCTTCGGTCTGGACCACCTGCTGGCCATGGTGGCCGTGGGCGTCTGGTCGGTCAGTGCCTTGCCGCAGGGCAAGGCCTGGCAGGGCCCGGCCGCTTTCCTGGCGGCGCTGGTCGCCAGCGCCGCGCTGGGCGCCGCCGGCGTGACGCTGCCGTTCCTGGAGCACGGCGTGGCCCTGTCGGTGGTGCTGTTCGGCGCCATGCTGGTGCTGGCCCGCCGCCCCATGCCCGCATCGCTCGGGTTGGGTCTGGTGGCTGCGGCGGCTTCGCTGCACGGCCTGGCGCACGGCGCCGAAACACCGGCCACCGGCTTTGCCGGCTACGCCATCGGCTTCCTGGCCACCACCGCAGCCCTGCACCTGGGCGGCGTGGGCGTGGGCCTGTCCATCCGCCGCTGGCTGGCCGCTCGCAGCGGTCTGGCCCTGGGCGGTCTGGGCGCGCTGCTGGGCGGCGCGGGCCTGTTCCTGTTCGGCCAGCTGGCCGCCTGACCGCAGCACCTTCGCACAGGAGCACACCATGTCCACCCTGTCTGCAGAAGAACTGGCCCGGCAGCGCCTGGCCGATGTCACCGGCATCGACGAAAGCGCCGTCTCGCACGGCCAGACCACCAAGTCGGTCTACGTGTACGAGGCGCCGGTGCGCGTCTGGCACTGGGTCAACGTCGCGGCCATCACCGTGCTGTGCCTCACCGGCTACTTCATCGGCAAGCCCCTGCCGACCATGCCCGGCGAGGCCAGCGCGAACTACCTGATGGGCTACATCCGGTTTGCGCACTTCACGGCGGGCTACATCCTGGCGGTGGGCCTGCTCGGCCGGGCCTACTGGGCCATCGTGGGCAACCACCATGCGCGCGAGCTGTTCTGGGTGCCGCTGTTCCAGAAGGCCTACTGGGGCGAGATCCTGACCATGCTCAAGTGGTACGCCTTCCTGATCCCGCGGCCCGGTCGTTACGTGGGCCACAACCCGCTGGCGCGGCTGGCCATGTTCTCGGGCTTCCTGGTGCTGATGGTGTTCATGATCGTCACCGGCTTCGCGCTCTACAGCGAAGGCGCGGGCGCCGGCTCGTGGCAGGACGTGATGTTCGGCTGGGTGATCCCGCTGTTCGGCCAGAGCCAGGACGTGCACAGCTGGCACCGCCTGGGCATGTGGGCCATGATCATGTTCATCACGCTGCACGTCTACGCCGCGATCCGCGAGGACATCATGGGCCGCCAGTCCATCGTGTCCACGATGATCTCGGGCCGCAGAACCTTCAAGGACTGATGCCGTGAAGCAGGCTGCTGTCAGCTGGGCCATTCCGCCGCGTGGTGTGCCGGTGCGTGCGCCGCTGCACCCGGGGCGGCTGCTGGCGCGCACCTGCCTGGCGCCGCTCTCGCTCAACCAGAGCGAGGCGGCCCGCCTGCTGGGCCTGTCGCGCCGCCGCCTGCACGAACTCGTGCACGGCCAGCGCGCGATGTCGCCCGACACCGCCATCCGCTGTGCACGCCAGTTCGGCATCGACGCCGGCTTCTGGCTCGCGCAGCAGGCCGCCTGGGACAGCTTCCACGCCTGGAAGCGCCTGTCCTCGGCTTCGGCCCCTTCCGCTTCCCCCCGCTGATTTCACACAGGTCTGCCTGCCATGAGCGCCATTCCGACCGAATCCACCTGTCACCCCAGTGGTGACACCCCGCCGGCCCGCATCGTGGTGCTGGGCATCGGCAACCTGCTCTGGGCCGACGAAGGTTTCGGCGTGCGCTGCATCGAAGCGCTGCAACGCCGCTGGGAGTTCGCCGAGCACGTCAGCCTGATCGACGGTGGCACCCAGGGCCTGTACCTGATCCAGCACGTGCAGGAAGCCGACGCGCTGCTGATCTTCGATGCCATCGACTACGGCCTGGAACCTGGCACGCTCAAGCAGGTGCGCGACGACGAGGTGCCGCGTTTCATGGGCGCCAAGAAAATGAGCCTGCACCAGACCGGCTTCCAGGAAGTGCTGTCGCTGGCCACGCTGACCGGCAAGTACCCGCAGCAGGTGCTGCTGATCGGCTGCCAGCCGCAGGAGCTGGAGGACTACGGCGGCAGCCTGCGACCGGTGGTCAAGGCGGCGATGGAGCAGGCGCTGGCCCTCGGCGTGGCCGAACTCGAACGTTGGGGCGCGCGACCGGTGGAACGCCGCACGCCGCTGGCCGCACGCGAGGCCGTGACGCTGGACGAACTGGCGCTGACCGCGTACGAAGCGCAACGCCCGGCGGCCGAAGAGGCCTGCCGCATCGGCGATGAGCGCTTCATGCCGAAAGCCGAGGCCTGAACCATGTGCATCGGCATCCCCATGCAGGTGATCGAGGCCGACGGCCGCTTCGCGCTGTGCGAAGGTCGCGGCGAGCGCCGCCGCATCAACACCGCGCTGGTCGGTGACGTGGCGCCCGGCGACTGGTTGCTGGTCTTTCTGGATGACGCGCGCGAAGCCATCGGCGCCGACCGTGCGGCCGAGGTGAACGCCGCGCTCGACCTCGTGCTCGGCGCCATGCAGGGCTTGGAGACACAGGAGGACGCGGGCTTTGCCCTGCCGTCGCAGATGACCCCCGAACAAATGCGCGCCCTGACGACCGTTGGCCCCCACGCTCTGCCGTTGCACGGGTCGCTGCCCCCCGAGGGGGCTGATTCACCTTGGGGCGGCCCGGCGGCGAATCGCGCCATGAATTTTCAGGAGACACCATGATCGAAACCCCAGAAGCCCATGCCCCCCTGATCCAGCGCCTGGCCCGCGACTTCGGCGCCGCCTGGGTGGACGAAAACACCGTGGCCGACTGGACCGCCGGTGGCGGCGACCGCGTCGTGCTGCTGGCCGGCGACCCGGTGCGTTTTCCCGAAGGCGTGGACGTCGCAGCGGTGCTGCCCGAACTGATGAAGGCCTTTCCCCAACGGTTCACCGTGGCGGTGGTGCCGCGTGACAACGAGGACGCGGTGGCCAAGCGCTACGGCTCGCAGCGCTGGCCCACGCTGCTGTTCTTCCGCGACGGCCAGTACGTCACCGCCATCGCCGGCATGCAGGACTGGGACGTGTACCTGGCCGGCGTCGCCGCCGCGCTGGCCATGCCGCCTTCGCGCCCGCCCACCATCGGCATTCCCGTCGTCAGCCAGACCGGCGGCGGCAGCAGCTGCCACTGAACCGCCACCCGACCGCACCGCCCACACAAGGAAACCGCATGAAACCCTTCCCGATCCCCGTGGTGGCCCTGGGCCCCGGCACCCAGTCCGAAGACGAAACGCTGGACTACGTGTCCATGCCCAAGGACATGGACACCTACCGCCCGCCGGTGCTGCCCGAGCCCGAAGAGATCGCCGGCCGCGCCAAGGCGCGCGCGGCCCTGGGCAATGTGCTGGACTTGCTGGACGCGGCGGCCGACGGCCGGCCCGGTGGCCAGGTCAGTCTGCTCGACCTGCCGGCCGAAGACCGCCAGCTCGTCAACCAGGTGCTGGGCGAGGGCGAGGCCAGTGCGCTGGTGCGCACCGAAGGATCGCCGCTGGAGCTGCGCATCCAGGAATCGGTGTTCGCCGGTGTCTGGCGCATCATGACCTTCAACGCCGGGGTGCTGGTGGACGACGCCATCGAGGTCGGCCCCGTGCCCATGCAGCTGCGCACACTGGCCGACGAGGATTCCGAGAGCCTGTACCGGCCCTGGCGCGGACCGCTGCCGCCCAATGTGCAGAACGCGCCGCTGCTGGTCGAGGAGATCCGCGACCAGATCGCGCGCTGGCAGCCGGGCCAGCCGCCGCACGTGGTCAACCTCACCCTGCTGCCCGTCACGCCCGAGGACATTGCCTTCCTCGACCACCAGCTGGGCACCGGCCGCGTGCTGCTGCTCTCGCGCGGGTACGGCAACTGCCGCATCACCAACACCCGGCATCCGCACTGCTGGCGCGTCGTCTACTACAACTCCATGGACAGCGTGATCCTCAACACCGTCGAGGTGGTGGACATGCCCGAGGTGGCCATGGCCGCGCCGGAAGACCTGCGCGATTCGCACGAGCGCCTGGCCGACGTGCTGGGTTATATCGAGCAGGCATGAACCCCCACACTCCACCGCTACGCGGGTCGTTGCCCCCCGAGGGGGCTGATCCGGCTGGGGGCGGCCCGGCGCCGGATCGCACGAACACCGCCCGCTTCGAGGGCTTCGAAGGTTCGTACCTGGGCAACCGGGACGTGCTCAAGCCCGGTTCGCGCCTGGAATGCAAGATCTGCTGGTGGGTCTACGACCCCGCGGTGGGCGACCCGCAGTGGCAGATCCCGCCCGGCACGCCGTTCGCCGAATTGCCGCCGCACTGGCGCTGCCCGAACTGCGACTGCGATGCCGAGCAGTTCCTCTTGTTGCAGGACTGAGATGGAACAGCGCGTCGCTGCCCTGGTCGATTTCTACCGCCGCGTGGAAACCGAGCGCATGCAGGGCATTCCGATCCTGAATCCGGCGCTCTCTGTGCAGGCGCTGGGCTTCCGGCTGGCCGATGAGGAGGACGCCGTGGCCGAGGGTGTGCTCATCACGCCCTGGTTCATGAGCCTGGTGCGGTTGCCGCTGGCGGTGCAGGACCACGCAGGGCGCGTCGGGCGCAAGCGCGTGCTGGCGTTCGGCAACGAGCGTTTCGACTTCATCGGCGCGCACGACCCGGTGCTGGGCTTTCACGAAGCCTGTGCGCTGTTTTCGCCCATGGCCGAATTCCGCAGCCAGGACCAGGCGCGCGAGACCGCACAGGCGGTGCTTGATCAGCTGCGGCCGGCGCCCGTGGCACCACCACCGGCCGCCGAACCCCTGCCCGCGCGGCGGGCGTTCTTTCTGGCGCGTGGCGCAGGGGCATCTTCGTGAACGACCTGTCTGGCGCCCTCGCGCTGCATCCTGGTACACCGGTGCCGCACAGCCTGCACAGCACGCGCCGTGCCTGGGCGTCGCAGATCGCACCCGGGCGGCCCGCTGACGCATTGCCCGGTCTGCTCGCCGGGCTGTTCAGCCTTTGCGGGCAGGCCCATCGCAGCGCCAGCCAGCTGGCCATCCGTGCCGTCGAACCCTCGCTGTTCCCCTCGGTGGAGACCGTGCCTAGCACCCTGCAGCGCGAGACGGCGCTGGAACACCTGCGCCGCATCGGCCTGGACTGGCCGCGCCTGCTGGCCGAACCGGATCAGGTCGCCGAAGTGGCGGCGCGCGCTGCCGACAGCCTGCGCCACTGTCCGCTGATCGTGTCGCCCCAGGACCCTGCGCCCTGGCCGCTGTTGCGCCAGTGGCTGCAGGACGACTGGCTGCAGATGAACCCGGCGACCTGGCTGCGCGCCTGGCAGGCCTGCGGTGCCGACTGGCTGGACGAATGGAGCCGGCGCCACAGCGGCTGGCTGCCGGTGCTGCTGCAGGCGGTGCGCGTGGCCGACACCCCGCTGCCGCAGGCCCACGATCAGGCGCTGCGGCCGCATCAGAACGAAGCCGGCCTGCGCGCCCTGGCCGCCGCCCTGGCCCTGGACGACGGGTTTGTGCTGCAGCCTTTGTGGCAGGGTCGGACGGCCTGCACCGGCCCCTGGGCGCGCCTGCACCAGGGCGTCCCCGCCCAGCCCTGGACGGCGTGGTCCCTGCTGGGCAGCCGGTTGGCCGAACTGGTGCGCCTGTGCCTGCCCGATGCCCCGGGGGAAGCCGGCGCCGGCTGGCTGGCCTGGGGTGCGCTGTCCACCGGTCCGCGCCAGGGCCTGGCCTGGGTCGAGATGGCGCGGGGGCTGCTGATCCATCAGGTGGCGCTGGACGAATCGCCGGCGGTGGTGCGCAGTTGCCAGGTGCTGGCGCCGACCGAATGGAACTTCCATCCGGAAGGCCTGGTGGCGCAGACCCTGGCCGGCCTGCCGGCCCATGCGCCCGACCTGCGGGCCCGTGTGCAAGGGCTCATGGCCGCGTTCGACCCCTGTGTGCACTTCGACATCCCGGTGGCGGCGGTGCACGATAGCGGGATGGAGCCACAACATGCATGAAGCGAGTCTGGCCGGCGGTGTGCTGCAGCTGGTGGAAGACACGGGGCGGCGCGAGGGGTTTGCACGCCTGCTCGAACTGCGGCTGGAGGCCGGCCAGCTGGCGGGTGTGGACATCCGCGCGCTGCGCTTCGCGCTGGAAAGCCTGGCCCCCGGCACGCTGCTGGACGGCGCGCGCATCGAGATCGATGAACCTCCCGGCCAGGCCTGGTGCATGAAGTGCGCCCAGACGGTGGCCATCGCCCAGCGTGGCGACGCCTGCCCGGCGTGCGGCGGCTACCAGCTGCAACCCACGGGCGGCATGGAATTGCGTGTGGTCGACATGAGAGTGACCGATGATTGAAACAACGTTGAAGGAGACAGAACATGTGTGTCGTGTGCGGATGCAGTGACAACAGCCCGGCCCATGCCCGGCATGTGCAACAGGCCGGTGGTGAGCCCGGTGTGATCACGGTGAACCCGGCCAATGGCGACCTGCACTTCGGGGCCGGTGCGGCCCGCGTGTCGGTGCCGGGCATGAGCCAGGAACGCGCGATCAAGCTGGAGACCGACATCCTGGGCGCCAACAACCGCGTGGCGCAGCAAAACCGCGCGCACTTCGAATCGCACGGCGTGACCGCGCTGAACTTCGTCTCCAGCCCCGGCTCTGGCAAGACCACGCTGCTGTGCGCGACCATTGAGGCGCTCAAAACCCGGCAGCCGGGCCTGCACGTGGCCGTCATCGAGGGCGACCAGCAGACCAGCTTCGACGCCGACCGCATCCGCGCCACCGGCGCGCCCGCCATCCAGGTCAACACCGGCAAGGGCTGCCACCTCGATGCCCCCATGGTGGCCGAGGCGTTTGCGCAGCTGCACACGCACGAGCATGCACACGGGCACGCTCACGATCATGCCCATGACCACCACGACCACGGGCACGATCACCACCACGGTGACACCCACAGCCTGCTGTTCATCGAGAACGTCGGCAACCTGGTCTGCCCCGCGGTGTGGGACCTGGGCGAGGCGGCCAAGGTGGCCATCCTCTCCGTGACCGAGGGCGAGGACAAACCGCTGAAGTACCCCGACATGTTCGCGGCCTCGCAGCTGATGATCCTCAACAAGACCGATCTGCTGCCGCACGTGAAGTTCGACGTCGCCCGCTGCATCGACCTGGCCCGCCGCGTGAACCCGGCCATCGAAGTGATCCAGCTGTCCGCCACGACGGGTGAGGGCATGGACGCCTGGCTCAATTGGTTGGATGGCGCTGTACACGCCCACTGAACCATGTCCACCTCCGTGCTCGCCGTCGGCGCCTGGCTCAAGAACGCGGCCTGCCTCGTGCTGGACGGGCGCGCGCACTGGTCGCCGGTGCACGGTGATCTCAGCGATCCGGCGGCCTGCGCGGCACTGGAGCTTTCGGTGCAGGCGCTGGTGCGGCAGGCGGCGGACGCTGGTGCCCCGGTGCAGGCCATCGCACACGACCTGCACCCCGATTTCTTCAGCACGCAGCTGGCCATCGCCACCGCCGACGCGCTGGGTGTGCCCGCCATCGGCGTGCAGCACCACCACGCGCACCTGGCGGCGGTGATCGCCGAGCACGGCATCACCGAACCGGTGGTGGGCCTGGCGCTCGATGGCGTGGGCCTGGGAACGGACAACACGCCCTGGGGCGGCGAGCTGCTCTGGCTGGATGGCGCGCAGTGGCAGCGCCTGGGCCACCTGCAGCCGCTGGCCCTGCCGGGTGGTGACCGTGCGGCGCGCGAACCCTGGCGCATGGCGGCCAGTGCCCTGCACGCGCTGGGGCGCGGCGACGAGATCGTGCCGCGTTTCGGGCAGGCGGTGGGCGAGGCGGTGGCCGCGGGTGTGCACCAGATGCTGGACAAGGGCCTGAACTGTCCGAAGACCAGCAGCGCCGGCCGCTGGTTCGACGCCGCCGCCGGCGCGCTGGGCCTGTGCCACCACCAGCGGGACGAGGCCCAGGCCGCGATCGCGCTGGAGCAGGCCGCGGCCCGTGCCCTGTCGCTGCGGCCCGACCGGCGGCCGCTGGCCGGGGCAATGCAGCACGCCGACGGCCGCATCGATCTGCGCCCCGTGCTCGCTCAGATGTTCGACGCCACCGATGCCGACGTGGCGGCGGCCGGTTTTCATCTGGCGCTGGCCGATGCGCTGGCCGTGGCGCTGATCACCGCTGCGCGTCAGCGCGGCATCCGCACCGCCGCCCTGGGCGGCGGCTGCTTCTTCAACCGCATCCTGCGCGAGCGCACCGTGCGCCGCCTGGTCGATGCGGGACTCACCGTTTACCTGCCCGGTCCACCCGGCTGTGGCGATGCCGGGCTGGCCATCGGCCAGGCCTGGGTCGCCGCGCAGCAACTCGCAAGACCCACCACACAAACCCCCGTTGAGGAGACCGTTCCATGTGCCTAGCCATTCCCGCGCTGCTGGTGGAAAAGCGCCCCCACGACCAGGCCCTGGTCGAACTGGGCGGCATCCGCAAGCCCGTCTCCATCGCGCTGGTGCCCGAGGCGAACGTCGGTGACTACGTCATCGTGCATGTCGGTCACGCCATCGGCGTGCTCGACCCCGACGAGGCACAGAAGACACTGGCCATGTTTGCCGAGATGCAGGCGGCCGAGGAGGGGCCCAGCGCCGGGCCGCCCCAAGCTGGGCCAGCCCCCTCGGGGGGCAGCGAACCACACGCAGTGGGGAGCGTGGGGGTGGAGGTTCTGTCATGAAATACATCGACGAGTTCCGCGATGGGGCGTTGGCAAAGCACATCGCCGAACGCATTGCGGCGGAGGTCAAGCCCGACCACCAATACCGCTTCATGGAGTTCTGCGGCGGCCACACCCACGCGATCAGCCGCTACGGCGTGCTGGAACTGCTACCACCCAATGTGCGCATGATCCACGGCCCGGGTTGCCCGGTCTGCGTGCTGCCCATCGGCCGGGTGGACCTCGCCATCGAGCTGGCGCTGCAGCACGACGTGATCCTCTGCACCTACGGCGACACGATGCGCGTCCCGGCCTCCGGCGGCTTGTCGTTGACGAAAGCCAAGGCACGCGGCGGCGACATCCGCATGGTCTATTCGGCCGGCGATGCGCTGCAGCTGGCGCGCGACAACCCGGAGAAACAGGTGGTGTTTTTCGCCATCGGTTTCGAGACCACCACGCCGCCGACGGCGCTGGTGATCCGCGAGGCCGCGGCATCGGGGCTGAAGAACTTCAGCGTCATGTGCAGCCACGTGCTGACCCCGCCCGCGATCCGCGCGATCCTCGACGGTGCCGAGGCGCATGAGACGGCAGAAATTGAGGGTTTCGTGGGGCCGGCGCACGTCAGCGTCGTCATCGGCTCCGACCCCTATGCGAAGTTCGCGCAGGAGTACCAGAAGCCCGTCGTCATCGCCGGCTTCGAGCCGCTGGATGTGCTGCAGGCCATCCTGATGCTGGTGCGCCAGGTCAACGACGGCCGGGCCGAGGTCGAGAACGAGTTCACCCGCGCCGTCACGCCACAGGGCAATCTGAACGCGCAGGCGGTGATGGACGACGTGTTCGAGCTGCGCGAGGCGTTTGAATGGCGCGGCCTGGGCACCATGCCGCTGTCGGCGCTGCAGATCCGCGAGAAATACCGCGACTACGACGCCGAACACCGCTTCAGCCTGGGCTACCGCAGCGTGCCCGACAACAAGGCCTGCGAGTGCGGCGCCATCCTGCGCGGTGTGAAAGAGCCGCGCGACTGCAAGATCTTCGGCACCGTCTGCACGCCTGAAAACCCCATCGGTTCCTGCATGGTGTCCAGCGAAGGCGCCTGCGCCGCGCACTACACCTACGGGCGCTTCCGCGACATCCCGGTGGTGGCCGCGTCATCGGAAGAGGCGGTGCAGGCATGAGAGTCGAGCACGACAACCCGCCCATCCAGGCCACCGCCGTGAAGAAAACCTACACCCGCCCGCTGGACATCCGACACGGCCGCATCGACATGGGCCACGGCGCCGGGGGCAAGGCGGCGGCGCAGCTGATCGAAGAGCTGTTCCTGCCCGCGCTGGACAACCCCTTCCTGCGCCAGGGGGACGACGGCGCCGCGCTGCCGCTGCCGGTGTTCGATGCCGGCGCTGGCCAGCTGGTGATGGCGACCGACGGCCACGTGGTCTCGCCCATCTTTTTCCCCGGTGGCGACCTCGGCTGCCTGGCCGTGCACGGCACGGTGAACGACGTGGCCATGATGGGCGCGAAGCCGCTGTACCTGAGCGCCAGCTTCATCCTCGAGGAGGGCTACCCGTTGGCCGACCTGCAGCGCATCGTGCAGTCGATGGGGGCCGCCGCGCGTGAAGCCGGCGTGCCGGTGGTCACCGGCGACACCAAGGTGGTGGAGCAGGGCAAGGGCGACGGCGTGTTCATCAGCACCACCGG
>CAZJZD010000071.1:0-13638 GCA_964550405.1 uncultured Hydrogenophaga sp. | reverse complement strand
TGTTCAGCGGCTCGGTGTCGCAGAACCCGTTCCTGTCCTTCAAGTTCAAGGGCGCCGCCAAGGGTGACAAGGTCACCGTGAAGTGGACCGACAACAAGGGCGACTCCCGTACCGACGAAGCCGCCATCGCCTGACCCGGCATGAGCGAGACACGGCCAGCCACGCAAGTCGCTGGCCGTTTTTGGTTGCCAACCCCATAACAAGGAGACCCCAGATGAACAAGACCGTGGCTTTGGGCCGCGCGCTGACCGCCGCGACGCTGGCGCTGGGCGCCGGCGCGGTGTGCGCACAGGGCAATGCCGCCCTCGATGGCATCGCCAAGTACCGTGAAATGCTGCAGGATGGCAATCCGGCCGACCTGTTCGAGATGAAGGGCGAGGAGCTGTGGAAGCAGAAGCGTGGTCCCAAGAACGCCTCGATGGAGCAATGTGACCTCGGCAAGGGGCCCGGTGTGATCAAGGGCGCGTTCGTCGAACTGCCGCGCTTCTTCAAGGACACCGGCAAGGTGATGGACCTGGAGACGCGCCTGATCCACTGCATGGTGACCCTGCAGGGCTTCGATGAAGCGGCCCTGTACAAGGCCGCCCCCTCCATCGGCAGGGGTGAAGGCGCCAACCTGGTGGCCCTGACCACCTACGTCAGTGCCACCTCCAAGGGCCTGCGCTTCAACCTGCCCAACAACACCGAGCAGGAGAAGACCATGTACGAAGTGGGCAAGCGCCTGTTCTTCCAGCGCGGGGGGCCGCACGACTTTGCCTGCTCGTCCTGCCATGGCACCGACGGGGGCCGCATCCGCCTGCAGGAACTGCCCAACCTGACCAAGAACCCGGGTGATGGCGTGGGTGTCGCGGCCTGGCCGGCCTATCGCGTGTCCAACTCGCAGATGTGGACCATGCAGAAACGCCTGAACGACTGCTACCGCCAGCAGCGATTCCCCGAGCCGAAGTTCGGCAGCGACGCGACCATCGCCTTGCAGGTGTACATGGGCGTGAACGCCAAGGGTGCCGAGTCCGTCGTGCCGGCCATCAAGCGCTGATCAGCAGGAGACCACCACATGAAGAAGACCTTTGCATACGCACTGCTGCCCGTGGCCGCCATCGCACTGAGCGCCTGCTCGGGCATCGGTGGCACCGATTACGACAAGGTCCATGCCGATGTCGTCAAGGCCTCGTTCCAGCCCAACGGCATCGCCACGCTGGACTACCTCGTCCAGGACGAGTCGAGCCGCCTGTGCAGCGCCGCCGATGTGGCCGGCAAGCCGCTGGATGAGAAGACCGCCAAGGCCATCGAAGAGGCGGCGCTCAAGACCATCAAGATGCCCAGCGACGGCAAGTTCCTCGGCGACTGGAAAAAGGGTGAAGCCCTGGCCCAGAGTGGCCGCGGCCTGACGTGGACCGACACCGCCACCACGGTGAACGGGGGCAACTGCTACAACTGCCACCAGATGGACAAGAAGGAAATCTCCTTCGGCAACCTCGGTCCCAGTCTGTACAACTACGGCAAGATGCGCGGCGTGACCGACCCGGACAGCGCTGCGGCCAAACCCATCGTCGAATACACGTGGGGCAAGCTGTGGAACTCGCGCGCCTACAACGCCTGTTCGCAGATGCCGCGTGCCGGGCACAAGGGCATCCTGAGCGAGCAGAACCTCAAGGACATCATGGCCTTGCTGCTCGACCCAAACTCGCCCGTGAACCAGTAAGCCGGTGGGGTTCGCGCAGGAAGCCAGACCTGCACGCACCGGCCGGGCCGTGGCAGGCGCCACGGTCCGGCAGCACCCAAAAAAATTTGGCTTGAATATCAGCGATCAATTGAAAAGGAATGTTTATGAGCTTCAGCCGTCGTGAATTCATGCAGGTCCTCGCCGTTGCCAGCGCCGGCGGCATGGCTCTGAACCACCAGGATGTGCTGGCCGGCAAGCCGGGTGCCGCGATGAAGATGTACGACCTGCCGAAATTCGGCAATGTCAGTTTCCTGCACTTCACCGACTGCCACGCGCAGCTCATGCCCATCCATTTCCGCGAGCCCAACGTGAACCTGGGCGTGGCCGAGGCGGTCGGTCGTCCGCCGCACATCGTGGGCGAGGCCTTGCTCAAGCATTTCAAGATCCGTCCCAACACCCCCGAAGCCCACGCCTTCACGTACCTGAACTTCGAAAAGGCCGCCAGGACCTACGGCAAGGTCGGCGGCTTTGCGCACCTGGCCACGCTGGTCAAGATGCTCAAGGCCAGCCGCCCGCACGCCATGCTGCTCGACGGTGGCGACACCTGGCAGGGCAGCGCCACCGCGCTGTGGACCAACGGGCAGGACATGGTCGATGCCTGCAAACTGCTGGGCGTGAACGCCATGTGCCCGCACTGGGAGTTCACCCTGGGCGAGCAGCGCGTCAAGGAAATCGTCGAGAAGGACTTCGGCGGCCAGCTCGACTTCCTGGCCCAGAACGTCAGGACCAACGACTTCGGTGACCAGGTGTTCAAGCCCTACGTCATCAGGGAAATGAACGGCGTACCGGTGGCGGTGATTGGCCAGGCCTTCCCCTACACCCCCATCGCCAACCCGCGCTACATGGTGCCCAACTGGGAGCTCGGCATTCAGGACGAGAACATGCAGAAGATGGTGGACGAAGCCCGCAGCAAGGGCGCGCAGGCTGTGGTGGTCATCTCGCACAACGGCATGGACGTGGACATCAAGATGGCCTCGCGCGTGACCGGCATCGACGCCATCCTGGGTGGCCACACGCACGACGGCATGCCCGCGCCCATCGTGGTCAAGAACGCCAAGGGCCAGACCCTGGTGACCAACGCCGGCTCCAACAGCAAGTTCCTGGGTGTGCTCGACTTCGACGTGCGCGGCGGCAAGGTGCAGGACTTCCGTTACAAGCTGCTGCCGGTGTTCGCCAACCTGCTGCCGGCCGACCAGGAGATGCAGGCCTACATCGACAAGGTGCGCGCGCCCTACAAGGCCAAGCTCGACGAGACGCTGGCCGTGTCCGAAGGCCTGCTGTACCGCCGTGGCAACTTCAACGGCTCGTGGGACCAGCTCATCGTGGACGCGCTGATGGAGGTCAAGGGCGCCGACCTGGCCTTCTCGCCGGGCTTCCGCTGGGGCACCACCATCCTGCCGGGCCAGGCCATCACACGCGAACTGATGATGGACCAGGTGGCCATCACCTACCCGACCAGCACGCTGACCGAGATGAGCGGCGAGACCATCAAGACCGTGCTCGAAGACGTCTGCGACAACCTGTTCAACCCCGACCCGTACTACCAGCAGGGCGGCGACATGGTGCGCGTGGGCGGTCTGGCCTACACCTGCGACCCGAACGCCGGGTCGGGCAAGCGCATCAGCAACATGATGCTCAAGGGCAAACCCATCGAGGCCGGCAAGACCTACAAGGTGGCCGGCTGGGCGCCGGTGGCCGAGGGTGCCAAGGGTGAGCCGATCTGGGACGTGATGGAGGCGTATTTCAAGAACCACAAGACCATCACGCCGCGCAAGATCAACACGCCCAAGCTGGTGGGCATGCAGGGCAACCCCGGCATGGTGGTCTGAGCTCGCGGACCGCTGCCCGGCGCGCGCCGGGTGGCGGTGGTTCGTGCGAGGTCAGCGGCGCGACGTCAGTCGCGTGATTCCAGCGCGCGGTTCAGGCGCAGGGCGCCCAGGGTGCAGGCCGCGCCCGAGAGCAGGTAAAGGCTGACGAAGGCGAGCCCGAAGTGGGCCGACAGGCCCAGCGCCACCAGCGGTGCAAACGCGGCGCCGAACAGCCAGGCCAGGTCCGAGGTGAGCGCGGCGCCGGTGTAGCGGAAACGCGGCGCGAAGTTGGCCGTGACCGTGCCCGAAGCCTGGCCGTAGGACAGGCCCAGCAAGATGAAGCCGATCAGGATGAACAGGTCCTGGCCCATTTCGCCGCCGTTGAGCAGCATCGGCGCGAAGCCGCTGAACACGCCGATCAGCACCGCCAGGCTGCCCAGGGTCGTGCGGCGGCCGTAGCGGTCGGCCAGCCAGCCCGAGGCGACGATGGCGCCGGCGCACAGGAAGGCGCCCACGATCTGCACCACCAGAAAACCGGTCACCGGCTGCCCGGCGTAGATGTGGATCCACGACAGCGGGAACACCGTGACGATGTGGAACAGGGCGTAGCTGGCCAGTGCAGCGAAGGCGCCGATGAACACGTTGTGGCCCTGCGAGCCCAGCAGCTCACGGGCGGAGACGGGCTCGAACTCCTGCCGGTCCAGCAGGCCTTCTTCCTCGTGCGCGCTCACCAGCTGCAGGCGGGCGAACAGCGCGACCACGTTGATGGCGAAAGCCACGAAGAAGGGGTAGCGCCAACCCCAGCTGAGGAAGTCGTCCTGCGACAGGCTGCTGGTCAGGTAGGCGAACAGGCCGGCGGCCAGCACGAAGCCCAGCGGCGCACCGAGCTGGCCGAGCATGGCGTACCAGCCGCGGCGACTGGCGGGCGCGTTCAGCGCCAGCAGCGAGGGCAGGCCGTCCCATGAGCCGCCCAGCGCCAGGCCCTGGCCCAGGCGCAGCACCGTCAGCAGCACGATGGCCACACCGCCCAGGCTGGCGTGGCCGGGCAGGAAAGCCATGCCCGCGGTGCAGGTGCCCAGCAGGAAGAGGGCGAGGGTCAGCTTGGTGGCACGGCCCCAGCGGCGCTGCACCGCCATCGACAGCACCGTGCCGATGGGGCGGGTGACAAAGGCCAGCGCGAAGATGGCAAAGGCGAACAGGGTGCCGTCCAGGCGGCTGAGGTGCGGGAAGAACACCGCCGGGAACACCAGCACCGAGGCGATGCCGAAGACGAAAAAGTCGAAGTATTCCGAGGTCCGTCCGATCACCACGCCGACGGCGATGTCGCCCGGGCTGGTGCGTTCGTGGTTCGATGCGGAGGCGGGCTGGCGGGGCGCGGCGCCGGGGGTTTCAAGGGTGTGGCTGGGCATGTGGGGACTCCGGAAGGCCGCTTGGGAGCGGTCCCTATAACGTTACTCGAAGTCCGGCGCATTGACATAGGACAAAACGTCCAATCGAAAACGGTGCGGAAAGCCGATACATTCCCGCCGGTTCCGCAACTGGGGTTTACCCGGTTCGGTTGGTCGAGAACCCCTCCTGCTCCGCATGCGCCCCACCACACCCCTCCGTCTTGCCGCCTTGCCTCTGCTCGCCAGCCTGCTGGCGGGTTGCAGCCAGCTGGTCGTGCTCAACCCCGCCGGCGACGTGGCGGCCCAGCAGGGCGACCTGGTCGTGGTCGCCACCGTGCTGATGCTGCTGATCATCGTGCCGGTGATCGCGCTGACCCTGCTGTTCGCCTGGCGCTACCGCCAGGGCAGCCGGCACGCCGAGACCGACTACGCGCCCGACTGGCACCACTCGACCAAGCTGGAGCTGGTGATCTGGGCCGCGCCGCTGGTGATCATCATCGCGCTGGGGGCGATCACCTGGATCACCACCCACAAGCTCGATCCCTATCGCCCGCTGGACCGCATCTCCGCGCAGAAGGCCCTGCCGGAGAACGTCAAGCCGCTGGAAGTGCAGGTGGTGTCGCTGGACTGGAAGTGGCTGTTTGTGCTGCCCGAGCAGGGCATCGCCACCGTCAACGAGCTGGCCGCGCCCGTGGACCGCCCGATCCGCTTCACGCTGACGTCCAGCAGCACCATGAACGCGTTCTACGTGCCCGACCTGGCCGGCATGATCTACACCATGCCCGGCATGCAGACCGAGCTGAACGCGGTGATCAACCAGCCCGGCGTGTTCCGTGGTCTGTCCTCGCACTACAGCGGCGCGGGCTTCTCGGGCATGACCTTCCGCTTCCACGGCCTGAGCGATCAGGACTTCGAGCAGTGGGTGGCCAAGGCCAAGGCCGAGGGCCAGCCGCTGACCCGCCAGGTCTACCTGGCCCTGGCAAAGCCCAGCGAGCGCCACCCGGTGCAGCGCTTCTCGTCGGTCGAGGCCGGCCTGTTCGACCGCGTGGTGAACCTGTGCGTGGAAGAGGGCAAAGCCTGCATGCACGAGGTGATGGCACTCGATGCCTCGCGCAACCGCGCCCACCGCAGCGCCCGCGCGCTCGAGGCCGTTGCCGCGCAGCAGATCTGCTCCGCCGAAGACACGCTGCCCACGTTCACCGCCCGCCCTTGAGCACCGACCGACCCGTTCACCCAAGACACCACCATGTCCGCTGATCCTTCTTCCGTTTCCAACCACTGGCTGCTGGGGCGCCTGACCTGGGACTCGATCCCGATGACGCACGAGCCCATCCTGCTGTGGACCTTCGTGGCCGTGGTGCTGGGCGGCCTGGGCGTGCTCGCCCTGCTGACCAAGTTCCGCCTGTGGGGCCCGCTGTGGCGCGACTGGTTCTGCAGCATCGACCACAAGAAGATCGGCATCATGTACATGATCCTCGGTCTGGTGATGCTGCTGCGCGGCTTTGCCGACGCCATCATGATGCGTCTGCACCAGGCCATGGCCTTCGGCGACAACCTGGGCTACCTGCCACCGCACCACTACGACCAGATCTTCACCGCCCACGGCGTGATCATGATCTTTTTCGTGGCCATGCCGCTGGTCACCGGGCTGATGAACTACCTGGTGCCGCTGCAGATCGGCGCGCGCGACGTCGCCTTCCCCTTCCTCAACAACTTCAGCTTCTGGATGACCACGGCCGGCGCGGTGCTGGTGATGGTCTCGCTGTTCCTGGGCGAGTTCTCCACCTCGGGCTGGCTGGCACTGTCCAACCTCGGCAACCAGAACCCGGGTGTGGGGCTGGACTACTACATCTGGTCGCTGCAGATCGCCGGGGTGGGCACCACGCTCTCGGGCATCAACCTGCTGGTGACCATCGTCAAGATGCGCGCGCCGGGCATGAACCTGATGCGCATGCCGGTCTTCACCTGGACGGCGCTGTGCACCAACGCGCTGATCGTCGCCTCCTTCCCCATCCTCACGGCCGCACTGGTGCTGATGAGCCTGGACCGCTACGTCGGCACCAACTTCTTCACCAACGAGCTGGGCGGCAACCCCATGCTCTACGTGAACCTGATCTGGATCTGGGGCCACCCGGAGGTCTACATCCTGATCCTGCCGGTGTTCGGCATCTTCTCCGAGGTGGTCGCCACCTTCAGCGGCAAGCGCCTGTTCGGCTACACCTCCATGGTCTACGCCACGGTCTGCATCACCATCCTGTCGTACCTGGTGTGGCTGCACCACTTCTTCACCATGGGCTCGGGCGCGAGCGTGAACAGCTTCTTCGGCATCACGACCATGATCATCTCGATCCCCACGGGCGCGAAGATCTTCAACTGGCTGTTCACCATGTACCGCGGCCGCATCCGCTTCGAGGTGCCGATGCTGTGGACGGTCGGCTTCATGGTGACCTTCGTCGTCGGCGGCATGACGGGCGTGCTGCTGGCCGTGCCGCCGGCCGACTTCGTGCTGCACAACTCGCTGTTCCTGATCGCGCACTTCCACAACGTGATCATCGGCGGCGTGGTGTTCGGCCTGTTCGCCGGCATGGTGTACTGGTTCCCCAAGGCCTTCGGTTTCCGGCTCGACGACTTCTGGGGCCGCGTGTCCTTCTGGTTCTGGCTGGCCGGCTACTGGTTCGCCTTCACACCGCTGTACGTGCTGGGCCTGATGGGCGTGACGCGCCGCGTCAGCCACTTCGAGGACCCGTCGCTGCAGATCTGGTTCCAGATCGCGCTGTTCGGCGCCGTGCTGGTGGCCATCGGCATCGCCAGCTTCCTGATCTGCATCGTCGTGAGTTTCCTCAGGCGCGAGCAGCTGCGCGATGTGACCGGTGACCCCTGGGGCGGCCGCACGCTGGAGTGGGCCACCTCGTCGCCCCCGCCCGCATACAACTTCGCCTTTACCCCGGTGGTGCACGACATCGACGCCTGGGCCGACATGAAAAAGCACGGTTACCAGCGCCCGCTGAGCGGCTTCAAGGCCATCCACATGCCGCTGAACACGGGCGCCGGCGTGGTGCTGTCGGCGCTCTCGCTGGTCTGGGGCTTCGCGCTGATCTGGCACATGTGGCCGCTGGCCATTGCCTCGTTTGCCGCCATCGTGCTGGCGGCCATCGTGCACACCTTCAACTACCAGCGCGACTACCACATCCCCGCGTCCGAAGTGACCGCCACCGAACACGCACGTACCCAACTGCTGGCCCGCCATGTCTGACCTCGCCCTCACCCCCGGCGCCGCGCGCGCCTACCACCTCGACCACGAGCCGCACCCCGAGAACGGCACCGCGCTGGGCTTCTGGCTCTACCTGATGAGCGACTGCCTCATCTTCGCGGCGCTGTTCGCCACCTGGGGTGTGCTCGGCCGCAGCTACGCCGGCGGCCCCGGGGGCGCCGAGCTGTTCGACCTCCAGCTGGTGGCGATCAACACCGCCTTCCTGCTGCTGTCGTCCATCACCTTCGGCTTTGCCATGCTGCAAAAGCAGCAGGGCAAGAAGGGCGGCACGCTGGGCTGGCTGGCCGTCACCGGCGTGTTCGGCCTGTGCTTCCTGGGCGTGGAGCTCTACGAGTTCGCGCACCTGATCCACGTGGGCGCCACGCCGCAGAGCAGCGCCGCCATGTCGGCCTTTTTCACCCTGGTCGGCACGCACGGCCTGCACGTCACCTTCGGCTGCATCTGGCTGGTGGTGCTGATGATCCAGATCGCGCAGCACGGCCTGACGCGCGAGAACAAGCGCCGCCTGATGTGCCTCTCGATGTTCTGGCACTTCCTGGACGTGGTCTGGATCGGCGTTTTCACCTTTGTCTACCTGATGGGAGTGCTGTGATGAGCGCGCACGACACCACAATCCACCACGGCGACCACGGTCACGATCACGACCATGACGACGATGGCGCCCCGCACAGCAGCTTCTCGGGCTACATGGTTGGCTTCGTGCTCTCCATCATCCTCACCGCCATCCCGTTCTGGCTGGTCATGGCCGGCGTCATCACCCACCGGCCCACGGCCGTGCTGGTGCTCGGTGCCTTCGCCGTGGCGCAGATCCTGGTGCACATGGTGTGTTTCCTGCACATGAACGGCAAGGTCGAAGGCGGCTGGACCCTGCTGTCCACCATCTTCACCGTGGTGTTCGTGGCGATCGCCATCGCCGGCACGCTCTGGGTCATGTTCCACATGAACGAGAACATGATGCCGGCGCACGGCGGCCACGCGGTCCATCCGCCCGCTGCCGCGCCGCACAGTACCCCATGACGCCGCGACGCGCCCTGCTGTGGGGAGCGGGCGCTCTGCTGTGCGGGCTGCTCCTCGCGCTGGGCGTGTGGCAGGTCCAGCGTCTGGCCTGGAAGAACGACCTGGTCGCCCGCGTCAACGAGCGCGCGCACGCCGAACCCGTGGCCGCGCCCGCGCCCGACCAGTGGCCGGCGCTGCAGGCCGACCCGTCCGCGCACGAGTACCGGCGCGTGCAACTGGCGGGCGAGTTCCTGCACGGCGCCGAACAGCGGGTGCAGGCCGTCACCGAGCAGGGTGCGGGCTTCTGGGTGATGGCGCCGCTGCGCACCACCGATGGCGCCGTGGTCTGGGTCAACCGCGGCTTCGTTCCCTCGGCCTCACAGTGGCAGGCCACACGCGAAGCCGCCCACTGCCGCGGACCGGTGACCGTCACCGGCCTGCTGCGCCTTTCCGAACCCGGCGGCGGCTTCCTGCGCCGCAACGACCACGCGGCTGGGCGCTGGTTTTCCCGCGACGTGCCGGCCCTCGCGGCCGCCGCGGGTCTGCCACCCGCTGCGGTGGCGCCGTACTTCGTCGACGCGGGCGCCGACACGCCCTGTGCCACGCCCCAAGGGCCGGTCGGTGGATTGACCGTGCTGCGCTTTGCCAACAACCACCTGGTCTACGCGCTGACCTGGTTCGCACTGGCCGCGATGGCAGCGGCTGGAACGGTCTTTGTGGCGCGGGACGGTGCGCGGCGGCGCCTTCCCGGACAATCCGGCGCTTCCTCCTGATGTTTCTGGTCGGCACCGCAAACCCCATGGTGACAGTCGCAGTCCCTTCGCACACCGCCGCCGTCGGTCCGGACCAGGCGGCGGGCCTGAAGAACCTGCAACAGCTGATCCAGCTGCGCTGGATGGCGCTGTTCGGCCAGATCGCGACGGTGGCGGTGGTGTTCCATGGCATGGACATCCCGATCCCCCAGCACGCCATGTACGCGGTGCTGGCCGGGCTGGGGGTGTTCAACCTGCTCTCGCTGCTGCGCTGCCGCACGCCGCTGCCGGTGACCGGTCCCGAGTTGCTGCTCACCCTGCTGGTGGATGTGGGCGCGCTCACCGCCTTGCTCTACCTCAGCGGCGGCGCCACCAACCCCTTCGTGTTCCTGTTCCTGCTGCAGGTGATCCTGGGCGCGGTGCTGTTGCCGGTCTGGGCCACCTGGGTCATGGTCGGCGTGACCACGCTGTGCTTTGCCGGGCTGGCCCTGTGGGCGCGGCCCTTGCCGCTGCCGCTGGACCACGACCAGGGCCTGGCCAGCCCCTACACCCAGGGCATGCTGGTCTGCTTCGTGCTCAACGCCGTGCTGCTGGTGGTCTTCATCTCTCGCATCGTGGACAACCTGCGCGAGCGCGACACGCGCCTGGCCCTGCTGCGCCAGCGCGCGGCCGAGGAGGAGCACGTGGTGCGCATGGGCCTGCTGGCCTCGGGCGCGGCGCATGAGCTGGGCACGCCGCTGTCCACGCTGGCGGTGATCCTGGGCGACTGGCAGCACCTGCCGCACTTCAGCTCCGAGCCCGAACTGGCCGACGACGTGGCCGAGATGCAGGCCCAGGTGGCGCGCTGCAAGGCCATCGTCAGCGGCATCCTGCTCTCCGCCGGCGAGGCGCGCGGGGAATCTTCCAGCGAGACCACCGTCTGTGCCTTCCTCGACAGCGTGGTCCAGGCGTGGTGCGAGCGGCGCAACTGCAGCGGTTTCCACTACCGCAACGCCTTCGGCGACGACCTGCCCATGGTGGCCGACTCGGCCATCCAGCAGATGATCGGCAACGTGCTGGACAACGCGGCCGATGCCTCGCCGCAAGCGGTGTGGTTCGAGGCCCGCCGCGAGGGCGACGCGCTGGTGCTCACCGTCTGGGACCAGGGTCCGGGCTTTGCGCCCCAGGTCCTGCCGCAGATCGGCAAGCCCTACCAGAGCACCAAAGGCCATCCCGGCGGTGGGCTGGGCCTGTTTCTGGTCTTCAACGTGGCACGCACGCTGGGCGGCGATGTGGTGGTGGGCAACCTGCCCGAGGGCGGGGCGCAGGTCCGTATCACGTTGCCGCTGGCCGCCATCACCCTGGCCGAGGCGTCACCCGATGGCATCTGAACACCCTGTCCCGCAGGAGCGACTGGTCATCGTCGAGGACGACGCGGCGTTCGCGCGCACGCTCGCGCGCTCCTTCGAGCGCCGCGGTTACGAGGTGCGCGTGGCCGCCAGCCTCGATCAGCTGGCCACCTTGCTGGCCGGCGGCTACGCACCGACCCGCGCGGTGGTGGACCTCAAGCTGCAGGGCGAGGCCTCGGGCCTGGCCTGTGTGCGCGCGCTGGTGGCACACGACGACCGCATGCTGATCGTGGTGCTGACCGGCTTCGCCAGCATCGCCACCGCGGTGGAGGCCATCAAGCTCGGCGCCTGCCACTACCTGGCCAAGCCCTCCAACACCGACGACATCGAGGCCGCGTTCGGCCGCTCCGAAGGCACGACCGAGGTTGCGCTGACCAGCCGCCCCAGCTCGATCAAGACGCTGGAGTGGGAGCGCATCCACCAGGTGCTGGCCGAAACCGGCTTCAACATTTCCGAGACCGCCCGCCGCCTGGGCATGCACCGCCGCACGCTGGCGCGCAAGCTCGACAAGCAGCAGGTCAAGTGAGCGCAGCGGTGGCCACCGCCACCCGCCGGGCCCATGAAAAAACCCCCGTGGGGCTTTCGCACCACGGGGGTTTTCTGTCTGGTGCCGGAGAGAGGAGTCGAACCCCCGACCTTCTCATTACGAATGAGCTGCTCTACCAACTGAGCTACACCGGCGAAGCCTTGGATTCTAGCAAATTCGAAGCTCAGGCTTTGGCCGCGTCGGCGTCCAGGTGGTAGCGGGTCACGCGCTCGACTTCGTTGCGCGAACCCAGCACCACGGCCACGCGCTGATGGAGTTTGTCGGGCGTGATGTCCAGGATGCGCTGGCGCCCGTTGGTGGCTGCGCCCCCCGCCTGCTCGACCAGCCAGGCCATGGGGTTGGCTTCGTACATCAGGCGCAGCTTGCCGGCCTTCTCGGGTTCGCGCTTGTCCCAGGGGTACATGAAGATGCCGCCGCGGCTGAGGATGCGGTGCACATCGGCCACCATGGATGCCACCCAGCGCATGTTGAAGTCCTTGCCGCGCGGGCCTTCCTTGCCGGCCAGGCATTCGTCCACATAGCGCTTCATGGGCGCGTCCCAATGGCGCATGTTGCTCATGTTGATGGCGAACTCCTTGGTGTCTGCCGGGATCTGCACGTTTTCCCGGGTCAGCACGAAGGAGCCCTGTTCACGGTCCAGGGTGAACATGGACACCCCGTCGCCGACGGTCAGCACCAGGGTGGTCTGCGGGCCGTACACGCAGTAGCCGGCCGCCACCTGCTGCATGCCGGGTTGCAGGAAGTCCTGTTCGCTCACCGGTTCCACTGCGCTGGGATCATCGTTGCCCTTCTTGAGCACCGAGAAGATGGTGCCGATGGACACGTTGACGTCGATGTTGGAGGAGCCGTCGAGCGGGTCGAACATCAACAGGTATTCGCCCTGCGGGAAGCGGTTGGGCACCACGTAGATGCTGTCCATTTCCTCGCTGGCCATGGCCGCCAGGTGGCCGCCCCATTCGTTGGCCTCGATCAGCACCTCGTTGGCGATGATGTCCAGCTTCTTCTGCACTTCGCCCTGCACGTTCTCGGTCTCTGCCGTGCCCATGACTTCGCCCAGGTCGCCCTTGTTGACGGCCTGGCTGATGCGCTTGCAGGCGCGCGCCACGACCTCCAACAGCAAACGCAAGTCGCCGGGGATGCGGCCATCCACGCGTTGCTGCTCGACGAGGTAGCGGGTGAGGGAGATGCGATTGGTCATGGCGGTTGTTTCAGTGAAAAGGAGGTGAGGGTTTCAGTCGTCCGCCAGGGCCCGGGTGACCACTTCGCGCACGTCGTTGCTCAGGTCGGACTTGGCGGCCACGCGGGCGATCGCCTCGCGTGCTGCGCTGCGGTAAGGTTCGGCCAGCTTCTTCCAGCGGTCCAGTGCACGCGCCAGCCGCGCAGCCACCTGCGGGTTGAAGGCGTCGATCTCGATCACGCGTTCGCTCCAGAACACGTAGCCAGCCGCATCCGCGCGGTGGAACGCACCCGGGTTGGCGTTGCAGTAGCTGAAGATCACGCTGCGCGCGCGGTTGGGGTTCTTGAGGTTGAAGTCGGGGTGGCTAAGCAGTTGCCGCACCAGCGGCAGCAGGTTGCCACCCCGATCCGGCGAGCCGGCCTGAAGGGCAAACCACTTGTCGAGCACCAGCGCATCGTTGCGGAACAGGCTGTGGAAGTGCCGCAAGGCGTCCTTGGCCAGGGGCTGGGCGCTGGACACCAGGGCCGACAGCGCGTTGAAGCGGTCGGTCATGTTGCCCGCGTCCTTGACGCGCTGGTAGGCCTTGCC
>CAZJZD010000070.1:0-14069 GCA_964550405.1 uncultured Hydrogenophaga sp. | reverse complement strand
ACCGACTGGGTCCAGTCCGGCAGCGCGGTGTAATGCAGGTGGTGAGGACCCGCCCACATGTAGGTGAAGATCAGGGCCCAGAAGTGCACGATCGACAGGCGATACGAGTACACCGGACGCTCGGCCTGCTTGGGGATGAAGTAGTACATCATGCCCAGGAACGCTGCCGTCAGGAAGAAGCCCACAGCATTGTGGCCGTACCACCATTGCACCATAGCATCCTGCACGCCGGCGTAGGCGGAGTAGGACTTGAACAGACTCACCGGCAAGGCGGCGCTATTGACGATGTGCAACAAGGCCACAGCGATGATGAAGGCGCCGAAGAACCAGTTGGCCACATAGATGTGCTTGACCTTGCGGATGCCAACGGTACCGAAGAACACGATGGCATAGGCCACCCATGTGACGGCGATCAGCAAGTCAATCGGCCACTCCAGTTCGGCGTACTCCTTGCCGCTGGTCAGACCCAGAGGCAGCGTGATCACCGCCGAGACAATGACAATGTTCCAGCCAATGAATGTGAACCAAGCCAGCTTGTTGAGGAACAAGGGGGTATGACAGGTTCGCTGCACCACGTAATAACTGGTTGCGAAAAGCACGCATCCACCGAACGCGAAGATCACGGCATTCGTGTGCAGAGGTCGCAGTCGGCCGTAGGTGATCCATTCGATCCCCATGTTGAGTTCGGGCCAAGTCAACTGGGCCGCGATGATCACGCCAACCAGCATGCCCACCACACCGTAAATCACGGCTGCAATGGCAAACCAGCGGACGACGCTGTCGTTGTAGACCGCCGGATGGCCAGTCTTTGTTGTCACGGACATGTAGAACTCCTCGTAAATGTCACCGCCGGGAGTGTGCTTTTTGGCACCCTCCCCTTCCTTGACGTAAGTCAATCGCCTCCGAGAATGCGTGCGCCTTCACGCTCGATGTTGTCGAACTGACCGGCATTCAGTGCCCACCAGAACAGCCCGATGATCACGAAGACCAGAACAACCGAAAGGGGAATGAGCAAGTACAGAACGTCCATGAGGCGACCTTTGAGCAAAATATCAGCAAAAACTTATGAATACTACGCTTGCCGGAGGTCTGCGGACGGGGAGTCCGATGCACCGGCTGGGGTATTGGAGGCCAGACGCAAGGCATTGGCGATCACAAGGAGGGAACTGAGCGCCATGCCCAGCCCCGCCAGCCAGGGCGGCATCCAGCCGACCAAGGCCAGCGGGACCGCTGTCAAGTTGTAGAGCGCCGCCCACAGCAGGTTTTGCCGAACGGTGCGCATGGTAGCGCGAGCCAAGTGCAAGGTGCGCACCACGTCCAGTACCTGACCGCTCTGGATGACGTAGTCGGCCTGGGCTTGGGCCAGCGGCGCGGCATGGCCGAGAGCGAAGGAGGTATCGGCACGCGCCAGTACCGGGCCGTCATTGAGCCCGTCCCCCACCATGGCCACCTGCAGGCCTTCGCTTTGAAGGCGAGCGACTTCTCCGAGTTTTTGCTCGGGGGACGCACCGGCGATGACATGGTCCACCCCGACGCGTTCACCCACCTCCCGTGCGGCCTTGTCCCGATCACCCGACAGCAACCAAGTCTGAATGCCCAACGCCCGCAGACTGGCCACGGCCGCAATCGCGTCCTCCCTCAACGCCTCGCTGAGCACGAATGTGGCGATCCAGCCCTGACCGTCTGCCAGATAGGCGCAAGGTGCCCCATCCTCCCGATGCACCACGGACGCCTGGACCTCACAGAAGGCCGCCGAACCCAAACGCATCCATGTGCCATCGGCTCGCTGCCCCGTGAGGCCTTTACCTGCCAGCTCCTGGACATGCGACAGTGGTGGTGCGCCAGGACTACCCGCAGGCGCGGCCTGCGTCAGCGCTCTGGACACAGGATGCAAAGAGCCCTTAGCCAGCGAAACGGCCAACGCCAGGGCCTCGTCACGGGTGATACCAGCTCGAACATCCACTCGCACCAGTTGCAGCCGGTCGTGCGTCAAGGTCCCGGTCTTGTCGAAAATGACCGCCCGGATACCGGAAAGCGTCTCGAATGCCTGCAGGCGGCGCACAAGGATGCCCTGCCTGGCAAGTGCACCAGCACCGCTGAGCATGGCCGCTGGCGTGGCCAGCGAAAGGGCGCAGGGACAGGTGACGATCAAGACGGCGACGGCCACAGCGAGTGCCTTGGTGTGGTCGATCTGCCACCAGTACAGGCCCGCCCCAAAGGCCGCGAGCACCACAACCACAAGAAACGGAGCGGCGATGCGATCCGCCAGAATGGCCAGTCGCGGTTTCTCGGTGGAGGCTTTTTCCATGAGCGCCACGATTTGCGCAAAGCGCGTGTCCCGCCCGAGCTGCATGACCTGAACCTGAACCGGTCCGGCCAGGTTGAAACTGCCGGCCACCACGGTTTCACCGTGTTGACGGGTCACCGGATTGGACTCTCCGGTCAGCAGGGCCTCGTCCACCGTGGCCGATTCGCTGAGCAGCCGGCCGTCACCGGGAAAGGCTTGTCCAGCCTGGACCTGCACGGTGTCACCCACCACGAGCCGGCGGACCGATACGGTTTCGAAACTGCCGTCTGTGCGGCGGCGCTCGCACAGCTCGGGCAACCGGTTCATCAGCACATCCAGCGCCCCTGCTGTGCGGTCGCGAGCCTTGAACTCCAGGTACCGGCCACCGAGCAGGAAGAACACAAACATGGTGACCGAGTCGAACCAGACTTCGTGACCCCATGGCCCATGCGGTGCAAAAGTGGCCGCCGAGCTGACCAGAAAGGTGACCAGGATGCCAATGGTCACCGGCGTGTCCATGCCGATGCGGCCCCGCTTGAGATCCCGCCATGCCCCGGAGTAGAAGGGTCCGCTGGCGAAGAAAACCACTGGCAAGGTCAGGAACCAGCTGGCCCAGCGCAGCAGCTGGTCGATATCAGCCGGAATTTCGCCGGGCTCGGCCACATAGGACGGCCATGCATACATCATCACCTGCATGGAGCAGAAGCCGGCAAGAAAGAGGCGCCAGAGCGCCTGCCGGGTTTCCCGGAGGCGCTCCGTGATGGACAGCGCCTGCTGCAAGGGCAGAAGGCGGTATCCGGTTTGTCCCACCAGTTGAGCGAGGCTTGACATGCGTGTGAGCTGCGGGTCCCACCGCACGGTGAGCCGGCGGGTGGCCGCATGCACCTGGGCACTCTGCACGCCGGGAACCCCCTGCAACGCGCACTCCACCGCATCGGCACAGGCCGCGCAGTACATGCCCTGGACGAGCAAAACCGATTCGGCCACGGGGTGTCCGTCCGAGTCGATCATTTCGGTGAACTCCTGCTGCTCGACCGGGTCATCAAGCACCGCAAAGTTGTCGGTGACGTTCAGTGGACCGCGGTGAGCGCCGAAAATAGCGGCGGAATCGGACACGGCTTTAGCCGTGCTGCCATCTGGCGGTTCTTTCAGGGACAAAGCATGGGCCTCGGACATCGCGCGAGGTTAAGGAGAATGGGGTTTCGCGCGCTTGATATAAATCAACCGCACCCGGGCGGTGTTTGTTAGCCTATTGTCCGTCCTCAGCACTCAAAGAATGGAGCTCATCATGTACAAGCGCATCCTCGTGGCCACCGACGGCTCCAAGCTCTCCAACATGGCGGTGGAGCACGCCATCGGCCTGGCCGACATCACCGGCGCAGAAGTCGTGGCTCTCAAAGTCGTCCCCCGTTACCCGCAGACCTACTTCGAGGGCGGTGTGGCCCTGGCGGCGGCTGAAGTGGCCCGCATCGAAAAGCAGTGGAACGATGAGGCCATGGAGGCCGTGAACGCGGTGAAGTCCGCAGGTCAGAAGATGGAAGTCAAGGTCAAGCCGATCACCGTCAAATCCGACCTGATCGCCGAAGCCATCATCGCAGCGGCCAAGCGCAACAAGGTGGACCTGATCGTGATGGCCTCGCACGGCCGCAAGGGCATCAAGCGCCTGCTGCTGGGCAGCGAGACGCAACAGGTGCTGACGCACTCGCACATTCCCGTTCTCGTACTGCGCTGAGCGAACACATCAAGGAATGGAGGCCCGCAGGTGCGGGCCTTTTGCATTGCACCTGCAGACTCAGGCGAACGCGCTTTTGTACTGCTCGCGCAGCAGGTTCTTCTGCACCTTGCCCATGGTGTTGCGGGGCAGTTCGGCCACCACCACACAGCGCTTGGGGATCTTGAAGTTGGCCAGCTTGGCCTTCAGCTCGGCGATCACCCGGTCCGGATCCACCGTGGCGCCGGATTTGGTGATGACCACCGCCACCCCCACTTCGCCGAAGTCCGGGTGCGGCACGCCGATCACCGCGCTCTCGGCCACGCCGGGCATCTCGTTGATGTAGCCCTCGATCTCGGCCGGATAGACGTTGTATCCACCCGAAATGATCAGGTCCTTGCTGCGGCCGACGATGGTGACGTAGCCACGCTCATCCACCTTGCCAACGTCGCCGGTCTTGAAGAACCCGTCGGTGGTGAACTCCTCGGCGGTCTTCTCGGGCATGCGCCAGTAGCCCTTGAACACATTCGGGCCCTGGACCTGAATGCCACCGATCTCGCCCGGTTTCACGGGTTGGCCGTCGTCTTCCATCACGCGCAGTGTCACACCCGGCAGCGGGAAGCCCACCGTGCCGCCGCGGCGTTCGGTGGCGCCGCCGTAGCGCGCGTCCGGACCGCAGGGGTTTGAGGTCAGCATCACGGTCTCGCTCATGCCGTAGCGCTCCAGGATGGTGTGGCCGGTGCGGGCCTGCCATTCCGTGAAGGTCTCGATCAGCAACGGCGCCGAACCCGAGATGAACAGGCGCATGTGTGCGGCCTGGGCCTTGGTAAGGGAGGGTTCGGCCAGCATGCGCACGTACAGCGTGGGCACCCCCATGAAGACCGTCGCTTCCGGGAACTTGCTGATCGCCAGCTTCGGATCGAACTTGCCCAGCCAGATCATCTTGCTGCCGTTGATGAGCGCACCGTGGATGGCCACGAACAGGCCGTGCACGTGGAAGATGGGCAACGCGTGGATCAGCACGTCGTCGGGCTGCCACTGCCAGTACTCGCGCAGCATCACGGCGTTGCTGCGCATGTTGCCGTGCGTGAGCATGGCGCCTTTGCTGCGGCCGGTGGTGCCGCTGGTGTAAAGGATGGCGGCCAGGTCATCGTCCTGCCTGACGGCGGGGGTGTGGCGGTCGCTGTGGTGCGCAGCGCGCTCCAGCAGGCTGCCGGTGCGGTCGTCGCCCAGGGTGAAAACGTATTGCGTGCCGGCGGTGAAGGCGATCTTGCTGACCCAGCCGTGGTTCTTCGGGCTGCAGACCACGACCGCCGGTTCGGCGTTGCCGATGAAGTACTCGATTTCGGCGCTCTGGTAGGCCGTATTCAGCGGCAGGAAGACGTGCCCGGCGCGCAGCGTGGCCAGGTACAGCACCATGGCCTCGACCGACTTCTCCACCTGCACGGCGATGCGCGAGGCGGGCGGCAGGTCCAGCGAATCCAGCAGGTTGGCCACCATGGCCGTGGCGCGCTCCAGGTCGCGCCATGAATAGACGAGGCCGTTGTCGGTCTCGACCGCGGTGCGGTCCAGGTCGGAAGGAAAAGCGTCGCGCAGCGCGACGAACAGGTTCTGGTTGCTCATGGTCGGGCGTGGGAGAAGGTCAGAAGTTCGGGGGCCGTTTGGCCAGGAAGGCCGCAATGCCCTCACGGTGTTCGGCACTGTCGGCGTAGTCGTAGGCGGTGGGCACCAGGGCCTCGGCGCCCTGCCCACCGGCCAGCGCACGCAAGGCCTGCTTGTTCAGTCGGGCGGCCTGCGGCGCCAGGCGGGTGATGCGCAGGGCGCGCTGCTGCACTTCGGCGGGCACGTCCGCGTCGTGGACCACGCTTTGCAGGAACCCGCGGGCCAGCAGGGTTGGTGCGTCCAGCACAGCCGCCTCCAGCAGCATCTGCCGCGCCGTGGCCAGGCCCACTTCGCGCGCCACCAGTTCGGCCTCGCGCGGCGCCATCGGGAAGCCCAGCTTGGCAATCGGTGCGCCGAAGCGCGCGCCCTGCCCCGCCACCCGGATGTCGCAGCAACTGGCGATTTCCACCCCCGCGCCCATGCAATTGCCTTCGATCTGCGCGATCACGGGCAGATCGCAAGCCAGCAGGGCCGAGAGGCCGCCCCAGACGTCGTTCTCGTGGAAGTCGCGCAGGCCCTCGGGGTGGAAACGGAAGTCGGTGTACTCGGCGATGTCACCGCCCGCGCAGAAGTGACCGCCCTCGCCCGCCACCACCGCCGCGCGCACGTCACTACGCTGCTGCAGCTCGGTGAACACCAGGCGCAGCTCGCGCCACATCGCGCGTGACATGGCGTTGAACTTGGACGGGTTGCTCAGGGTGACGCAGGCGATGGCGTCTTCGACGTGCAGACGGATGTGACCGGACATGGACAGAAATGGTATTGAAGATCAGTCGAGTTTCGCACCCGAGGCCTTGACCACTTGCGCCCACTTACGGATCTCGGCTTTGACAAAACCGTCGAACTGCGCGCCGGTGAGGTTGGGGAACTCGGCGCCTTGCGACGCCCAGACCGCCTTGGCGTCGTCCGCCTGCACGGCTTTGCGTATCTCTTCGATGGCACGGGCCTGCGCGTCGGCTGGCGTTCCCTTGGGCGCCCAAACGCCGTACCAGGTGGTCACGTTGTAGTCCGGCAGGCCGAGTTCGGCCGCGCAGGGCACGTCGGGGAAGGCTGGGCTGCGCTTGCTGCCCGAAACCATCAGCGCCTTGATGCGCCCACCCTTGATGTGACCGGCCGATGAGCCCAGGCCATCGAACATCATGTCCACATTGCCCGCGATCAGGTCGTTGAGAGCCGGGCCTGCACCACGGTAAGGGATGTGGGTGATGAAGGTCTTGCTCTGCTGCTTGAACAGCTCGCCCGCCAGGTGGTGCGAGGTGCCACCTCCCGCCGAACCGTAGTTGAGCTTGCCGGGGCTCGCCCTGACCTTGGCCAGGAAGGCCTTGAAGTCCATGCTGCCATGCTGTTTGGCGTTGACCACCAGCACCTGCGGCACGCTGGCCACCAGGATCAGCGGCACCAGGTCCTTCTCGATGTCGTAGTCCAGCCTGGGATACATGCTGGGCGCGATGGTGTGGTGCACCGCGCCCATGAACAGCGTGTAGCCATCGGGTGCGGCCTTGGCCGCGATGCCCGCACCCAGTGTGCCGCCAGCGCCGCCACGGTTGTCGATCACCAGCGACTTGCCACTGAGTTTGGTGAACTGCGCCGCCAGCGGGCGCGCAAACGCGTCGGTGCCGCCGCCGGCCGGGAATGGCACGATCATGGTGACCGGCTTGCTGGGCCAGGTGCTCTGTGCATGGCCGACCGTGCCGCACATCGCGGCGCCGGCCACTGCGGCACGCAACACGTCGCGTCGATTGAATCCGTTGGCTTGCATGGGTTTGTCTCCGTTTGTGGTTGTGAAAAGAATCTTCTTCAGGGCAGCAGGTCCTTGATGGCCGGAGCGATCGGGATTCGGCCTTGCGCGAGCGCAGCCCGGTTTTTGTCGAGCTTCTTGAGGTCGTAGAGGTAGTTCACCATCAGGCCGTAGGACTGTTTGAAGCCCTTGGCCGACGGGTCGGCCGACCAGTTCAGACGTTCCACCCGGGCGCCATTGCCCAGATGGAACCGCGCCACCGCGTCCAGCGGCTTGCCGTCCTGCAGCTCCCGGCCCAGGTAACGCGCGGCCCACTGTTTGAGCGCAATGCGTTGCGGTGACTTCTCGGCCAGGTCGGGGGCCGCTTCCCAGGCCTGCAACAACTCGGGTGGTGCGTGCTTGGCCAGCCAGCCGCGAAGCCCCGGGATCGGCGAGAGCGTGGCGAAGGTCTTGAGACGCGGAAACTCCTCGTGCAGGCTCTCGACCACGCGCTTGATCAGCGAGTCGCCGAAGCTCACGCCGCGCAGCCCCACCTGCGTATTGCTGATGGAATAGAAGATCGCGGTGGTCGCACGGTCCAGGTCGGCCGGCGCGGCGGCTTCGTCCAGCAGCGGCGTGATGCTGGACGCGATCTCGTTGATCAGCGCCACCTCCACGAAGATCAGCGGTTCGCCTGGCAGGCGCGGGTGGAAGAAGCCGTAGCAGCGGCGATCGCTGTCCAGCCGGTTCTTCACGTCGTCCCAGCTGCGGATGTCGTGCACCGCTTCGTACTTGATGAGCTTTTCCACCAATGAGGCGGGCGAGTCCCAGCTGATGCGACGCAACTCCAGAAAGCCGACGTCGAACCAAGTGGAGAACATGTACTCCATCTCCACGTCCAGCGCGAGCAGGCGCTTGTCGGTCTTGAGTTGCGGTTGCATCTCGGCGCGCAGGTTCACCAGAAAGGGAATGCCGTCCGGGTGGGCGCTGAAACGCTGCAGCAGGCGCCGGCGCGGCGACACCGTCGCGCGGCGGAACAGCACCTCGGCCGCGGCTTGGTCGGGCGTGCCGACCGCCTTGAGGTATTGCGCCTGTGCGGCCTGGACCTGCTCCGGGTCTGCCACGAACCTTTCGCTCATCAGCAGCCACAGGTCGCGCCGGTGCGCAGGCGAGGCACCGGCGTACCAGTCGATCATCGCGCCAGCGCGCCGCCCCCCCTCCACCTCGCTGACCAACGGGTCCACGATGCCTTTGAGTTCCTCGAGCTTGTGGCGCAAGGCGCTCGGCGACAGTGCCTCATCGCCCTGACGCAGCCGGGCCTTGAGCCGCTCGTGGGTGGATCGCACCGCCACCGGCGCAGGTGCGCGCAGGCGCGCGACACGTTCGGTCAACCATTCGCGGGTGTTCATGCCGAGATCCTCGATGTCTGCAAACGGGCCAGTTCGCGCAGCGCCACGCGCTGCCGGGTCAGGTGGGTGCGCATGGCGGCTTCGGCGCCCTCGGCGT
The DNA here is from genome assembly GCA_964550405.1 of uncultured Hydrogenophaga sp. Lineage (GTDB taxonomy): Bacteria > Pseudomonadota > Gammaproteobacteria > Burkholderiales > Burkholderiaceae_C > Hydrogenophaga. The sequence continues at coordinate 5,186 of CAZJZD010000070.1, read as the reverse complement.
CGCGCGCCTTGAGTGCGGCGTACACCGCCATGTGCTCCGACAGGCTTTGTTCCAGCCGGCCGGGCGCGTGCAGCTGCTGCAGGCGCGCGAGCTTGACGATCTTGCGCAGGTCACCGATCACCTGTGCCAGCCAGCGGTTGTTGGCCAGCACGATGATCGCTTCGTGGATGGCGAAGTTGGCTTCGTAGTACTCGGTGATGCGCTTGGCCTTGGCGCTGCGCTGCAGGCGGTCGTGCAGCTGCTCCAGCGCGGCGAGATCGGCATCGGTCGCGTTGCGTGCGGCTTCGAAGGCGCAGCGCCCCTCCAGCAGGGCGATGACCGGGAAGATATCGTCCAGGTCCTGCTCGGTGATCTGGCTGACGAAGCAGCCCCGGCGCGGCTCGTGGCGCAGCAGGCCCTCGGCCGTCAGCACTTTGAGCGCCTCACGCAGGGGGGTGCGCGAGATCGACAGCTCCGTACACAGCGCCGGCTCGTCCACGAAGCTCCCCGGTGCCAGTTCACCCGAGAAGATGCGTTCGCGCAGTTTCGCGGCCACTTCGTCGTGCAAGGAGTTGAGCACCAGTCGCATGGTTTCGGGTTTGTGATTACCTGTAATTACAGATAATTTTCAAACCGAACACCCCCGACCACACGGGTGTTTACCCTCACATGGGTGTGCCGCGAAACAAAGGCGCCGACACAAGCGCCAGGCCGGCGAAGCGGAGCTCAGGCCGGGCGCCGCCCGAACCACCACCACAGACCAGCGCCCCCCAGGATCATGGGCACACACAGCCACTGCCCCATACTCATGCCCAGCGACAGCAGGCCCAGGTGAGCGTCGGGCTCGCGGAAGAACTCGGCAACGAAGCGGAACACGCCGTAGCCGAACAGGAAGGCCGCCCCCACCTGCCCGGTGGCGCGCGGCTTGCGCGCGTACAGCCACAGCAGGACGAACAGCAGCACCCCTTCCATCAGAAACTGATACACCTGCGAGGGATGGCGCGGCAGGTCGCCCGCGCCGCGGAACACCATGCCCCAGGGCAGCGAGGGATCGGCCACACGGCCCCAAAGCTCACCGTTGATGAAGTTGCCGACACGGCCTGCGGCCAGGCCCGTCGGCACACAGGGAGCCACGAAATCCATCACCTGCAACCAAGGACGCTGCCGGCTGCGCGCATACCAGACCATGGCCACGATCACCCCCAACATGCCCCCATGGAAGCTCATGCCGCCCTGCCAGACCGCAAAAATCTCCAGCGGGTGGCTCAGGTAGTAAGCCGGCTTGTAGAACAGGCAGTAACCGATCCGCCCGCCCAGCACCACGCCCATGACGCCGAGGAAGAGGATGTCCTCCACGTCGCGAACGGTCCAGGACTGGGGCTGGCGGATGGACGCGAAGGGTTCGTGCTTCAGCCGCGCGCGGCCGAGCAGCACAAACAGGCCGAATGCGGCAAGGTAGGTCAGGCCGTACCAGTGGATGGCGAGAGGGCCCAGTTGCAGGGCGACGGGATCAATCTGGGGATGCATCAACATAGGCCGGCATTGTGCCCGCTGCGCCCTCCCCGGCCAGCCTCGGTGGGCATGCAGATGCAACAAAACCAACGGCCTCCGCAGAGGCCGTCGTTCGTCCGGGAGGCAGTGCCGGATCAGTCGCCCAGCATGGACAGATTGCGCACCGCACCCTTGTCGGCCGACGTCGCCAACAAGGCGTAGGCCTTGAGCGCGGCCGACACCTTGCGCGGCCGCGGCTTTGCAGGCTTCCAGCCGGTGGCGTCCTGCTTGGCGCGGCGTCGCGCCAGTTCTTCATCGCTCACCAGCAGGTTGATGCTGCGCTGGGGAATGTCTATGCGAATACGGTCACCATGGCGCACGAGGCCAATCGCGCCACCCGCAGCAGCCTCGGGCGAAACGTGGCCGATGGACAAACCTGAGGTGCCGCCAGAAAAGCGTCCATCGGTGAGCAACGCGCAGGCCTTGCCCAGGCCCTTGGACTTGATGTAGCTGGTGGGATACAGCATTTCCTGCATGCCCGGCCCGCCCTTGGGACCTTCATAGCGGACCACCACCACATCGCCCGCCTTGACCTTGTCGGCCAGGATGTCGGCCACAGCTTCATCCTGCGATTCGGTCACGTAGGCCGAACCTTCAAACACCAGGATGGACTCGTCCACCCCGGCGGTTTTCACCACGCAGCCGTCGAGTGCGATGTTGCCGCGCAGCACAGCCAAGCCGCCTTCTTGGGAGTAGGCGTGCTGGCCGGAGCGGATGCAGCCCTCGGCACGGTCGGTGTCGAGGCTGGGCCACCGGGTGGACTGGCTGAAAGGGGTCTGCGTCGGGATACCGGCAGGGCCAGCCATGTAGAAGGTCTTGACGGCGTCGGACGGGTTGCGCGCGATGTCCCATTGGTCCAGCGCTTCCTTCATGGTTTTGGCGTGGATGGTGGGCACGTCGGTGTGGAGCCTGCCTGCGCGATCGAGTTCTCCCAGGATGGCCATGATGCCGCCGGCCCGGTGCACATCTTCGATGTGGTACTTGTTGGTATTGGGCGCCACCTTGCACAGCTGCGGCACCACGCGCGAGAGGCGGTCGATGTCGGCCATGGTGAAGTCGATCTCGGCCTCCTGCGCGATCGCCAGCAGGTGCAGGATGGTGTTGGTCGAGCCGCCCATGGCGATGTCGAGCGTGATCGCGTTCTCGAAGGCTTTGAAGCCCATGGAACGCGGCAGCACCGATGCATCCTCCTGTTCGTAATAGCGCTGGCACAGTTCCACCGCCATGCGGCCTGCGCGTTTGAAAAGCTGCTCACGGTCAGCGTGGGTGGCCAACACCGTGCCGTTGCCCGGCAGTGCCAGCCCCAGCGCTTCGGCCAGGCAGTTCATCGAGTTGGCGGTGAACATGCCGGAGCAGGAACCGCAGGTCGGACAAGCCGAACGCTCGACCTCGGCCAGATCGCTTTCGCTGACCTTGTCGTCCACCGCCATCACCATCGCATCCACCAGGTCGAGCTTCTTGAACTCGATCTTCTGTGTGTCCGGGTTGGCCAGCCGCACTTTGCCGGCTTCCATCGGGCCCCCCGAGACGAACACCACCGGAATGTTCAGGCGCATGGCGGCCATCAGCATGCCTGGGGTGATCTTGTCGCAGTTGGAAATGCACACCAGCGCATCGGCGCAGTGGGCGTTGACCATGTACTCGACCGCGTCGGCGATCAGCTCGCGGCTGGGCAGCGAATACAGCATGCCGTCGTGTCCCATGGCGATGCCATCGTCCACCGCGATGGTGTTGAACTCCTTGGCCACACCGCCAGCGGCTTCGATCTCACGCGCCACCAACTGGCCCAGATCCTTGAGGTGTACGTGCCCGGGAACAAACTGCGTGAAGCTGTTGGCAACCGCGATGATGGGCTTGGCGAAGTCTCCATCCTTCATGCCGGTGGCACGCCACAGGGCACGGGCACCGGCCATGTTGCGGCCGGCGGTGGAAGTCTTGGAACGGTAAGCGGGCATGTGGAATGTCTCGTGGTTTGCGTGACGCTGAAGTCAGCCTCAAATTATCGTGCAGCGATCGTCTCGATCTCGTTCAGATGACAACAACCGCACCCATCCAGGGGGCACACACAGCCCTCTTGTGGGTCCGCCCGCATCAGCGTCGACGGGGCTTGATGCCCAGCGACTCCCGCTGCTTCTCCAGACGATCACGCTTCTTCTGATCCATCTTCTCCATCGCCTTGCGTTTGGTGTACCCCGTGGAATCGGCCCAGGTCCACCAGGCCACAGCGAGCACAAAGGGCGAGAGCACCCACCACCAGGAGAGTTCGGCCACGAAGCCGATCTGCAAGTACTTCAGCAGCAACAACAGGATGCCCAGGACGAGGAAAAACATCACACCCTCCGGTAAACGGCCCATGAAGGCCGCAAGAATCAGTAACAGGCCGTATCACGACGGCCGCGCTGGGTAAAATCCGGCTCGCGAGCTTTTCGCTTTCTACCCACGAGGACACACGCATGAAACGCGCTCTGATGATTATGGCCGCTGTGGCAGCCGTCTCCGCCCCCGCCATGGCCGACGAAGCCTTGGCCAAGTCCAAGAACTGCATGGCCTGCCACGCAGTCGACAAGAAGCTGGTTGGCCCCTCCTACAAGGACGTGGCCAAGAAGTACGCCGGCAACGCCAAGGCAGCCGACATGCTGGCCGCCAAGATCATCAAGGGCGGCTCCGGTGTCTGGGGTGCCATCCCCATGCCCGCGAACCCGCAAGTCAACGAAGCCGACGCCAAGAAGCTGGCTTCGTGGGTGCTGGGCCTGAAGTAATCACTCAGCGAAACCCAACAAAAAACCCGCTGGCAGGCCAGCGGGTTTTTTGTTGCCCGATGCCGGCAGGCATCGGGCCGGGACACGGCACAGATCAGTTGTTTTCCGACAGCTGATCCAGGATGGCCGGGTTCTCCAGCGTGGAGGTGTCCTGGGTGATGGCCTCGCCCTTGGCGATCGAGCGCAGCAGACGGCGCATGATCTTGCCCGAACGGGTCTTGGGCAGGTTGTCGCCGAAGCGGATGTCCTTGGGCTTGGCGATCGGGCCGATCTCCTTGCCCACCCAGTCGCGCAGTTCCTTGGCAATCGCCTTGGCCTCGTCGCCCGTGGGACGCGAACGTTTGAGCACCACGAAGGCCACGATGGCTTCACCGGTCAGGTCGTCCGGACGGCCCACCACGGCGGCTTCGGCCACCAGATCGGTCTTGCCCACCAGGGCCGACTCGATTTCCATCGTGCCCATGCGGTGTCCGGACACGTTCAGCACATCGTCGATGCGACCGGTGATGCGGAAATAGCCACGGTCGGCGCTGCGCACGGCGCCGTCGCCGGCCAGGTAGAACCCCTTGAGCTCCTCGGGGAAGTAGCTCTTCTTGAAGCGCTCCGGGTCACCCCAGATGGTGCGAATCATCGACGGCCAAGGCTTCTTGACCACCAGGATGCCACCCGCACCGTTGGGCACATCATTGCCTGTCTCGTCAACGATGGCGGTGGTGATGCCCGGCAGCGGCAGCGTGCAGGAGCCCGGCACCAGCGGCGTGGCACCCGGCAGCGGGGTGATCATGTGGCCGCCGGTTTCGGTCTGCCAGAAGGTGTCCACGATGGGGCAGCGCTCGCCACCGACGTGCTTGTAGTACCACATCCAGGCTTCGGGGTTGATCGGCTCGCCGACCGAAC
>CAZJZD010000069.1:0-14472 GCA_964550405.1 uncultured Hydrogenophaga sp. | reverse complement strand
GCCGGAGGAAGTGCCCCGGTCCAGGGCACCCGTGGAACGGGCTCTGCCCGGCCACAGGGTGCGTCCCCCCGCGCAGCAGGGGGGAAGCCGCGTCAGCGGCGCAGGGGGGGCCGAGCGATCAGCTCGGCCGCGTTTCCATGAAGCTCTGCCGCAGCGCCAGTTTGTCCGACAGGCGCGCCAGATTGGGGTAGGTGGTGCGCCACTCGATCTGCGGGAAGCGGAACAGCAGGTAGCCCAGCGCGCAGCCGACCGCCACGTCCGACAGGCTGAAATGGATGCCCGAGCAGAAGGGCTTGTCGCCCAGCCCACGGCTCATGGCCTGCAGCGCGGTATCGACCTTGCCGAGCTGGCGGTCGATCCAGGCCTGGCAGCGCTGATCGTCGCTGCGACCCGCCCAGGTGGCCTCCAGTCGTGCCAGGATGGCCGCGTCCATCAGACCGTCGGCCAGCGCCTCCCAGGTCTTGACCTCGGCGCGCTCGCGGCCCGAGGGCGGAATCAGCTTGCCCACCGGCGACAGCGTGTCCAGGTATTCGACGATCACGCGCGAATCGAACACCGCTTCGGCGCCTTCCATGATCAGGCAGGGCACCTTGCCCAGCGGGTTGGCCGCGGCGATGGTGGTGTCGGCCGACCAGACGTCTTCCTGGACGAACTGGTAGTCCAGCTTTTTCTCGGCCATGACGACGCGGACCTTGCGCACGTAGGGGCTGGTGATGGCGCCGATGAGTTTCATGGTCGGGTCGGGTGTTGGGAAGCTGGGGGAGCGCGCATTTTATCGACGGCCGCCGGACCGCGCGCTGCATCCCCCCGGGGAGGGCGGCCTCCTACAATCCGGGGATGCGCCCGAACACACCCGCCTCCTCCCTGTCCCCCATTTCCGCCCTCTCGCCGCTGGACGGCCGCTACGCCGGCAAGCTGGCGCCACTGCGCCCCTTCATGAGCGAACAGGGTTACATGCACCGACGCGTGCAGGTCGAAATCGCCTGGTTCATCGCCCTGTCCGACGCCGGCTTTGCCGAATTCAAGCCGCTCTCGCCCGGCGCCCGCACCTATTTGCTGGGCCTGGTCAAGAACTTCAGCGAAAACGACGCCACTGCGATCAAGGAGATCGAGAAGACCACCAACCACGACGTCAAGGCCGTGGAGTACTGGATCAAGTCCAAGTTCGATGCACGGCCGGAACTGGAACACGCCGCCGAGTTCGTGCACTTCGCCTGCACCAGCGAAGACATCAACAACACCAGCCACGCCCTGCAGCTCAAAGGCGGCCGTGACCAGGTGCTGCTGCCCGCGCTGGACCAGATCATTGCCCGGCTGCGCGACATGGCCCACACCTTTGCAGCCGTGCCCATGCTCAGCCGCACCCACGGCCAGACCGCCAGCCCCACCACCGTGGGCAAGGAACTGGCCAACGTGGCGGTACGCCTGGCCACTGCGCGGGAACGCATCGCAGGCGTCAGGCTCATGGGCAAGATGAACGGTGCCGTGGGCAACTACAACGCGCACCTGTCGGCCTGGCCCGACTTCGACTGGGAAGCCTTCAGCAAGAACGTCATCGAAACACCCGAGCCGCTGGGCCTGGGCCTGACGTTCCAGCCGTACTCGATCCAGATCGAGCCGCACGACTACATGGCCGAGCTGTTCGACGCCATCGCACGCACCAACACCATCCTGATCGACCTCTCGCGCGACATCTGGGGTTATGTGAGCCTGGGCTACTTCAAGCAGAAGCTCAAGGCCGGCGAGATCGGCTCGTCAACCATGCCGCACAAGGTCAACCCGATCGACTTCGAAAACGCCGAAGGCAATCTGGGCCTGGCCAATGCGGTGCTCAAGCACCTGTCGGAGAAGCTGCCGATCAGCCGCTGGCAACGCGATCTGACCGATTCGACCGTGCTGCGCAACATGGGCGTGGCCATGGGTTACGCCGTGCTGGCCTACAGCTCGCTGATGACCGGACTGAACAAACTCGAACTCAACGAGGAGGCCCTGGCCGCCGACCTCGATGCGTCGTGGGAAGTGCTGGCCGAGCCGATCCAGACCGTGATGCGCCGTTTCGGCGTCGCCGGCGCCTACGAGAAGCTCAAGGAGGTCACCCGCGGCAAGACCGTGACCGCCGAAGCCCTGCACGCGCTGATCCGCAGCCTGGAGATTCCGCAAGCCGAGAAGGACCGGCTGCTGGCCATGACACCGGCCAGCTACGTGGGCAAGGCGGCCGAGCTGGCGCGCCGGGTCTGAGACTTCGTGGAGCGGGTGCTCCACGCGGCAGGCCCCGTCGGAGCCGGCCATCCGGATATGTGGTCTTTTCGGCGAAAAACCGCTGCCATGTGTGACGGAGTTGCGCATGATGGCGGCTGCGCCTTGATACAACGCAAGCAACGGCATCCAGCCGCCACCTAAAGTCCACCGCCTGCCCCGTGCGCCTGCGCCGGGGTTGCCAGCAGGTCAACCCAGGAGCCACACCGGCCATGGCCATCGAACTCTACAACCACAACGGACACGTCTGCCTGATGTTCGCCCACCTCAGCGACGAGGGCGGCGAAGCCGTGCAGGCCAACCAGTTCCTGGTCATCGACGGCCAGCAGGGCGCGATCATCGACCCGGGCGGCAACATGGCCTACAACGAGCTGCTGCTGACCATCGGCCGCTACTTCCCGGCCAACAAGCTGACCGAGATCCTGGCCTCGCACGCCGATCCGGACATCATCGCCTCGCTCGACCGCTGGATGACCAGCACCCAGGCCACGCTGTACATCTCGCGCCTGTGGGAGCGTTTTGCGCCGCATTTCTGCAAGCCGGGCAAGACGGCAGGCCGCATCGTCGGCATTCCCGACCCCGGCATGCGCATCCCGCTGGGCCGCAGCGAAATCGTCGCCCTGCCGGCGCACTTCATGCACGCCGAGGGCAACTTCCAGTTCTGGGACCCGGTCAGCCGCATCCTGTTCTCCGGCGACCTGGGTGTGTCGCTGGGCACATCGGCCGACGCGTCCAAGCCGGCCACCTCGCTGGCGCCGCTGCTGCCGCGCATGGAAGGCTTCCACCGCCGCTACATGGTCACCGGCAAGGTGCTCAAGCTCTGGGCCAACATGGCCCGGCAGCTGCCGATCAACATGATCGTTCCGCAGCACGGCGCCCCGATGGCCGGACCGGCTGTCAAGGAATTCATCGACTGGGTCGAGAACCTGAGCTGTGGCGTGGACCACCTGACCCAGGCCAACTACACGATCCCGGCGTGACCGGTCATTCGATCGCCCGCTCGGCGTAGCGGTTGAAACGCCAGGCGCTGGCCTCGAGGGTGATGCGCCGCCAGACGGCGCGCTTCTCGGCCGGCTCCATCGCGGTCCAGTGCTGCACCTCATGAAAGCTGCGGCCGCAGCCCTTGCACACCGCGTCGCCCTGGCTGGTGGAGCAGATGGCGATGCAGGGCGTGTCCGGCATGGTCTGGAACCAGTCCAGCCACGCGGCGTGCGCCAGCGTGCCCAGGGCGTGCTCGTCCACTTCGGTCTGGCGCGCGTAGGCCATGCGGCCGTACAGCTCGGCCAGCGCATTGAGCTCCGGCGCCAGCGCCAGTGAGCGCTGCGGCGTGGCCGCGCGCGCGCGCCAGTGGTTGATCGCCGCTTCGATGTCGCTGATGTGGATGCCGGCCATGGGGCCCGCATCATAGCCAGCCGGTCCGGCACTGTCTGTGGAAAGTCCGTATGTCCCTGGCGCTGACGGCGGGACACCGGCCGATACAATCGCCGCACTCGAAGGGGAGTAGCCCTGCGTTTCCATGGGGTGCATCGCACACCATGGGCAGGCGTTCGGTCCGTCGTCAACACGTCGCCTCTGGCGACCGGCGGTCCGAGCCCGGTGCATACACCGGGTCGGGCAAGACCTTTGACGGACCCGCCGGGTCCCCCCGGACCCGGCCTGGCGGCCGCTCCACTCCCCAACCACACGAGGCCACCATGGAATTCCTGACATCCCCCGCGTTCTGGGTCGCGCTGGGTCAGATCATCATCATCGACATCCTGCTCGGCGGCGACAACGCGGTGGTCATCGCGCTGGCCTGCCGCAAGCTGCCCCCGGCGCAGCGCACCAAGGGCATCATCTACGGCACGATCGGTGCCATCGTGCTGCGCGTCGTCCTCATCGCCTTTGCGATGACCCTGCTGAACGTGCCCTTCCTCAAGTTTGTCGGCGCGCTGCTGCTGGTGTGGATCGGCGTCAAGCTGATCGCCCCCGATGAAGACGGCCACGACAACATCGAAGGCAGCGACAAACTCTGGGCCGCGATCAAGACCATCATCGTGGCCGACCTGGTGATGAGCGTGGACAACGTGATCGCGATCGCCGGTGCGGCACAGCACGCGGGCGAACATTCGCTGCTGCTGGTGGTGATGGGCCTGCTGATCTCCATCCCCATCATCGTCTGGGGCAGCCAGCTGGTCATCAAGCTGATGGCCCGTTTCCCCATCGTCATCGTCGCCGGCGGCATGCTGCTGGGCTGGATCGCTGGCGGCATGCTGGTGACCGATCCGGCCTTCGCCGATGCGACCCAGTGGACCTGGATGCCCAAGATCGAGCAGACCTCGGCCATCAAGTACGGCGCCGCCGTGATCGGTGCACTGCTGGTGCTGGCCACCGGCAAATTCCTGGCGTCCCGGAACCCGCCGTCGGGCGAGGCTGCCTGAGCCCCACCCGGCTCCTGAAGGAGGCGGTTGCGCAGGCAACCGCTTTTTTCATGCCGCTGCGCTATGCTGGCCGCATGAAGTTCCTCCTCAAATGGCTGCTCGCCGCCTGCGCCCTGCTGATGGTGGCCTACCTCTACCCCGGCGTGCAGGTGCAAAGCTTCGGCTCGGCGCTGATCGCCGCGGCCGTGGTCGGCATCTTCTACACCCTGCTGCGCCCCCTGCTGGTCCTGCTGACCCTGCCGGTGACGCTGGTGACGCTGGGCCTGTTCCTGTTCGTCATCAACGCCCTGCTGTTCTGGGCCGCCGCTGAAGTGCTCGACGGCTTCCATGTCGCCGGTTTCTGGGCCGCGCTGCTGGGGTCGCTGATCTATTCGGTGCTGATGCTGGTGGTCGATGCGGCGCTGAAGTCAGTCTTCCCGCGCTGAGGCGCGCAGCAGCGCCTCCACCTCGCGCCGGCGCGCGTCCACGATGGCCAGTTCCATCGGATCGGCCGCCCGGTCGGCCGGCGGCAAGGCCTGCGCCGCCTTGAATCGCTCCAGAGCAGCGCCGTGATCGAACTGCGCGGCCCGCGCCTCGGCCTCGGCGCGCAGGGCGCGCAGGCGATGACCCTGCGCCTGGTGCAGCTGCGCCAGCAACTGCCAGGCCTGGGCATCGCGCGGCCGCTCCAGCACCCAGGCCTGCAGCCGCGTGGCGGCCGGCTCCGGCGCACCGCTGGCCAGCGCCAGCTGTGCGCCCAGCAGCAAGCCGGCGCGCTGCCCGCTGGCCAGGGCACTGCCTTGCAGCTGGGCCATGCGCTGCGCCAGCGCGCCCTGCGCGGCACCCGGTGCCAGCCACAGCTCCATCAGCAGCGCATCGACCGCCCAGCGGGTGTCGGCGCCGGCCTGCGCGTCCAAGCGCTGGGCCAGTGCCAGGGCGCGCCCGTGGTCGCGCAGCCGGTGGGCCGACAGGGCGGCGGCGTACAGCTCGGCCGGTGTGGCGGCAGCCCCCTGCCCGTGCTGCAACCAGGCGCGCCAGCGGTCGGGGCTGTTCTCGGCCAGCACCCGGGCGCGGGCCGACATCAGTCCGTGCAGTGCCGTGGACACCGGCGGCGGCGCGACGGGGGTGGCCAGCGGACCCGCCCGCGGTCCGGTGGACTGCAGGGGCACACGCGCCTGCATGTCGGCGATGCGTTCACTGGTCAGCGGGTGGCTGCGCAGGTAGGGGAACGAGCCGTCGTCGTTGTGGCGCGCCGCCTGCTGCAGCTTGTCGAACATGGTCACGAAACCCAGCGGATCGAAACCGGCACCACCGAGCACGCCAAAGCCGATGCGGTCGGCCTCGCGCGCCATGTCGCGCGAGAAGTTCAGCTGCGTCTGCGCCGCGACCGCCTGGCTGCCCGCCATGGCGGCGCTGGCCACCTCGGTGTTGGCGCGCGCAGCCAGCATGGCCAGGATCATGGCGCCCATCAGCCAGGGGGCGCTCTGGTCCTGCCGCGCCATCATGCGCGCGATGTGCCGCTGCGAAACATGGCTGAGTTCGTGCGCCAGCACACTGGCCAGCTCCTGCGGCGTATCGGTCACCGCCAGCAGGCCCAGGTTCACGCCCAGGTAGCCTCCCGGTAGCGCAAAGGCGTTGACCCGCTTGTCGCGCGAGATCATCAGCTCCCAGGCCATGCGCTCGGCCAGCTCGGGCGCCACGTCGCCGCGCGCACGCGCCGCACCCAGCAAGGGCTGCCAGACCGCCAGCAGGTAGTCGGTCAGCACCGGGTCGTCCAGGTAATCCGGGTCGCGGTAAATGTCGCGCGCGATGCTGTCACCCAGCCGGCGCTCGGCCGCCACCGACATGCCCGCGCCGTCGCCCAGCGCCGGCAGGCCGGAGGTCTGCGCCAACACCCCACCCGGCGGGCCGGCCAGCGGCGCCAGGCACAGCGCGGCGGTCAGCGTCAGGGTCAGCAGGGTCCGGTTCGGGCGGGGCAAGACGTGCATCTGCGTATGATGCCGCCTCCTCCATCGGGTTCTTGTAAACCGCAGGCAAAGACCGCCATGAACGACTCCCACACCAGCAGCCCGCTGACCCACTTCGACGCCCAGGGCCAGGCCCACATGGTGGACGTCGGCGACAAGGCCCACACCCGCCGCGTGGCCGTGGCCGAAGGCCGCATCCGCATGGAACCGGCCACCCTGGCCCTGGTGCAAAGCGGCACCGCCAAGAAGGGCGATGTGCTGGGCATCGCACGCATCGCGGGCATCCAGGCGGCCAAGAAGACCAGCGACCTCATCCCCCTGTGCCACCCGATCGCGCTGACCCGTGTGGCGGTGGAATTCGAGGTGGAAGCGGCGGACAGCAGCGTGCTGTGCCGCGCCACCACCGAATGCACCGGCCAGACCGGCGTGGAGATGGAGGCCCTGACCGCTGCCAGCGTGGCCCTGCTGACCATCTACGACATGTGCAAGGCCGTGGACCGCGGCATGACTATCAGCGGCGTGCGGCTGATGGAGAAGTCGGGCGGCAAGAGCGGGCATTTCGTGCGCTGAGGGCGGGCACCGCCCGCCCCCGGCACATGACCGGCGTCACTGGCAGCCCGGCGGCCGGCGACCGGCCGGTACGTTGGTGGTGCAGGTCCAGGTGCCGGAACCGTCCCGCGACCAGACCAGGGTGGAACCGTGGGACACCATGGTGGCACCGTTGCCGAAGGTGGAGGTCAGCGTCGCCGTGTTGCCCGGACCAAAGGCCAGTACCGGCACGCCGGACCCGGCAGGCGGCGCACCGCCGTCGAGCAGGTTGCCGCCGTCGGCCAGCAGGGTGGACGCCCGGGCCGTGCCCTCACAGCCACCCACTCCGGTCGTGGTGATGCCCTTGTTGAGGCAATCCTCCACCACCTCCTTCTGCCCCGCTGTTTCACCCATGACCCGCGAGATCTGGGCACTGGCGATGTAGGACTGGTACTGCGGCAGAGCGATGGCCGCCAGGATACCGATGACCGCGACCACGATCATCAATTCAATCAACGTGAAGCCGCGCTGCATGGTGTCCTCCAGACGGATTTCAAAAAAAAGCCCTGCAGAGCAGGGCTTTCTATGAGTCATTGGCTCGCTCGAAACAGATGCGACATCCCTATCGAGCAGCCGTCAACAACTCATTAGTTAACCGTGCAGCCGTTAGGAGCGTACTTGCCTTGAACAGTGGTGGTGCAGGTCCAGGTGCCGTTCACGTCACGGGACCACGTGAGGGTGTTGTCGTTAGCGACTTGCAGGGAAGCGGCAGCACCGTTACCGAACGTTCCAACAATCGTCCAAACGCCAGCGTCGTTGGCAACTTGCACGTAGCCTGTGCCTGCAGCCGGCGCAGCGCCATCACCCTGCTCATCACCCTCCAACAGAGAAGAGGAGGTAGCGTCCAGCACGCAATCGCCAGCATCCGGGTTTTGGTTCGCAGGCAGGTTGGAGTGGATGTCACCGGTGGTGCGACCGTTCAAAATACACTGGTCCACGGCGGTCTTGTAGTTGCCGGCCTCACCCATCACGCGGGAGACTTGCGACTTGGCGATGTAGGTCTGGTACTGGGGCAGAGCAATCGCGGCCAGGATACCGATGATGGCCACCACGATCATCAGTTCGATGAGGGTGAAACCTTGTTGCATACGCTTCATGTGAGAACTCCTTGGAGGGGTTGGTTGGGTTGACTGACCCTTACCCTTGAGCAGTTCGCGTGCCAGCCTGAAATGCCCCGTTTTCCCTGTGCTTTTTCACGCTTTGCAGGGGGAACTGACAATTCCTGTCAACCCCACCCGGCCCGGCGCCGACAATTTTTGTCACCCGCTCACGGGATGACAGGATTTGTCATAGCTCGAAGCACATGCCGGCGCTGAGCCAGCGGATGTCGTGGCGCACGTCGGCCTCGCGGTTGGGCGTCTGGTCGAAGCGCTGGATCTCTTGCATGATCAGCCCGGTTTCGGCGGGCTTGGTGTGGGTGATGTAGATCGGGTAACGCCGCTGGCGGTCGATCTGGTCGAGCTCGGTGGCCAGGCTGCTGGGCGCCAGGTGGCGGCTGCGTTCGGCCAGCTCGCGCTCACGGTCGCTGAAGGCGGTTTCGATGACCAGCATGGCCACCGGCAGCTGGTTGATGCGCTGCCAGAACGCAGGGTTGCGCCCGGTGTCACCGCTGAAGACCCAGTGACCGGCGGCGCTGGCGGCCGCGTAGCCGACGGCGGGCACGGTGTGCACGGCGGGCAGCACTTCCACCGCCTTGCCGCCGACCTGCAGCACCTGGCCCACTTCGATCGGCACGAAGCGCATGAGCGGTTGTTCGGCACTGGGGATGGCGGCGAAGTCGGGCCAGATCAGGTTGTTGAAGATGTGGGCCTTGAGCGCCGCGATGGTGCCGGGCAGGGCGTGCACCTGCAGCGGGGCGGCGCCACGCGCCAGGCGTTGCGAGGCCACGGCGTCGAGCATCAGGGGCAGGCTGGCCACATGGTCCAGGTGCGAATGGGTCAACAGCACGTGCTCGACCCGCCGCATTTCCTCCAGCGAAAGGTCGCCGACGCCGGTGCCGGCGTCGATCAGGACGTCGTCGTCGAGCAGGAAGGAGGTGGTGCGGCAGCCGTTGGCGATGGCGCCGGAGCAGCCGAGGACGCGGACCTTCATTCGTGTATCGGAGGCGGGGCGCCGGCGGGCGCGTCGCTCATTTGCGGTCTAGGGTGGTGGTGCCATCCCAGCCGGGGCCGGGTGGAGCAATTCTCATGGAGGCTACCCGCTCGGCGTACAGGCGGTAAAGGACTTTTTCCTCACTCTGTGCAAGCAGCAGGACGAGTTGCCGGTCGCAGCCGTCCCAGTCCTGCGCGCGCCAGCAGCGCAACGCGCGCTGCCAGTGCGCCAGCTCATCCTGCTGCGCGGGGGTCAGGGCATCGGGTGGCCCCAGCGGCGTGAACACCGTCACGGCGTCGGCCTTGCCCTTGACATGCACCCGGTCGAGCTCCTGCCAGACCAGGTGCGGACAGGCGGCGCGGGTGGCGTTGCTGGCCACCACGTCTTCGCCGTAGAGGCGCGAGAGCGACTCCAGTCGCGCCCCGAGGTTGACCGCGTCGCCAACCACGGTGTAACTGCGCCGAAGGTCGGAACCCATGTCGCCCACGCACATGAGGCCGGTGCTGATGCCGATGCCGGCACCGATGGCGGGCAAGCCCTGGCGCGCGTGTTCGGCATTGAGGATGCGGATGTCGGCCAGCATGTCACGCGCGGCGTCCACCGCCCGGCGGGCATGGTCGGCACTTTCGACGGGCGCCCCCCAGAAGGCCATCACGCAATCGCCCATGTACTTGTCCACCGTGCCACCATGGCGGCGGATGACCTGGGTCAGCCGGCTGAACACCGTGTTGAGCAGGACCTGCACCTGCGTCGGCTCCATGCGCTCGGCCAGGGTGGTGAAACCTTTGAGGTCACAGAACAGCACCGTCATCTCGCGGGTCGCGGCCGTCATGCTGTAGCGCTCGGGATCCCGCAGCATCAGCTGCACCAGTTCGGGCGGCACGTAGGTACCGAACAGTTGGGCCAGCTCGCGCTTGGCACGGCTTTCCACCAGGTAGCCATAGCTCATGTTCAGGGCGAACGCCAGCCCGGCGGTGAACAGGCTGGCGGCCAAGGGCAGCACCAGGCCATGGCCCAGGTAGAGCCAGGCATTGAGTCCCACCAGCGCCGCTACCACGCCCAGGCTCAACAGCACCGCCCGCGCCGCCGAGAGCAGCGGCAGGCCCAGCGCCAGGATCAGGCCGGACACCAGCAGGGT
Source organism: uncultured Hydrogenophaga sp. (assembly GCA_964550405.1). Taxonomy (GTDB): domain Bacteria; phylum Pseudomonadota; class Gammaproteobacteria; order Burkholderiales; family Burkholderiaceae_C; genus Hydrogenophaga. The sequence goes on along the minus strand of CAZJZD010000069.1, from coordinate 4,036 downwards.
CAGCAGGGCGTAGCCCGGAGCGTAATCCGGCCTCACCAGTGGTCGACCGTCGAGCAGACCGCTGAGCAGACTGGCGTGGGTTTCAACGCCGGGATAGGTCTCGCCCACCGGCGTCACGCGCAGGTCCATCAGCCCGGGCGCCGTGGTGCCCAGCAGCACGATGCGCTCGCGCAACTGGCCGGGTGCCAGGCGGCCGGCCAGCACGTCGGCGGCCGACACATAGGTGTAGCTGCCCCCCTGCGGCCCGCCCGGCCCGCGGTACGGCACCAGCATGGCCAGGCGCTCGTCCACCGGCAGGTCCACGCCACTCGAACCATGCAGCAGGCGCAGGCTGTGCGGCAGCGCTGGTGTACCCGGCGGTGGCGACCGCCCACCGTAGGCCGGCTCCAGCCGGGGCAGCCCCTGCCAGCGGCGGAACATGGCCAGGGCCAGCGACTCGTAATAGGCCCCCTCGTGCTCGGCCAGCACGGGCAGCGCGCGCACCACGCCATCGCCGTCGGCCAAGGCATTGAAAAAACCCGCCTGCGGCGCCGCGGCGGCCAGGGGAGCGATGTTGGCGCCATAGCCGGTCCAGCGGGTGGCGTGCAGCGTGCGGCCTTGCATGTCTTCCGAGCGCAGCACCGGTTCGGGCAGCACGCCGCTGGTATGCCCCTGCCGGTCGCTCGTGAAGTAGTAGCCCAGCACCACCGGCCGGTCTTTCAGGGCGCGGGCGAACCGCTGGTCAGGCTGCAGGCCGGCGCGGTCCTCGGCCTCGGCAAACACGGTGTCCAGCCCCAGCAGCGCGATGCCCTGCCGTTCGAACAGCTCGTCCACCAGCTGGGCCAGGCGGTCGCGGGACCAGGGCCAGCGCCCCTCGGCCGCCAGGCTCTTTTCGTCGATGTCGACGATCACCACCCGGTCATCACGGGTGGCGGGCAAGGTGGCGCGCAAACGCGCGTCGTAGATGATGTTGTCGAGCCGGTCGAGCAAACCCAACTGGAACACGCCCAGCGTGTGCAGGACGGCCAGAACCAGCGGTACCAGGGAAATGGCGATGCGCGCGCCGTGGCGGCTCAAGGCCTGCATGGGCGATGCCGGCAACGGGCCGGGGTGTCAGGCCCGTGCCCCGCACGGACCCGGGCGTTCATGCCGTCTGGACGAACTGCATCTGGGTACCGGCGAGCTCCAGCAAGTCGCCGTGGTGCAACTGGACAGCTTCGGTGCTGAGGGGCTGGCCGTTGACGGTAGGCGGTGTGGCGCCCTCGACCAATGCAACCACATATCCGTGCGGGCGCCGGGTGATGGCGGCCACGGCCACACCGGGCTTGCCGATGGTGGTGACCACCTTGACCAAGGGCACCTCACGCCCCGCCGCCGCCCCCGACATGACCTTGATCGCCGCACTGGGCAGCCCGGGGTCGGGCTGAACCACCGCACCCGAGTTGATCACCGTGGTCCGCTCCTGCGCGCCGGAGGGTCCGTCGTGCACGAACTTGATCTTGTATTTGCCGATCTCGATGGAATCACCACCCTGCAGCAACTGCTTCTTGATCGCTTTGCCGTTGACGTACGTGCCGTTGGTGCTGTTGAGGTCTTCCAGGAACACATCGTTTCCGGACATCTGCATGACCGCGTGCTCGCCACTGACGGCGAGGTTGTCGATCACGATATCGTTGTACGGACGGCGGCCCAGCGTGGTGCGGTCTTTCGTCAGTTGCACTTCCTTGATGACGACACCATCGATGGAAACGATCATTTTCGGCATGGCCGACTCCTGTGGAACCTGAAACTCGTTTTCGAGAACGTCACTACTGTCCGAGCATGCGCGACAGCAGCCCCCTGCGCAGAGGCCGTGCCCTCGCCTGCACAAGTATCACCGAAATATTGTCACGCCCGCCGCTGCCATTGGCCGCGTCGATGAGGGCACTGCATTTCTCCTGCAGCGTACCCGCGCCCACCAGTATGGCGGCGATGCGGTTGTCCGGCAGCATGTCGCTCAGGCCGTCGGAGCAAAACAGGTAGAGATCCCCGTCCTCGACCCGGAATTCGTTGACTTCCAGCAACACCGTGTCCTCCACCCCCAGGGCTCGGGTCACCAGATTCTTGTGCGTGGCGTACTGTGCCTGCTCCTGCGTGATCAGGCCGGCGTCGATCTGCTCCTGAAGCAGGGAATGATCGCGGGTGATCTGCTGGAAGCTGTCGCCACGCAGGCGGTAGCAGCGCGAATCGCCCACGTGACCGATGAGGGTGCGCACCCCCTGGAACACGCCCATGACCAGCGTGGTCCCCATGCCAGCATACTGGGCATCGGCATTCGCCGCGTTGAAGATCGAGCGGTTGGCGTTGTCGATGCAGATCTCCATCGCACGCTTGAGTTCACGTCCGCTGGCCTCGTGGCCCCCCTCGGCGAGCCAGCGGCCCAGCTCGGTCTTGACGAAGCTGGTGGCCATGGCACTGGCCACCTCACCGGCGTTGTAACCTCCCATCCCATCGGCCAGCACCACCACCTGGTTCTCGGCGTCGAGCGCGACCGAGTCCTCGTTGTTCTCGCGGATGAGGCCCGGATCCGTCTGGGCGTGGAGCTCAAAAATCATGAAACGCGGTGGTCTGTCTTGGATGAACCGGAGGCATGCGGCGCGCGCGGCGCCCAATGGCTGTTCAGGCCCAAGGCTGTGCTGGTGTTGCCAGGGCCTCCTCCGGCCTGGTGTTGTGGTCTGTTGCGGATGTCAGGCCAGTATATCGATCAGAAATCGTGATCTGGCCAAGCCTGAGCCGGTGTGCAGGGAGACACCGCCATGTTGCACTGCAATCTTGCAGGCGGGGGACCTTGACGGGGTGACCGATTGTCCGGCCTGCATCGCCGTCGAGCGAAAAAAAAGGCAACGCACGCGTTGCCTTCTTCACGGGACCCGTACCGGATCAGAGCTGTGCCTTGAGCAGCTTGCCCAGTTCGGACGGGTTGCGCGTGATCACGAAGCCGCACTCTTCCATGATGGCGAGCTTGGCATCAGCGGTGTCGGCACCACCGGAGATCAGCGCACCGGCGTGGCCCATGCGCTTGCCGGGAGGGGCGGTCACGCCAGCGATGAAGCCGACGATGGGCTTCTTCATGTTCGCCTTGCACCACATGGCGGCTTCGGCTTCGTCCGGACCACCGATTTCACCGATCATGATCACGGCGTCCGTGTCGGGATCGTCGTTGAAGGCCTTCATCACGTCGATGTGCTTGAGGCCGTTGATCGGGTCGCCACCGATGCCGACGGCACTGGACTGGCCCAGACCCACTTCGGTCAGCATGGCCACGGCTTCGTAGGTCAGCGTGCCCGAGCGAGACACGACGCCGATGCGGCCCTTGCGGTGGATGTGACCGGGCATGATGCCGATCTTGATTTCGTCGGGCGTGATCAGGCCGGGGCAGTTGGGGCCCAGCAGCAGGGTCTTCTTGCCGCCGGCGGCTTCCTTGGCCTTCATCTTGTTGCGCACTTCCAGCATGTCCTTGACCGGAATGCCTTCGGTGATGCAGACGGCCAGGTCCAGATCGGCTTCGACAGCTTCCCAGATGGCGGCGGCTGCGCCTGCGGGGGGCACGTAGATCACCGACACGGTGGCGCCGGTCTGCTGGGCGGCTTCCTTGACGGTCGAGTAGATCGGGATGTTGAAGATCGACTCACCGGCCTTCTTGGGGTTGACGCCGGCCACGAAGCAGTTCTTGCCGTTCGCGTACTCCTGGCACTTCTCGGTGTGGAACTGCCCGGTCTTGCCCGTGATGCCCTGGGTGATGACCTTGGTGTCTTTGTTGATGTAGATCGACATGGTGTTTCTTCTCCGGGCTTGGCTTATTTGACGGCGGCGACGATCTTGGTCGCGGCTTCGGCCATGGTGTCGGCGGCGATGATGGGCAGGCCCGATTCGGCCAGCATCTTCTTGCCCAGCTCTTCGTTGGTGCCCTTCATGCGCACGACCAGCGGCACGTTCAGGTTCACGGCCTTGCAGGCCGTGATGACGCCGGTGGCGATGGTGTCGCACTTCATGATGCCGCCGAAGATGTTGACCAGGA
>CAZJZD010000068.1:0-14519 GCA_964550405.1 uncultured Hydrogenophaga sp. | reverse complement strand
GGAGGTCAAGGTGCAGGCTCAGGGCGCAAGCCACCAGGGGATTCTCTACGGGCAGATCGCGGTGGTGCTCGGCGTCGTCGTGGTTGGCGTGTGGGGCGCGACCCAGTGGACAGCCGCTGCGCTGGGTCACCAGGCACGCCTTGGGGCGCCATGGTTCGAAGCCCTCGGCTCGCCGGTGTACCACCCCTGGCGCCTGTTCGAGTGGTGGTTCGTCTTCGATGCCTACGCACCGGATGTCTTCGACGTGGGTGGTGCGATTGCGGGTGGCAGTGGCATCGCCTCGGTGGGCGTGGCGGTGGGAATGTCAGTATGGCGTTCTCGGCAGTCGCGGCTGGTCACCACCTACGGCACTGCGCGCTGGGCCACAGCTGATGACGTTCGCCAATCTGGATTGAGCCGCTCTTCCGGAGTATTCCTCGGCAAGCATGGCGAGCAGTACCTGCGCCACAACGGCCCCGAGCACGTGCTGGCGTTTGCCCCCACCCGCTCGGGCAAGGGCGTGGGCCTGGTGGTGCCCACGCTGCTGTCCTGGCCCGGCTCGGCCGTCATCCACGACATCAAGGGCGAGAACTGGCAGCTGACGGCCGGCTGGCGCGCGCGCTTCTCACATTGCTTGCTGTTCAACCCCACCGACGCGCGTTCGGCCGCCTACAACCCGTTGCTGGAGGTACGACGCGGTGTGCACGAGGTGCGCGACGTGCAGAACATCGCCGACATTCTGGTGGACCCTGAAGGCGCACTGGAGCGGCGCAACCACTGGGAGAAGACCTCGCACGCGCTGCTGGTCGGCGCCATCCTGCACGTGCTCTATGCCGGCGAGGACAAGACGCTGCGCGGCGTGGCCAACTTCCTGTCCGATCCGGCCTGCCCTTTCGAGGTGACGCTGCACCGGATGATGAGTACGCCTCATCTGGCCAGCGAGCAAGGCGCCGGTCCGCATCCCGTCGTCGCCTCAGCCGCCCGCGAGGTCCTCAATAAGAGCGAGAACGAACGCTCGGGCGTGCTGTCCACGGCCATGAGCTTTCTGGGCCTGTACCGCGACCCGACGGTGGCCGAGGTGACCTCGCGCTGCGACTGGCGGATCGCCGACCTGATCTCGACCGAACACCCGGTGTCGCTGTACCTGGTGGTGCCGCCATCGGACATCAGCCGCACCAAGCCGCTGATCCGGCTGATCCTGAATCAGGTGGGGCGGCGCTTGACCGAGTCGCTGGATGGCTCGGACGGCATCGCGCGGCGGCACAAGCTGCTGCTGATGCTCGACGAGTTCCCGGCGCTGGGTCGGCTGGACTTCTTCGAGACGGCACTGGCCTTCATGGCGGGCTATGGCATCCGCAGCTTCCTGATTGCGCAGAGCCTGAATCAGATCGACAAAGCCTACGGCCAGAACCATTCGATTCTGGACAACTGCCATGTGCGAGTGACCTTCGCCACCAACGACGAGCGCACGGCCAAGCGCATTTCCGAAACGCTGGGCACGGCCACCGAGCTGCGCGCACAGCGCAACTACGCCGGCCACCGGCTGGCGCCGTGGCTGGGGCACCTGATGGTCTCGCGGCAAGAGACGGCGCGCCCGCTGCTGACGCCTGGCGAGGTGATGCAGCTGCCGCCCGACGAAGCGGTGGTGATGGTCTCCAGCGTGCCACCGGTCAAGGCCCGCAAGCTGCGCTACTACGCCGACGCGAACTTCAAGCGCCGCGTATTGCCACCGCCCGTCCTGATTGCCGGCCCCTACCCCGATGCGCCACCGGTGCGGGCGGACGACTGGGGCGAGCTGGCTGTGTCGGCGGTCACTACTTCTTCCAACCCAACCTTCATGCCCGGCATGGATGCCGATGAAGGCGGTCCCCGCCTGCAGCCAGAGCTGACGGAGATTGCAACGCCAAGCCCCGCGCTCGACGCACTGACCAATGACCTGGCGCTGCTCGATGACGACGACGACGCACCCCTGCCCCTTCCCGGCCAGCTCGATCCGGCCATGCAGCGCGCGGCGCGCCTGGCCGTACTCGACCCCGACGACGGAATCACGCTATGAGCCGGTACCGCCTGAACCTGTTCATTCCGCCTGAGCATGCGCGACGCCTCGAAGAGGTGGCGGCCAAGAAGGGCGTTTCCAAGTCATCCATCGTCGCGGCAGCGCTGGCCTCGTGGCTGTCGCCGGATTCAGGCGACCAGCGCGAGGCGGCCATCGCCAAACGGCTGGACCGGCTCTCGCGCCAGTTCGATCGGCTGGAGCGCGACCAGAACATCGAGATCGAGACCCTGGCGCTGTTCATCCGTTACTACCTCACCGTGAGCACGCCTGTGCCCGAAGGACACCAGGAGGCAGCCCGTGCGCAGGGCAAAGCCCGCTTTGAGCAGTTCGTCGAGCAATTGGGCCGCCACCTGCTGCGCGGCCGCAGCCTGGTGCGCAATGTGATCGAGGAGCTTCAACCACAGGAACAGGGCCTGAACCGGCAGCTGGATGAAGCGGCAGGCATGGCGGTGGACCCGGTGGATTCGGGGCACCCCGACGAAGGGCCGACGGAATGACGGCCGCACCACCCAGCCCAGAAAGGACCACGCTCGACCGCCGTGTCCGCATGCTGCGCACGGCCATGGGGCCGATGATCGCAGCTGCTCTGGAAGACCCGGACGTGGTGGAGGTGCTGCTCAACCCCGATGGATCGCTGTGGCTGGACCGGCTCTCCACCGGACGTGCACCGACGGGCGTGACCTTGTCGGCGGCCGATGGGGAACGCATCATCCGACTGGTCGCGGCCCATGTGGGCGCCGAGGTACACCGGGGCCAGCCTCTGCTGACAGCCGAGTTGCCCGAAACGGGCGAACGCTTCGAGGGTGTTCTGCCCCCGGCTGCGCCGGGCCCGGCGTTCGCGCTGCGCAAGCGCGCCGTGGGCGTGATCCCGCTCGACCGCTACGTGGCCGACGGGATGATGACGGCGGAGCAGGCCGGCTTCCTGCGCCAGGCCGTGCACGAGCGTCAAAACATCCTGATCGCTGGCGGCACCAGCACCGGCAAGACCACGCTGGCCAACGCGCTGCTGGCCGAAATCGCCACCACAGGCGACCGGGTGCTGGTGCTCGAAGACACCATCGAACTTCAATGCGCGGCGCGCGACCACGTGCCGCTGCGCACACGCGCAGGCGCCGTGTCCATGGCCGAGCTGGTGCGCGCCACGATGCGGCTACGCCCCGACCGCGTGGTGGTGGGTGAGGTGCGTGGCGGAGAAGCGCTGGACCTGGTCAAGGTCTGGGGCACCGGCCACCCCGGCGGCATCGCCACCATCCATGCCGGGTCGGCACTCGGTGCGCTGCTACGGCTGGAGCAGCTGATCCTGGAGGTGGCGGTGAACCCGCCGCGTGCGCTGATCGCCGAAGCGGTCAACGTGGTGATCTACATCGCCGGTCGCGGCCGCAAGCGCCACATCGACACGATTGCCCGCGTCACTGGACACGACAGCACGGGCTACCACCTGGTGGCGATGAGCGGGACGCTGGATACACCCTTTCCGGAGCTGCCAGCGCCACCACCACTTGCGCCCTCTTCCACCCCGCCTCCCGTGGTGGATTCCCCTTCCTCAACCCTGCCTGGAGAACTTCCATGAACCCTTCGCTTTCCCTGCGCGCTTTTGCCTGTCTGCTGACCCAATCCATCTCTCGACGGATCTCCTCCGCCGGCGTGGCCGGCCTGCAGCGCATCCACCGGTTGGTCCAGCCCGCCCGTCACGGACTGTTTACCGCCGCTGTGATGTTGAGCGTGGCGGGCACTGCCAAGGCGGCCGGTTCCAGCATGCCCTGGGAAGGACCTCTGCAATCCATTCTGGACTCGATCCAGGGCCCGGTGGCCCGCATCGTGGCGGTGATCATCATCATCGCCACCGGCCTGGCGCTGGCCTTCGGCGATACCTCGGGGGGCTTCCGCAAGCTGATTCAGATCGTCTTCGGTCTGTCGATTGCCTTCGCGGCCTCGTCCTTCTTCCTGAGCTTCTTCAGCTTCTCAGGTGGGGCACTGGTATGAGCAGCACTGCCGAGCACACCAGCCTCACCAGCGGTTTCGAGATCCCGTTGCACCGTTCACTGACCGAGCCCATCCTGATGGGCGGTGCGCCGCGCACCGTGGCCATTGCCAACGGCACACTGGCCTCCGCCGTGGGTCTGGGCCTGCAGTTGTGGATTCCTGGCATCGTTCTGTGGATCGTGGGCCACTCGCTGGCGGTCTGGGGCGCACGCCTCGATCCGCAGTTCATGGCGGTGTTTGCCCGGCACATCAAGCACAAGCCGTTACTGGACGTGTGAGGAAGACACCATGCTCAACCTCACCGAGTACCGGCAACGCCCTGCCCTGCTGGCCGACTGGTTGCCCTGGGCCGGGTTGGTGGCGCCCGGGGTGGTGCTGAACAAGGACGGTTCGTTCCAGCGCACCGCACGCTTTCGAGGGCCGGACCTGGACAGCGCCACGCAGGGCGAACTGGTGGCCACCACCGCGCGACTGAACAACGCGCTTCGACGCCTGGGTTCGGGCTGGGCGCTGTACGTGGACGCCGAGCGCCGGTCGGCCGCCGACTATCCGCGTTCCGAGTTCCCGGAAGCCCTGTCGTGGCTGGTGGACGAAGAACGGCGCGCTGCCTTCGAGGAATCGGCCAGCCACTTCGAGAGCCGCTACCACTTCACGCTGCAGTACCTGCCGCCGGAAGAAGCGCGCGCACGGGCCGCCAACCTGCTCTACGAAAACCGGGCCAGCACCGGTGTGGACTGGCGCGAGCGCCTGGGTGCCTTCATCGCCGAGACCGACCGGGTGTTCGACCTGCTCGATGGCGTGATGCCCGAAATCGCCTGGCTGCACGACGCCGACACGCTGAGCTACCTGCACGCCACCGTGTCGCCCCACGCCTACCCGGTGGCCGTTCCCGAGGTGCCCTTCCATCTCGATGCGCTGCTGGCCGATGCCCCGCTGCTGGGCGGCCTGGCGCCGATGCTGGGGGATGCGCACCTGCGCGTGACCACGGTGCGGGGGTTTCCCACGTCCACCTGGCCCGGTGTGCTGGACGAGCTGAACCGGCTTGGCTTTGCCTACCGCTGGTCCACGCGCTTTCTGTGCATGGACAAGGCCGAGGCCGAAAAGGAGCTGACGCGCTTGCGCCGCCAGTGGTTCGCGAAGCGCAAGAACGTGATCGCCCTGCTGCGCGAGACACTGTTTCAGCAAGAGTCGCCGCTGGTGGACACCGACGCGGGCAATAAGGCCGCCGATGCCGACGCGGCCCTGCAAGAGCTGGGTAGTGACCAGGTGGCTTTTGGCTACGTGACCGCCACACTCACGGTGCTCGACACCGATGCGACCTCCGCCGATGAAAAGCTGCGCATGGCCGAGCGCGTGATCCAGGGCCGCGGCTTCGTCACCATTCCCGAGACGCTGAACGCCGTGGAAGCCTGGCTGTCGTCGATCCCCGGTAACGCCTACGCCAACGTGCGCCAGCCCATCGTCTCCACGCTGAACCTGGCGCACCTGATGCCGGTTTCGGCCGTGTGGGCCGGGCCAGAGCGCAACCGGCACCTGGACGGCCCGCCGCTGGTTGTGACCCGCACCGAGGGCTCAACGCCCTTCCGGCTGGTGACCCACGTGGGCGACGTCGGCCACACGCTGGTGGTGGGGCCGACGGGCATGGGCAAGTCGGTGCTGCTGGCCTTGCTGGCGCTTCAGTTCCGGCGCTACCCCGGCTCGCGCATCTTCGCGTTCGACATGGGCCGTTCGATGCGCGCCACGGTGCTGGGCCTGGGCGGCGAGCACTACGACCTGGGCCACGACGGCGACATCGCCTTCCAGCCGCTGGCGGGTATCGACCAGGAGGGCTACCGCAGTTGGGCCGCCGAGTGGGTCGAAGGCCGGCTGGTGCACGAAGGCGTGGCCATGGGACCGGACGAGAAGGCGGCGATCTGGTCCGCGCTGGGCAGCCTGGCCGGCGCGCCGCGCGAGCAGCGAACGCTCACCGGTCTGTCGGTGCTGCTGCAGTCCAACGCACTGCGCCAGGCGCTCGCGCCCTACGTGCTGGGCGGCGCCCACGGCAAGCTGCTGGACGCCGACCACGACAGGCTAGGTACGGCCGACGTGCAGTGTTTCGAGATGGAAGAGCTGATGGGCAGTCGCGCGGCTGTGATGGCCGTGCTCGGCTACCTGTTCGCACGCTTCGATGCGCGATTCGACGGTGCACCCACCCTGCTGATGCTGGACGAATCCTGGCTGTTCCTGGACGACCCGGTGTTCGCGGCGCGCATCCGCCAGTGGCTCAAGACGCTGCGCAAGAAGAACGTGTCGGTGCTGTTCGCCACGCAGAGCCTGGCAGACATCCAGGGGTCGAGCATCGCGCCGGCCATCGTCGAAAGCTGCGCGAGCCGCATCTTCCTGCCCAACCCGCAGGCCACCGAGCCGCAGGTGCGTTCGATCTACGAGGCCTTCGGCCTGAACCGGCGGCAGATCGAGATCGTGGCCACTGCAGTGCCCAAGCGCGACTACTACTACCAGTCCCGGCTGGGCAATCGCCTGTTCGACCTGGACCTGCGCGCCGTGGCCCTCGCCTTCGCCGGAGCCTCCTCGCCGCAGGACCAGCGGCTGATCGAGGAGGTACTGGCCACCTGCCCTCCCGAGGGCTTCGCCCCGGCCTGGCTGCGCCGCCATGGCCTGGACTGGGCCGCCGATCTCTTCCAGCAACACACCCATCACCACCCCGGGCATGCCCGAATTTCAGGAGAAACGCCATGAGCCTTAGTACACCGCTTCGCTCTTTCAAACCCCGCCTCGTCGCGCTGGCCACCGCTGCCGCGCTGACCTTGGGCGCCACGCAACCCGCGCACGCGCTGTTCGGCGTCGGCGACATCGTTCTGGACCCCGTCAACCTGGTGCAGAACACCATGACGGCGGCGCGCACGCTGGAGCAGATCAACAATCAGATCCGCCAGTTGCAGAACGAGGCGCAGATGCTGATCAACCAGGCACGCAACCTGGCCAGCCTGCCGTTCAACGTGGTCAACCGCCTGCGTTCGACACTGGACACGACCCGGCAACTGATCGCTCAAGCCCAGGGTCTGGCCTACCAGGTGTCGCACCTCAACACCGAGTTCGCCCGGCTCTACCCCGAGCAGTACGCCGCCACCGTGAGCGGCAATCAGATGTTCCAGGACGCACACCAGCGGTGGAAGAACACGCTCAATGGCCTGCAAACCGCGATGCAGATGCAGGCACAGGTGTCGCAGAACCTGAGCCAAGACGAAGGCGTGCTGGCCGACCTGGTGAGCCAGAGCCAGTCGGCCACCGGCGCGCTGCAGGCCATGCAGGCAACCAACCAGCTGCTGGCCCTGCAGGCCAAGCAATCCATCCAGTCGCAGCAGCTGATGCTGACACAGGACCGCGCCGCCTCGCTGGAGCTGGCCCGGCAGGCCGCGGCCATCGAGCGCGGCCGCGAGGTGACGCGCCGGTTCATCGGCAGCGGCACGGGCTATACACCGCAGGGCGTGAGCTTCTACGGCCACTGAAGCACCGGAGACTCTGCCATGGACGACGTCGCCGTCATCGACCGCTTCCTGAACACCTTCTCCACCTACATCGACTCGGGCTTCGGGTTGCTGAACGGCGAGGTCGCCTTCCTCACCGCCACGCTGGTGGCCATCGACATGACCTTGGCCGGCCTGTTCTGGGCCATGGGCCACGCCACCGGCCAGGGCGAGGACGTGCTGGCTCGGCTGCTGCGCAAGGTGCTCTATGTCGGCGCCTTCGCCTACATCATCGGCAACTTCAACAGCCTGTCGGGCATCCTGTTCCGCTCGTTCGCCGGGCTGGGCCTGCAGGCCAGCGGGTCGGGCATGAGCCTGGCCACCTTCCTGCAGCCCGGTCACCTGGCCAAGGCGGGCATCGATGCGGCGGCGCCCATCTTGCAGCAGATCAGCGACCTCTCGGGCTTCCCCGAGGTGTTCATCAACATCGCACCCATCGTGGTGCTGTTCCTGGCTTGGCTCACGGTCATCGTGAGCTTCTTCGTGCTGGCCGTGCAGCTCTTCGTGACGCTGATCGAGTTCAAGCTCACGACCCTGGCCGGCTTCGTGCTGGTGCCCTTTGCCTTGTGGAACAAGACCACCTTCCTGGCCGAGAAGGTGCTGGGCAACGTGGTGTCCTCGGGCATCAAGGTGCTGGTGCTCGCGGTGATCGTGGGCATCGGCACGGGTCTGTTCTCGCAGTTCCAGACCGTACCGGCCGAGCCCTCCATCGACCACGCGCTGGTGGTGATGCTGGCCTCACTCTCGCTGCTCGGGCTGGGCATCTTCGGGCCTGGCATCGCGACCGGCCTGGTGTCCGGCGCGCCGCAACTGGGTGCGGGTGCGGCGGCCGGCACCGCGCTGGGTGCCACGGGCCTGGCGGTTGCCGGAGGCGCTGCCGTGGCCGGTACTGGTGCGGCTGTGGCCGCCGGTGCCCGCATGGCGCCGGGCGCGGCGCGGGCCGCGATGGGCGGTGGCGCATCGGCGGCCCGATCAGCCAGCAGCCTTGCGGCAGGTGCGAGGTCGGCCTACGAGGCCGGCGCCGCCGCGTCCTCGGGCGGGCCGTTGCGCGCCGCTGGCGCGGGCGTGGCCAATGTGGCTCGCACGGGTGCCAGCGCAGTGGGTCAGAAGCTGGCCGACGGCGCCAAGGCCGTGAAAGACAAAGTGTCGGGTTTTGTGGCGGAGGCCGCTGCGCCTTCTGCGGCCTCGGGCGCCGAATCGGCCATGTCGAGCTCAACCACATCGGCACCCGCCAACGAGCCTGCCTGGGCGCAGCGCATGCGCCGGCGCCAGCAGATCGGCCATACCGCCACGACGGCCGCACACACCCTGCGCGCTGGCGATGGCGGTGGCTCGGGCAGTGGTCCCAGCCTTCGTGATTCGGATTCTTGAGGAAAACCCAGCATGCGATTCAAACGACCGCAGGTGCGCTACGCCGACACGCCGCAGCCTGCCACCCCCTACCAATCGGCCGCACAGGCCTGGGACGAACGCATCGGCTCGGCCCGCGTACAGGCGCGGAACTGGCGCTTCATGGCCTTTGGTTGCCTGTCGCTGGCGCTGCTGATGGCCGGCGGTCTGGTCTGGCGCTCGGCGCAGTCCATCGTGACACCCTATGTGGTGGAAGTGGACCAGGCCGGCCAGGTGCGAACCGTGGGCGAAGCCGCCTCACCCTACCGCCCCGGCGATGCGCAGATCGCGCACCACCTCGCCCGCTTCATGACGCTGGTGCGTTCGTTGTCCATTGACCCGATCGTGGTGCGGCAGAACTGGCTGGACGCCTACGACTACACGACCGACCGCGGGGCCGCCGTGCTCAACGAGTACGCCCGCACCAATGATCCGTTCGTGCGGGTGGGCAAGGAGTCGGTGACGGTGCAGATCACCAGCGTGGTCCGTGCCAGCGACGCCTCGTTCAACGTGCGCTGGACCGAACAGCGCTACGTGAACGGCGCGCCGGCCGGCACCGAGCGGTGGACCGCCGTGGTCTCCACCGTGCTGCAGACGCCACGCACCGAGCAGCGCCTGCGCAAGAACCCCCTGGGCATCTACGTCAACGGCTTGTCCTGGAGCCGCGAGCTGGATGCGAACGAAGGAACCAAGCCATGAAAAACCGTTGCCCTCTTCCACTTCACGCGGTTGTTTTGTTTGCCCTCGCGGCCGCCCTGGCTGGATGCGCCTCGCAGGGCGTGCCGCCGCCAGTGATCCCGCTCGACGAACCAGTGATGGCCCAGCCACTGCCCGAGCCACCCCAGCCCGTGGAGGTAGTCGCGGTGCCGCAGGTGTTGCCCATGCCCGCCCAGATGAAGCCGCTGCCGAAGGCGCAGGACAAGCCGCCAACACCCGAGCCCACCGACGAGCGACTTCGCGTGTCGCGCGCCAACACAGAAGCCCGGGTGGCGCCCACGCGCGAAGGCTACGTCAACGCCATCCAAGTCTGGCCCTACACCGACGGTGCGCTGTACCAAGTCTATGCCGCGCCGGGTCGCGTGACGGTGATCTCGCTGCAGGCGGGCGAAGAGCTGGTGACTGTGGCTGCGGGCGACACGGTGCGCTGGGTCGTGGGCGACACGTCCAGTGGCTCGGGCGACGCGCTGCGCGTGAACGTGCTGGTCAAGCCGGTGCGCACGGGTCTGAAGACCAACCTGGTCATCACCACCAACCGGCGCACCTACCTGATCGAACTGACCTCTACCGAAAAAGCCTGGATGGCATCGGTGTCCTGGGACTACCCCAAGGACCGCATGCTGGCTTTGCAGCGGCAGGCCCAGGCCGCTCAGACAGCTGCACCAGTGGACGCAGGGCTGTCCCTTGAGCGCATCCGCTTTCGCTATGCGATCAGCGGCAGCACGCCGCCCTGGAAGCCGCTGCGGGCCTTCGACGATGGCGAGAAGGTCTACATCCAGTTTCCGGCCGGCATCGCGCAGGGCGAGTTGCCACCGCTGTTCGTCATCGGTGCACAGGGCGACGGGCAGTTGGTGAACTACCGCTTCCGCTCGCCTTACTACATCGTCGATCGACTGTTCGGCGCAGCCGAGTTGCGGCTGGGCGCCGACAAGGGTGACGTGGTGCGCATCGAGCGCACGGACGGTGTGTCGCCCACCGCTCGGAGGGACTGAGAATGCCTGCGAACGACTCCATCCCTTCGGGTGCCAGTGGCCAACCCGTTGCGGCCAAGGTATCACCCGAGTCGGTTGCCTTGCGGGCGCAGCCGCAACCGGTGACCCGCCTGAATCGCCGCAGCCTCGCGCTACTGGCGGGTTTGATGGCTTTAGGGGTGCTGGGTGCAACCGTGTGGTCCCTTCAGCCCAAGGGGCGCCGCGAGGTGAACGATCCCGCTGAACTGTTCAACGTGGATCGGGTGTCGCGCTCCGAAGGTCTGGGGAAGTTGCCGGCTGACTACTCGAAACTACCTCAACCGCTCCCTCCCGCCTTCCCCGAACTCGGGCCACCCTTGCCGGGCGACCTTGGACCGGCCATCGTCAAGTCGCAACAGCCGGTGGTGCCGAGCTATTCGCCACCGGGACACGACCCGGCCGCGTCGGAGCTCGATGCCCGGCGCAAGGAAGCCGAGCAGGCCGCTGCGGCGTCGGTGTTCTTTCGCAGTGGTGGGCAGCGCGCTGCCGCTGCTTCACAAACTGCTGCAGCGCCCGGCGCCACCAGCACGACATCGAGCAACCTGGCTGGCTTCGACCCGATGGCGGCTGGCCTGACGTCCACACCAGCGCAAGCTGGCAGTGCCGACGTCACGACGACACAAAACCGACAAGACCAGAAAGAGGCTTTCCAGAAATCCGGTTCCACGGAAACCCGCAATTCCGGATCGCTGCAACTGCCCGCCTCACCGTACCAGGTGATGGCAGGCACCGTGATCGCCGGGGCTTTGGTCACAGGCATCCAGTCCGACCTGCCTGGCGATGTGATCGCCACGGTCACCGAGCCGGTCTATGACACCGCCAGCGGCAAGCACCTGCTGATCCCCCAGGGTTCGCGCATCCTCGGTCGCTACAACAGCCAGGTGAGCTACGGCCAGAGCCGCGTGCAGGTGGTGTGGAACCGGGTCATCCTGCCAGACACATCGTCGCTGACGCTGGACAACCTGGTGGGATCGGACCCTGCTGGCAGAGCCGGCCTCGAAGACGGCGTGGACTGGCACTGGGATCGCGTCTTTGCCGGTGCAACATTGACGTCGCTGCTGGGAATCGGGGCCGAACTGGCCGCGCCCGAAAATCGGCAAGACGGCAACCGCATCGTGATCGCCGGCCGCGACAGCCTGCAAGACAGCGTGAACCAGATCGGTCAGGAGGTGACCCGCCGCAACCTGAACACCCAGCCGACGCTGACCGCGCGGCCGGGCCTGCCCATGCGCGTCATCGTCAACCGCGACCTGGTCCTGCGGCCCTACCAGCCGCTGTTTTTCGTCCGAGGGGTGCAGCGATGAGCACAAACCGTCAACTTCGCTTGGGGCCACTGCCCAAGACCGAAAGCGTCAAGCTGACCTTCTCCTGCTCGGCCGCCTTGAAAGCTGAACTGGATCGCTACGCCGCGCTGCATGCGGAGACTTATGGCGAGGCTACCGATTCCCTGGCGCTGATCCCGCACATGCTTGAAGCCTTCATGGCGCGGGATCGAGGTTTCAGGAAGGGCTCGGCTGAACACCGTCGCCATGCGGTTCGACCAGCCCCGCCAGCGGCGACCTCTACCTAGGTGTGGCCGACCAACTCCTCCCTTGGAGGATTGATGGACTGTGCAACGCCCACCCGCCTATGGCACCTTGCTGCTACGCCCTGCCACGCCGTGGCGAGTTTTCTTCGACGACTTCTCTTTTGAAAATGACATCAGGCGCTCGATGACCGCGCGCAGGAGCCACGCCATGAAAAACGAAAAGTCGGAACCCTCGTGCAGACCCATCACGAGCTACCCGCCAGGTGCACTGGTGCGCAGTTCGGACATCTGCCGCGATCCCAGACGCGGCTATGCCGGCATCCTGCCGATCGACCGAAGCACTTGGCACCGGTGGGTGAAGTCGGGCAAAGCGCCGGCAGGCCGCTCACTCGCCGGAACCTCCACGCGGGTCTGGGAGATCGAGGCGGTCCGCAGCCTGGGAACATCTACGTCGTAATTTTGTCGATCCGGTCCGCCAGCCACTGCAAGGCTCTGCGACGCTCATCAGCGTATTCAGCGTGGGTGTAGGCGGCCACGACGGAACTGCGCTCCTGGTGGGCAAGCAGCCTTTCCACCACATCACGGGAAAACCCGTTTTCCCGCAACAAAGTAGCTGCCGTCCCCCGTGTTCCGTGCGGTGAGAACTCAGGCACCCCAAAATCCAAACGCTTGA
This sequence comes from uncultured Hydrogenophaga sp., assembly GCA_964550405.1. Taxonomy (GTDB): domain Bacteria; phylum Pseudomonadota; class Gammaproteobacteria; order Burkholderiales; family Burkholderiaceae_C; genus Hydrogenophaga. The sequence continues at coordinate 1,660 of CAZJZD010000068.1, read as the reverse complement.
TGAAATGGTTGAGCGTGGCGTCCGAGATTGGCTTGCCCTGCCCTCCTAGGAATCGCATCGGGAACACATACTCGCCATGCCCTGACATCTTCTTCAACTCCTGCAGCAGGTTGACTGTCTGCTCCGACAAGTAGACCCGGTGCGGGCTACGCATCTTCATGCGCGACGCGGGAATGTCCCATATGCGTGCCCCCAGGTCGAACTCGCCCCACTTCGCCAGCCGCAATTCGGACTTGCGCACCATGGTCAGCATGAGCAACTTGACCGCATAGACGGTCACGGCACTGGCCGTATGCTGCATGCCGACCTTCTTCCAAAAAGCGGCCAGTTCCTTCTCCGACAAGTGCCGATGGTGGGTTTTGGGCGGCACCTTGATGACGCCCCGAATCGCCACGGCCGGGTTGCTGTCTACCAGCAGCTTTCGGATCGCGTGGTTAAAGATCTGCTGAATCAGTGCCCGGCAGCGATCAGCTGTTGTCGGCACATGCTTGAGCGCCTCCACGATGGTCAGCACGTGGGCCGGCTTCACCTCTGCCAAAGCCTTTTCCCCGATCGTGGGATTGATGTGAGCATCCAGCAGACGGATCGTCTGGCTTCGGTAGCTCTCGGACCGATAGAACAGGGTATCGGCGATCCACTGCTTGGCGAACGAGGCAAACGTGATGCGTGCACGGTCCTCCGCTTCCCGCTGAGCCGTTGTCTCCCGCGTGTACCGGATCGGGTCTACCCCCTTGGCCACCAACGCACGCAACTCTGCATGCTTGTCGCGCGCATCGGCAATGCCGATCTCGGGATATGAGCCGATCGTCAACTTGGGCCGGCTACCGCCGAGCCGGTAGCTGTAACGCCAAACCTTCGATCCCGTGGCCAGTACCTCGACATACAGGCCCCCACCATCCGTCAGGACGTAGGGTTTGGCCTTGGGTTTGGCCGCGTTGATGACCGTCGCACGAAGGGCGTAGTTGACACTGCGATCTGCCATGGGTGGCTCCATGAAACCGGCGATAGGTCGCTGGTATGGCTCCATATTCTGCACCATGGAGCAATTCATGGAGCCATGGCGCCGCAATGCAGGCCGACCTCGCGCAACGATGGGCAACAAAAAAGCCCCGCTCCCAGAGAGACCGAGGCCTTTTTGCAACCCGGAACACCCGGGGGAAACTAGTTTACATGTTATCGATCATCACCTGTCCGAAACCCGAGCAGCTGACCTGGGTGGCACCTTCCATGAGCCGGGCAAAGTCATACGTGACCTTTTTACTCAGGATCGCCTTTTCCATGCTCGTGATGATCAGGTCGGCCGCTTCCTTCCAGCCCATGTGGCGCAGCATCATCTCGGCTGACAGGATCTCGGAGCCCGGATTCACATAGTCCTTGCCGGCGTACTTCGGCGCCGTGCCATGGGTCGCCTCGAAGCAGGCCACCGAGTCGGACAGGTTGGCGCCCGGCGCGATGCCGATGCCCCCGACCTGGGCCGCCAGCGCGTCCGAGATGTAGTCTCCGTTGAGGTTGAGGGTGGCGATCACCGAATACTCGGCCGGGCGCAGCAGGATCTGCTGCAAAAAGGCGTCGGCGATCGAGTCCTTGATGGTGATGTCCTTGCCGGTGCGCGGGTTCTTGAACTTGCACCAGGGGCCGCCGTCGATCAGCTGGGCGCCCA
>CAZJZD010000067.1:0-15707 GCA_964550405.1 uncultured Hydrogenophaga sp. | reverse complement strand
CCAGGCCGGGATCTGGTGGCCCCACCAGAGCTGGCGCGAGATGCACCAGTCCTGGATGTTGTTCATCCACTGGTTGTAGGTGTTGACCCAGTTCTCGGGCACGAACTTCACCTGGCCGCTGGCCACCGCGTCGATGGCCTTCTGGGCGATGCTCTTGCCCGTCGGGTCCTGGTCGCTGACCTTGCTCATGGCCACGAACCACTGGTCGGTCAGCATGGGCTCGACCACCTGGCCGGTGCGGGCGCAGCGCGGGACCATCAGCTTGTGTTTCTTGACCTCGACCAGCAGGCCGGCGGCTTCGAGGTCGGCCACGACCTGCTTGCGCGCGACGAAGCGGTCCAGGCCGCGGTACTTCTCGGGCGCGTTGTCGTTGATGGTGGCGTTGAGGTGCAGCACGCCGATGATGGGCAGCTGGTGGCGCTGGCCGACCGCGTAGTCGTTCGCGTCGTGCGCGGGCGTGACCTTGACCACGCCGGTGCCGAATGCGCGGTCCACGTACTCGTCGGCGATCACCGGAATCTCGCGCTCGCACAGCGGCAGCTTCACGTACTGGCCGATCAGCGCGCTGTAGCGCTCATCCTCGGGGTGCACCATCACGGCCACGTCACCCAGCAGGGTTTCGGGGCGGGTGGTGGCCACGGTGAGGTGACCCGAACCATTGACCAGCGGATAGGCGATGTGCCAGAGCGAACCGTCTTCCTCTTCGCTCTCCACCTCCAGATCCGACACGGCCGACATCAGCACCGGGTCCCAGTTGACCAGGCGCTTACCGCGGTAGATCAGGCCCTGCTGGTAGAGCTTGACAAAGGTGTCTGTCACCACGGTCGAGAGCTTCTCGTCCATGGTGAAGTACTCGCGGCTCCAGTCCACGCTGTCGCCCATGCGGCGCATCTGCGTGGTGATGGTGTTGCCCGACTGTTCTTTCCACTCCCAGACCCTGGCGACGAAGTTCTTGCGGCCCAGGTCGTGGCGGCTGATCTTCTGCTCCTGCAGCTGGCGCTCCACCACGATCTGCGTGGCGATGCCGGCGTGGTCGGTGCCGGGGATCCAGGCGGTGTTGAAGCCGCTCATGCGGTGGTAACGCGTGAGCGAGTCCATGATGGTCTGGTTGAACGCGTGGCCCATGTGCAGCGTACCGGTCACGTTGGGCGGCGGCAGCTGGATGGCGAAGTTCTTCCCGGCCGCAGCGGCTTCGGCGCTGGGGGCCGAGGTGCCGCGGAAGCCGGCGACGCCGTAGCCACGCTTCTCCCATTCAGGCCCCCAGTGGGCTTCGAGTGCGGCCGGCTCGAAGGACTTGGAGAGGCTGTTCAGACCGGGTTGCTGCAGGGTGTCGAGGGCGTCGGACATGGGGGCAGGGCGCAAAAAATGCGACGGCGCCCCGCAGGGCGCCGTCGGGTGGGTGTTCGGGAAGGCCTTGATTTTATTCGACCGACAGCCCTGCGCCGGGCCGCCGCCAGCGGTCCCAGACGCGCCATTCGGAGCCGGTATCCGCCTGCAACGACAGCGACTGACCGGTGACCGGATGGACCATCTCCAGCCGCACCGCGTGCAGCCACAGCCGTTGCTCGCCCAGGAACGCGGCCAGCGCGCGGTTCAGCGGCCCCTTGCCATGTGTGGCGTCGCCGATGAGGGGGTGGGCGATGTGCTTACAGTGCCGGCGCAGCTGGTGGCGGCGGCCGGTCAGGGGTTGCAGTTCCAGCAGGGCGCAGCGGGTGCTGGCAAAGCCGCCCTGCGGCAGCGGCAGTTCGTAGCGCTCCAGCGTGCGAAAGCGGGTCACGGCGTCCTGTACGGCTTCGCGTTCGGTGCGCATGTCGTCGGGCATGCGTTTGAGCGGGTGGTCGATCAGGCCCTCGTCCGGCGGCCAGCCGCGCACCACGGCGCGGTAGGTCTTGCGCAGTCCCGAACCCGACTCGAAAGCCTGGCCCAGGGTGCGCGCGGTGACCGCGTCCAGCGCAAACAGCAGCACGCCGCTGGTGCCTTTGTCGAGCCGGTGCACCGGCCAGACGGGCTGGCCCAGCTGGTCGCGCAGCAGCTGCAGCGCGAAGCGGGTTTCACCCGCGTCCAGACCGGTGCGATGCACCAGCAGGCCCGGCGGTTTGTTGACCGCTGCCAGATAATCGTCGCGGTACAGGATTTCCAACATGCTGTTTTTATTGTCTCCCGCCAAGGCCCTCGACTACGAGACGCCGCCCCACGTGTCCACCCACACGCAGCCGCTGTTCGTGCCGCAGGCCAGCGAGCTGATCGACGTGCTGCGCGAGAAGTCGCCGCAACAGATCGCCGAACTGATGGACCTGTCGGACCAGCTGTCCGGGCTGAACGCCGCGCGTTACCAGGCCTGGCGACCGAAGTTCACCGCCAAGAACGCCAAGCAGGCGGTGCTGGCGTTTGACGGCGACGTGTACGGCGGACTGGATGCGAAGACGCTGGACGAGGCCGAGCTGGACTGGCTGCAGCAGCACCTGTGCATCCTGAGCGGCCTCTACGGCGTGCTGCGCCCGCTGGACTGGATGCAGCCCTACCGGCTGGAAATGGGCACGCGTCTGGTCACGCCCAAGGGCAAGAACCTCTACCAGTTCTGGGGCCCTCAGATCGCGCAGTACCTCAACCAGCGCGCGCAGGCCGACAAGACACCCGTGGTCATCAACCTCGCGAGCGAGGAGTACTTCAAGGCGGTGGACCGCAAGGTGCTGACGCCGCGCGTGGTGACCTGCGTGTTCGAGGAACGCAAGGCCGACGGCTACAAGGTGGTCAGCTTCATGGCCAAGCGGGCGCGGGGCCTGATGGTGCGGTTCGCGCTCAAGCACCGCGCCACGCGCGTGGAGCAGCTCAAGGACTTCAACCTGGAGGGCTACCGCTTCGCGCCCGCCGCGTCCGAGGGCGACCGCCTGGTGTTCCGCCGCGACGGCAAACCCCCGGCGGGCGCCTGATCTGCGCAGGACGGAGGGAGTGACCATGAACCAGTCCATCACGCCCGAACTGCGGCAGTGGATCATCGAACAGGCCACGGCCGGCTTCACACCGGATGCCGTGGTGCGGGCCATGCAGGCCGCCGGCTGGCAGGAGGATGTGGCTGTGCGCGCCATGGAGGTCACCCTGCAGGACATGCTCAAGGAGCGCTCGGCCGGCAAGGTGCTGCGCGGTGCGCCGGTGGCGGCCAGGGCCGCTGCACCGGCCGCGCCCGACATCGACCTCAGTGGCTCGCCCCGGCAGATCGACCTGGGCGACCGCGTGGTGGAAGTGCTGGCGTCGTTCCGGCTGCCGCGCGCGGTGCTGATCGGTGGCCTGCTGTCCGATGAGGAGTGCGACGGCCTGATCGCGGCCGCACGACCGCGCATGGCGCGTTCGCTGACGGTGCAGACCCAGACCGGGGGTGAAGAGGTCAACCCCGACCGGACCAGCAATGGCATGTTCTTCAACCGCGGTGAGAGCGAGCTGATGCGCCGCATCGAAGAGCGCATCGCGCGCCTGGTGCACTGGCCAGTGGAAAACGGTGAGGGCATCCAGGTGCTCCACTACCGACCGGGCGCCGAATACAAACCGCACTACGACTACTTCGACCCGGCCGAACCGGGCACGCCCGCCATCCTGCGCCGGGGCGGTCAGCGCGTGGGCACGGTGGTGATGTACCTGAACAACCCGGTCAAGGGCGGTGGCACCACGTTCCCGGACGCCGGCATCGAGGTCTTCCCCCAGAAGGGCAACGCCGTGTTCTTCGGTTACGCCCGGGCCCAGCCGGACACGCTGACCCTGCACGGCGGCGCAGCGGTGGTCGAGGGCGAAAAGTGGATCGCCACCAAATGGCTGCGCGAACGCCGCTTCGAATGACTTGCATGCACATGAACACCCCTGAACACTCCCAGCTCGGCAAGGTCTCGGCCTATGTGGACCGGTACGACGCCTCCTTGCTCTTTCCGCTGCCGCGCGAAACCAAACGGCGCGAGATCGGCATCACCGGGAGCGTGCCCTTCCTGGGCGCGGACCTGTGGACCGCGTTCGAGCTGAGCTGGCTCAACCTCAAGGGCAAGCCCCAGGTGGCGCTGGCGCACATCACCATCCCCTGCGAGAGCACGCACATTGTCGAGAGCAAGTCTTTCAAGCTCTACCTCAACAGCTTCAACAACACCGCTTTCGAATCGGCCGATGCGGTGCGTGAACGCATCCGTGCCGACGTGAGCGCGGCCATCTGGCACGGAGGGCCGGTCATGGCCGGGGCGGGGGTGAAGCTGCTGCTGCCCGAGGCCTTCGACCGTGAGCCGGTGCAGGAACTGGGTGGCCTGTGCATCGACCGGCTGGACGTGGAGTGCACACAGTACCAGCCCGCGCCCGAACTGCTGAGCGCCGCGCTGTACGAACAGCCCGTGACCGAGACCCTGACCAGCCACCTGCTCAAGAGCAACTGCCTGGTGACCGGCCAGCCCGACTGGGGCAGCGTGCAGATCAGCTACAGCGGGCCGCAGATCGACCAGGCCGGCCTGTTGCAGTACATCGTGAGCTTCCGCAACCACAACGAATTCCATGAGCAGTGCGTCGAGCGCATCTACATGGACGTGATGGCGCGCTGCAAGCCGACCAAGCTGATGGTCTACGCGCGTTACACCCGCCGCGGCGGCCTGGACATCAACCCCTGGCGCACCAGCCACCCGCAGCAGCCACCGGCCAATGTGCGCACCGCGCGGCAGTGAACGACGTGGAGGGACAAAGACAAAGGGCCTGGATCGCTGATCCAGGCCCTTTGTTCAGGAAGTGTCCGATCCGTTGATCAGCACTTGGGCTTCGGATCGCACTTGGGCGGGGTGGGGGCGCAGACCGGGGGCTTCGGCTCGCACTTGGGCAGCTTGATCTTGGGCAGGCACAGCAGCTTCGGCAGCGACAGGACCAGCTTGGGCAGCAGGCACAGGGTGCCGCCGGAGACTTGTTGCATTTCGACTGGGTTCAGAGTGCGCATGTTGGATTCCCTCAAGGGTTGATGAAGCGCTTCTTGTTGTTTACATGGGCTGTAAGTAACAAGACGCAAGCGCATTCTAGTAAATGTTCTTGATTTGTAACACCGATGGGTGACAACCGTTCATCGGTTAACCCTTAAGCACTCAAATGGTGAATTCAGAGCATTTTCTGGATCAATGCACCTTTGAAGAGCACCGGCCCGGTGGGACCACGTTCACTGGGCACACCGCCCAGCGGTTCCAGGCTGATGGCCAGGGCCGGCACGCCGCCCACGGCCTGCTGGTCGGCCGCCAGCTGCAGCAGTTTTTCGTTCGACAGCACCCCCAGGGAGCGGGGCGCGGCGCCCGGTGGCAGCGCCCATAGCTGCAGCGATTTGTCCGCCGCTTCCTGGTAACCGCCCACCCGCTGCAGGGTCAGACGCCGGTTCTTCGGGTCGAAGGTCACCAGCATCGCGGCGCTGGCCTGTTCGTCGTTGAGCACGGCCACGTATTCCACCTGGGGGGCCGATTCGAGCTGCGCCTGCAACCGGCCGATTTCGGCACCGAGGTTGTCGCGCAGCCCCACGGCGGTGACCACGGCCAGCACCGTGGCCAGCGCTCCCGCGGCGGTGGTGCCGCGCCACAGCGGCAGGCTGCGCCACCAGCCGTTGCGCACGGGCGGCGCCTGGCGGGCCTGGCCCATGGCCAGTTGCTCGCGGTCGGCGCGCACCAGGTTTTCGATGCGGGTCCAGACCACCGGCGTCGGTTGTTCGGGTGTCTGCAGTTCGTTCATGCTGGCTGCGCGGCTTTGCCAGATGAGCGCCGCCGCACGCACCGGCGCGCGTTCGCGGGCCAGCGCCTCGAAGCGGCGCCGCGCGCCGCCGCGCAATGTGCCCAGCGCATAAGCGGCGGCCAGGCGGTCCAGCAGTTCGGGGTGGCGGTGGATGTCCATGGCCGTCCCCTCAGGCAAACCTTGCCATGCAGGTGCGCAACTGGTCCAGCCCGCGCCGGATCCAGCTCTTGACCGTGCCCAGCGGCAGCTTCAGCTGCTGCGCCAGTTCGCCGTGGCTGAGGTCGCGCAGGTAGGCCAGGCTGACCACTTCGCGCTGCTTGTTCTCCAGCCGCGTCAGGCACTGGTGCAGTGCCCAGGCCTGCTGGCTGGCCAGGCTGGTGTCCATGGGGTTGGCGCTGTCGCCTTCCAGCGTATCGGCCAAGGTCTCGTCCAGTTCGTCGGTCAGGTGTTCGCGTTCCGCCTTGTGGCGGCGCAGCTGGTCCAGCGCGCGGCTGCGCACGATCAGTCCCAGCCAGGCCATGGGCGGGCTCAGGCTGGCGCGGTAGTCGGCGGCGTTTTTCCAGATCTGCAGAAACGTCTCCTGCAGCGCGTCTTCGGCCCATTCGCGATGGCCGGTCACGCGCAGGGCCAGGCCGTAGAGCTTGCCCGAGCTGAGGTCGTACAGCGTCTTGAGTGCGGCCTCGTCCCGCGCGGCCACGCGGTCGATGAGCGCCATGAGCGCGTGGTCGGGATCGTCGAGCATGCGCGCATTGTGGTGCACGGCAATGGCCCCTGCCGGCCACTGCCTTTGCCACGGGCTCAGCCAGGGCATCAAAGCCTCCGGCGACGCGGCACCACCTGGGTGGGGGCCGTGACCGCGGACACCGCCTGCACCTGCACCGCCAGCGGGCTGCCCTCAACCAGCTGGTCGGGGTGCCAGATGCGCACACGCGCCGCGCCTTCGGGCACATCGCTGAGCGTGGCCACGCCCTGGGCATCGGTGCGGGTGACCCAGGGGGTGTCGGCCACGTAGACGAAGCCGCGCATGGAACCGTGCAGGTGGCAGCCCAGTTGCATCGGCCCGGGCTGTTGCAACACCACCTCGGCGCTGGCGGGGGGCTGTCCCTCCGTCTTGCCGGCCAGCCGCAGTTCAAAGCCGGCACCGGGTGCGGCGGTCAGGCCGGCCACTCCGGCGGGCAGCCCCCGGACGTGGTGGTCCCAGCCGTCGAGGTTGGTGAAGCGCACGCGCGAGCCCACCGGGACGACGCTGACCACCGGCACGAACTGCATCTTGTGCTGGCCGATGCTGGCCTGCACCGGCGGCGGCGCCTTGCCGCGCGCGCCGCTGGCCGGCTCCACCAGCACCACCGCATCGGGCAGAGGCTGGCCATCCTTGCCGGTCACCGTGACCTGCAGCGTGCCTGCCGTGGCCGCGCTGGCGCACACGACCGCCAGCAGCGCGGAGCCCAGGCCATGAAGGGGCGTGCGCGGGCTCATCGCGTGTTCACCACGTCGCGGTGCATGGGTGCCAGCAGGGCCAGCAGCTGGTTCTGGCGCGCGAACGGCACACCGCGCGCGTCCATGCTCTGCTGCAGCACTTCCACCAGGGCGTTGAAGTGGGCGCGCGTCACGTCCATGTTGGCGTGCGCTTCCTTCATGTCCGGGCCCTTGTAGACACAGGGGCCGCCCGCGAGCTGGCAGACCTGGTCGGTCAGCTGGCTGGCCAGGGCGTCGAGCTTCGTGTCCTTGAACTGCTCGCCGATGCGCGCGTCGGCCCGCAGGCGCTGCGTGAAGTCGTCCATCAGCGCGCGGATGCCGGCCTTCTGGCCCAGGGCATCGAACAGTCCCGGCGCAGGGGCCACCGGGTAGGCCGAGGCGGGCGAGGGCTGGGGGGCCATGGGCTGGGCCATACCCTGGGCGATGGCATGGCCGCTGGCCATGGCCAGCAGGGTGAGGGTGGTGGCGGTGATGAGGTGTTTCATGGGGAGATCCGGGGTGGTGTGAGGTGTCAGAAAGCGAACTGGGCAGAGGTGTAGAAGCCGGTCTGCTGGCGGCCGGCGGTGGTGGCCGGCACGATGCGGCCCAGGTTCACCCAGGCGGCGGTGAGCGAGACGTGTTTGCTCGGCGCCCAGGCGACGAACAGGTCCATCCAGTCGTCGGCGCGCAGGCCATTGCCCAGGCCGGCCGCGGCGCCGGCGCGCTGCAGCTTGTCGGGCATGGCGCGGTACTCGACGCCCACGGCCAGGTCCTTGCGCAGCAGCCAGGCGACGGACAGTTCGGGCATCAGTTCGTAGCCGTCGTCGGCGCCGCCCAGCGTGGCCCCGTGGCCCAGCAGGCCGCCCTGGTTGGCGCGGGTGGCGCGCAGCGTGCCGTTGACCAGCACTCCCTGCGCCAGGAAGAGCTTGGTTGCGCTCACGTACACATCGGTGCCGCTGCGGTCGGCGCCCAGGGCGGCCAGGGTGCTGTCGAGCCCGCTCGACTGCAGGCGCTTGTGCTGCACGCCCACGGCGATCTGCGGCATCCACGTGTCGCTGTCGACGATGGCGTCGCCGGCCACGCGCCACTTGGCGCCCAGCACGTCCTGCTTCAGGTGCAGGCCCGGCAGGCCCAGGGCGGTGCCGGTGGCGCGGGTGTTGAAGTCCTGCCGGCCGAACGAGAGTTCGACGCGGTCGTTCAGGCCGATGGCCACGCCCGCGGCCGTCAGGCCGTAGTCGCGCGTGACGGCGCGGCTGAGGTAGGCGGCCGCGCCGGTCTGGCCCTCGGCGCCGGGCCCGCCGATCACGGCCCAGGGGCTCAGGCCACCGCCGGCCGCGCCGTCCACGGTGGAGACGCCGCCGGTGAGCAGCAGCTTGCCGGTGTCGGCATGGGCGGGCGTCAGGCCCAGGATGGCGGTGGCCAGGGTGGCGGCCGCAAGGCTGCGCAGCGGGTTGCGCGGGGCATGGGGAGCGTGGGTGGGGTGCATGGCGGTGGGTGTGATGAGGTGAAAGGGGTGCCAGCGGGCTGGCTCCCTCACTACGCAGCCCATCGCCGTTCGGATGCAGTGGCCTTCAATTCCCTACGGTTTCTGGGGGCTTGTGCATCCGGCCGGTGGCGCCCTGCGTATCCGTTTCGACCGCTGCCTCTGGCGGGTCACGTTCACCCCAACCCACCCCACAGGAGTCCTCCATGAACCTCATCTCCGATCGCCGCCAGTTTCTCGGCCGTGGCGCCACCCTCTCCGCCGCCGCGGTTGCCCTGCTGGCCGGGCGCGATGCGTTGGCCGCCGGCCTGAAAGGCGATGCCGCCAAGGACGTCGGCATCCTCAACGTGGCCCTGGGCCTGGAACACGAAGCCATCAACGCCTACCAGCTGGGCGCCGGCAGCGGCCTGCTGCAGAAGCCGGTGCTGGACGTGGCCGTGCAGTTCCAGGGCCACCACAAGGTGCACCGCGATGCGCTGGCCGCCACCATCCAGAAGCTCGGCGGCAAGCCGGTGGCCGAACGCTCGCTGGACGACTACGCCAAGGCCCTGAACGCCGCGGCACTGAAGAGTCAGGCCGACGTGCTGGACCTGGCCAGTCGCCTGGAGCTGGGCGCCACCAACGCCTACCTGAGCGTCATCCCCGCGCTGAACGACCGCGAACTGGCCAAGGTCGCCGCGCGCCTGGCGGTGGACGAGGCCATGCACTTCAGCGTGCTGACCCAGGCGCTGGGCCGTCCGCTGCCCGCCGGCGCCCTGTCGTTCGGTGCCTGAGCCTTCCCTTCGTTTTCCCTTCGCACGCCATTTTTCAGAGGAGCCTTCCATGTTCATCAAGACCACTTTCTCCGCCGCCGCCCTGCTGGCACTGACCGCCTGCGCGTCCAGCCTGTCCGCGCCCGCAGCCCCCTTCTCTCAGGCCAGCATGCCCGCGACCACCGCGGTCTTTTCGCAAGCCGGCCTGCCCGCCGCTGTGCAGGTGCCCGCGGGCCACAAGGTCGCCATGGAAACCGTGGGCGTGGGCCAGATCACCTACGAGTGCCGCGCCAAGAAAGACATGGCCGGCCACGAGTGGGTGTTCGTCGGCCCCGACGCGAAACTGATGAGCCGCAGCGGCCAGATCGTCGGCAGGTACTACGGACCGCCCGCCACCTGGGAAAGCATGGATGGCTCGAAGCTGACCGGCACCCAGGTCGCCGTGGCGCCCGCGGCGGCCGGCGCCATTGCGCTGCAGCTGGTCAAGGCCAACCCGGCCATGGGCATGGGCGCGATGCAGGGCGTGACCTACATCCAGCGCGTGGCCACGCAGGGCGGCATCGCGCCAGCCATGATGTGCGATGGCAGCAAGCTCGGCGTCAAACAGATCGTCAACTACCAGGCCGACTACATCCTCTGGAAGGCGGCCTGATCAGGCTGCGCGCGCGAAACCTTCGAGCAGGTTGACCGCGTTGGTGCCGACCGCGTCCACCGCGTAGCCCCCCTCGAAGGTGAACACCGTGGGCAGGTCGGCGTCCGCAAGTCGGCGGCCGATGGTGGTGTAGTCGCGCGACTGGAGCGTGAAGCCCGAGATCGGATCGCCTTCAAAGGTGTCCAGCCCCATGGGCACCACCAGGGCATCGGCCTGGAAGTGCTGCACCACGCCCAGCGCCTGATCGAGCGCGCGCATCCAGCGCAGGAAAGCCGTGCCGCGCGGCAGGGGCAGGTTGAGGTTGAAGCCCATGCCTTCCTCTTCGCCGCGCTCGTCCGCATGGCCCAGGAAGAAGGGGTACTCGGTCATCGGGTCGCCGTGGATCGAGACCGTCAGAACGTCGGCGCGTTCGTAGAAGATCGTCTGCGTGCCGTTGCCGTGGTGGTAGTCCACGTCCAGCACCGCCACGCGTTGTTTCCCGCCGTCGCGCAACGCCTGGGCGGCGATGGCGGCGTTGTTCAGGAAGCAGTAGCCGCCGAAAAAGTCCGGCCCCGCGTGGTGGCCCGGCGGGCGCGTCAGGGCGAAGGCACAGCGCGCACTGCCCAGGACCTCGCGTGCTGCGGCCAATGCGCAGGCGGCACCGCTGCGCGCGGCGGCCCAGGTGCCTGCCATCAGCGGTGAACCCGAGTCGAACGAAAACAGGCCCAGTCGCGCCGCGAAGTTGTGCGGCAGCACGTCGGTGCGGAAGGCGTGCCGGTTGCCCAGCGGCCAGACCGAGGGCAGGGCGTCGCGCTGCGCATTCGCCGGGTCCATCGCCACCCACTCGTCCCAGGCACCGGCCAGGAACTGCGTGTAGCGCGTGTCGTGCACGCGGGCGATGGCGGCGTCCAGTTCGGCATCGGGGATGGCGGGCGTGAGCAGCTCGCCCAGCGGCCGGCGTTGCAGCTCGGCCAGCACATAGTCCAGCCGCGCCGGCACCTCGTGACAGGGCACCATGCGGCCGCGGAACATCTCTTCGCGCCCCTGGTGCAGCGCGTGGTGGGGGTTGTGGAAGGTCTTCATCATGGGCACGAGTGTCGCACCGGCGCTCGTGCCGGGGCTATATTGGCTGTGTTGTCCAACGACCTTTTCAGGAGTCCCGCATGTCGTCCGGAAAAATCCTCGTCGCCCAGGGCGGCGGTCCCACCGCGGTCATCAACCAGTCCCTCGTGGGTGTGGCGCTGGAGGCGCGGCGCTTCCAGAACGTGCAGCGCATCTACGGCGCGCGCCACGGGGTGCGCGGCATCGTGGACGAGAACTTCGTCGACCTCACGCAGGAGACCAGCCACAACCTCGAAGCCGTGGCGCGCACGCCGGCCTCGGCCCTGGGTTCCACGCGCGACAAGCCCGACCTGAAGTACTGCCAGGAAATCTTCAAGGTGCTCAAGGCGCATCAGATCGAGCACTTCTTCTACATCGGCGGCAACGACTCGTCGGACACGGTGCGCATCGTCAGCGAAGAAGCGCACAAGGCCGGCTACCCGCTGCGCAGCATCCACATCCCCAAGACCATCGACAACGATCTGGTGGGCAACGACCACACACCGGGTTTTCCGTCGGCGGCGCGCTTCGTGGCGCAGGCCTTTGCCGGGGCGAACCTGGACAACGCGGCGCTGCCGGGCGTGTACGTGGGTGTGGTGATGGGCCGGCACGCCGGCTTCCTGACGGCTGCGTCGGCGCTGGGCAAGAAGTTTCCCGACGACGGCCCGCACCTGATCTACGTGCCCGAGCGGGTGTTCGAGATCCCGAAGTTCCTGGCCGACGTGAAGGCCATGTACGACCGTTATGGCCGTTGCGTGATCGCGGTCAGCGAGGGCATCCACGACGCGTCCGGCCAGCCCATCATCACCCAGCTGGCCAAGGACGTGGAGAAGGACGCGCACGGCAACGTGCAGCTGTCCGGCACCGGCGCGCTGGCCGACCTGTTGTGCGAGGAGATCAAGCGTAACCTGGGCATCAAGCGGGTGCGCGGCGACACCTTCGGCTACCTGCAGCGCAGCTTCATCGGCTGCGTGAGCGATGTGGACCAGCGCGAGGCGCGCGAGGTGGGCGAGAAGGCGGTGCAGTTCGCCATGTGGGGCAGCGTGGATGGCTCGGTGGCGATCAAGCGCACCGGCTTCTATTCGGCCGACTACGAGCTGCTGCCGCTGGAAGCCGTGGCCGGCAAGACGCGCACCATGGAAGACGAGTTCATCAGCGCCAGCGGCACCGACGTGACCGATGCCTTCCGCCTGTACTTGCGGCCGCTGCTGGGCTCGGACATGCCCGATGCCTTCCGCCTGCGCTTCAACCCGGTGGCCAGGGTGCTGCGACCCTGACGCGCACAGGGTGATCGCTGTCACCCTGCGCGGCACAGGGGTTGCGTCCCTTGTGGCCAGCGCGGCGCGGTGCTAGTGTGGCGACGGGCCGTGGCAGTGCGTCGCTGGGCTGTCACGGGGTCGGTTTCCACCACATGCCTGTGTGCAGAAAGCGAGCGCGCCGTGAACACCCTGTCCACCTTCCGATTCCCCGAGGGCACCTGCATCGCCCAGGCCCAGCCGCACGCCGGCGTGCCGGTCACGCTCAGTTCGCCCGGGCGGGCCGTGATGACCGACCTGACCCATGTGCGTGCGGCCACCATCCGCCCCGACATGCCGCTGACCGAAGCGCGCCAGACCATGATCCACCAAGGCGTGCGCCTGCTGTTCGTGGTGAGCGAAATGCCCTGCGTGGAAGGGCTCATCACTTCGACCGACCTGGAGGGCGAGCGCCCGATGCAGCAGATCCACAAGCGCGGGGTGAAGTACGAGGACCTGAGCGTGGCCGACGTGATGTCGCCGCTGGCCTCGCTGGACGCGATCGATCTGGAAGACCTCTCGCACGCCGACGTGGCCAAGGTGGTGGCCACGCTCAAGCAGGTGGGGCGGCGCCACCTGCTGGTGGTGCAGAAGGCCGGTCATGGCCACGGGCCGAGGGTGCGCGGTGTGATCTCGCAGACGCAGATCGAGCGCCAGCTCGGCCAGCGCATCGACATGATCGAGACCGCCGGCAGCTTTGCCGAGATCAGCCGTTCGCTGGCAGCGGCCTGAGATCCTTGGGCTGGCGCGGCGGCGCGCTCAGCCCAGTTCCTTGAACGATTGCAGCGCCGACAGTGGCGTGAACTGACCGGTGCGTTTGGCCTGCATCGCGGCGATGGACTCGCGCACGTGCGCGTTGCTCCAGATCGCGCCCTGCAGCCAGCCCATCTGCCGCAGGCTGTCGTCCACGCTGTGGTCGCGCGCGTAGGTCACGGCCTGCTTGGTTCCCCAGATGGCGACCGGTGGCTTGCTCGCGATCTCCTTGGCGCACTGCAGCGCGGCTTCCAGCATGGCCTCGGGCGTGTCGAACACCGCGTTGACCAGGCCGACCTGCTCGGCCTTGGCCGCGCCCAGGCGACGGCCGGTGTAGGCCAGTTCCTTGACCACCGCGAACGGCACCAGCTTCGGTAACCGCTGCAAGGTGCCCACATCCGCCACCATGCCGATGTTGATCTCCTGGATGCAGAAGAACGCGTCCGCCGTGGCGTAGCGGATGCAGCCGCAGGTGACCATGTCCACCGCGCCGCCGATGCAGCCGCCCTGGATGGCGAAGATGACCGGGCAGCGCAGGGCTTCGATCTTGGTAAACGTGGCCTGCATGTCGGTCAGCAGGTCGAAGATGGCGGCGCGGCCCTCGGGGCTCTGGTCGTCCATCGTGATGGCGCCGGCAAAGGTCTCCAGCGCCATGCCGGCGGAGAAGTGCTTGCCGGTGGAGCTGATGACCAGTGCCCGTGCCGTGCCTTCGCGGTGCAGCGTGGTGACGATGTCGTCCAGCTCGCGCCAGAAGGTCGGGTGCATGGTGTTGAGCTGCTCGGGGCGGCTCAACACCAGGTGGGCAATGTGCCCGTCAATCCAGTTCAGGGAAAAGCAGGTCGGTGCGCTCATCGTCGGCTCTCGGGTGTCGGGAGGAAGGGAGTGGGCCACTGTAGTGCGGCGCCCCGGTGTCCGCTGTCCCGGGCTTGACCAGCTTGCCCACCCGCACCCCCAGCAGCCGGAAGCGCCGCGACAGGTCCACCCGCTTGAGGCACAGGCCCGCGTGCCGGCGGATCACCGCCGCGTCGGCCGTGGCCACCTCGATGGTGGTGTCGCGCGTGACCTTCTCGAAGTTGTCGAAGGTGATCTTGATGCCGATGGTGCGGCCGGTGTAGCCCTTGCGCTGCAGGTCGCCCGCCACCTGCTCGCACAGCCGCGTCAGGATGGCGCCGGCCTCGGCCCGGTCGCGCACCGCGTGCAGGTCGCGGTCGAAGGTGGTCTCGCGGCTCATGCTGACGGGCTCGCTTTCGGTCTCCACCGGCCGGTCGTCGCGGCCCCAGGCGGCCTCGTGCAGCCAGGCGCCGTAGCTTTTGCCGAAGGTCTCGATCAGCCAGTGCGGCTCGCGCGCCGCCAGCTCGCCGATGGTGTGGATGCCGTGGCTCTGCAGCTTCGCGTCGGCCTTGGGGCCGACGCCGTTGATCTTGCGGCAGGGCAGGGGCCAGATCAGGCTTTCCAGGTCGTCCGGCCGCACGATGCTGATGCCGTTGGGCTTGTTGAATTCGCTCGCCATCTTGGCCAGCAGCTTGTTGGGCGCCACGCCGATGGAGCAGGTCAGGCCCGTGGCCTGGAGGATGGACTTCTGGATCAGCCGGGCCAGCACGCGCCCGCCCTCGCGCTGGCCGCCGGGCACGTGGGTGAAGTCGATGTAGACCTCGTCCACGCCGCGGTCCTGCATCACCGGCGCGATCTCCAGAATGGTCTGCTTGAACAGGCGCGAGAGGCGCTTGACCTCCTCGAAGTCCACCGGCAGCAGGATGGCGTCGGGGCAGAGCTTGGCGGCCTTCATCAGGCCCATGGCCGAGCCGACGCCGAACTGGCGCGCCGCGTAGGTGGCGGTGGTGGCCACGCCGCGCCCGGTGTAGTCCTTCAGCCGCGGGAAGAAATCCACCGGGATGCGGTCCAGCGTGTCCGGTCCCCACGCGCGTTCGGGGTAGGTCTGACGCAGGCGCTCGAACATCTCGGCCTCGCGCCGGCGGCCGCCTCCGATGACCATGGGCAGGCCCTTGAGCTGCGGGTAGCGCAGCAGTTCCACCGACGCGTAGAACGCGTCCATGTCCAGGTGCGCGATGCGCCGTGGCAGGGGGGGCGGGACGGGTGCGGTGTTCACCCCAAAAGCATAGCCGTGCGGCCGGCGCCCAGCCGCACGCGGGTGTTCAGCCGCCCGGCTGGCGGGCGTTGCGCAGGTCTTCTTCCGGCACCGCCGTGACCAGCGGCGTCGGAATGCCCGACCACTCCAGCCAGCCCGGCCCGAAGGTTTCCACCGGGTGCTGTGCGCGCTCCGACCCGTTGCCGCACAGCATGTCGCCGGCCGCACAGTAGCGGTCGCAACCCCAGCAGAGGCGCTCGGGGTGTGCCGGATTGACGGGGAAACGTTTGGCGGGGCTCACAGGGCCGCCAGTGTGGCGGCAGCGGCGTGACCGCAGCTTGACGCCGCGCAAACCCCGTGCTTGAAGGCGAGACAGATCCGGCGCCGGGCCGCCCCAAGCCGGATCAGCCCCCTCGGGGGGCAGCGACCCGCG
>CAZJZD010000066.1:0-16542 GCA_964550405.1 uncultured Hydrogenophaga sp. | reverse complement strand
TGAGGCACCTTCGGTGCTTCTTGGCGGTCGCTCAGGAACTGCACTTCGCCAGAGCCGCTGAGAAGCTTCACATTGAACAGTCGCCACTTTCGCGGGCGATCAAGGAACTGGAAGAAGAGCTGGGGGTCCGCCTCTTCGACCGCAACACCCGCAGCACGCGCCTGACCCGTTCTGGTCAGGTCTTCATGGATCACGTGCCACGCGTGTTCGCTGCGCTGACCCAGGCTCGTGACAGCGTACGGGCCGTGTCGGCCGGTTACCAGAGACAGTTGCGCATCGCGCTGTCCGAAGACATCTCGCAGGCCCGTCTCACTGCATTGCTATCGGGTTGCCGTGAAGAGGAGCCAGATACGGAAATCCGCCTATACGAGGTTCCGCTGGCGCAGCAGATCAAGGGCCTCGAATCCGACTTGTATGACTTGGGGTTTTCCCAATGGACGGATGTCGGCGAGGCTCTGTCTGCTGTGCCGGCATGGAGCGACACGATAGTGGTGGTGATGCCTTTGCGTCACCCCTTGTTGGCCTACAAGAAACCGCCGCTGAACGAGGTCCTGCGCTACCCACTGGTGCTGTGCGACCCTGAGGTCTGCGAGGGCTGCTGTCGCCAGCTGGACCGGGTACTTCGCGCGACTGACATGGAGCCCATCGTGGCTGAGCGAGTCGCCAGTCACGACCTCATGGTGACGCTAGTGGCAGCGGGATACGGGTTGGGCTTTTCGACAGAGGCACACGTATCAACCAGCAGCCACCCAGAAATCGTCACCAGGCCATTGGCAGGCCGCACACCGTTGCTGACCACCTACCTGATCCACCGTATCGGTGACCCGTCTGAGACCTTGCGACGTTTCGTAGAAAGAGCACTCATAAACGCGCCGGATCGGCTGGCCAATGATGCTCAGCACACTTCACCAGGGAGTACGACATGAAAAAGCTTCACAAATGGAAAGCAGCCTTGGCAGTTACCTCGGCCACCCTCCTTCTGTCGGCCTGCGGCAAGCAGCAGCCCACTGATTCGCTGGAATCGTTTATGGCCGATCCAGAACGGTTGAAGCTGCTGAGAGAGCAGTGCAAGACCGAGCGCACGAAACTGGGCGACGAACTTTGTGACCGCGTGGCCGAGGCCTCGAAGCGACGATTTTTCGGGGACGGCAAGGTGCCGTACAACCCACCCAAGGAATCGCCCAAGTTCTGAACTTGCGTTCGTGGCCACACTCGGTGGCACTCATCTCGCGCATGGAAGCGGTGCTAAGCGCATCGTTTCAGGGAGCCATGACACGCGGCAGCACGCTGCCACTTGCATTCTTGCAGGCCGAGTTGCGAGCCTGGCGATTTCGGACTTTGACCCACCGATAGCCAGCCTTGATGCTCATGCGTGCGGCACACCTTCGTGCCGCGCGCATGGCTCCGCATGGCGGGCCACAGAATCGGAGGTCAAGGTGCAGGCTCAGGGCAAAAGCCACCAGGGGGTTCTCTACGGTCAGATCGCGGCGGTTCTGGGCGTCGTCGTGGTCGGCGTGTGGGGTGCAACCCAGTGGACCGCTACGGCACTCGGCCATCAGGCGCGTCTGGGCACTCCGTGGTTCGAGGCCTTCGGCTCGCCGGTCTACCATCCCTGGCGCCTTTTCGAATGGTGGTTCTTCTTCGACGCCTACGCACCCGATGTCTTCGACGTGGGCGGCGCGATGGCAGGCGGCAGCGGCCTGGCCTCGGTGGGCGTGGCGGTGGGTATGTCGGTCTGGCGCTCGCGGCAGTCGCGACTGGTCACCACCTACGGAACCGCCCGCTGGGCCACGGCAGATGACGTGCGCCAGGCGGGCCTGAACCGCCCCGGCGGAGTGTTCCTCGGCCAGCATGGTGAGCACTACCTGCGCCATGACGGGCCGGAACACGTGCTGGCGTTTGCGCCCACACGTTCGGGCAAGGGCGTCGGCCTGGTGGTGCCCACGCTGTTGTCGTGGCCCGGCTCGGCCGTCATCCACGACATCAAGGGCGAGAACTGGCAGTTGACGGCCGGCTGGCGCTCGCGCTTCTCGCACTGCCTGCTGTTCAACCCCACCGATGCGCGATCGGCCGCATACAACCCCCTGCTGGAGGTTCGACGTGGTGAACACGAAGTGCGCGACGTGCAGAACATCGCTGACATCCTGGTGGACCCGGAGGGCGCACTGGAGCGCCGCAATCATTGGGAGAAGACTTCGCACGCGCTGCTGGTGGGGGCCATCCTGCACGTGCTCTACGCGGGCGAAGACAAGACGCTGCGCGGCGTGGCCAACTTCCTGTCCGATCCGGCCTGCCCTTTCGAGGTGACGCTGCACCGGATGATGACGACGCCTCACCTGGCGAACGCGCAAGGCGGTGGCCCGCACCCCGTCGTCGCATCCGCCGCGCGCGAGGTGCTCAACAAGAGTGAGAACGAGCGCTCGGGTGTGCTCTCCACCGCGATGAGCTTCCTGGGTCTATACCGCGACCCGACGGTGGCCAAGGTGACCTCCCGCTGCGACTGGCGCATTGCCGACCTGATCTCGACCGCGCACCCGGTGTCGCTGTACCTGGTGGTGCCGCCCTCCGACATCAGCCGTACCAAGCCGTTGATCCGGTTGATCCTGAATCAGGTGGGACGGCGGCTGACCGAGTCGCTGGATGGCTCCGACGGCATCGCGCGACGGCACAAGCTGCTGCTGATGCTCGACGAGTTCCCGGCGCTGGGTCGTCTTGACTTCTTCGAGACCGCGCTGGCCTTCATGGCGGGCTACGGCATCCGCAGCTTCCTGATCGCGCAGAGCCTGAACCAGATCGACAAGGCCTACGGCCAGAACCACTCGATCCTGGACAACTGCCACGTGCGGGTGACCTTTGCCACCAACGACGAACGCACGGCCAAGCGCATTTCCGAGACACTGGGCACGGCCACCGAGCTGCGCGCCCAGCGCAACTACGCCGGCCACCGGTTAGCCCCTTGGCTGGGCCACCTGATGGTCTCGCGGCAGGAGACGGCGCGCCCGCTGCTGACCCCTGGCGAAGTGATGCAATTGCCGCCCGACGACGCGGTGGTGATGGTCTCCAGCATGCCGCCAGTCAAGGCCCGCAAGCTGCGCTACTACGCCGACGCGAACTTCAAGCGCCGCGTGTTGCCACCGCCCGTGTTGGCAGCAGGGCCCTACCCCGATGCGCCACCGCTGCGGGCGGACGACTGGCGCGAACTGGCGGTGCCGATGGCGACCACTGCACCAAACCCCGCGTTCACGGCCGGCATGACTGCCGCTGAAGGCGGTCCCCGCCTGCAGCCGGAGCTGACGGCGAAGACCACGCCGCAGCCCGAGTTCGACGCCATGACCAATGACTTGGCGCTGCTCGATGACGACGATGCGCCTCTGCCCCTCCCCCGCCAGCTCGACCCGGTCCTGCAGCGCGCGGCGCGCCTGGCCGCACTCGACCCCGACGACGGCATCACGCTATGAGCCAGTACCGCCTGAACCTGTTCATTCCGCCCGAGCATGCCCGTCGCCTCGAAGAGGTGGCCGCCAAGAAGGGTGTATCCAAGTCATCCATCGTCGCGGCGGCTCTGGCCTCGTGGCTGTCGCCGGACTCGGGCGACCAGCGCGAGGCCGCCATCGCCAAGCGGCTGGACCGCCTCTCGCGCCAGTTCGAGCGGCTGGAGCGCGACCAGAACATCGAGATTGAGACCCTGGCCCTGTTCATCCGCTACTACTTGACCGTGAGCACACCGGTGCCTGAAGGCCATCAGGATGCGGCCCGCGCACAAGGCAAGGCGCGCTTCGAACAGTTCGTCGAACAACTGAGCCGCCACCTGCTGCGCGGTCGCAGCCTGGTGCGCGACGTGATTGAGGAGCTGCATCCGCAGGAGCAAGGCCTGAACCGGCAACTGGATGAGGCCGCAGCCGCGCCAAGTGACCACATGGACTCGACCCCACCGAGCGAGGGCCCAACCCCATGACGGCCCTGCCACCCAGCCCCGAAAAGACCACGCTCGACCGCCGTGTCCGAATGCTGCGCACGGCCATAGGGCCAGTGATCGCGGCCGCGCTCGAAGACCCGGACGTGGTGGAGGTGCTGCTCAACCCCGATGGCACGCTCTGGATCGACCGGCTTTCGACCGGGCGGGCGCCCACGGGCGTGACGCTGTCTGCAGCCGATGGTGAACGCATCATTCGCCTGGTGGCGGCCCACGTGGGCGCCGAGGTGCATCGGGGCCAGCCGCTGCTGACCGCCGAGCTGCCCGAGACGGGTGAACGCTTCGAAGGCGTGCTGCCGCCGGCCGCTCCGGGGCCGGCCTTCGCGCTGCGCAAGCGCGCCGTGGGCGTGATCCCTCTGGACCGCTACGTGGCCGACGGGATGATGAGCGCAGAGCAGGCGAACTTCCTGCGTCGGGCCGTGCACGAGCGGCAGAACATCCTGATCGCGGGCGGCACCAGCACGGGCAAGACCACGCTGGCCAACGCGCTGCTGGCCGAGATAGCCGCCACCGGCGACCGGGTGCTGGTGCTCGAAGACACGATCGAACTGCAGTGCGCTGCGCGCGACCACGTGCCGCTGCGCACGCGCGCGGGTGCCGTCTCGATGACCGAGCTGGTGCGCGCCACGATGCGGTTGCGGCCCGACCGCGTGGTGGTGGGCGAGGTACGGGGCGGCGAAGCGCTGGATCTGGTCAAGGTCTGGGGCACCGGCCACCCTGGCGGCATCGCCACCATTCATGCCGGCTCCGCACTCGGAGCGTTACTGAGGGTGGAGCAGCTGATCCTGGAGGTCGCGGTGAATCCTCCGCACGCCCTGATCGCCGAGGCGATCAACGTGGTGGTGTACATCGCCGGTCGCGGACGCAAGCGCCGCATCGAGACGATTGCCCACGTCACCGGACACGACAGCACCGGCTACCACCTGGTGTCGGTGAACGAGCCATTGCCAGAACTGCCAACGCCCTCCCCGCCCACAGCGGCGGACTCCCCTTCCTCAACCCCACCCGGAGATCTTTCATGAACACTTTGACTGCCCTGCGCTCCTTTGCGCGACCGTTCACCCGCCTGCTAGTGTCCTCGCGGGTCGCCAGCCTGCACCGCTTGAACCGGCTGATGCAGCCCGCCCGCCAGGGGCTGCTCACCGCCGCCGTCATGCTGAGCCTGGCCGGCACGGCCCAGGCGGCCGGCTCCAGCATGCCCTGGGAAGGGCCGCTGCAGTCCATCCTGGACTCGATCCAGGGTCCGGTGGCCCGCATCGTGGCCGTGATCATCATCATCGCCACCGGCCTGGCCCTGGCCTTTGGTGACACCTCTGGCGGCTTTCGGAAGCTGATCCAGATCGTCTTCGGTCTGTCGATCGCCTTTGCGGCCTCGTCCTTCTTCCTGAGCTTCTTCAGCTTCTCGGGTGGGGCCCTGGTATGAGCGGCGGTGCCGAGCATGCGGCCTCCCTGGCCAGCGGCTTCGAGATTCCGCTGCACCGCTCGCTGACCGAACCCATCCTGATGGGCGGCGCGCCACGGACGGTGGCCATCGCCAACGGGACGCTGGCCGCCGCCGTGGGCCTGGGCCTGCAGCTTTGGATTCCGGGTGCCGTGCTGTGGATCGTGGGCCATTCGCTGGCGGTCTGGGGTGCACGGGCCGATCCGCAGTTCATGGCGGTGTTTGCCCGGCACCTGAAGCACAAGCCGTTGCTGGACGTGTGAGGACAACGCCATGCTCAACCTCTCCGAGTACCGGCACCGCCCCGCCCTGCTGGCCGACTGGCTGCCCTGGGCCGGGCTGGTGGCGCCCGGCGTGGTGCTGAACAAGGACGGCTCGTTTCAGCGCACCGCGCGCTTCCGGGGCCCTGACCTGGACAGCGCCACGCAGGGTGAACTGGTGGCCACCACCGCGCGCCTGAACAACGCGTTGCGCCGCCTGGGCTCAGGCTGGGCGCTGTACGTGGACGCCGAGCGCCGGCCAGCGGCCGACTACCCGCGTTCGTCCTTTCCGGAGGCGCTGTCGTGGCTGGTGGACGAAGAGCGGCGCGCAGCCTTCGAGGAATCGGCCAGCCACTTTGAGAGCCGCTACCACTTCACCCTGCAGTACCTGCCCCCCGAAGAGTCGCGCGCACGAGCCGCCAGCCTGCTCTACGAAAACCGCTCCAGCACCGGGGTGGACTGGCGCGAACGGCTGGCTGCCTTCATCGCCGAGACCGACCGCGTGTTCGACCTGCTCGACGGCGTGATGCCCGAGATTGCCTGGCTGCAGGACGCCGACACGCTGAGCTATCTGCACACCACGGTGTCGCCACGCACGTACCCCGTGGCCGTGCCCGAGGTGCCCTTCCACCTGGATGCACTGCTGGCCGATGCGCCCCTGCTCGGCGGTCTGGCTCCCATGCTGGGTGACGCCCATCTGCGGGTGGCCACGGTGCGCGGGTTTCCCACATCCACCTGGCCTGGCGTGCTTGACGACCTGAACCGGCTAGGCTTCGGTTACCGCTGGTCCACGCGCTTCCTGTGCATGGACAAGGCCGAGGCCGAGAAGGAACTGGGCCGAATGCGCCGGCAGTGGTTTGCCAAGCGCAAGAACGTGCTGGCCCTGTTGCGCGAGTCGCTGTTCCAGCAGGAGTCGCCGCTGGTGGACACCGACGCCGGCAACAAGGCCGCCGACGCGGACGCGGCCCTGCAGGAGCTGGGGAGCGACCAGGTGGCCTTCGGGTACGTGACCGCCACCGTCACTATGCTTGATACCGACGCGACCGCTGCCGACGAGAAGCTGCGCATGGCCGAGCGCGTGATCCAAGGGCGCGGCTTCGTCACCATCCCGGAGACGCTGAACGCGGTGGAGGCCTGGCTGTCGTCGATCCCGGGCAACGCATACGCCAACGTGCGCCAGCCCATCGTCTCGACGCTGAACCTGGCACACCTGATGCCGGTATCTGCCGTGTGGGCCGGACCGGAGCGCAACCGGCACCTGGACGGCCCGCCGCTGGTCGTGACCCGCACCGAAGGTTCCACACCGTTCCGGCTGGTGACCCACGTGGGCGACGTGGGCCACACCCTGGTGGTCGGACCGACGGGCATGGGCAAGTCGGTGCTGCTGGCCTTGCTGGCCCTGCAGTTCCGGCGCTACCCCGGTTCGCGCATCTTCGCGTTCGACATGGGCCGTTCCATGCGCGCCACGGTGCTGGGTCTGGGCGGCGAGCACTACGACCTGGGCAGCGATGGCGACATCGCCTTCCAGCCACTGGCCGGCATTGACCAGGAGGGCTACCGCAGCTGGGCTACCGAGTGGGTCGAAGGCCGGCTGGTGCACGAGGGCGTGGCCGTCGGACCGGACGAGAAGGCCGCGATCTGGTCGGCACTGGGCAGCCTGGCCGGCGCGCCGCGCGAGCAGCGCACGCTCACCGGGCTGTCGGTGCTGCTGCAGTCCAATGCGCTGCGCCAGGCGCTCGCGCCCTACGTGCTGGGCGGCGCGCACGGCAAGCTACTGGACGCCGACCACGACCGCCTAGGCACGGCCGACGTGCAGTGCTTCGAGATGGAAGAGCTGATGGGCAGCCGTGCGACGGTGATGGCCGTTCTGGGCTACCTGTTCGCACGCTTCGAGGCGCGCTTCGATGGTGCCCCCACCCTGCTGATGCTGGACGAGTCCTGGCTGTTCCTGGACGACCCTGTGTTCGCGGCGCGCATCCGCCAGTGGCTCAAGACGCTGCGCAAGAAGAACGTGTCGGTGCTGTTCGCCACGCAAAGCCTGGCCGACATTCAGGGGTCAAGCATTGCTCCGGCCATCGTGGAGAGCTGCGCGAGCCGCATCTTCCTGCCCAACCCGCAAGCCACCGAACCCCAGGTGCGCTCGATCTACGAGGCCTTTGGCCTGAACCGCCGCCAGATCGAGATCGTAGCCACCGCCGTGCCCAAGCGCGACTACTACTACCAGTCGCGGCTGGGCAACCGCCTGTTCGACCTGGACCTCGGACCCGTGGCCCTGGCCTTCGCCGGGGCCTCCACACCACAGGACCAACGCCTGATCGACGAGGTGCTGGCTTCGCACCCGCCTGATGACTTTGCCCCGGCCTGGCTGTACCGCCGTGGCCTGGACTGGGCGGCCGATCTCTTTCACCAACACACCCACCACCACCCCGGGCATGCCCGACCTTCAGGAGAAACGCCATGAGCTTTCATTTCCCCACCCGCGCCCTCAGGACCCGTCTGACAGCACTGGCCACCGCCGCCGCGCTGACCCTGGGCGTCACGCAGCCCGCGCACGCACTCTTCGGCGTGGGCGACATCGTGCTGGACCCGGTCAACTTGGTGCAGAACACCATGACGGCTGCGCGCACGCTGGAGCAGATCAACAACCAGATCCGCCAGTTGCAGAACGAGGCGCAGATGCTGATCAACCAGGCGCGCAATCTGGCGAGCCTGCCGTTCAACGTGGTCAACCGCCTGCGCTCGACGCTGGACACGACGCGGCAATTGATTGCACAGGCCCAGGGCCTGGCCTACCAGGTGTCGAATCTCGACGCCGAGTTCGCCCGCCTCTACCCCGAGCAGTACGCCGCCACCGTCAGCGGCAACCAGATGTTCCAGGACGCGCGCCAGCGCTGGAAGAACACACTCAACGGCCTGCAGACCGCCATGCAGATGCAGGCCCAGGTGTCGCAGAACCTGAGCCTGGACGAGGGGGTACTGGCTGACCTGGTCAGCCAGAGCCAGTCGGCCACCGGGGCGCTGCAGGCCATGCAGGCCACCAACCAGCTGCTGGCCCTGCAGGCCAAGCAGTCCATCCAGTCGCAGCAGCTGATGCTGACGCAGGACCGTGCTGCCTCGCTGGAACTGGCCCGGCAGGCCGCCGCCATCGAGCGTGGCCGCGAGGTGACGCGCCGCTTCATCGGCAGCGGCACGGGCTACACGCCGCAGGGCGTGAGCTTCTACGGCCACTGAACCACCGGGAGCCCTGCCATGGACGACGTCGCCGTCATCGACCGCTTCCTGAACACCTTCTCCACTTACATCGACTCGGGTTTCGGGTTGCTGAACGGCGAGGTCGCCTTCCTCACCGCCACGCTGGTGGCCATCGACATGACCCTGGCCGGCCTGTTCTGGGCCATGGGCCATACCACCGGCCAGGGCGAGGACGTGATGGCGAAGCTGATCCGCAAGGTGCTTTACGTAGGTGCCTTCGCCTACATCATCGGCAACTTCAACAGCCTCTCGGGCATCGTGTTCCGCTCATTCGCCGGTCTGGGCCTGCAGGCCAGCGGCTCGGGCATGAGCCTGGCCACCTTCCTGCAGCCGGGCCACCTGGCAAAAGCTGGCATCGATGCAGCAGCCCCGATCCTGCAGCAGATCAGCGACCTGTCCGGCTTTCCGGAGGTGTTCATCAACCTCGCACCCATCGTGGTGCTGTTCCTGGCCTGGCTCACGGTGATCGTGAGCTTCTTCGTACTGGCCGTGCAGCTTTTCGTGACGCTGCTGGAGTTCAAGCTGACGACGCTGGCCGGCTTCGTGCTGGTGCCCTTTGCCCTGTGGAACAAGACCACCTTCCTGGCCGAGAAGGTGCTGGGCAACGTGGTGTCTTCGGGCATCAAGGTGCTGGTGCTCGCGGTGATCGTGGGCATTGGAACGGGACTGTTCGCCCAGTTTCAGACGGTGCCGGCAGAGCCCTCCATCGACCACGCGCTGGTGGTGATGTTGGCCTCGCTCTCATTGCTCGGCCTGGGCATCTTCGGGCCTGGCATCGCGACAGGTCTGGTGTCCGGCGCGCCGCTGCTGGGTGCGGGCGCGGCAGCCGGAACGGCGCTGGGCGCTACGGGTCTGGCGGTGGCCGGAGGCGCTGCCGTGGCGGGTGCCGGTGCGGCCGTGGCCGCCGGCGCACGCATGGCGCCCGGCGCTGCACGGGCCGCGATCGGCAGCGGCGCTTCGGCGGCCCGTTCGGCCAGTGGCCTGGCGGCTGGCGCGAAGTCCGCCTACGACGCCGGCGCTGCCGCGTCCTCTGGTGGTCCGCTGCGCGCCGCCGGTGCCGGCGTGGCCAACGTGGCCCGCACAGGCGCCAGCGCGGTGGGCCAAAAACTGGCCGAAGGCGCCAAGGCCGTGAAGGACAAGGTCTCGGGCTTCGTGGCAGACGCTGCCGCGCCAGCGGCTGCCGGCGCCGAGTCGGCCGCCACAGCTTCCTCCAGCCCGCCCCCAGCCACCGAGCCCGCCTGGGCACAGCGCATGCGCCGGCGCCAGCAGATGGGGCACGCCGCCACGACGGCCGCGCACACCCTGCGCGGTGGCGATGGGGGCGGCTCGGGCAGCGGGCCCAGCCTTCGTGATTCGGATTCCTGAGGAGAACCCAGCATGCGATTCAAACGACCGCAGGTGCGCTATGCCGACACGCCGCAGCCTGCCACCCCCTACCAATCGGCCGCACAGGCCTGGGACGAGCGCATCGGATCGGCCCGCGTGCAGGCCCGCAACTGGCGCCTGATGGCCTTTGGCTGCCTGTCGCTGGCTTTGCTGATGGCCGGTGGTCTGGTCTGGCGCTCGGCGCAGTCCATCGTGACGCCTTACGTGGTGGAGGTGGATCAGGCCGGCCAGGTGCGCACCGTGGGCGAGGCCGCCTCACCCTACCGCCCCGGCGATGCGCAGATCGCCCACCACCTGGCCCGCTTCGTGACGCTGGTGCGTTCGCTGTCCATCGACCCGATCGTGGTGCGGCAGAACTGGCTGGACGCCTACGACTACACGACCGACCGCGGGGCCGCCGTGCTCAACGAATACGCCCGCACCAACGACCCGTTCGTGCGGGTGGGCAAGGAGTCGGCGACGGTGCAGATCACCAGCGTGGTCCGCGCCAGTGACGCCTCGTTCAACGTGCGCTGGACCGAGCAGCGTTTCGTCAACGGCGCACCGGCCGGCACCGAGCGGTGGACGGCCGTGGTCTCGACCGTGCTGCAGACCCCGCGCACCGAGCAGCGCCTACGCAAGAACCCCCTGGGCATCTACGTCAACGGCCTGTCCTGGAGCCGCGAACTGGATGCGAATGAAGGAAGCAAACAATGAACACCCCGAACCCGACCCAGCGCCTGCTCTTCAGCGCAATCGCCGTCGCCGCCGCCCTGATGGGTTGCGCGTCGCAAGGCACGCCGCCGCCCGTGATCCCGCTGGACGAGCCCATGATGGCGCAGCCCCTGCCCGAGCCGCCCGATCCGGTGGAGGTGGTCGCGGTGCCGCAGGTGCTGCCCATGCCCTCGCAAATGAAGCCGCTGCCTGCGGCGCAGGACAAACCGCCCGTGTCCGAGCCCGTGGACGAGCGGCTGCGGGTGTCACGGGCCAACGAAGAGGCCCGGGTCGCACCGACGCGGGAGGGCTACGTCAATGCGATCCAGGTCTGGCCCTACACCGACGGTGCGCTGTACCAGGTCTACGCGGCGCCGGGGCGCGTGACGGTGATTTCGCTGCAGGCGGGCGAAGAGCTGGTCACGGTGGCAGCCGGCGACACGGTGCGCTGGATCGTGGGCGACACGTCCAGCGGAGCCGGCGATGCACTGCGCGTGAACGTGCTGGTCAAGCCAGTACGCACCGGCCTGAAGACCAACCTGGTCATCACCACCAACCGGCGCACCTACCTGATCGAGCTGACCTCGACCGAGAAGGCGTGGATGGCCTCGGTGTCCTGGGACTACCCCAAGGACCGCATGCTGGCCTTGCAGCGCCAGGCTCAGGCGGCGCAGACAGCAGCGCCGGTGGATGTCGGGCTATCTCTGGAGCGCCTGCGTTTCCGATACGCGATCAGCGGCAGCACGCCACCCTGGAAGCCTCTGCGGGCCTTTGACGATGGCGAGAAGGTCTACATCCAGTTCCCGGCCGGCATCGCGCAAGGCGAGTTGCCACCACTGTTCGTCATCGGCGCACAGGGCGACGGTCAGTTGGTGAACTACCGCTTCCGCTCGCCCTACTACATCGTCGACCGCCTGTTTGGTGCGGCAGAACTGCGGCTGGGCGCCGACAAAGGCGACACGGTCCGCATCGAGCGCACGGACGGATGGCCGCCGACCACTCGGAGGAACTGAACATGCCCATGCACGACCCTGCACCGTCGGGCGCGCCCGGCCGCCCTGCAGCGGCCAAGGTGTCGCCCGAATCGATGGCGCTGCGCGCCCAGCCACGCCCGGTGACCCGGCTCAATCGCCGCAGCCTTGCGCTGCTGGCGGGTCTGCTGGCCTTGGGCGTGTTGGGTGCGACGGTCTGGTCGCTGCAGCCCAAGACCCGCCGGGAGTCCAGCGAGCCCGCCGAGCTGTTCAACGTTGATCGCGTCTCGCGCTCCGAAGGACTGGGGCAGTTGCCGACGGATTACTCCAAGTTGCCGCAACCCGCCCCGGCACCGGTGCCTGAGTTGGGGCCACCTTTGCCCGGCGACCTGGGTCCAGCCATCGTCAAGTCGCAACAACCGGTGGTGCCGAGCTATTCGCCTCCAGGACACGACCCTGCCGCGTCAGAGCGTGATGCCCGGCGCAAGGAGTCAGAGCAGGCGGCTGCCGCATCGGTGTTCTTTCGCAATGGTTCGCAGCGCGCGGCAACTGCTGCGCCGACCGCTGTGTCCTCTGGCACTCCGAGCTCGGTGCCCAGCGGCCTGACGGGTTTCGACCCCATGGCGGCAGGCCCAGCGTCCACGCCAGCGCAGGCCGGCGGTGCCGACGCCACGGCGTCACAGAACCGGCAAGACCAGAAGGAGGTTTTCCTGAAAACCGCGTCCACGGAAACACGCAATTCCGGCTCGCTGCAACTGCCCGCCTCGCCGTACCAGGTGATGGCGGGCACGGTGATCGCCGGTGCCTTGGTCACCGGCATCCAGTCCGACCTGCCCGGCGACGTGGTCGCCACGGTCACCGAGCCGGTCTACGACACCGCCACCGGCAAACACCTGCTGATCCCCCAGGGATCTCGCATCCTCGGGCGCTACAACAGTCAGGTGAGCTATGGCCAGAGCCGGGTGCAGGTGGTGTGGAACCGGGTGATCCTGCCCGACACGTCCTCCCTGACGCTGGACAACCTGGTGGGCTCCGACCCTGCCGGGCGGGCCGGACTCGAAGATGGCGTGGACTGGCACTGGGATCGCGTCTTCGCAGGCGCCGCGCTGACCTCGCTGCTGGGCATTGGTGCCGAGCTGGCCGCGCCCGAGAACCGGCAGGACGGCAACCGCATCGTGATTGCCGGGCGCGACAGCCTGCAGGACAGCGTGAACCAGATCGGCCAGGAGGTGACTCGACGCAACCTGAACATCCAACCGACATTGACCGCCCGACCGGGTTTGCCCATGCGCGTCATCGTCAATCGGGACCTGATGCTGCGACCCTACCAGCCGCTGTTCTTCGTTCGAGGAGCGCCACGATGAGCACGAACCGAAAGCTGCGCCTGGGGCCTCTGCCCAAGACAGAAAGCATCAAGCTGACCTTCTCTTGTCCGTCCGACCTGAAAACCGAGCTGGATCGCTACGCTGCCCTGCACGCGCAAACCTACGGCGAAGCCACCGATACCTTGGCACTGATCCCGCACATGCTGGCGGCGTTCATGGCCAGGGACCGAGGATTCCGGCGAGGAAATGCCAAACTTAAGACTCCATCGGCGTCGATCAAGTCGGCCGATGCTGGCAGCGCGCTGGAATGAACTGCATGGTGAAAGCGTTTGAGCCCATCTGGCCAAACCTTAGTGGGGGCCGTACCCGAAAAGCGCTGATCAAGCGTTTCGTCGAAGTCATTGGTTACAGCGAGAACGCGGCACACCACAAAGTCAAGAACGACGCGTCGGTAGGCAGCCGCTTCATGACGTTCGATGTGCCCGAGCACCACGAGCACCTTCCGCAAGGCGACGCAGCATGACCGACGAAACGATCAACGCCGAACAGTGCGCCGCGCTCCTGCACTGCACCGAGCAACGAATCGAGGAACTGACCCGAACCGGCGAGCTGCCGGGGATGAAATTCGGCCGCGGCTGGATCTACGTGAAAGCCGACCTGCTGGCCTACATCGCCGACCGCGCCCGCAAAGAGGCGGAAGAGCGGCGCCAGGACCTGAACTCAAGAAAGTCGGTCCCGCGCCTGGACATCCCGCTCAGGCCGCGGCGACAGACGCCTCCACCGCTTCCGGTGCCGGCCAAAGCCTTTGCGCAAGGTCCACGCCCCTGAAGCTGGCGTAGCGCTGGGCCATCACCGAGCCCGGCTTCCATCCCATGATCCTGTTCAGTTCCTCCAGGCGGAAAAGATCGCGCCCGTCTTTGTCTTTCAGCTCCAGCCATCGGCATGTAGCTTCGTGTCTCAGGTCGTGTTCATGGAGGCCAACAATGTCCATGTACTCGAAAGCGATCCTGAAACGGAATGACAGCCGTTGACTGGTACGCACCAAGCCCTTTTTCCCTTCCTCGACTCCTTCTTCGTGGAGAAACGGGAAGATGTGGGCGTCGGTTTCAAACGGCGGCCGCGATGCAAAGTACGAGGAAAGTGCCTGATGCACTTCGGGACGCATTGGGACATCCCGATAAGAAATCTTCCCACGCCACTGCTTGGTCTCCTTGGCATGGATCACCTTGTTCTGCATGTCAATCTGGCCCCTGGTCAGTGTGTACGCCTCCCTGAGCCGCAGTCCCGTGTTCAGGATCAGCAGGTACAAGGTCAACAGCGCATCGCCTCCCTTGAGTTCGAGGCCGCGCGAGCGGTCCGGCCGCTCATAGCCCGACAGCACCGCCACGATCTTCTCGTGCTCCCCTGGCAGCAGGCGCCTGTCGCGCGCCACGTTCACCTTCACCGTGCCTCCCTTGGCTTTCGCCATCTGGGCATCGACGTCGGTATAAGTCGAGTAGCCCTTGGGCAGCAGCTTCACGGGGTTGCTGATCTTGACGTTCACGTTGTGCCGCAGGTACTCGTCAATGGCCCGGCTCAGCGCCTGAATGCGGTGCTTGATGGACGAAGGGGACAGGTTCTTCTCTACTTTCAGGGAACGGAGATAGCCGGTCAGCCATTTGTAGTCGGCATCCGAAAACCGCACCGAACCCACCTCGCGTGTCAGCGTCTTGAGCGTGAGAATTTGCGATGGCGCCGCAAAACCGCTGTCCGACCACTCACCAAGAATGCGCAGCAAGCGCACGCCGTCGCCGGGAGACGTGGGGGCAGTCAGTTCTGCCGGCGGCGGGATGTCCGCGTGCTTCATCAGCTTCCACTGCTGCCCGTACGCAATGGCTTCGGCCTCGGTGTCGAAGGTGAAGTACTTGCGCCCGTTCGGAAGCGATGGGTGTCTCAGCCCTATTTCCCACTTCCCGGATGGCTTGATTCGGGGTTTTGCCATGCCACATCTCCATCATGTCAACGAGATGGATCATCGCATGATCTGATTGAGTTTCAGCCGCCATTTTGTGGCGTCTGCAGGTGCTTTTGAGGCGCTTCTCAAGCACCGAATAGTCTATAAGTTGTTGATTTATAAGACTTTTAAAAATGACAGCAAACACCAAAATCAGCTACAAGATCGAGCTGATCCAGCGCGCCGAACACGCCGCCGGCGCCGGCCTGCGCTGACGGGCAGGACCCGCTCCGCGCGGGTCCATCGGGCAGACTTCACTGCAGGTGCTGCGCGTCGACGGGCATCAGCCCCATGTCGGCGCTGCTCATGAGCGCGGCGATGTCCATCAGGATCAGCATGCGCTCACCCACGCTGGCGATGCCCGTGATGAAACTCGTGTCCACCGTCGTGTTCATCTCCGGCGCCGGCTTGATCAGCTCATGGCTCAGCTCCAGCACGTCCGAGACCGAGTCCACCACCGCACCCACCACGCGACCGTGCACGTTCAGCACGATCACCACCGTGAAGCCGTTGTATTCGACCTTCTCGCAATTGAGCTTGATGCGCAGGTCCACCACCGGCACGATCACCCCACGCAGGTTCACCACACCCTTGATGAAGTGCGGCGCGTTGGCAATGCGCGTGGGTTCCTCGTAGCTGCGGATCTCCTGCACCCGCAGGATGTCGATGCCGTATTCCTCCGCCCCCAGGCGGAAGGTCAGAAATTCGGCGTGCGTGCCCTGCTGGGCCGCCGCCTGGCGGCCGGTGGGGGTCTGGGTCCGGGTGGTCAGTTCCATGTCGTTGTCCTCGCAGCGGGTCTCAGAAGCTTTCCCAGTCGTCGTTCGCGTCGCCGAACGCCGATCAGGGCGCCGGCGAATCGCCTCCAACTTAGGTGCGGAAGGCCGAGACGGCGGCCACCAACTGGTCGGCCTGCTGGCGCAGCGACGCAGCAGCCGATGCACTCTCCTCCACCAGCGCCGCGTTCTGTTGCGTCGTCTGGTCCATGCTGCTCACCGCTTCGGCCACCTGGCTCACACCCGCGTTCTGCTCCTGGCTGGCGCTGCTGATCTCGCCGACGATGTCGGTCACCCGCTGGATCGACTGCACCACTTCCTGCATGGTGTTGCCGGCCTGGTCGACCAGGGCCGTGCCCTGCTCCACGCGCTCCACGCTGGCGTTGATCAGCTGCTTGATTTCCTTGGCCGCTTCGGCACTGCGCTGGGCGAGATTGCGCACCTCGGCCGCCACCACCGCGAAGCCGCGGCCCTG
>CAZJZD010000065.1:0-16656 GCA_964550405.1 uncultured Hydrogenophaga sp. | reverse complement strand
ACGCCGGTGGCGATGGTGTCGCACTTCATGATGCCGCCGAAGATGTTGACCAGGATGCCCTTGACCTTGGGGTTCTTGAGCATGATCTTGAAGGCTTCAGTGACCTTCTCGGGAGTGGCACCGCCGCCCACGTCCAGGAAGTTGGCCGGCTCGCCGCCGAACAGCTTGATGGTGTCCATGGTGGCCATGGCCAGACCGGCACCGTTCACCAGGCAGCCGATGTTGCCGTCCAGGGAGATGTAGGCCAAGTCGAACTTGGAGGCCTCGATTTCGGCCGGATCTTCTTCGTCCAGATCGCGGAAGGCCACGATTTCGGGATGGCGGAACAGGGCGTTGGCGTCGAAGTTGAACTTCGCATCCAGGGCCATCAGGTTGCCCTTGGAGTCGCAATTCAGCGGGTTGATTTCCACCAGCGACGCGTCGGTGTCCATGTAGCACTTGTAGATCTTGGCAAACAGATCCACGGCCTGGTCCACGGAGGCGCCGGTCAGGCCGATGGCCGTCGCAACCTTGCGCGACTGGGCCTCGGTGATGCCGGTCAGCGGGTCGATCATCTCGGTGATGATCTTTTCGGGCGTGGAGTGGGCCACTTCCTCGATGTCCATGCCGCCTTCGCTGGAAGCGATCAGCGCGACCTTCTGCGTGGCGCGGTCGGTCACCAGCGACACGTACAGTTCGTTCTTGATGTCGGCGCCGTCTTCAATATAGAGGCGGCGAACCTTCTGTCCCTCCGGGCCGGTCTGGTGCGTGACCAGCTGCATGCCCAGGATGTCCGAGGCGCGTGCCTTGACGTCGTCGATGCTCTTGGCGACCTTGACGCCGCCGCCCTTGCCACGGCCACCGGCGTGGATCTGGGCCTTGACCACCCACACGGGGCCGCCGAGCTTCTGCGCGGCTTCCACCGCCTCTTGCACCGTGAACGCGGGAATACCGCGCGGCACCGGCACACCAAACTGACGCAAGATTTCCTTGCCTTGGTACTCGTGAATTTTCATGAGGTCTCTCTCGGACTGGGGGGTTGTTCGATCCGGCCAGAAGGCGCTACCGGCGCGCGGTGGGCGTGCGTGGCAGCGGGCGACTGTATCATGGTGCGACGCACCAACTATATAAGCGACAGCTTACATAATACATAATTATTGAAGCCGTCGCTGAACCCTGACTGACACCGAACGGAGCCGACATGGCCAAAGTTTTCATCGACGGCGAGGCCGGCACCACCGGTCTGCAGATCCGGGACCGCCTGCAAGCCATGCCCGACATCGAGCTGCTGAGCATCGCGCCCGAACGTCGCAAGGACCCGGAAGCCAAGAAGGCGCTGATGGCGGAAGCGGATCTGGTAATCCTGTGCCTGCACGACGACGCCGCCATCGAGTCGGTCGCCATGATCGACAGCCTGCCGGGCCAGCGGCCGCGCATCATCGACGCATCCACGGCCCACCGGTGCCACGCGACCTGGGTCTACGGCTTCCCGGAGCTGAGCGCAGGACAGCGTGAAGCCGTGCAGACTGCGGACCGGGTAGCCAACCCCGGCTGCTACGCCACCGGCGCCATCGCTTTGCTGCGTCCGCTGGTGGATGCGGGTCTGCTGCCCCCCGACCACCCGGTGTCGCTGCCTTCGGTCAGCGGGTATTCGGGCGGCGGCCGCAGCATGATCGAAGCCTACGAGGCCGGCACCGCGCCGCTGCACGAAGCCTACGCCCTGGGCCTGTCGCACAAGCACCTGCCCGAGATCCTGCGCTACACCGGCATGAGGCGCCGCCCCATCTTCATCCCCGCGGTGGGCAACTTCCGCCAGGGCATGCTGGTGCAGCTGCCCTTGCATCTGGACGACCTGCCCGGCCGGCCCAAGGCCAGCGACCTGCACGACGCACTGGTGGCGCACTATGCGGCCAGCGCCGCCGCGGGCGGCTGGGTCAGCGTGGAGCCGGCCACCGGGGACGGCAAGCTCGATGCAACCGCGCTCAACGACACGAACCGGCTGGAACTGCGCGTCTTTGCCAACGAGGTGCATCGCCACGCGGTGCTGATCGCCCGCCTGGACAACCTCGGCAAGGGTGCCAGCGGCGCGGCCGTGCAGAACCTGCAGCTGATGCTCGGGATGTAGCCCGGCCGAACCACTCAGGCCGGACGGGACACGACCACTTCGCTGACCACCCGCTGCAACAGTCGCAGGTCCTCGGTCACACGGTTCGAGTAGTCCTCGAACTGGTCGTTCAGCATGCGCCGCGCGGCGCCGTGCTGACCCGCAGCTTCCAGCGCCAGCACGTTGCCAGCCACGTGATGGAACATGCGGTGGTGGGCCAGCAAGTCGGTGAAGCCGGGAAAGGTACCCAGGCGCGCTCGTCCCGCTCCGTGTATCCAGCACCCCAGATCGCAACGGTCATCGCGGCCAACACGCTCCCGGTCCAGTGGACGGGCCAAAGGATCCAACCCCGGGCGCCCGGTGATGCGGGTCTGCAGCTGTTCCTTCCAGCGCTGGTGCGCCCCAATGGCAGCTTCGATGTCCAGGCTTTCCGTGGCGCGCATGGCCTCGGCGCGCAGGCGGCTGTCCCGCCCGACCGGCTCGCCACCGAAAAAACGCCGAAAGCTTGGCACCTGTCCTCCTCAGAACATGCGGGGGAGGGATCTCCCCCCGAGTTCCCGTCAACCGATCGTAACGACCGGACGCCCCGGCTTCAGTCGGTATCTTCCCCACCCAGCACACGGCGGATGATGTCGCCGCCGAAGCCGCGGCCGGCCAGGAAACGCATCTGTTTCGCCCGCCCGGCAGCATCGGCGGCCGGTTCGCCGAATTTGCGACGCCAGACCTCGCGGGCGCGTTCGAGTTCGGTGCTGCGCAGGGCCTGCACCGCGTCGGCCACGGCCTCCGCACCAATGCCCTTGGCCTGCAGCTCCTGCTTCAGACGAGCGGTGCCCAGCCGGGCGGCGCGCCGGTGCAGCACCGAATCGACCACCCGCTGTTCATTGATGAACCCTCTGGCCTGCAGATCGTCCAGTGCACGCTGCAGTTCACCGGGCGTTTCTTCGTGGGCCGCGAGCTTTTTTTCCAACTCGGCTCGCGAATGCTCGCGACCGGCGAGCAGCCGCAGCGCGCGACCCTTGAGCGAGAGCTTCTCGAAGCCCACCGCCCGACTTACTCCGCCACATCGGCCTCGGCCGTCTTGGCCTTGCGGCCCTTGGCGGGCGCGGCCTCTTCCGCACCGCCGTCCACCGGCAGCAGCGGCACGCCCAGCTCGGTGCGCACCTTGTTCTCGATCTCGACACGCAGTTCCGGGTTCTCCTTGAGGAATTCACGGGCGTTGTCACGGCCCTGGCCGATCTTCTCGCCGTTGTAGGCGTACCAGGCGCCGGACTTCTCGACCACGCGGTGCAGCACACCGAGGTCGAGGATCTCGCCCTCGCGGCTGATGCCTTCGCCGAACAGGATGTCGAACTCGGCTGTCTTGAACGGGGGCGAGACCTTGTTCTTGACCACCTTGACCTTGGTCTCGTTGCCGATCGCGTCCTCGCCCTTCTTGATGGTGCCGGTGCGGCGGATGTCCAGGCGGACCGAGGCGTAGAACTTGAGCGCGTTGCCGCCTGTGGTGGTTTCGGGGCTGCCGAACATGACGCCGATCTTCATACGGATCTGGTTGATGAAGATGACCGTGCAGTTGGTCTTCTTGATGGTGGCGGTGAGCTTGCGCAGGGCCTGGCTCATCAGGCGGGCCTGAAGACCGGGCAGGCTGTCGCCCATTTCGCCTTCAATTTCGGCCTTGGGCGTGAGCGCGGCCACCGAGTCGATGATGACCAGATCGACCGCACCGGAACGCACCAGTGAATCGACGATTTCCAGCGCCTGTTCGCCGGTGTCGGGCTGGCTGATCAGCAGGTCGGGCACGTGCACGCCCAGCTTCTGGGCGTACTGGATGTCCAGCGCGTGCTCGGCATCGACGAAGGCGCAGGTGC
Source organism: uncultured Hydrogenophaga sp. (assembly GCA_964550405.1). Taxonomy (GTDB): domain Bacteria; phylum Pseudomonadota; class Gammaproteobacteria; order Burkholderiales; family Burkholderiaceae_C; genus Hydrogenophaga. Next base: position 12,708 of record CAZJZD010000065.1, on the reverse strand, counting down.
CGCCGAGCCGCTGCATTTCGGCGATGACCTGCAGGGTCAGCGTGGTCTTGCCGGACGATTCCGGACCGTAGATTTCGATGACACGGCCGCGCGGCAGACCGCCGACGCCCAAGGCGATGTCCAGCCCCAGCGAACCGGTGGAGACGACCTGGATGTCCTCGATGGCCTCGCCTTCGCCCAAGCGCATGATGGTGCCCTTGCCGAACTGCTTTTCGATCTGGGCCAGCGCGGCCTGCAGGGCCTTGGCTTTTTCGCTGTTGAGGGCATTGGTCTTGACGGCGGTGTCCATGTTCGGCGCTCCTGTGTATGAGAGTGGGTACTGGCTTTTGCAGCTTGGTATTGCATACAGCCTGTATGCGTGAACAGGAGTTTATCGGGGAATACTTTTCTGACAACCACAAATTTGGTCAGTTTTCCTTATCATCTGCCATGACCGAAAAACCTGCCCTCTCCGAGCCCGACGATCGCTGGCGCTCCGGCCACCTGGGCCGGCTGATGGGCCAGGCGTTGCGACGCTTCGACGAGCGCGTGCTGCACCTGATGGCGCACAACCCCGACGTGCCGCTGGCGCTGTCCAACCTCGCGGCGCGCGACCAGATCGGTGCCGCCCACATCCACATCACCCGCCACCTGGCGTTGCAAGGTTCGCGGCTGACCGACCTGGCCGCCAGCGCCGGCATGAGCAAGCAGGCCATGGGCGATCTGGTGACGCAGTGCGAGGCCTGGGACCTGGTGCGACGCGAACCCGACCCCAAGGATGCGCGGGCGCGGCGCATCGTGTTCACCGCCACCGGCCTGCTCTGGCTGGAAGCCTTCCGCCTGGCGGTGGCACGGGCCGAGGCCGAGTTCCGTGCCCAGGTCGGCCCCGACGTCGCGACCGTGGTCACCTTGGGCCTGGAGGCCTATGCCGGCTGAGCGCGCACAGGGGTTTGTACGGGCCGCCGGGACGACCGGGGCCAGGGCGCGCGACCTAAAATGCCCCAAAAGACCGGCCCCTACGCCGGCCTGAACCCCTGCGAGGAGACCCCGATGCGCATCCTGATTGCCGAAGACGACCAGGTCCTGGCCGACGGATTGTTGCGTGGCCTGCGCGCCGCCGGTGCGGCCGTGGACCACGTGGCCAGCGGCAGCGAGGCCGACGCCGCGCTGATGACCAACAACGAGTTCGACCTGCTCATCCTCGACCTGGGCCTGCCCAAGCTGCACGGGCTGGAAGTGCTCAAGCGGCTGCGCTCGCGCGGCTCCACCCTGCCGGTGCTCATCCTGACGGCGGCCGACAGCGTGGAAGAACGGGTCAAGGGCCTGGACCTGGGCGCCGACGACTACATGGCCAAGCCGTTTGCGCTGTCGGAACTCGAAGCGCGCGTGCGCGCCCTCACACGGCGCGGCATGGGCGGCGCCACCTCCACCATCAAACACGGCCCGCTGGTCTACGACCAGGCGGGCCGTGTGGCCACCATCGACGGCAAGATGGTCGAGCTTTCTGCGCGCGAGCTGGGTCTGCTCGAAGTGCTGCTGCAGCGCGCCGGTCGCCTGGTCAGCAAGGACCAGTTGGTTGAACGCCTGTGCGAGTGGGGCGAAGAAGTCAGCAACAACGCCATCGAGGTCTACATCCACCGCCTGCGCAAGAAGATCGAAAAGGGCCCGATCCGCATCGCCACGGTGCGCGGTCTGGGCTACTGCCTCGAAAAGATCTGATCCGCGCCGCGCTCCGTCATGGCCGACGACCACAAGCACGACCACGAGCGCATCACCTTCGGCCTGTTCCAGCGCGAGCAGCGCAGCCTGTTCGGCGAAATCCTGGACTGGATGCTCACGCCATTGCTGCTGCTGTGGCCGCTGTCGCTGGCACTGACCTGGTTTGTCGCCCAGGGCATCGCCACGAAGCCCTTTGACCGTGCGCTCGAATTCAACCTGCAGGCGCTCACACAGTTCGTGGTCGCCAAGGACAAGCGGGTGAGCTTCAACCTCACGCCGCAGGCGCGCGACCTGCTGCGCGCCGACGACAGCGACCTCGTGTACTACCAGGTGCTGGGCGTGCGGGGTGAGCTCATCAGCGGCGAGGGCGACATTCCGCTGCCGCGCGACATGGAGTCACCCGAACCCGGCCGCGTGATGTTGCGCGACGACGTGCTGCGCGGCGACGAAGTGCGCGTGGCCTACGTCTGGCTCGAACGCGACACCGAACCGAAACGTCTGGTGCTGATGCAAGTGGCCGAGACCACCGGCAAGCGCTCGACACTGGCGACCGAGATCATCAAGGGCGTGATGGTGCCGCAGTTCATCATCCTGCCGCTGGCGGTGCTGCTGGTGTGGATGGCGCTGGTGCGCGGCATCCGCCCCCTGTCGGACCTGGAACTGACCATCCGCGCGCGCAAGCCCGATGACCTCAGCCCCATCGAAGAGTCGCACATCCCGCAGGAAGTCGCACCGCTGGTGTCCTCAATCAACGACCTGCTGACGCGGCTCAAGACCTCGCTGACCACGCAGAAGCGCTTCCTGGCCGACGCGGCACACCAGCTCAAGACCCCGCTGGCCGGGCTGCGCATGCAGGCGGAACTGGCCCAGCGCGAAGCGAACCCGCAGGACATCCGCAACTCGCTGCAGCAGATCGCACATTCGAGCACGCGCGCCACCCACACCGTCAACCAGCTGCTGGCGCTGGCGCGGGCCGAGACCACCGGCCGCGCCCTGCCCAGCGCGCGCATCGACCTGGCCCGCCTGGTCATGGGCGTGGTGCGCGACTCCGTGCCGCGCGCACTGGAGCACGACATCGACCTGGGCTACGAAGGGCCGGAAGAGTTGCCTGAGGACTGCCATATGCACGGCAACCCGACGCTGCTGCAGGAGATGACGCGCAACCTGGTGGACAACGCCATCCACTACACCGGACAGAACGGTGTGGTCACCGCCCGCGTGCTGTTCGACCGTTTCAGCGGTGTGCTGATCCTGCAGGTGGAAGACAACGGCCCCGGCATCCCGGAAAACGAGCGCGAGTTGGTGCTGCAACCCTTCTACCGCGCGCTGGGCACCAATGTGGACGGCTCTGGCCTGGGTCTGGCCATCGTGCACGAGATCGCGCAGCAGCACAGCGCGGCGGTGCAGATGGAGGACACCCACCCCGAAGGCCCGAAGAAAGGATTGCGGGTGTCGATCCGGTTCGCGCCGCGCAAACCAGCGGAGGAGTGAGGCCCCCACGCTCCACCGCTGCGCGGGTCGCTGCCCCCCGAGGGGGCGCGAATTCAGCTTGGGAGCGGCCCGGCGCTGAATTCCTCGGCCCCCACGCTCCGCCGCTGCGCGGGTCGCCAGGGATCAGTCCGAGAGGTGCTGGCCGACGATGCCGGCGATCTCGAACATGGTCACCTGGTCCTTGCCGAACACCGGGCGCAGCTTGGCGTCGGCGTTGACCTTGCGCTTGTCTTTGGCGTCTTGCAGGCCATGGGCCTTGATGTAGTCCCACAGCTTCTTGACCACCTCGGGGCGCGAGACCGCGCCTTCGCCGATGACAGCGGCCAGCGCCGCGCTGGGTTGCTTGCCGGTGGCGGCCGTGGTCTTGCGCGGGGCCTTGGGCGCGGCGGCTTTCTTCGCGGCCGGGGCCTTCTTGGCCGCAGCGGCCTTCTTGGCGGGTGCCGCCTTGGCCGTGGCCCCACCGGTCTTGCGCGGCGGGTATTTGCTCTCGCGCTGCTCGAACTCGAAGTTCACCTTGCCGGCTTCCTTGTCCCAGGCCAGGAAGGCCTTGAAGCTGCGGCGCGTGCGCATGGAGACGAACTTGTCCAGCAGGTCGGTCTTGCCGGTGGCCAGCAGCTTGTTCATCTGCTCGCGCGCCACCGGCTGTTGCAGGATGACCTTGCCGCTCTTGAACGTGCAGCTGGGCGTGGGCTGGGCGGCTGTGGGCACGGCCTTGCTGCAGACGTAGTTGGCCCCGTGCTCGAACACCGGCGCGCCACAGACCGGGCAGGCGCCCAGGCTTTCCTGGTCCGCGAAGTCGACCAGTTCGCCGGTCTCTTCGGCGTTCTTGTCGTCGCCGAAGTCGAACTCCAGCTTCCAGTTGCGGTCGTCCTCGCTGTACTTGAGGGCCATCTCGGCGACGAAGGGCCAGCCGGCCTTGGAGCGGAAGCCCTCCAGCGGGCCGATGTGCTTGTCGCGCACGAAGGCCTCGGCCTCGACCACCTCGAAGGTGCGGCCCGCCGGCGACTTGGTGAACGAGAAGCCGCAGCCCTCGCTGTTGCCGTCGGCGCCGGTGCAGGCGTAGCGGCGGTAGTTTTCCTTCACCACGCCGCCGCAGTTGGGGCAGGGTGCATCCAGCGTGGCGTAGTTGCCCGGCACGGTGTCGCGGTCGTATTCCTTGGCCTTCTTCACCATGCGCTCGGTCATGGCGGCGATCTCGGCCATGAAGGCCGCGCGGGAGAGCTTGCCGTGCTCCATCTGCGCCAGCTTGTATTCCCATTCGCCGGTCAGCTCGGGTTTGGAGAGTTCCTCCACCTGCAGGCCGCGCAGCAGGGTCATGAGTTGGAAGGCCTTGGCGGTCGGGATCATCTCCCGGCCTTCGCGCAGCATGTACTTCTCGTTCAGCAGGCCTTCGATGATGGCCGCGCGCGTGGCAGGGGTGCCCAGCCCTTTTTCCTGCATGGCCTCGCGCAGTTCGTCATCCTCGATGAACTTGCCCGCGCCTTCCATGGCGCCCAGCAGCGTCGCTTCCGAGTAGCGCGCCGGCGGCTTGGTCTTCAGGCCCTTGGCCTCCACGGTCTCGGTGCGCACGGTCTCGCCGTCGCGCACCGGCACCAGGTTCTGGCCCTTGTCACCGGCCTGGGCGCCTTCCACGTCCTCGGCCGCCTCCTTGCCGTAGACCGCCATCCAGCCCGGCTTGACCAGCACCTTGCCCTCGGTCTTGAAGTGATGGTTCAGGACCTTGGAAATCCGGGTGGTCACCATGAACTCGGCGCTGGGGAAGAACACCGCCAGGAAGCGGCGCACCACCAGGTCGTAGAGCTTCTGCTCGGCCTCGGAGAGGCCGCTGGGCGCCTGCAGCGTCGGGATGATGGCGAAGTGGTCCGAGACCTTGCTGTTGTCGAAGATGCGCTTGCTGGGCTTGATGTAGTTGCCATTGAGCGCCGTCAGCGCGTGCGGCGCCAGGTGCTTCATGCCGCTGTCGGCCAGCATCTCGAAGGTCTGCTTGACCGTGCCCAGGTAGTCCTCGGGCAGGTGGCGCGAGTCGGTCCGCGGGTAGGTCAGGGCCTTGTGGCGCTCGTACAGGCTCTGCGCCAGCTGCAGCGTGGTCTTGGCCGAGAAGCCGAAGCGGCCGTTGGCCTCGCGCTGCAGGCTGGTCAGGTCGTACAGCAGGCCGCTGGCCTGCGTCGTGGGCTTGCTCTCTTCGGTGACGCTGGCGGCCTTGCCGCGCACGGCCTCGACGATGGCCAGCGCCTCGCGGTGGTCCCACAGCCGGTCGGCGCGTTGGTCGGCATCGGCATCGTCACCCGTGGGCTTCTTGAACGCCGGATCGAACCACTTGCCGGGGTACTCGCCCGCTTCGGCCAGGAAGCTGGCGTGGATTTCCCAGTAGTCGCGGCTCTTGTGCGCGCGGATCTGTTCTTCGCGCTCGACCACGATGGACAGCGTGGGCGTCTGCACCCGGCCCACGGTGGTGAGGAAAAAGCCGCCGTCGCGCGAGTTGAAGGCCGTCATGGCGCGCGTGCCGTTGATGCCCACCAGCCAGTCGGCCTCGGAGCGGCTGCGGGCCGCATCGGCCAGACCGCGCATCTGCTCGTCGCTGCGCAGCTTCTCGAAGCCGTCGCGGATCGCGGCCGGCGTCATGGACTGCAGCCACAGGCGCTGCACCGGCTTGCCCAGGCCCTGGTATTGCCCGCCTTTGAGGCCACCGGCGTACTGCTCGATCAGGCGGAAGATCAGCTCACCTTCACGGCCCGCGTCACAGGCGTTGATCAGGCGGCCCACGTCCTTGCGCTTGGCCAGCCTGACCACGGCGGACAGGCGCGACTTGGTCTTGTCGATCGGCTTGAGCTCGAAATAGGGCGGCAGCACCGGCAGGTGGGCGAAGCTCCACTTGCCGCGCTTGACATCGAACTGCTCGGGCGCGGCAATCTCCACCAGGTGGCCCACGGCGGAGGTCACGACGTACTGCTCGTTCTCGAAATGGTCATCGTGCTTGTCGAACTTGCCCGCCACCGGGGTGAGCGCGCGCACGATGTCTTGAGCCACGGAAGGCTTCTCGGCAATGACCAGGGTCTTGTTCATCTCTACAATTTGGGCTTCACGCGCGTGTACACGCGCTCGGGGGCGCACACGCATACGCGCGCGCACCTGCATGAAACAACCTTACCAAAATTCCAGATGGTGAAGAAAGCCGCCCCCGCACGCCGCATCCAGACCCGCCGCTCGGGCGTCCACGGCAAGGGGGTGTACGCCGTCGCCGATCTGGCCGAAGGCGAGACCCTGATCGAGTACGTGGGCGAGGTGATCACCTGGGATGAGGCCTTGCGCCGCCACCCGCACGACCCCCAGGACCCCAACCACACCTTCTACTTCCACATCGACGAGGACCACGTCATCGACGCCAAGTACGGTGGCAACTCCTCGCGCTGGATCAACCACAGCTGCGATCCCAACTGCGAGGCCGAGACCGAGGACGGCCGGGTCTTCATCCGGGCGCTGCGCAACATCAAGGCCGGTGAAGAGCTGTTCTACGACTACGGCCTGGTGATCGACGAACCCTACACGCCGGCGCTCAAGAAGCAGTACCCCTGCTGGTGCGGATCGAAGAACTGCCGGGGCACACTGCTGGCGCCCAAGCGCGGCGGCCGGGCCACCAAACTCGGATGACCGATCTGCTCGCCCACGCCGAAGGCATCTGGCAGTCGGTCGTCACCGACCTGCCGTCGTTCACCGTCGAGGTCCTGCCCCGCATCGATTCGACCAACACCGAGCTGATGCGCCGCGCCCGCGACGGGCTGAGCGAGCCGGTGCTGCTGGCCGCGGAGGAACAGACCGCCGGTCGTGGCCGCATGGGCAAGGGCTGGCACAGCAAGGCCGGCCAGTCGCTGACCTTCTCGCTGGCGATGCCGCTGGCGCCGGCCGACTGGTCGGGCCTGTCGCTGGCCGTGGGCGTGAGCCTGGCCGAGAGCCTGCACCCCGATGTGCGCCTGAAATGGCCGAACGACCTGTGGTGGCAGCAGCGCAAGCTCGCGGGCATCCTGGTCGAGACCGCGGGCAGCGGTGAGGGCGCGGCCGCCGCGCGCACGGTGGTCATCGGCGTGGGCATCAACATCGCACGCCCGGCCGACGCTGCGGTGACCGGCAGCCCCGCGGCCATGGCGCCGGCCGGCCTGGCCGAGCTGCACATGGGCATCACCGCTGGCGAGGCCCTGGCCCGTGTGGCCCCCGCGCTGGTGCGTGACGTGCTGCTGTTTGAACGCCAGGGTTTTGCCGCTTTCGCCGGCCGCTTTGCGCAGCGCGATGCCTTGCGGGGCATGCCGCTGCGCCTGAGCGACGGCAGCGAAGGCGTGGGCGCCGGGGTGGACGCCGGTGGTGGCCTGCTGCTGCAAACGCCACAAGGTCTGCAGACCGTGACCAGTTCGGAAGTGAGCGTGCGCCCATGCTGAGGTTGGTGATCGTGCTGCTGGTGCTCGCCAACGCGGGCTATTTCGTCTGGACCCAGGGCTATCTGGCCCCGCTGGGCCTGGCCCCCGTTGAGCAGAGCGAGCCCGAGCGCCTGCAGGCCCAGATCAAGCCCGAAGCGCTGCGTCTGCTCAACGGGCCCAAAGACCCGTCTGCGCCCGCCGACGCCGCAGCGCTCACTGCCGCAGCCGACTCCGCCCTGGCACCGACCGCTGGTGACACTGGGATCGCCCCCCCCGACACCCTCGCCACCACAGCGCCCCCCAGCGAACCCGACACCACATCGACCTCGGCGAGCACGGCCGTGGCCGATCCTGCTCCTCCGCCCGCCCCGCGCACCGACTGCTGGGTGGCCGGTGGCTTCAGCACCGCGCAGGCGGAACCGCTGCGCGCAGCCCTGACGTCGGTGGACCTGCCGCGCGGCAGCTGGCAGCTCAGCGAAACCCGGACCGGCGGTCGCTGGGTGGTCTACATGGGCCGCTACAGCGAAGAGCAGTTGGAGAGGAAAAAGGCCGAACTCAAGGAACTGGGCGTGGGCTTCCGCAGCCTGCCCCCGCCGATGGGCCCGGGCCTGGCGCTGGGCACCTTCTCCAGCGAAGAAGCCGCCGAGCAAGGCCTGCAGGACGTCGCCAAAAAAGGCGTGCGCACCGCGCGCGTGGCGCTGGAGCGCGCCGAAGGCTCCGCCTGGACCCTGCGACTGCCCGCGATCACCGACGCACAGCGCGCCACGGTGGCTGGCCTGGGCGCCGCGCTGGCGGGCAAACGGCTGCAGCGCTGCGACTGACGCCCCGCCTCAACCGATGCGGGGCGCCCATCCGATCACTGGATGAAGCGCCCGTCGCGGTCCACCATGGACAGGTCCACGTAGTGTGAACCTTCGTGGTTGCCGGTCTTGTACTGGATGCTCACCCCTCCCAGATCGAAACGCGCATTGGCCATGGTCCGCAACCAGCTGGCCCGGCTCAGGTCGCGTCCCGTGGCTTGCAGGCTCATGCCCAGGGCCTTGGCGGTCAGGTAACCCTCCAGCGCGCCGTAGCTGAACTCGGCCTTGGGGTCCGCCTTGCGCGCGGCATCCTGGTATTCGCGGGCAATGGCCAGCTTGCGGGCCCAGGGGTTGGGCACCACCTGTGCAAACACCATGCCCTTGGCCAGCGGCCCCAGTCCCTTGGCGATCTGGGATGAGCCGGAGTTGACCGCCATGAAGGTGGTCTTCAGGCCCGCACCCTTGGCCTGGGCCACCAGCCGCTGGTACAGGCTGGCCGAACCGTGATTGAGGAACATGTCGGCCTTGCTGGCGTCGACGCGCTGCACCCACTCGGCCATCTGCGCATCGCTGATGTCGCCCTTGAACGGGAGATCCACCACGACCTGCAGACCCAGTTCCTGGGCGATGCGCTGCACGTTGGCCAGGTGCGCCTGCCCCACCGCGGTGTCGGCGCGCAGGAAACCCACGGTCTTCAGACCGGTGCTCTTGCCCCAATCCATCAGGGCACGGAACTCGTCCTGGTGCTCGGCCCGCACCGGAAACACCAGCGGCTGGTGCGGGTTGCGCAACGTGGGCGGCCCGGCGAGCGGGCCGAAAAACGGCACCTTGAGCTCGTTGGCCACCTTCATGACGGCAGCGGACGATCCGCCATCGATGGCACCGAACAGGACGAAGGCACCGTCGGCCACCAGCTGGCGCGCGTTGGCCTCGGCCTTGTCGGCCTTGTTGTCGTCGTCCAGGATGCGCGTGACGATCTTGCGGCCGTGCACGCCGCCGACGGCGTTGAGCTGGTCGAAGTACAGCTTCATGCCCTGCGCCGCGGCCGTGCCGTAGGCGTTCTTGCCGCCCTGCAGAGTCAGGTTCTGACCCAGCACGATGCTGGTGTCGGTGACACCCTGTGCCTGCGCCAGGCCCACACAGGCCAGCCCGAGTGAGAACGCCAGCCACTGGCGTCGGGCGAGAGAGGGCAAACCAAGCATGCGAAGACTCCTTTCAGACAACTCCAATTTCACACCTACGTTGCCACACCCGTGTGGCACGGACAACACACCACCCGGGTGGAGCACCGATCGCGGGAGGTTTGTCCATGGCGACCGTCGGACAGTAACAAAGTGCTAATACCATTCGTCTGTCCAGGCTGCCGGCTGGAACTTTCCCACGAATAGACGTGAAAAACCCCATGAAACCTTCTGCCACCCGTCCCCGTTCCGACCTGCCCACGGTGCTGATGCACTGGGGCTTGGTGCTGGCCCTGATGGTCAGCGTCTCCACCGGCTGGCGCATCGCCAGCATGACCGACAGCTCGCCCCTGCTGCGCTGGGTCGACGTGCTGCTGCTGCAGGGCAACGTGCTGCGCTGGCACTTCGTCAGCGCCGCGCTGCTGACCACGCTGGTCATCGCCTACATCGCCTTCCTGGTCAAACTGGGTCTTGGCGGGCGTCTGACCTTTCGTTTTTCTGCGCTCAAGCACCCGGACCGTGCCACGCGCTGGGCCGCCATCAACAAGCTGATCTACTGGATCTCGTTCGGCCTGCTGCTGGGCGCCTTCGTCACCGGTGTGCTGGTGTATTTCTTCCCCGGTGTGCTGCCCACCGAGCCGGTGGTGCGCATCCACGAGCTCCTGTCCTGGGGTTTCGTGCTCTACATGGGCCTGCACGTGGTGGCCCAGCTGGTCATGGGCGGTGTGCGCCAGCTGCTCAAGATCATGAGCCCGCGCCTGGCCTACGGACTGGGTGCGGCCGTGGCGCTGACGGCCGGTGTGGCCGGCGCCGCCGTGGCCTATGTGGTGGACCGCGGTGCGCAGACCACGCTGAGCATCGCCAGGACCGACGCCGCCCCCACATTGGACGGTGACCAGAACGATGCCCAATGGGCACAGGCCAGCGAGGTGGTGGTGCACACCGCCCGCGGGTTCAACCTGGGCGGCACCGGTGAGGTGGCCGTGCACGTGAAGGCCCTGCACGACGGTGACAAGGCCTACTTCCTGTTCCGCTGGCCCGACGCCACGCGCAGCCAGAAGCACGTGCCGGTGGTCAAGACCGAGGGCGGCTGGAAGGTGATGCACAGCAACTACTTCAACAACGACGAGAACGAGTTCTACGAGGACAAGTTCGCGGTCATGCTGGCGCAATCGCCGGTGGCCGCCGGCAACACCGTGCGCCTGGGTCCCAAGCCTTTCGCCGACAAGCCGGGCCCGTCCAACGGACTGGGCCTGCACGCCGCCGTCGATGGCAGCCTGGCCGACGTCTGGCACTGGAAGGGGGTGCGCTCGGCCTCGATCCACCAGTTCGACGACAACTACTTCGGCGCCCTGATGGAAGCCAAGCCCGGCCGCTACACCGGTGGCTACACCCAGGACCCCAAGACCGGCGGTGGCTTCGACCAGAACTTCGCCAAGATCAAGGACTCCGAGTACGTGACCATCAAGTACCTGCCCAAGGACCTGGCCGCCATGAAGGCCGCCATGGGCGAGTTCAACGCCGACCCGAACGTGGGCGACGCCGGCACCTTCGCCATGGCCAAGGCCGACACCGTGCCTTACACGCCCGAAGCCGACGCCGCCATCCCCGTGGGCACGGTGCTGCCGTCCGTCGTGTACGACAAGGCCTTCGAAGGCGACCGGGGCGACGTCAGCGCCCACGCGGTCTGGAAGGACGGCTGGTGGACCATTGAGGCCTCGCGCAAGCTGGACACGGGATCGAAGTTCGACCAGCCGATCGCCGACGGCATGTTCATGTGGGTGGGCGTGTTCGACCACAACCAGGTCCGCCACACCCGCCATGTGCAACCCCTGAAGCTGCAGCTGCAATAAGGCGCCATGGCCCAGATACAGATTGCCCAGTGGCCCCAGCCGATCGAGGCCGGGCGCCTGCGCATCCTCGAGGCTGCGCTGGACGCGGGCGTGCCCTTCCCGCACGGCTGTGGCACCGGTGAGTGCGGCAGCTGCAAGTGCCAGCTGCTGTCGGGGCAGGTGGCGATGGACGCCTACAGCCCCGGCGCGCTGTCGGACGCCGAACGCGAGCAGGGCCTGATCCTGGCCTGCCGCTCGCGCGTCGTGTCCGACGTGAAGATCAGCTGGCTCTCGTCCGCCGCCATCCAGCAGCCGATGGTGAAGTTCAACGCCAAGGTGTTCCGCGTGGCGCCGGTGGCCCACGACGTGTTCGTGGTCACCCTGGCCACGCCGCCCGGGCAGGCCTTCAGCTTCCACCCGGGCCAGTTCGCCAAGCTGCGCTTCGGCAAGCTGCCCGCGCGCAAATACTCCATGGCCAGCCAGCCGGGACAGGACCTGCTGGAATTCCACATCCGCATCGTGCCCGATGGCCTGGTCAGCCAGTACGTGGCCACGAAGCTGCGCGAAGGTGAGACGGTCGAGGTGCGCGGCCCCTTCGGCGACGCCTATTGGGAAGGACTGGAGGAAGCCCACACCGGCCCGCTGGTGCTGCTGGCCGGGGGCACCGGACTGGCGCCCATCCTCTCGGTGCTCGACGCCGCGCTCAAGGACGGCGTGGCGCCCGAGCAGATCCACCTGTACCACGGGGTACGCGCCGAGCGCGACCTGTACGCCGAGTCTCGCCTGACCGCCCGCGCCCAGGAGCACGGCTTCCGCTTCACCCCGGTCTTCTCGGAAACCGCCCGTGAGCCGGCCCGCCAGGGCTTCGTGCACCAGGCCCTGGAGCAGGATTTCCACAACCTGGCCCACGCGCGCATCTACGTGGCCGGCCCACCGCCCATGGTGGACGCCGTCAAGGCCGCCGCCACCCAGCGCGGCGCCGACCCCACCCGCATCCGGGCCGACGCGTTCTACGCGTCCGAACCCGAAAAGAAAAGCCTCTGGGCCCGCCTGACCGGTTGGGGTGATCTGTAGAGGTCAGCCAGGGACAGGCAACAAAAAGCCGCTGTGCAAACAGCGGCTTTTTTCTTTCGGAGACCCCATGGAAGCGGCGTGAAGTGCCCGATCCAGCAATCACGGCGGAACCGGCTTTGCCGGGCCGCAGGTGATGCCCCCTGGAGGGGGTGACGCGCCGCAGGCGCGGCGCAGGGGTGGGCCTTATTTGGCGACGACGCGGACCATTTCGAGGCACTTGTTCGAG
>CAZJZD010000064.1:0-16703 GCA_964550405.1 uncultured Hydrogenophaga sp. | reverse complement strand
GCGGCGTGGTGCCACAGCAGGTGGTCGGTCCAGCTGCGCGGCTGGCCCAGCGCGTTCATGTTGGTGCGGCGGAAGAAGTAGGTCTGCACATCCATCTGCTGGATGTTGAACTCGCCTGCGGTGATCTTCTTGTGCACGAACTGGTGGCTGGGGTTGAAGCGGCGGGTGTGGCCGCACATGGCGACCAGACCGGTCTGCTTCTGCAGCGCCACCACTTCCTCGCCTTCGGCCAGGATGTCGCACAGCGGGATTTCGACCTGCACGTGCTTGCCGGCTTCGAGGCAGGCCTTGGACTGGGCGGCATGCATCTGCGTCGGCGTGCAGAGGATGACGGCGTCCACTTCCTTGATCGCCAGCGCGTCGGCCAGGTCGGTGGTGACGTGGCGGATGCCGTACTTGTCGGCCACTTCCTGCGTCTTGGCCAGGTCGCGGCTGATCAGCGACACCACTTCGACGTCGGCAATGTTCTTGATGCCGTCCAGGTGCTTGATGCCGAAGGCGCCGGCACCGGCGAGAGCGACTTTGATGGTCATGTCAGGTGTTCTCCAGAATGAGGTGGCCCACCGCCGTGTTGGACGCGGGCACATGGTAGAAGCGATGGGTGACCTTGGGCAGCGGGCCGGTGACCTTGCCGTCGTTGACGTCGGCCATGGCACCGCGGGCGATCAGCCACATCACGAGTTCGATGCCTTCACTGCCGGCCTCGCGCACGTAGTCGATGTGCGGCGTGTCGGCGCAGGCCACGGGGTCGGCGATCATCTTGTCGAGCCAGGCGTTGTCCCACTCGCGGTTGATCAGGCCGGCGCGCGCGCCCTGCAGCTGGTGGCTCATGCCGCCCGTGCCCCAGATGTGCACGTTCAGGTCTTCGTCGTAGCACTCCACCGCCTTGCGGATGGCCTGGCCCAGCGCGAAGCAGCGCTTGCCCGAAGGCACCGGGTACTGCACCACGTTGACCGCGAACGGGATCACCGGGCAGGGCCAGGCGTCCTTCTTCGGATCGAGCTCGCCGCACATCAGCGACAGCGGCACCGTCAGGCCGTGGTCCACGTCCATCTTGTTGACGATGGTGAGGTCGAAGTCCTGCTGGATGACCGACTGGGCGATGTGCGAGGCCAGGTCCGGGTGGCCGATGACCTTGGGCACCGGGCGCGGGCCCCAACCCTCATCGGCCGGCTGGAACTCGGCCGCGGTGCCAATGGCGAACGTCGGGATCATTTCCAGGCTGAAGGCCGTGGCGTGGTCGTTGTAGACGAGGAAGATGACGTCGGGCTTGTTGTCCTTCATCCACTGTTTGGAGAAGTCGTAGCCCGCGAACAGCGGCTTCCAGTAGTCCTCCCGGGTCTTGCCCAGGTCCATGGCCGCGCCGATGGCGGGGACGTGCGAGGTGAAAACGGATGCGGTGATTTTTGCCATGGTCAAGCCTTCTTTCCTGCGGCGCCCTGCGGTTGGCGGTGGGGTTGCGCATCGCCGTCTTCGCCGAGGTAACGGTTGCCCTCCGCCGAGCGGCCGCCGGCCAGCATCATGTCGCGGTACTCCTGCTCGGTCATGCCCGTCATGGAGCCCGCCATCTGCTGGAAGCTCTTGCCGTCGGTGGCGCCGATCTTGGCCAGGAAGTAGATGTTGCCTCCTGTGCGCATGCACCAGTTGAGGTCGCGCGCCAGCACGGCCTGCTTCTGCTCTTCGGTCATCGGCCATTCGTCGAGGTAGGCGCGTTCGTCGGCCTTGAAACGCTCGCGGTTGGCGGCCTTCATCAGCGACATGCAGAACTGGTTGAGCCAGTAGCCTTTGCGGCTCTGCTCGGCGTCGAAGATGATCGTGCCGGGCACGTCCTTGTAGGGTTTGTCCAGGGCCATGTCAGACCTCCTCGGGCCAATAGAGCTTCATGGGATTGGTCACCAGCAGCTTTTGCTGCAGCTCGGCGGTGGTCGCGATCTGCGGGATGAAATCCACCAGCAGGCCGTCGTCGGGCATGTGGTCCTTGAGGTTCGGGTGCGGCCAGTCGGTGCCCCAAAGCACGCGGTCCGGAAACTCTTCGACCACCTTGCGCGCGAACGGCACCACGTCCTGGTACGCCGCCTGCTCACCGTTCAACGCCTTCGGGCCGTTGACCGACAGACGCTCGGGGCAGCTGACCTTGCTCCACACGTTTTGGTGCTCGCGCATGAACTTGAGGAACAGCTGAAACTCCGGCCCGTCGATGGGCTTGCTCACGTCGGGGCGGCCCATGTGGTCCACCACCACGGTGGTCGGCAGTGCGGTGAAGAAGTCCCACAGCTCGGGCAGGTCGACCGCCTCGAAGTAGATGACCACATGCCAGCCGAGCTTGGCGATCCGGCCGGCGATTTCCATCAGCTCGTCCTTGGGCGTGAAGTCGACCAGGCGCTTGACGAAGTTGAAGCGCACGCCGCGCACGCCGGCGGCGTGCAGGGCCTGCAGTTCTTCGTCGTTCACCGAACGCTTGACCGTGGCCACACCCCGTGCCTTGCCGCCGCTGGACAGGCAGGCATCGACCAGGGCGCGGTTGTCGGCGCCGTGGCAGGTGGCCTGCACCACCACGTTGCGCGCAAAACCCAGGTGGTCGCGCAGCGCAAACAGCTCGTGCTTGCTGGCGTCGCAGGGCGTGTACTTGCGCTCGGGCGCGTAGGGGAACTCGGCCCCCGGGCCGAACACATGGCAATGTGCGTCCACCGCGCCTGCGGGCAGTTGAAAGCGGGGCTTGGACGGGCCGGTGTACCAGTCCATCCAGCCCGCGGTTTTGGTGAAATCACCGGAAGTCGGTTTGCTCATGGTCGGCTTTCAGTCAGTCTTTGTAGACAAGGCCGGCAGCAGCCAGCGGCTCGCGCATCTTGTACATGTCCAGCCCCAGCACGCCCGACGCCAGCTTGGCGCGCTTCTCGCCCTCGAAGCTCTCGCGTTTGACAGCCGCCGCCAGTGTCTCGGCCGCGCGGGCCGACGGCACGCACACCACGCCGTCGTCGTCCGCCACGATCACGTCGCCCGGTGTCACCAGAGCACCGGCGCACACGACGGGAATGTTCACCGAACCCAGCGTCGCCTTGATCGTGCCCTTGGACGAGATGTAGCGGCTCCAGACCGGGAAGTTCATTTCCTTGAGCGTCTTCACATCGCGCACACCGGCCTCGATGATCAGCGCCCGCGCACCACGCGCCTGGAACGACGTGGCCAGCAGGTCGCCGAAATAGCCATCCGAACACTCGGCGGTCACGGTCGCCACCACGATGTCGCCCGGCTGGATCTGCTCGGCCGCCACATGCATCATCCAGTTGTCACCCGGCTGCAGCAGCACCGTCACCGCTGTGCCCGAGACCTGCACGCCGGTCTGGATCGGCCGCATGTAGGGCTTCATCAGGCCGACGCGGCCCATGGCTTCGTGCACCGTGGCCGAGCCCAGTGCGGCCAGGCCGTCGGCGGCTGCGCGGTCCGCGCGGTGGATGTTGCGGTAGACAACGCCCAGTTCGTACATCTTGATCTCCTCGGGTTCTGTGTATGGCTTATTTGCCTTGCGATTTCAGGCGGGCATCGAGGCGCGGGAACACCCGGCGCGCGTTGCCTTCGTAGACCTGGTAACGCTGCTCGTCGCTGAGGTTGCCCGTGGCCTGCACGTAGCGCTTGGTGTCGTCGTAGTAGTTGCCGGTCTCGGGGTCGATGCCGCGCACCGCACCGATCATTTCGGAGGCGAACAGGATGTTGCCGACCGGGATCACCTTGGTCAGCAGGTCGATGCCCGGCTGGTGGTAGACGCAGGTGTCGAAGAACACGTTGTTGAGCAGGTGGTCCTTCAGCAGCGGCTTCTTCATTTCCTGCGCCAGGCCGCGGAAGCGGCCCCAGTGGTAAGGCACCGCGCCGCCGCCGTGCGGAACGATGAACTTGAGCGTCGGGAAGTCCTTGAACAGGTCGCCCTGGATCAGCTGCATGAAGGCCGTGGTGTCGGCGTTCAGGTAGTGCGCGCCCGTGGTGTGGAAGCAGGCGTTGCAGCTGGTGCTGACGTGGATCATCGCGGGGATGTCGTACTCGACCATCTTTTCGTAGATGGGGTACCACGCCTTGTCGGTCAGCGGCGGGCTGGTCCAGTGGCCACCCGACGGATCGGGGTTGAGGTTCAGGCCCACGTTGCCGTACTGCTCCACGCACTTGACCAGCTCGGGGATGCAGGTGGCCGGGTCCACGCCGGGCGACTGCGGCAGCATGGCGGCCGGCACGAAGTGATCGGGGAACAGCTGCGAGACGCGGTAGCAGAGCTCGTTGCAGATGGCCGCCCAGGTGGACGAGACGTTGAAGTCGCCAATGTGGTGGGCCATGAAGCTGGCGCGCGGGCTGAAGATCGTGATGTCCGAGCCGCGCTCTTTCATCAGCTTGAGCTGGTTGGTCTCGATGGATTCGCGCAGCTCATCGTCGCTGATCTTGAGATCGGCGACCTTGGGCATCAGGGACGGGTCCTTGATGCCGGCGATCTGCTGGTTGCGCCAGTTCTCCAGCGCCTTGGGGGCCGTGGTGTAGTGGCCGTGGCAATCGATGATCAGGGGCTTCTGCAGGCTCATGCGGGTCTCTCCTTGAAGGTCAGCCCGCATTCTGGGCGGAGGCGGCGGTCCACACCAGCGTCGCCACCGGCTACCAGATAGAGCGAAAATGCATAGCTTGACAAGAGCTATTCACGAACAAGCCATGGACCTCAAACAACTCGAGTACTTCGTTCGCGTCGCCGAACTGGGCAGCTTCACCAAGGCTTCGCTGGCGCTGGACGTGGCACAGCCTGCCCTCTCGCGGCAGGTGCGTCTGCTCGAAGTCGAACTGCGCCAGAACCTGCTGATCCGCAACGGCCGCGGTGCTTCGCCCACCGAAGCCGGCAAGCTGCTGCTGGAACACGGCCGCGGCATCCTGCACCAGGTGGAGCGGGCGCGCGAGGAACTGGGCCGGGTGCGCGGGGCGCTGGCCGGCCGCGTGGCCATTGGCCTGCCCCCCAGCCTGGCGCGGGTGCTGGCCGTGCCGCTGACCCGGGCTTTCCGCGAACAACTGCCCGAAGCGCGGCTGTCCATCACCGAAGGCCTGTCCACCACCACGCAGGAATGGCTGGTGACCGGGCGGCTGGACATCGCCCTGCTCTACAACGCGCAGCCGGCACCGGAGATCGAGATCACCCCGCTGCAGGAGGAAGAACTGCTGCTGGTGGAACCCCGGCCGCCCGGCCTGGCCGAAGACCCGCCGGCCCCGCCGGTGACGCTGGCCGAGGTGGCCGCCCTGCCCCTGGTCATTCCCAGCCGGCCCAATGCCATCCGCATGCAGGTGGAAACCGACATGGCGGCGGTGGGCCTGCGTCCGACCGTGGCGCTCGAAATCGACGGCGTGCCCGCCATCCTGGACCTGGTGGCCGACGGCGCGGGTGCGGCCCTGCTCTCGCGCAACGCGGTGGCCCGCTCGGTCCGCCCCTCGGCCTACCGCGTGCGCAGCATCCAGCCACCGCTGCGCACCCGGCTGTGCCTGGCGATCAGCTCGCAGCGCCCGTCCACGCTCACGCAGCAGACCACCCAGGCCCTGATCCGGCAGACGCTGGCGTCGCTGGGTTGAACCTCACCACCCCTGCAGCAGGGCGGTCCAGGCGTGCAGGCCCAGCCACCAGGCCGCCTGACCGACCGCCGCCGTGTAGACCAGACCCAGCACGCCGAGGACCAGTGACACGCCCAGCATCAGGCCGTCAGAGAGCAGGCGGCCCAGACCAAGCGCCACCAGGCTGAAGGCCGGCAACAGGTTGCCCAGCGGAATGGGCAGGAAGATGACCAGCGCCTGCAGCGCGATCCAGGCCGCCCACCAGCGGCGGGTCCAGCCCGCCATGAGCTCGGTCCAGCGCGGCCGCAGCCAGCGTCCGGCCTGCCGGTAGCCTGTGGCCAGCAGGCGCAGCAGCAGCAGGCTCCAGCGCGGGTTCAGCCGCATGCCGGCCACCCGGGCCGGCAGCGCATGCGGCCGTCCGTGCGCCCATTGCCAGGACAGCAGCCACAGCGCCACCCCGAACACATTGCCCACGCCCCCCACCGGCATGACGCAGAACAGCGCGTACAGCATCAGCAGTGTGGCCGTGGACGACGGGCCGTGCAGCTCCAGCAGGTTTGACAGGGTCAGCCCCGGCGCATGCGCCGGCTGCGCCTGCAGTTGACGTTGCGCGTGCCGGAAACGCCGTGCCAGCCGCAGCGCGGCGTAGCGCGAACCGAGCGGGTCGCGCCGGTTCACACCACCGTCCGGGCCACCCACAGGGCCTGACCGGCGCGCACGGTCTGCCCGGTACCCAGCCCGGGCGCCAGATCGAAGCCATCGGGCACCAGCATGATGATGGTCGAGCCGTGTTCGAACCAGCCCAGTTCCTCGCCCCGCTGTGCGGGGGCCTGGCAGGACATGACGTTCGGGCCCCGGTAGCGCAGGTGCAGCAGCACGTTCAGGCAGTGCAGGCGGATGCTGGCCACCAGGATGGCCGCCACCGGCACCAGGGCAATGGGCGTTTGGTCCCGGTTCAGGCGGGCCTCGATGACGGCCCGCTCGTTCTTGCAGAACAGGCGCTCCACCCGTCGAAGCGCGATGGGGTTGACGTTCCAGGTGTCGCCGCTGATGTAGGTGACACGGTCCACCGTGAGATCGGCCGGCGCGTGGAAGCGGTGGTACATGGCCGAGGTCAGCCGCAGCGTCACATAGCGGCCGTTGGCGTAACGCTGCGCCAGCTCGACCGAGCCCAGCAGATCGTCCAGGGTGTACGGGAAGCCCTTGGCCTGCCAAACCCGCGTGCCCTCGATGCGCCCGCAGGCGCCGACGATGCCGTCGCTCGGGCTGCACAGCACATCGGCGCGGCTGTCGAAGGGGCGTGCGCCCGGCCTCAGCCGGCGGGTGAAGCAGTCGTGCAGGCTGTTGAAGCGGGTGTGCTCGGCCTCGCTCAGGTCCAGCGGCGTGAACCAGCGCCAGACGGCAATGGACAGGCGCGCCAGCAGTGGGCTCTGCAGCTGGCTGTACCAGCCCATGAAGCGGGTCAGCGCGATGCGTGGCACGCGGTTGGTGAGCAGGAAGTTCAGGTCCTCCTGCAGCAGCAGCCGATCCTTGAGGCTGGGCCGGGCACCGGCGGGGACGGAAGCGGAGGGGACGTTTTTCATCGGCTTGTCAAAGGAAGTGAATACAACTTTCACACCGCAACTTGAAAGCCTGATGACATGAGCGCCGACCTGGTGATGAACGCGGCCTGGCCCCTGGCCGCCGCTGCCGCCCTGCCCTACGGCCTTTACAAGGGCTGGCGGCGACTGCAACTGTCCCGTGCCAAGCACCCGTCGCTGGCGGGCCATTCGCTGTGGGCCAAACGCATCGGCCGGCTGGTGCCGGGCTACAGCTACGACGAGGACCGCTTCTTCGCCGCCGACGGCGCACCGCCCGAGATCGTGGCCCTGCGCCGTGCGGGCTTCGAGCGCCTGTCGCGTGAGCTGCGCGAGCGTTCACCGAAGACACTGGCGCTGACGGCCCAGACGCGCGAAGGCCTGTCGGACCTGCAGTTCACCGGCCGCTACCGCGTGCCCTTCCAGTTCAGCGAGTACGCGCGCGCCCACCTGCCCGTGGGTGCTTTCTGGGCCGGCGCGGAAGGTGTGGAACTGACCGATCTGGATGGCAACCGCTTCCACGACCTGACCGGCTCCTACGGCGTCAACGTGTTCGGCGTGGACTTCTACAAGGCCTGCATGGACGAGGGCGCTGCGCAGGGCCGGGCACTCGGTCCCGTGCTGGGCGGCTACCACCCCAGCGTGGCGCGCAATGTCGAACGGCTGCGTGCGATCTCGGGTCTGGACGAGGTGAGTTTCCACATGTCGGGTACCGAGGCGGTGATGCAGGCCGTGCGTCTGGCGCGTTACCACACGCGCAAACGCCACCTGGTGCGCTTCACCGGCGCCTACCACGGCTGGTGGGAAGACGTGCAGCCCGGCCCCGGCAACCCGCTGCCGCCGCGCGAGACATACACCTTGAAGGACATGGACGCGGACACCCTGCACGTGCTGCGCACCCGGAACAACATCGCCTGCGTGCTGGTCAACCCGCTGCAGGCACTGCACCCCAACCGCAACGCACCGGGCGACTCCACCCTGGTGGATGGCGTGCGCCAGGCCGGCTTCGACAAGGCCGCCTACACCGCCTGGCTCCAGGAGCTGCGGCAGGTCTGCACCGAACGCGGCATCGTGCTCATCTTCGACGAGGTGTTCGTGGGCTTCCGCCTGGCGCCCGGTGGTGCGCAGGAATACTTCGGCGTGCAGGCAGACCTGGTCACCTATGGCAAGACCCTGGGCGGCGGCCTGCCGGTGGGCGTGGTCTGCGGCCAGCAGGCGCTGATGCGGCGCTTCCGCCCCGAGCGCCCGGCCGACATCTGCTTTGCGCGCGGCACCTTCAACGCCCACCCCTATGTGATGGGCGCCATGGACGCCTTCCTGAACCGCCTCGAATCGCCCGAGGTCCGCGCGCTCTACGACGGACTGGACGAACGCTGGCAGCAGCGCGTGCAGCGCTTCAACCAGGCGCTGGCCGATGCCGGCCTGCCGCTGAGCATGTCGGCCCTGTCGAGCATCTGGACAGTGAACTACCACCAGCCCTCGCGCTACCACTGGCTGTTGCAGTTCTACCTGCGCGAAGCCGGCCTGGCGCTGAGCTGGGTGGGCACGGGCCGCTTCATCTTCAGCCTCAACTACAGCGACGCCGACATGGACGCGGTGCTGCGCAAGCTGCTGGCGGCTTGCGAACGCATGCGGACCGACGGCTGGTGGTGGCAGGCGCCCGAGCAGACGGCCAAGACCATCAAGCGCCAGGTGCTGCGGGAAATGCTGCGCCAGCGCCTGACCGGCCAGCCGTTCTGAGCACCGCCCCATAAAAAAAGCGACCGATGGCGGCCGCTTTCTGTCGGGTTGATCGCGACCGCTCAGTGCGCGCGGCGCCCGCCGTGCCCCGGGTCCATCATCTCGCCGCGCATCCAGGCCAGTGGTGCCTTGTGGTAGAGCACGATGTCGTGGAACGGGTCGGTGATGATCTTGGTCGCCCACACGATGCCCGTGTAAAGGCCCTGGGTCACCCAGAGCTGCAGCACGCGGAAGACAAGACCTCCGACGCCCACGAAGAGCCACATCCAGCCCACGTTGCGCACGAAGCCCCAGGCGGTCTGGTGCGGGTCGATCAGGCCGAACAGGGCTGGCTCCCAGACCAGCAAAAGGGGGGACGCGGCCCAGATCGCCATCAGCACCACTTTGCGCTGCAGGTTGTAGCCGACCTTGATCGCTTCCTTGTGCTCGTGCGTGGCCTGGTTCAGGTGGTCGTAGCCCTTGGGCTCGAAGAAGAAGTGGCCGGACTGGCGGCTGACCATCGATATCAGCCAGGCCACCAGAGCGGCCAGCGCCGGATCGACAAACAGCAGCATGTAGGCCACCACGAAACTGATGGCGCTGATCAGGTGCAGCGTCTGGTTGATGGTGCTGTGGTGGTAGTAGCGGTGGTCGTCCCAGCGCTGCTCGCGCAGGGTGGCGGCAAATGACGTCATGTCGGAAGGTTCCTCGTGCGGGTTGCGGGTGAAGCCCCGGGCCTGGCCCCGATGGCCGGGTGCGCGCATGGTGGGCGTGGTGCGTGAAAGTCCGGTGACAGGCGCGGCACTGACGCCAAAACGTCACCGAGCCTTCACGCGGCTGTTATGCGGGGCGCTCAGCATCCGGCGCATGAACCTCGACACCGCCCCCCTCGCGCATCTCGACAGCCTGCAGGTCGAACACCTGCCCGCGGCCCGTGCTTCGCTGCGCGTGGCGGTGGTGACCGAAACCTACCCGCCGGAAATCAACGGCGTGGCCCGCACCCTCGCCCGCCTGGTGGGCGCCCTGCAGGAGCGCGGCCATGCGGTTCAGCTGATCCGCCCGCGCCAGGCGCCCGACCGCCTGCAGGTGGGTCTGCGGGATCCGCTGGAAGAGGTGCTGGTGCGGGGCCTGCCCATCCCGCAGTACCCGCACCTGCGCATGGGCCTGCCGGCCAAGAAAGCGCTGGTGGCGCAGTGGACGCTGGTGCGGCCGGACCTGGTGCACATCGCCACCCAGGGCCCGCTGGGCTGGTCGGCGCTGCAGGCCGCGCGCAAGCTGCGCCTGCCCATCTGCACCGACTTCCGGACCAACTTCGACGCCTACAGCCGCCACTACGGCATGGGCTGGCTGCAAAAGCCCATCGCCGCCTACCTGCGCAAGTTCCACAACCAGGCGCATGCCACGACCGTCCCGACCGAAGCCCTGAAAACCGCGCTGGAAGCCAACCGCTTCGAACGCCTGCAGGTGGTGGCACGCGGCGTGGACGTGGCCAGCTTCAACCCCGGCTTCCGCGATCCGCAGCTGCGTGCGACCTGGGGCGCGGGCGAACAGGACTGCGTGGCCCTCTACGTGGGCCGCCTGGCGGCGGAGAAGAACCTGGGTCTGCTGGCCCGCAGCTTCGAGGCGATGAAAAAGGCCAACCCCGGCATCCGGCTGGTGGTGGTCGGTGACGGTCCGGCCGGAGGTGAACTGCTGGCCCGTTGCCCGGATGCGCTGCTGGTGGGCAGCCAGACGGGCACCACGCTCTCGCGCC
This sequence comes from uncultured Hydrogenophaga sp., assembly GCA_964550405.1. Taxonomy (GTDB): domain Bacteria; phylum Pseudomonadota; class Gammaproteobacteria; order Burkholderiales; family Burkholderiaceae_C; genus Hydrogenophaga. The sequence continues at coordinate 6,092 of CAZJZD010000064.1, read as the reverse complement.
ACTACGCCAGCGCGGACTGCTTTGTGTTTCCCAGCCTGACCGAAACCTACGGCAACGTCACCCCCGAGGCCATGGCCAGCGGTCTGGCGGTGCTGGCCTACGACCACGCCGCCGCCAGCGACCTGATCCGGTCCGGGCAGAACGGCCTGCTGGCGCCGGCGGGTGACGAGACCGGCTTCATCCAGCGGGCCATCCGGCTGGCCACCGACCCGGCCCTGGTGGCCGCCCTGCGCGAACCGGCCAGCGCCAGCGTGGCCGAGCGCGACTGGTCCCGCATCGCCGAGCAGATGGAGCGGCTCTGGCTTGACCTGATGAACCGCAACGCGGGCACGCACCGCGCAGTGCCCGGCAGAGCGCTGGCCCGCGCGGTCTGAGGTCGCCCTCAGCCTCTCAGACCCGGTCGTCGTTGGCCGCCAGCAGACGGTCGGCCCAGGCCTGCCAGGGCGGGTTCGGGGCCAGTCCGGCGAAGCGGCCATCCCTCGCCTGCGCCGCCATCCAGTCGTGCTTGAGTGCAATCGCCGAGGCCATGAAGGGCTCGAAACCCGCTTCGCGCACGGTGTTGGCCACTTCGCGCATCTCTTCGGCGCGGCGCTTGCCGTGCTGCGCCACGCGACTGAAGAAGTAGGCGCCCTGCTTCGTCCAGTCGATGCCGGGAAAGGTCTCCTGCAGCGTCGCGATCATGGCGTCCTCCACGCCGTAGTGGCGCGCGGTGGCGTAGCTCTCCAGCACCAGCGCCTCCAGTCCCTTGATCATCACGCTGCGGCACATCTTGGTGGCTGAGGCGATGCCCAGCTGCTCGCTCGCCACCGTCGCGTCCATGCCCAGGCCCGCCAGCACCGGCTGCAGGCGCGCGGCCTGCGCACCGCCGAGCAGCATGGGCACGCGGATGCCATGGGGCGGCACCGAAGTCATGACGCCCGCCTCGACGTAGTGCGCGCCGGCCGCGTCGATCAGGGCCGCGGCCTTCTGCTTGGTGCCGGGTGAGGCGGAGTTCAGGTCCAGGAAAAAGCTGCCCGGCCGGATGTGGGCAGCCACCGCCTCGGCCACCGCCAGCGTGTTGCTGGCCGTGACCGCCGAGATCAGCAACGTGGCCTGTGCGCACAGCGTGGCCACGCTGTCGCAGGCCACCACGCCGGCCGCCGCCGCATGGGCCAGCGGCTCATCGCACTGCGCCGGATCGGCGAACTTCAGGTCCCAGGCGCCGGTCCAGCGGGCGTGGGGCTTCAAGCCCGCGGTGAAGATGCGGCCCACCTCACCGTAACCGATCAGGCCGATGCGCAAGTCGTTCATGCCGCCTCCCTGAATCATTGCTTGGGAATGCCCGCGCGGTCGATCACCGCGCCCCAGCGCTTGATGTCCGACGCCAGCAGCGCGGCCGCTTCGTCGGGCGTGCTGGGATCGGCGTCGATGTTCAGGTCGGCCAGCTTCTTGCGCACATCGGGCTTGGCCAGGGCGGCCACGATGTCCTTGTGCAGGCGGTCGATGATGGGCCGTGGCGTCTTGCCCGGCACGGCCAGCGCGTTCCAGGAAGACGCCTGGAAGCCCTTGACGCCCGCCTCCACGGCGGTCGGAACGTCGGGCAGCACGCTCGAGCGCTTCAGGCCGGTAACGGCCAGGGCGCGGAAGGCGCCGGCCTTGATCTGCGTAAGCGCCGGGCCGAGGATTTCGACGCCCACGTCCACCTGCTTGCCGCGCAGCGCGCCGATCAGTTCCGGCGTTGCCTTGAAGGGCACGACCTGCACGTCGATGTCGGCGCTGGACTTGAACAGTTCGGCCGCCAGGTTTTGCGTGCTGCCGATGTTGATGCTGCCGATGTTGAGCTTGTTGGGGTTGGCCTTGGCGAAGGCGACCAGCTCGCCCAGGTTCTTGAACGGGGACTCGGCCGGCACCAGCACCGCCAGGTCGAAGGTCCCCAGGGTCGAGACAGGTGCCAAGTCCTTGAGCGTGTCGTACGGCAGGCTGGCGTACAGGCTGGCGGTGACGGCGGTGCCGTTGGACATGAGGAACAGCGTGTGGCCATCGGGGTCGGCCCGCGCCACCGTGCTGGCGGCCACCACGCCGCCGGCGCCCGGCCGGTTCTCGATGGTCACCGGCTGCCCCAGCGAGGCGCTGAGTTCGGCGCCGACGATCCGCGCCGTCAGGTCACCGGCGCCCCCGGCTGCGAACGGCACGACGATGCGCAGGGGCTTGGACGGAAAAGCCTGGGAGGCCGCCAGGCCCGGCAGCACGGCGGCAGACAGGGCCAGGCCAGCGGCCAGCCACTGACGGCGGCCACGGGAGAAGGACGGGGTCATGCGGTGTCTCCTGTTGTGTTGAAAAAGCGGTGCGCTCATGTTGCCACCAACAAAAAAGGCCCACCATCGCTGGCGGGCCCCATCAGCTATGCCTGCATGTGATGCCTCACAGGCGCAGCATGAACAGCGTGATGGACGGGAACGCCACCAGGATGGCCGTGCGGATGAAGTCGCTGGTCACGAACGGCATGATCGCGCGGTAGGTGTGGGTGATGGGCACATCGCGCGCCATGGAGTTGATGACGAACAGGTTCATGCCCACCGGTGGCGTGATCAGCCCCACCTCCACCACGATCAGCACCAGGATGCCGAACCAGATGGCCAGCTCTTCGGGCGGCAGGCCGAAGTCCAGCGCCATGATGATGGGGAAGAACACCGGGATGGTCAGCAAGATCATGGACAGCGAGTCCATGAAGCAGCCGAGGATCACATACAGAACCAGGATGGCGACGAGCACCAGGATCGGACTCAGTCCCCAGCCAGCCACCGTGGTGGCCGCTTCCTGCGGCAGCTGCGACAGGGCCAGGAAGGTGTTGTACAGGCCGGCGCCGAGCACGATCATGAAAATCATGCCGGTGGCGGTGGCGGTGCCCAGCACCGAATCGATCAGCGTCTTGCGGTTCAGGCCACCACCGGCCCAGGCCGCGATGCCGGTACCGGCAGCGCCGATGGCCGCGCCCTCGGTGGGCGTGAAGATGCCGGTGTAGATGCCCCCCACCACCACCAGGAAGATCACGACCACCGGCCAGGTGGCGATGGTCGCGGCCCAGCGTTCCTTCATGGGCATGGGCGGCATGGTGCCCATCTCCTGCGGTTTGAGCCGCGCGTAGATGGCGATGGTGATCATGTAGCCGACGGCCGCCAGGATGCCGGGCACGAAGGCGGCCAGGAACAGCTTGGCGATGTTCTGCTCGGTCAGGATGGCGTAGATCACCAGCACCACCGAGGGCGGGATCAGGATGCCCAGCGTGCCACCGGCGGCCAGGCAGGCGGTGGAGATGCCACCGGCATAACCCGCGCGCTTGAGTTCCGGCAGCGCCACCTGCCCCATGGTGGCTGCCGTGGCCAGTGAGGAACCGCAGATGGCGCCGAAACCGGCACAGGCACCGATAGCGGCCATCGCCACGCCACCCTTGCGGTGACCGATCCAGGCCTCGGCCGCCTTGAACAGCGCCCGCGACAAGCCACCCAGCGCCGCGAACTGGCCCATCAGCAGGAACAGCGGGATCACCGAGAGGTTGTAGTTGGAGAAGGTGGTGTAGGTGACCTGCTTGAGCTGGTTCAGGATGGGCGCGAAATCGCCGTACACCAGCCAGGCGCCGCCCAGGCCGGTCAGCAGCATGGACAGGCCGATCGGCACGCGGATGAAGATCAGCAGCAGCAGGAAGGGGAAGGACCAGAGGGCCAGTTGGATGGAGCTCATGATGATGTGTGTGTCCTGCGAATCAGTGGCCAGCGTTGGCTTCCACGGTCCAGCCCGCGGGTTCCGAGGCAAGACCCAGGCGGGTGAGTGTCTTGGCAAAGTAGGCGAGGCAGCCAATCACGGCGCCCACGAAGCACAGCGCATAGGCCCACCAAACCGGCATCTGAAGGATGAAGGTGGTTTCCATGTACTCCTTCTTCTCCAGCAGGCCTTCCCACAGCTTCCAGGTCAGCACCACCCAGACCAGCAGCATGGCGACGTCGCTGAGCAGATCAATGCCCTTGCGAAACAACGGCGGCATGTGCATGTAGAGCAGGTCCACCGTGGCATGCCCCCCGCGCAGGTAACACCAGGGCAGGAAGTAGAAGATGGCGACGCCAATGCCGACTTCGACCAGCTCGAAGTCGCCGGGCACGGGGCCCAGCCCGAGGCCGATCATGGCGCGGCCGGCCACGCTGGCCACCACCATCACGGTGACAGCCACCAGCAAGATGCCACCGAAGATGGCGGTCCAGTTCGCTAAACGGTAAATCCAGGCAATCATGTCGTGTGTCCTCGGGTCCCGGCTCGGGGGCAATCATTGTCCACCAGAGCCATCTGCGATCGTTTTCTCCCTGGCGGCTCGCTGGCACCCCTCCGGGGGTGCCACACGGCCTCACTTGGCGTACTTGGCCATCAGGGCGCGCGCGTCCGACACCAGCTTGCCGCTGTCCAGACCCTTGCCCTTCATCTCGTTGACCCAGTCGGTCTCGACGGCAGCCGCCGTGCGGCGCCAGCGCTGGGTCTCGGCCGCGTCCAGTGCCACGATGTTGTTGCCGGCCTTGACGGCCATGTCACGACCGACCTTGTCGGCCTGGTCCATGGCGCGGCCGAACAGCGCGGCGGTGTTCATGCCCGAGTTGTTGTCGATCACCTGCTTCAGGTCGGCCGGCAGCTTGTCGTAGGCCGCGCGGTTCATCGAGAACGCGAAGGTCTGCGAATACAGGCCATCGTTGCCGGCAAAGGTGGTGTGGTTTTTCACCAGTTCGGGAATCTTCACCGAAGGCGCCACTTCCCAGGGCACGGTGGCACCGTCGATCACCCCCTTGGACAGGGCTTCGGGCACCTGGGGAACGGGCATGCCCACCGGCGTGGCGCCGAGCTTGACCAGCATGTTGTTGATGATGCGAGAGCCGCCGCGCACCTTCATGCCGCGCAGCGACTCCAGCCCCGTGACGGGCTGCTTGGTGTGGAACAGGCCGGGGCCGTGGGTGTGAACGGCGATCAGCTTGACCGACTTGAACTCGTCGGCCGCGTCCTTCTCGACGTACTCCTGGAAAGCGCGCGAGCACTTTTCGCCGCCACCGCTGCACATGAACGGCAGTTCGAACACTTCGGACTTGTTGAAGCGCCCCGGGGTATAGCCCAGCACGGTCCAGGTGATGTCGGCCACGCCGTCGCGCGCCTGGTCGAACAGCTGGGGCGGCGACCCGCCCATCTGCATGGCCGGGAAGATCTGGATCTTGATGCGGCCACCGGACTCGGTTTCAACCTTCTTGGCCCAGGGCACGATGGCCGTGACCGGGAACGCGGCCTGGGGTGCCAGGAAGTGGTGCAGGCGCAGGGTGACGGTCTGTGCCTGCGCGGGCAGCACACTCATGCCGGACGCAGCGACCAGGGCGGACAGGAGGCTGCGGCGGAGGATGGGGACGGACATGGAATCTCCAGAAAGTTGGGGGCATCGGCCAACGCGGATCGCGCCAGCCAGCACGGTGGCAGCACTGTCGGCATTTCCGGAGCTCTTGAAAAGCGGCATCGACCACATTCAGCTATGCCGGCCTGCTATGTCGGTATTAACCCTGAGCAACCAACCCCACCCCGGCAGCGCCCAAAAAAAACGCCGGCTCGGCCGGCGTTTCGCTGTCAGCCCGCAGGCCCGCTCATTTGCTGTACTTGGCGATCAGCGCCCGCGCCTCAGAAGCGAGCTTGGCCCCATCGATACCCTTGCCCTTGACCTCGTTGACCCAGTCGGTCTCCACCGTCGAAGCGGTGCGCTTCCAGCGTTGCACCTCGGCCAGCTCCAGCTCGGTGATCTTGTTGCCAGCCTTGACCGCGATCTCGCGCCCTGCCCGGTCGCCGTCGTCCATGGCCTTGCCAAACAGCGCGGCGGCCACCTGGCCCGAGTTGTTGTCGATCACCTTCTTGAGGTCCGGCGGAAGCTTGTCGTAGGACGCCTTGTTCATCGAGAAGGCGAAGGTCTGGGTGTAGAGGCCTTCCTTGCCAGCGAAGGTGGTGTGGTTCCTCACCAGTTCGTGCACCTTCAGCGACGGTGCCACTTCCCAGGGAATGGTGGTGCCGTCGATCACGCCCTTGGACAGGGCTTCGGTCACCGCCGG
>CAZJZD010000063.1:0-18147 GCA_964550405.1 uncultured Hydrogenophaga sp. | reverse complement strand
CTGGGCACGCGGCTGGACTGGGTGGCGGTGGATCACTGGAACACCGACAACCCACACACGCACGTCGTCCTGCGCGGCAAGGACGACACCGGCAAAGACCTCATCATTTCCCGCGACTACATCGCCGTGGGAATGCGCCACCGGGCCGCAGAACTGGCAACCGAATGGCTGGGGCCGCGCACCGAGTTGGAGATCCAGCGGGCCATGCAACGCGAAGTCGACCAGGAGCGGTGGACGAGTTTGGATCGCACCTTGCACCACGAGGCCAAGGACGGTCTGGTGCTGCCCGAAACGCTGGCCGATCCCCGGTTGCAACGTCAGCGGCAAATGCTGATCGGACGCCTGCAGCGCTTGCAGCGCATGGGGCTGGCGACTGAGCAGAAGCCAGGCGTGTGGGCCATTCATCCCGAGACCGAGCCGACACTACGGGCCATGGGCGAGCGCGGCGACATCATCCGCACCATGCAGCGAGCCATGAGTGGCAAGCAGCGCGAGCTAGCCGTGTTCCAGTCTTGCGCGGATGGACACACCATCGTAGGACGCGTCGCCGCCAAAGGGCTGGAAGACGAGCTGTACGGCAAGGGCTATCTGGTCATCGATGGGGTCGACGGCAAAGCGCACTACGTCGCTCTGCCACCGCGGTCGGAACTGGAGCAATACCCCACAGGCGCCGTGGTGGAGGTGAAAGGTTCTCCCAAGGTGCGCGCGGCCGACCGGAACATCGCCGCGCTGTCGGTGAACGGCATCTATCGCACCGACCATCACCTAGCACTTCCCCAAGGTCAGTCCACGCCAGATCGAGACCCGCGCGAGGTGGTGGCCGCGCATGTGCGCCGGCTCGAAGCCCTGCGCCGTGCCGGCATCGTGGAGCGCGAGGCCGAAGGCGTTTGGCGAATACCCGGCGACCTGACCGAACAAGGCCGCCAGTTCGATGTCCAGCGCCTGGGCGGAGGCGCTGCGGTGGAACTGAAGGCACACCTGCCCATCGAACGGCAGACCCGCGTGATCGGCGCGACCTGGCTGGACCAACAGTTGATCAGCGGTGGCAAGGGGCTGGGAGATGTGGGCTTTGGCGGGGAGGTCAAGGACGCGCTGCAGCAACGGGTTGATTTTCTGGCCGAACAGGGGCTGGCTGAGCGGCGCGGGCAGCATGTGGTTTTGGCTCGCAGTCTTTTGGCGACGCTGCGCGGACGCGAGCTAAAAAGTACTGCGCAGGACGTCACAGCAGAAACCAGCCTGGAATATCGTCCAATTGCCGACGGTCAGCGTGTGGTGGGCATCTATCGCCGCAGCTTCATGCTCGCCAGCGGGCGCTACGCTATGCTGGATGACGGCATAGGGTTCAGCCTGGTGCCCTGGAACCCAACCATTGAGCAGCGGGTGGGAAAGAACATTTCGGCCGTTGTGCGTGGAGGATGCGTGGTGTTGGACAGCAGAAAACAAATAGGGTTGCCTATTGGATAGGTTGCTTGCAGCCAATGCGCGGTCAAATCTCCTCGGTTGCATTCATCAACAGCAGGTCAGTTAACCCCAGCGGTCAGCCTGTAGTTCAGAACTGTCCGGTTTCCCCGGGGGAACTTCACCGAGGCTGCGCCGGCTCCTGGGTCGTGTGAGCCAGGCGTAGAACCCGCCACGCGAGACACCGAGCGCCTCGCACATCAGATTGACCGGCCAGGCCCCTCGGTGTTTCGCCACGAAGCCGAACTTCACATCGACTCCTTCGCGAAGTAGGCCGCGGCTCTTTCAGGATGTCGCGCTCCATCTTGAGCTTGGCCACTTCCTTGCGCAGCCGCGCTATCTCGGCGTCCTGGACCTTCTGTTTGCCGTTACCAGGAAACGCCTCCTGGGGCTCCTCTGGTCGATAGCAATTTTGGACAACAACTTTATTCAATTCATTCAATACGCCATGCACCTACGTTTCGAAAATGGGAAGAGCTTCATCCAACCGCCCACAAGGAGACATCATGAGTATTTCACCCCCGGCCGATTTCTTGCGCAAGCTCTACCAGTCCTGGTCAGAGCGCATGGCGGCAAACCCTGCACTGACCATCGACGACCTGCGAAGTCTGTTTGACGAGTGGCACCAGCCCACCATGGAGCCCGAGGGGGTCACCTACAAGTCAGAGGTGGTGGCCGGTATTGAGGCCATCTGGGCGCTGCCCGTAGGCGCCGATACTTCCAAAGTGATTCTCTATACCCATGGCGGGGGCTTCGCGGTCGGATCGGCAGCCAGCCATCGCAAGCTCGCCGGGCACCTGGCCAAACACCTGGGCGTCACGGCTGTGGTCATCGACTACCGTCGCGCTCCCGAGCATCCGTTCCCCGCCCAAATCGAAGATGCAACGGCTGTCTACCGAGACCTGCTTTCCAGGGGGTACAAGGCGCAGGACATCACCACCAGTGGTGACTCCGCGGGCGGCAATCTGGCCATCGCGACGGTGCTGAAATTGCGTGATGATGGTGTTCCATTGCCAGGTTCGGTCATCGCGTTCTCGCCCTGGCTGGACATGGAACATGTGGGCATGACGCTGGAGACCAATGCGGCCACTGATGCCCTGGTTGGAAAGGGCATTCTGGAGGCCATGTCTGGCATGTTCCTCGGCGAGCAGGGGTCGCGAACGGATCCTTTGGCCAATCCGCTCAAGGCGAACTACAAGGGCTTTCCGCGCCTGTATGTCAACGCCGGTTCCAACGAGACGCTGCTTGATAACGCCACCGGCCTAGCCAGCATCGCCAAGGACGCAGGGGTCCAGGTGACGCTCTCTGTGGTCGACGGCATGCAGCACGTTTTCCCCTTCCTGGCCGGCCGTGCCGTGGAGGCGGACGAGGAACTGCGTCGCATCGCGAAGTGGTTCAAGGGCAGTTGACGCTCGCTCATTTCCTTGCCTGAGCCGTATCGGCTCAGGTTTTCCTTTCTTTCAGTTCATTCAACGGGAGCCAAAGTGCCCTCGCAGGGCGGAGCTTTGGCGTCATCAAAGAGACAAGTCATGAAAAACACAACCCATTTCGACGCAATCATCATTGGCGCGGGCTTCGGCGGCATGTACATGCTGAAGAAGCTGCGCGATGAACAGGGCTTGAAGGTCCGCGTCTTTGACAAGGCGGGCGGCGTGGGCGGCACTTGGTACTGGAACCGCTACCCGGGTGCGCTCTCCGACACCGAGAGCTTTGTGTACTGCTACTCGTGGGACAAAGCGCTGTTGCAGGAGATGCAAATCACTACCCGCTATCTGACCCAACCACAGATTCTTTCCTATCTGGAACATGTGGCGGATCGCTACAAGCTTCGGCCCGACATCCAGCTAAACACCGGCATTTCGGCTGCTCACTTCAATGAGTCGACCAAGACCTGGGAAGTCACCACCGATACGGGTGAAACCTACACCGCCAAGTTCATCGTGACGGCACTCGGTTTGCTGTCGGCCACCAACATCCCCAACATCAAAGGCCGGGACAGCTTCCAGGGCGAGTGGTACCACACCGGCAACTGGCCCGAGGGCGTTGAATTCGAAGGCAAGCGCGTGGGCGTGATCGGCACCGGTTCCACCGGCACCCAAGTCATCACCGCGATCGCGCCAAAGGTCGAACACCTGACTGTCTTCCAACGTTCACCCCAGTACAGCGTCCCGGTCGGCAATGGCCCCGTGACGGCGGATTACGTGGCGGATGTGAAAAAGAACTACGACGAAATCTGGGAACAGGTAAAGGGTTCCGTTGTCGCTTTCGGCTTCAAGGAGAGCACCGTCTCTGCAATGAGCGTGTCCGAGGAGGAGCGCAAAGCCGTGTTCCAGAAGGCTTGGGAGAACGGTGGCGGTTTTCGCTTCATGTTCGAGACCTTCTGCGACATCGCCACCGATGAGCAGGCTAACCTGGCGGCGCAGGACTTCATCCGCAGCAAGATCGCCGAAATCGTCAAGGATCCGGAAGTTGCTCGCAAGCTGATGCCGCAGGACCTGTACGCCAAGCGCCCGCTGTGCGACAGCGGCTACTACGCGACCTACAACCGGCCGAACGTCAAACTGCTCGACGTCAAGGCCAACCCGATCGCCGAGATCACCCCCAAAGGCGTGCGCACAGCGGATGGTGTGGAGCATGAACTCGACATGCTGATCTTCGCCACGGGTTTCGATGCGGTGGACGGCAACTACACCAAGATCGACATCCGCGGGCGCAACGGACTGAGCATCAAGGACCACTGGAAATCCGGTCCGACCAGCTACCTGGGCATGACGAATGCGAACTACCCCAACATGTTCATGGTGCTCGGACCCAATGGCCCCTTCACCAACCTGCCGCCGTCGATTGAGACCCAGGTCGAGTGGATCAGCGAGCTGATCAGCGAGGTCAATGCCAAGGACATGAGCACGGTGGAACCCACCAAATCAGCCGAAGCCAGCTGGACCAAGACCTGTCAGGAAATAGCCGGCATGACCCTGTTTCCCAAAGCCGAGTCGTGGATCTTCGGCGCCAACATTCCCGGCAAGAGCAACACGGTCTATTTCTACATGGCCGGTCTTGGCGCCTACCGACAACAACTCTCCACTGTCAAGAGCGAGGGCTATCAGGGCTTCCTGTTCCAGTAATTCCCGTAGGCACAAACGAACGAAAGAGACAACATGAAACGCGTACAAGACAAAGTGATTCTCGTGACCGGTGGCGCCATGGGCATGGGGCAGTCGCACAGCGAACTGCTCGCATCGCAGGGCGCCTGGGTGTTCGTCGCGGATGTGAACCAGACGCAGGGGCAAAGCACCGTGGACGGCATTCGCAAGAACGGTGGCAAGGCCGACTTCCTGAAACTGGACGTTACCCAGGAAGCCGACTGGAACGCCGCGGTCAACCAGATCGTCGAACGCGCAGGGCGCCTAGATGTGCTGGTCAACAACGCCGGCATCCTGATTCTGAAGCCGGTGCAGGACACGAGCAACCAGGAATGGGACCGCATCTTCGATGTCAATGTGCGCAGCGTCTTCATCGGAACCCGTGCGGCCATCCCCGTGATGCAGAAGCAGGGTGGTGGAACGATCGTCAATATCTCGTCCATTTACGGACTTGTTGGTGCCCCGGGCGCGAGTGCCTATGAGGCATCGAAGGGCGCGGTGCGCCTGTTCACCAAGTCCTGCGCGGTGGATCTCGCACCCTTCAACATCCGTGTGAACTCGGTCCATCCGGGCGTCATAGAGACGCAGATGACAAAAGCACTTCTGAATGATCCAGCCGTGCGCCCGCTCCTGCTGGGGCCAACGTTGCTCAAGCGGCCAGCGCAGCCAATCGAAGTGTCGCAGGCGGTTCTGTTCCTTGCATCCGATGAATCGTCTTTCGTGCATGGCGCGGAACTCGTGGTCGATGGTGGTTACACCGCCAACTGATCCGTGCTTGGGTCAATGCCTTCAAGAAGGCATTGACCCTGCGTCTTACCCATCACCAGGAACATCCGATGCGCTGCTATTGCGTGACTCACCACGGCCAGCCACTTGAACTGCTTGAACGACCCGATCCCCAACCGCGAGGAACCGAAGTTCTGCTGCGGGTCAAGGCGGCCGGACTTTGCCATACCGATCTTCACCTGTGGGAGGGTTACTACGACCTGGGGGGCGGCCGCCGGCTCCAGCTTGCGGATCGGGGCATCAAACCCCCTCTCACGCTGAGTCACGAAATTTGTGGGGAGGTGGTGTCAGCGGGACCCGACGCGGGCCCTGTGCCAACGGGTACAACAGTGCTCGTGCATCCATGGATCGGGTGCGGCGAGTGCCCCACCTGCCTTCGGGGCGAAGAGCATCTGTGTTTGAAATCCCAGTCGCTGGGCGTGGTACGCCCTGGGGGCTTCGCTGAATACGTGCTGGTTCCACACCCGCGCTATCTGGTGGATCTCAATGGGCTGGATCCGATCAGCGCAGCACCTCTTGCCTGTGCGGGCGTGACGACCTACAGCGCATTGAAGAAACTGGGTGAACGCCTGCAGCAGGACCCGGTGGTCATCATCGGAGCGGGCGGGCTGGGGTTGATGGCACTTGAAGTCATGAAGGTACTGGATGGCAAGGGTGCCATCGTGGTCGATATCGATCCTGTCAAACGAGAGGCGGCCGTGGCGGCCGGGGCCTTTATGGCCATCGATGGCAAGGCCGAAGATGCTGTCAAGCAGATCGTAAAAGCCACCGGCGGCGGTGCCCGGTCAGTATTGGATCTGGTCGGGTCGGCGTCGACGGCCACCTTGGCCATCAATGCTTCTGCACGCGATGGGCACATCGTGATGTGCGGCTTGATGGGTGGTGAGATCAGTCTGTCTTTGCCTGTGATTGCCATGCGCCCGCTGACTTTGCAGGGCAGCTACGTGGGCACGCTCTCTGAGTTGAAGGAGTTGGTCCAACTCTTCAAGGGTAAGAACGTGCGCGCCATTCCCATTGTGAGCCGACCACTGAGCGAAGCCAACGCAGCGATGGAAGACCTTCTGCATGGCCGCGTGATTGGCCGCACGATCCTTGTTCCCTGATCCGACCCACGACTCCTAAACCATGTACCCAGAAATCACCCAATACATCGATGGTGAGTTCGTTCAAGGCGAAGGTCGCCACGAAACGGATGTGCTGAACCCCGCCACCAACCTGCCGATAGGGAAACTGCCTCACGCGACGATTGCAGACCTGGACCGCGCCTTGTCGAGCGCCCAACGGGCGTTTGAAACCTGGCGAAACAGTTCACCCATGCTGCGCAGTCAAATATTGCGCAAGGTGGGTGAACTGGCCCGCGAGCGTGCCCAGGTGATCGGGCGAAACATCACGCTGGATCAAGGCAAGCCTTTGGCCGAGGCGGTGGGCGAGGTGACCGTCTGCTCTGAACACGCCGACTGGCATGCCGAAGAGTGCCGCCGCATCTACGGTCGGGTCATCCCGGCCCGTTCCAGCCAGGTGCAGCAAACGGTCTTGCGCGAGCCAATTGGCGTGTGCGTCGCATTTTCACCCTGGAACTTCCCCTTCAACCAGGCTATCCGCAAGGTGGCTGCGGCGATAGGCGCCGGCTGCTCGGTGATCGTCAAGGGTTCCAGCGACACTCCAAGCGCCGTGGTGGCCATCGCCCAGTTGTTTCACGATGCCGGTTTGCCTCCTGGTGTGCTGAGCGTGGTCTGGGGCGACTCGGGGATGATCTCCGATCACTTGATCCGGTCGCCCATCGTGCGCAAGATCTCCTTCACGGGCTCGACCCCTGTCGGTCAGCAACTGGCCGCTTTGGCTGGCTCGCTAATGAAGCGCTGCACGATGGAACTGGGCGGGCACGCGCCAGTCATCGTGTGCGATGACGCAGATATCGACACCGCCGTCGATCAGCTGGTGGGCTACAAGTTTCGGAACGCAGGTCAGGTTTGTGTGTCTCCAACGCGCTTCTTTGTGCAGGAAGGGGCCTACGACCACTTTGTGGACCGATTCGTTGCCAAGACCCAGGCCATCAAGGTGGGCGACGGGCTGGAGGCCGGAAGCCGGATGGGGCCATTGGCCCAGCGTCGCCGCATCGCAGCCATGGAGGGATTCGTTGACGATGCACGTCAGCGTGGCGCCAATATCCTGACGGGTGGTCAGGCGTTGCCAGGCGAGGGCAATTTTTATGCGCCCACCGTCATCACGGACCTGCCTGAAAACGCCCGCTTCTTGAATGAAGAACCGTTCGGTCCGATGGCTGGAATCGTGCGCTTCGGTAACTTGGAGGATGCGTTGCAGCGCGCCAACCGACTGCCCTTTGGCTTGGCTTCCTATGCCTTCACCAGGTCAGCCAAAAACGCGCATGCCATCTCTCGTGGACTGGAGGCCGGCATGGTGTCGATCAACCACATCGGATTGGCGCTGGCCGAGACACCGTTTGGGGGTCTCAAGGAGAGCGGCTACGGTAGCGAAGGCGGTAGCGAAACGTTCGATGGCTACCTGACCACCAAGTTCATATCCCAACTCAACTGACGTTCTCGATAACTGCGGCTACTGAACCCAGCCGCTTGGTTCGTTGAGTACGTGAACGAAAAAGGAGAAACATCGACACCCGATGAGTTCATATCTTGGCCCATGACTGTGCCGAACGCTCTTGGTCCAACGTGTCCTCGAGTATGTGATTCAAATAAATTTCCAGGAGACAAGATGAATATTCAGTGCTTCCGTAGCTTGGCCGGGCTGCGTTCTGTGTTTGCGATGATTCTTACTGCATCCGTGATGAGCTCGGTCCATGCCATCGACACCGATCCAGGGGATTGGACCGCCCCGCCACCAGGCACCAACCTGTTTCTGCTCTATGCGCAGCACGCCAACAGGAACGCCCTCTACACCAACGGGCAACAAACCCTCAACGCAAAACTTGGCTCGGACGTGGCGATTCTTCGGTATGTTCGCCCAGTCGATGTCTCGGGCCAGATCGTTGCACCGCAGGTGTTGCTGCCTTGGGCGCGTTTGCGCACAGGTGGCGTGGTCGCAGGGCTTGGCAATGCGTCGAGTACCGGTGACTTGATCTTGGCCAGCCCGATCTGGTTTGCCAAGGCGGGCACGGCGTCGCGGAACTCTTTCTCGTTTGCTCCCTACCTGGTCCTGCCAACCGGTGATTACAACAAGGGGCAGACACTTAACATTGGTGAGAACCGATGGAAAGCCATTTTCCAGTTCGGTGGCACGTACCAACTGAGCAAACAGATTGATGCAGAAGGGGCTATCGACGCAACCCTGTTCGGGAAGAACAAGGATTTTGGGGCCTCGGGTACGGACACGCTTCAACAAAAACCGCTCTACCAACTGCAGGGTTCGCTGAACTGGCATCAAAGCCCGGGTACCTTGTTTGCAGTGGGCCTGTCACACACCTTTGGCGGCGTTCAGAAGGTAAACGGCGTGTCCTTGAACAACGAGATGGCCACCACCAAAATGTCCCTGACAGCATCGACTTTTGTCAGTCCCTCCCTACAAGTGTTAGTGTCTGTCGGTCGCGATTTGAAGGTCGACAACGGATTCAAGGAATCCAGTCGTCTGAACGTCAGGATGCTCAAGGTATTTTGATTCGGTGGCCTACAACCGGTCATCGGTCCGGTAGGACCGATGACCAAAGGTTGTCAGAACACCATTGGCGCATGCGTGGCAAAGCACCTTTCCAGTTACTCGCATTGCGAGCAGCAGGTGCGTGTTTCTTCCCTGCCATCGCATCGCTCGGCGCTTAACGCTTCTGTCTGGGCAAACCCTATGAACGCCGTTGCTGGGAAGTTGTAAATTGATTGGTTATTGATCCGAAACTTGAAATCTTTGCTGATTTCGGAGGGTCTTCCCTCTGGGTGTGAGTCTCTGATCTTCAAGAATTTAGGTTTCTCTTCAATAGTTTTCGGAGCTTGTTTCATGAACGCCTTGATCACGCCCGACGAAGTGCCGCGCTGGATCCCCGGCCGACTCACTCTGGATAGCACGCCCCTGGGGTGGGAAGAAACCGTTCTGAAGGGTTACCGCTACGACAGTCTCGATGTCGAAATACCCACGATGCGGGATTTCATGATCGTCGTCTATCGGGGTGGTGTGGCAGAAATGAGCCGGCGAAGCGGTGGTCCATGGCAGTCGGCAAGGGTCGAACCGGGCGTCGTTTCCATCTTGACCCGCGCAGAACAGTCTCGGTGGCGATGGGACAAGGCGATCGATGTGTCCCACCTATACCTTTCCCAAAGCGCCGTCGCGCGTGTTGCTGGTGAAGTCTTCGACAAAGACATCAGGGATGTGGAGATGCGGGACATGATCCGGGCCGAAGATCCGGTTTTGCCTGCCTTGACCACCTTGTTTGAGAACGAACTCAACTGCGGCATGTTGGGCGGCCAACTCTATGTGGACGCCTTGAAGGCTCAACTGTGCATTCACATGCTGCGCCAATACACCAAGGTTGTTTTTCGGGAATACCGCTCCTATGGCCGGCTGTCTCAGGCCCAGTGTCGGCTGGTGGTGCAGTACATAGAAGAACACCTTGACCAGAACATTTCACTGCAGGATCTGGCAGGACTGGCCCAGCTGAGCGTCTTCGCTTTCATGCGTAAGTTTCGTGCCGAGTTTCAGTGTGCTCCACACGCCTATGTACTGGGTCAACGAGTCAAACACGCTCAGCGACAACTGGCGCGTCCGGACGTTCCGCTCAAGGTGGTGGCCGCCAACTGCGGGTTCTCAGATCAGAGCCATATGACACGCGTTTTTCGACGGGTTCTGAATGTAACCCCTGCCGAGTTCAGGCGGTCTTGCGCCAGCCCTTGAGGCGCTTGGGCCCAGCATCACGACCAGCGGGAAGCCTTGTCGACGATGAAGTCGATAAACGTTCGCACGGCCTGAGTTTGGTACCGCCCCGGCATCCGCAGCAGGAAAAGCCGGGTGCCAAAAATGCTGAGGCGCCAGGAGTCGAGTGCGGTGACTACGCGCCCCATCTTCACGTCCTCCTGAACGACGTAACTGGGGACCAGGCCGATACCCAGTCCCGATAGAATGGCCTCGCGCAGGAACTGAAAGTTCTCCGACGCCAGCGTCGGGCTCAGCGTGACTTCCTGGCGCGCCTCATCTTTGTATGCCGACAGCCGCAGTTCCCGTCCGACCACCGACGATGTGATCAGTGGCACCTTCCGAAGGGCTTCCAAGTCCTCTGGCAAACCTTTTGTCCGGGCAAAGGCATCAGAGGCACATGCCACGTAGCGCACCTGTGCAAGTTCCCGCGCCACCAAGGCTTCTGGCGGGTCGGACATCACCCGGATGGCGACATCGACTTCGTCGCGCAGCAGGTCGTCCACACGGTTTTCAAACAGCAGTTCCAGACTGATCTCAGGGTACTGGCGTTTGAACTCCAGCAGCCAGCCGGTCATGACCAGTTGCCCGAAACCGGTGGGCACACTGACCCGGACCGCGCCGTGCAGACCGCGTCCCAGCGTGTCGATGGCTTCCTGGGCGGCGGTCAGTTCGTCGCGGATGGCGCGCCCGTGCCGGTAGAGCGTCTGGCCGATTTCGGTCGGTTCGATGCGCCGTGTGGTCCGGCGCACCAGTTGCACACCCACCGACTTCTCCAGTTGCTGCAGGTGGTAGCTGACGTTGGCGCGGCTGACTTTGAGCTTGCGCGCGGCACTGCTCAGGTTGCCAGCATCAAGGATGTCTACCAACAGCACAAGTCCGGTCAGGTCCATGGATCAACTGTCAAACGAATTTTGACACAGTGTTAAACATCGAACGGATTGTCAAGTCTATGTGCGAACAACACAATCCCCCGCACCCCTAAATGCCCGGTCTCGGGCACCACTTCTGAACTTCAAACCACATGGCACTCGACACAGAAACCTTTTCTTTGCTCAAGGACAGCGTGCAACGCTTCATTCGTGAGCGTCTGGTCCCCGCCGAAAACAGCGTGGAAGAGCACGACGACGTCCCCTCGGACATCGTCGACGACATGAAAGAGCTGGGCCTGTTCGGCCTATCGATTCCGGAGGAGTTCGGCGGCATCGGTCTGTCGATGGCGCAGGAATGCGAAGTGGCCTTTGAGCTGGGGCAGACAGCCTTGGCCTTCCGCTCAGTGGTGGGCACCAACATTGGCATCGGTTCACAGGGCATCCTGATGGACGGCACTCCGGAGCAGAAGACCGAATACCTGCCCCGCATCGCCAGCGGTGATCTGATCATCTCGTTCGCGCTGACCGAGCCCAACGCCGGGTCGGACGCTGCAGCCCTGCAGACCCGCGGTGTGCGCGATGGTGACGACTACCTGCTCAGTGGCAGCAAGCGCTACATCACCAACGCGCCACGCGCCGGTGCGTTCACGCTGATGGCGCGCACCGACGGACCGGGCGCCGGCGGCATCTCGGCGTTCATCGTCCCATCGGATCTGCCCGGCATCACCCTGGGCAAGCCGGACAAGAAGATGGGCCAGCGCGGTACCAAGACCTGTGACGTGAACCTGGACAACGTGCGGGTCCCGGCGGCCAACATCATCGGCAGCGTACCCGGCAAGGGCTTCAAGACGGCCATGAAGGTGTTGGACCGCGGGCGCCTGCACGTGTCGGCCTTGGCCTGCGGCATGGCACAACGCATCCTCAACGAATCGGTTGCCTATGCCCAGGAGCGCAAGCAGTTCGGTCAGCGTATCGGAGATTTCCAGCTGGTGCAGGCCATGCTGGCGGACAGCCAGGCCGAACTGCTGGCGGGGTGGTCCATGGTCAAGTCCGTGGCACAGCGCTACGACGCCAAGCCCTTTGGCGTGACCGATCCCGAGGTGAGCATGCAGGCCTCGTGTACCAAGCTCTTCACGACCGAGATGGTTGGCCGTGTGGCAGACCGAGGTGTGCAGATCCACGGTGGCGCGGGCTACATCAACGAATACAAGGTCGAACGCTTCTACCGCGACGTGCGCCTGCTGCGCCTGTACGAGGGCACGACACAGATCCAGCAGCTGATCATCGGCAAGCAGCTGATGCGTCAGGACTGACGCCATGGGAGCCCTCAGCCATATTCGGGTGCTGGACCTGACGCGGGTCCTGGCCGGTCCCTGGTGCACGCAGACACTGGCCGATCTGGGCGCGGACGTGATCAAGATTGAACGCCCGGGCCAGGGCGACGACACGCGGCAGTGGGGCCCGCCCTACGCGCGAGACGCCACCGGGCAAGACACGACCGAAGCCGCCTACTACCTGGCGGTGAACCGGAACAAACGGTCCGTGACGCTCGACATCTCCACCCCCGAGGGGCAGGAACTGGTCCGCCGCCTGGTGGCGCAATGCGACGTGCTGGTCGAGAACTTCAAGGTCGGCGACATGCAGCGCTACGGACTCGACTACGAGAGCCTGCGCGGTGACCATCCCAGCCTCATCTATTGCTCGATCACCGGCTTCGGTCAGACGGGCCCGTACGCGCCGCGCGCCGGTTACGACTTCATCGTGCAGGGTATGGGTGGGTTCATGAGCGTCACCGGTGAGCGGGACGGCCAGCCCGGCGCGTCGCCCCAGAAAGCCGGCGTTGCAATCGCCGACCTGTTCACCGGGGCGCACGCCACCATCGCCATCCTGGCCGCGCTGAACCACATGGAGCGCACCGGACAGGGTCAGCACCTGGACATTTGCTTGCTGGACACGCAGGTGGCCATGATGGCCAACATGGCCACGAACTACCTGGCCACCGGCAGACCCCCGGCGCGCTGGGGCAATGCACATCCGAACATCGTGCCTTACCAGGTGTTCAAGGTGGCCGATGGCTGGGTCATCGTGGCTTGTGGCAACGATGGGCAGTTCCGCAAGCTCACCCAGGTCGCCGGCCAGCCCGAACTGGCCGACGACCCGCGCTTTGCCACCAACCCCGCCCGCGTACGCCATCGCGATCAACTGGTGCCGCTGTTGCAGGAACTGATGATCCAGCACCCCCGCGACGAATGGATCCGGCTGCTGGAAGAGGTCGGTGTGCCCTGCGGCCCCATCAATGACATGGCCGATGTGTTCCAGGATCCGCAGGTGCTGGCCCGCGAGATGCGCCAGGACCTGCCCCATCCCATCGCCGGCCAGGTCAGCGTGCCCGGCAGCGCGCTCAAGCTGTCGGCTACGCCCGTGACCTACCGCAGCGCACCGCCCTTGCTTGGCCAGCACACGCAGGAAGTCCTCCAGTCGCTGGTGGCGCTGTCCGATGGCGAGCTGGACGCACTCAAAACCCGTCACATCATCTGAAACCCGGTACCGCCCACATGACCCCATCTTCTTCCGCTGCCCCACGTGTGGCACGCATCGAACTCAACGCACCGCCGGTCAACAGCCTGGGCATCGCGCTGCGCCGGCATATCGTCGAATCGGTGCGCGCCGCCGATGCCGATCCGCAGGTGGCGGCCATCGTGCTCATCGGCACCGACAAGGCCTTTTCGGCCGGCGCGGATGTGTCCGAGTTCGGCACGCCGCTGCAGTTTGAAACCCCCATGCTGCGCGACGTCATCGAGGCACTCGAAAGCTGTTCAAAGCCGGTGGTGGCCGCCATCTCCGGCGTCGCGCTCGGCGGTGGTCTGGAACTGGCCCTGGGTTGCCATGCACGGTTGGCCCTGGCTTCGGCCCGGCTCGGTACGCCGGAGATCCAGCTGGGCCTGATCCCTGGCTCCGGCGCCACCCAGAAACTGCCGCGCCTGGTGGGTGCAGAGCGGGCGCTGACGATGATGCTCACGGGCCAGCCCCAGACGGCTGGCGAACACACGGCTTCAGGGCTGCTGGACCGCGTGGTACCGCAAGACCTGTGGGGCGCGGCGTCGGCCCTCGCTCTGGAATTGGCGCAGGCTGATGTCCCCCTGCCGCGGGCACGTGACCGCAGCGTCAATGCGGATGCTGCCCGGGCAGCAGTTAGCGAGGCTTTGGCCCGGTTCAACGCCCGCCAGCGCGCGCAGCCCGCCTACCAGGCCTTGCTGGACGCGGTACAGGCGAGCGCTCTGCCGTTCGACGCCGGCATGCAGCGCGAACGCGAGCTGTTCCTGGCGCTGATGCAGAGCCCCGAAGCGGCTGCCTTGCGCTACCAATTTCGGGTCCAGCGCGAGTCCGGCAAGCTGCCGCCCAGTCTGTCTGCCGAGTCGCGTGCCTTCGATCGGGTCGCCGTCATCGGCGCCGGTACCATGGGCTCGGGCATAGCCATCGCCGCGCTGGAGGCGGGCCTGCAGGTCTGCCTGCTGGAGCAGTCGGGCGAGGCGCTGGCGCGTGGTTCCGCGCGCATCGCCGAGCACTTCGTTGCGCGTGTGAAAGCCGGCAAAGTCGATGCTGCAAAGGCCGAAAGCCTGCAAGGCCGGCTGACGGCCACGCTGGACTGGTCGGCGCTGCAGTCGGTCGACGTGGTGATCGAAGCCGTGTTTGAGGACCTGGCGGTCAAGCAGTCGGTGTTCCGCCAGATCGACGCACACGCCCGGGCGGGCGCGGTACTGGCCACCAACACCTCCTACCTGGACATCGACGCGATCACATCGGTCACGTCCCGGCCGCAGGACGTGCTGGGCCTGCACTTCTTCAGCCCGGCCAACGTCATGAAGCTGCTGGAGGTGGTGCAAGGGCGCGACAGCGCACCCGACGTGATCGCCACCGGCATGGCCCTGGGCCGCGAGCTCAAGAAAACGCCCATCCTGTGCGGCAACGCCTTTGGCTTCATCGGCAACCGCATCTACAACGCCTACCGCAAGCAGTGCGAGTTCATGTTGGAAGACGGGGCCTGGCCCGAGGACGTGGATCGTGCACTGACCGATTTCGGCTTCGCCATGGGGCCGTTCGCCGTGGCCGATCTCTCGGGCCTGGACATCGCCTGGCGCATGCGGCAGGCCGGCGCCGCCACCCGCGACCCGAGGGAGCGTTATGTGCACATCCTCGACCGCCTGTGCGAGATGGGCCGCATGGGGCGCAAGACCCAGGCGGGCTACTACACCTACACCGACGGCAAGGCCAGCCCCGCCACCGACGAGGTGGTGCGTGGCGTCATCGCGCAGGCCTCGGCCGCGCGCGGCATCGAGCGCTCGCCACTGTCGGCCGAGACGATCCAGCGCCGAGCCCTGCTGGCCATGGTGAACGAAGCCGCGCTGTTGTTCAGCGAAGGGGTGGCGCACCGCGCGGGCGACATCGACGTCGTCCTGGTCAACGGCTACGGCTTCCCGTCCTGGGTGGGCGGCCCCGTGCACTGGGCACGTACCGAGCCCCGCGTCCGTCTTGAGCAGGAAATTGATCAGCTCATCTCTGCCAACGGCTATGGCGCGCTGCGTGCCACGCCGGCCATGCAGGACCGCCTGCTCGGCTGAATCTCCCACTTTTTTTCCCTGCTTTTTCCTTTCATTTGTTTCCAGCCATGACCACTTCCCAAGCCTTCATCTGCGACGCCATCCGCACCCCTTTCGGCCGTTACGGTGGTGCACTGTCTTCCGTGCGAGCCGACGACCTCGGCGCCGTGCCCTTGCGTGCGCTGATGGCGCGCAACCCCGGCGTGGACTGGGCCGCGGTGACCGACATCCTGTTCGGTTGCGCCAACCAGGCCGGCGAAGACAACCGCAACGTCGCCCGCATGAGCGGCCTGCTCGCGGGCCTGCCGCTGGAGGTGCCGGGGGGCACCATCAACCGCCTGTGCGGTTCTGGGCTCGATGCCGTGGGCACGGCGGCTCGGGCCATCAAGGCTGGCGAGGCGGGCCTGATGATTGCGGGCGGCGTGGAGAGCATGAGCCGCGCGCCCTTTGTCATGCCCAAAGCGGAAGGTGCTTTCAGTCGCAACAACGCCGTCTATGACACCACCATCGGCTGGCGCTTCGTCAACAAGCTGATGAAAGCGCAGTACGGCGTCGACTCCATGCCCGAAACCGCCGAGAACGTGGCGACGGACTTCCAGATCGAGCGCAAAGCGCAGGACCGCATGGCCCTGGCCAGCCAGATGAAGGCCGTGGCAGCGATCAAGGCCGGCCACCTGGCGCGCGAAATCTGTGCCGTGAGCATCCCACAGAAAAAGGGCGATGCCGTGCTGGTGGACACCGATGAACACCCGCGCGAAACAAGTCTGGAAATCCTGGCCAAACTCAATGGTGTGGTACGCCCGGACGGCACGGTGACCGCGGGCAACGCCAGCGGTGTGAACGACGGCGCCTGCGCGCTGCTGCTGGCCGATGAGGCCACGGCCGCGAAGAGCGGCTTGACGCCCAAGGCCCGCATCGTTGGCATGGCCACCGCCGGCGTGGCCCCGCGCATCATGGGCATCGGCCCGGCGCCGGCCACGCAGAAAGTGCTCGCGCTCACCGGCCTGACGCTGGAGCAGCTGGACGTGATCGAACTCAACGAAGCCTTTGCGGCGCAAGGTCTGGCCGTGCTGCGCCAGCTGGGCCTGTCGGACGACGACGCACGCGTCAACGCCTGGGGCGGCGCCATCGCGCTGGGCCACCCGCTGGGCGCCAGCGGTGCGCGTCTGGCCACCACGGCGGTCAATCGCTTGCACGCCACCGGCGGACGCTACGCGCTGTGCACCATGTGCATCGGCGTGGGGCAGGGCATTGCCTTGATCGTCGAACGCGTCTGAAGGGATCCACACCATGAAAATCATCGTCCCCGTCAAACGCGTGGTGGACTACAACGTCAAGGTGCGCGTCAAGAGCGACGGCACCGGCGTGGACATCGCCAACGTCAAGATGAGCATGAACCCGTTTGACGAGATCGCAGTGGAAGAAGCCGTGCGCCTGAAGGAGAAAGGTGCGGCCACCGAGGTCATCGCCGTTTCCTGCGGCGTGGCCCAGTGCCAGGAAACCCTGCGCACGGCCATGGCCATCGGTGCCGACCGCGCCATCCTGGTCGAGACCGATGTCGAGCTGCAGCCCCTGGCCGTGGCCAAGCTGCTCAAGGCCCTGGTGGACAAGGAACAACCGGGTCTGATCATCCTGGGCAAGCAGGCGATCGACGACGACGCCAACCAGACCGGCCAGATGCTGGCGGCCCTGGCCGACCTGCCGCAGGCCACCTTCGCATCCAAAGTGGAAGTCGCTGGTGACAAGGCCAAGGTCACCCGCGAAATCGATGGTGGCCTGGAGACGCTGGAAGTCTCGCTGCCGGCCGTGGTCACCACCGACCTGCGCCTGAACGAGCCGCGTTATGTGACGCTGCCCAACATCATGAAGGCCAAGAAGAAGCCGCTGGAGACTGTCAAGCCGGCCGACCTCGGTGTCGATGTGGCGCCGCGCCTGAAGACTCTGAAGGTCGCCGAACCGGCCAAGCGCGGCGCCGGCGTGAAGGTGCCCGATGTGACCGCCCTGGTGGACAAGCTCAAGAACGAAGCCAAAGTGATCTGAGGAAGAAACAACATGACCGCACTCGTCATTGCCGAACACGACAACGCCTCCATCAAGGGAGCCACCCTCAACACCGTCACCGCTGCCGCCCAGTGCGGTGGTGACGTCCACGTCCTTGTGGCGGGCCACAACGCCGGCGCAGCCGCTGCTGCAGCAGCCCAGATCGCTGGCGTCAGCAAGGTCATCCACGCCGACGGAGAAGGCTTCGCCCACGGCCTGGCCGAAAACGTGGCCGCCCAGGTGCTGGCCATCGCAGGCAACTACAGCCACATCCTGTTCCCCGCCACCGCCAGCGGCAAGAACGTGGCGCCCCGCGTCGCTGCCAAGCTCGACGTGGCCCAAGTCAGCGAAATCAGCAAGGTCATCAGCGCCAACACCTTC
>CAZJZD010000062.1:0-20168 GCA_964550405.1 uncultured Hydrogenophaga sp. | reverse complement strand
CGACGCAGAACATCGTCTGGGTCACGCCCGAGGGCGGCGGCGGGCCGACCTACGCAGGCATGTGACGTCCGGTGCTCGCCAGCAGAGGCCGCCTGAGGGCGGCTTTTTCGTGTCCGCTCCTGGCGTCGTGCACATGCGATACGGCCCTGGCGTCCGGCAATTGCAAAAGTAGGTAAAAGCCGTATGCTCGACGCGGTTATTGCCCCACCCCATGACCTACGAGCACCTCTACCGACACCGCTGGCCGCTGATCCGCCTGCCGATCGTGCTGACGGTACTGGTCATGGCGGCCATCGCATGGTGGTGGTTCTACCCCTTGCCGCCTCACCGGCTCACCATCAGCACGGGCCAGGCCGACGGCGCCTACCAGCGCCACGCCCAGGCCTATCGCCAGGCTTTCGCGCGTCATGGCATCGAACTGGTGATGCTCGACTCGCCCGGCTCGACCACCAACCTGCAGCGGCTGCAGAGCAGCCCGCCGCAGACCGATCTCGCCCTGGTGCAAGGCGGATTCGGCTGGTCATCGGCCAGCGGCTCGCCCTGGGACGCAGCAGCGGTGCAGACGCTGGGCAGCGTCGGCATCGAGGTGCTGTGGCTGTTCAGCCGCGACCAGCCGCTGACCTCGCTCCAGGACCTGGCCGGCAAACGGGTCGCCGCCGGCCCTGAAGGCAGCGGACATCGGGCCCTGCTGTTGCGACTGCTGCGCCAGCAGCAGGTACCGCTGGACCAGATCGCGCTGTCCGAGTTCAGCGGCACCGCTGCGCGGGACGCCTTGTTGCGCCAGGAGGTGGACGCGGTGTTCATGGTCGCTGCGCCCAGCGCGCCCGGCGTGGCCGCCCAGCTGTCGGCACCTGGCGTGGCGCTGGCCTCGCTGCGCCAGGCCAGCGCCCTGTCCGGACGCAACACCTTCCTCGAAAGCCGTCTGCTGCCGCAGGATGCCCTCGGCCCGGGGCAGCCCGCCAGGGATACCCCCGTGCTGACCACCCCGACCCACCTGCTGGTGCGCCAGGATCTGGACCCGGCGCTCAAACGCATCGCCACCGCTGTGGCGGTGGAGGTGCACCGTGCGGGGGACCCGTTCTTCCGTGCGGGGGAGTACCCGGCCCTGCGGTTCAGCGACTTTCCCACCGCGCCCGAGGCGCGGCAGGTGCTCGACCAGGGCTTGCGAGGACCCGAAGCCTGGATGCCCTTCTGGACCGCCCAGGTGCTGCAGCGGCTGCTGGTGATCGGTGTGCCGATGGCCGCCCTGGCCTGGTTGCTGGCCAGGCTGGTGCCCGCCTGGGTGCGCAGGCGGCTGGAAAACCGCGTGACCCGGTGGTACGGCGAACTGCGGTTCATCGAACACGATCTGGCCACCGACGCCCTCGACCTGGGGGGCATCGCGCTCAGCCGCATCCACGGGCGGCTCAACACCATGGAAGTGGCGATCGTCGAACACGGCCTGCCGCCCGAACTGGCCGATCGCTGCTATACGCTGCGACAGCACATTGGCTTTGTGCGCCAGCGGGTGCTGGAGTACCGCGGCCGATGAAGATCCTGCTGCTCTACCAGCGCCGCTGGACGCTGATCTACCTGCCCTTGCTGCTGCTGATGGGCGCTGCGCTGGTGGCCGTGCTCTGGCTGTGGAAGCCGCTGCCGCCGATACGGGTGGTCATCGGCACCGGGCCCGGGCAGAGCAGCTACCTCGAACTGGCCCGCAACTACGCCGACCGTCTGGAGCACATGGGCATCCAGACCGAGATCGTCACGCACGAAAGACCCCAGGACGCGCTGGAACAGCTGGCATCCGGCCGGCACCGCATCGACGTCACCTTCGCGCAAGGCCTCTACGCTCCGCAACACCCGCAACTGCGGGCCCTGGCGGTGGTCGGCCATGAAATCGTGTGGGTGTTCGCGCGCAACGACATCCTCAGCCTGGCCGAGCTGCGCGGCGCACGCATCGCGGCCTCGGTCGAGGGCTCATCCAACCGGTTGGCGGCCGGCCTGCTGCTGCAACATGCCGGGCTGGCGCCCGGTACGGTGCAGCTCAGTCCGGAGGTGGGCGACGCGGCGATCGAAGCACTGATCGCCGGCAGGGTCGATGCCGTGGTTCATGTGGCCACCGGGGAGTCGCGCACGGCGGCAACGCTGGCGCGCCTGGACGGCGTGCACCTGCTGGGCATCGAACGCGCCGGGCAACTGGCCACCGTCGAACCGCGGCTCAGGGCCCTCGTGATGCCGCAGGGATCGATCGAGCTGAGGGCCGATCTGCCCGCCACCGACCTGCCCACGGTGGTCACGCAGACCCACCTGGTCGTGCGCCCGGACCTGCACCCTGCGCTGCAGCGTGCCTTGCTCGACGTGGCGGGTGAACTGCACGTGATGGCGGGCTTCCTCGAAGGCCAGGGGATGTACCCGACCACCGTCGGCAGCAACTTCCCGGTCTCTCCCGTCGCCACCCGGGCCCAGCGCAGCGGACGGCCCTGGATGGAAACCCTGCTGCCCTACCGGACCGCGCAATGGGCCGAGCTGGTGCTCTTTGCCATCCTGCCAGTGGTGATCGCCGGCACCTTGCTGCTGATGCGGGCACCGCGTTACATCGACTGGCGGGTGGACAACGCGCTCATGGCTTGCTATGGCGAGCTGAAGTTCCTCGAGGAAGACCTGGCCCGCGCAGCCCCGGCGGACGCGGACGCACTGCGCACGGTGGCCCGCCGGCTGGAGGAACTGGCCACGCAGGTCGATGCCATGGAGCTGCCCGACCGGTACGCGCACCGTTGGTACACCTTGCGCGAGCATCTGCACCTGGCGCGCGTGCGCGTCCAGACGGCCATGCCGGCCTGAAACGCTGCGCTACATTGGCGCACGATGAATCCGCACCGACTGCACCCCGACATCCTTCAGACGCTGGACCAGCTGGCCAGCGGCCCGCGCCGCCTGCTCGGCGTGGTCGGCCCGCCCGGCGCGGGCAAATCCACCCTGGCCACCCTCATGGCCGAAGCCCTGGGCGTGCGCGCCCAGGCCGTGCCCATGGACGGCTATCACCTGGCACAGGTGGAACTCGAACGGCTGGGCCGGGCGGCGCGCAAGGGGGCACCCGACACCTTCGACGCCGCCGGTTACGCGGCCCTGCTGCGGCGCCTGCGCGATCAGCCGCCCCATGAAACGGTCTACGCGCCGGACTTCCGGCGCGCCATCGAAGAACCCGTGGCCGGCGCCCTGCCCGTCTTCCCGCACACGCCACTGGTCATCACCGAAGGCAACTACCTGCTGCTGGACGATGACCCGGCCTGGACCCCGGTGGCCGGTCTGCTCGACGAGGTCTGGTACCTGCAGGTGGATGCCGATCTGCGGCTGGAGCGACTGGCGGCCCGGCACATGCAGTTCGGACGCACACGTGAACAGGCCTTGGCCTGGATCGCGCAGACCGACGAACCCAACGAGCGGCGCATCGAAGCCAGCGCAGCACGCGCCAGCCGCACCGTGGTCTGGGAAGAAAACCACGACCGGTTCGGCTTCAGCCGCTAGAATCACGGCCTGTCAGGAGAGCGCTCCCCCGGGAGCCGCCGAAGGCGCAGGCGACCGGTCACGGTCCTGAACGCTCAGGCAAAAGGACTGGCAAGCACCGGCCGCAAGGCGGGTGTCCCCCCACTGGAGAGAGGTGGCCACCAAGGCCATCCACCGAAGGAGCAAGTGCGGCATCGCCCGCGCGAATCTCTCAGGTAAAGCGGACAGCGGGGGCAGCGCACGGATGAACCGTGTTGCCGCTGTGGCCTGGTGCCATGGCATCTGCCCCAGCCTCAAGAGTCCGCCCATGTCCGACGCCGCCGCCCTGCTCCAGACCCCGCTGAACGCCCTGCACCTCGAACTCGGTGCCCGCATGGTGCCCTTTGCCGGCTATGCCATGCCGGTGCAGTACCCCGCCGGCCTGATGGCCGAGCACCACCACACCCGCAACGCCGCCGGCCTGTTCGACGTCTCGCACATGGGTCAGCTCACGCTGTCCGGCCCCGACGCAGCGGCCGCGTTCGAGAGCCTGATGCCGGTGGACGTGATCGGCCTGGGCGTGAACAAGCAGCGCTACGGCCTGCTGCTCAACGACGCGGGCGGCATCATCGACGACCTGATGTTCGTCAACCGGGGTTCGGACATCTTCGTGATCGTCAACGGCGCCTGCAAGCACGGCGACCTGGCCCACATCCAGGCCCGCATCGGCGGCCGCTGCACCGTCACCCCGCAATTCGACCGCGCCCTGCTGGCCCTGCAAGGCCCGCAGGCCGTGACCGCACTGGCCCGCCTGCTGCCCGGCGTCGAGAAGCTGGTGTTCATGACCGGCATGGCGGCGCCGTGGAATGGCGCCGACCTGTACGTCACGCGCAGCGGCTACACCGGTGAAGACGGCTTCGAGATTTCGCTGCCGGCCGCCATCGCGGATGCCTTCGCTCGCGCCCTGCTGGCCCAGCCCGAGGTCAAGCCCATCGGCCTGGGTGCGCGCAATTCACTGCGTCTGGAGGCCGGCCTGTGCCTCTACGGCAACGACATCGACACCACGACCACGCCGGTCGAGGCGGCATTGAACTGGGCGATGCAGAAGGTGCGCCGCACCGGTGGCGAACGCGCCGGCGGCTTCCCCGGCGCCGACGTGGTGCTGGCCCAGCTGGACGGCAGCCGCGCCCTGACCCGTAAGCGTGTCGGCCTGGTCGCCCTGGAGCGCGTGCCGGTGCGCGAGCACGTCGAACTGCAGAGCCCGGACGGCCAGAAGATCGGCGAAGTCACCAGCGGCCTGCTCGGCCCCAGTGCCGACAAGCCGGTCGCCATGGGCTACGTCACACCCGCATTCGCCGCCGCCGGCACCCGCGTGAACGCCATGGTGCGTGGCAAGGCCGTGCCGATGGAGGTCGCGCCCATGCCCTTCGTTCCCAACCGATATTTCAGGGGATGACCCCCTGCGCCGCTTCGCGGCCTCCCCCTGGAAGGGGGACGCGACCAGCAGCCCGGCAAAGCCGGTTCTGCGGCCACCCTCGAAGCAGATAAGCTGCCCCCGTTTCAACCTTTTTCACCGGAGCCCACCATGACCACCAAGTACACCGAAGACCACGAATGGATCACCGTTGACGGCGGCATCGCCACCGTCGGCATCACGCACCACGCGCAGGACGCGCTGGGTGACGTGGTGTTCGTCGACCTGCCCGAAGTGGGCAAGACTTTTGCCCAGAAGGACGTGGCCGGTGTGGTCGAGTCCGTCAAGGCCGCGGCCGACGTGTACATGCCCGTCAGCGGCGAAATCACCGAAGTGAACGAAGCCCTGCGCGACGACCCCTCGCTGGCCAACAGCGACCCGCTGGGTGCCGGCTGGTTCTTCAAGGTCAAGCTCAGCGACGCCGCGCAAGTCGACGCCCTGCTGGACGAAACCGCTTACACCGCCTTCTCGGCCAACGCCTGATTTCCTGACCTGTCCCGCCGAAAGCTCTGCCATGCTGATGCCGTCTGTCAAACCCTTGGGTGAACTCGAAAACGCCAGCGAATTCATCGCCCGTCACATCGGCATCAGCGAAGCCGATGAAGCCCACATGCTGTCGGTCATCGGCGAGGCCTCGCGCCGCGCCCTGATCGACTCCATCGTGCCGCGCAGCATCGCGCGCAGCGCCGGGATGGACCTGCCGCCCGCGACCTCCGAGGCGGCGGCACTGGCCGAGCTCAAGGCCATCGCGGCCAAGAACAAGGTCTTCAGGAGCTTCATCGGCCAGGGCTACTACGGCACGCACACGCCGGGCGTCATCCTGCGCAACATCCTCGAAAGCCCCGCCTGGTACACCGCCTACACGCCCTACCAGGCCGAGATTTCGCAGGGTCGCATGGAGGCACTGGTCAACTTCCAGACCATGGTGACCGACCTCACCGGCATGGCGATCGCCAACGCCTCCATGCTCGACGAAGCCACCGCCGCTGCCGAGGCCATGACCCTGGCCAAGCGCTCGGTGAAGGCCAAGGGCAACACCATCGTGGTGGCCGGCGACGCGCACCCGCAGACCATCGAGGTCATCCAGACCCGCGCGAAACCGCTGGGCCTGACCGTGAAGCTGGCGAACTCGGCCACCGAGTGGGCCGAAGCGCTGAAGGGCGACGACTACTTCGCCGTGCTGGCGCAGTACCCGTCCACCAGCGGCCGCATCGACGACCTGCGCGCCGACGTGCAGACGGTGCACGCCAAGCAGGCCGCCTTCATCGTCGCCGCCGACCTGCTGGCCCTGACCCTGCTGGTGCCCCCGGGCGAATTCGATGCCGACATCGTGGTCGGCACCACGCAGCGCTTCGGCATGCCCATGGGCGCGGGCGGCCCGCACGCCGCCTACATGGCCTGCCGCGACGAGTACAAGCGCTCGCTACCGGGACGCCTGGTGGGTGTGAGCGTGGACACCCACGGCAACCCGGCCTACCGTCTGGCGCTGCAGACGCGCGAACAGCACATCCGCCGCGAGAAGGCCACTTCCAACATCTGCACGGCGCAGGTGCTGCCGGCTGTCGTGGCCAGCATGTACGCCGTGTACCACGGCCCGCAGGGCCTCAAGCGCATCGCCCAGCGTGTGGCCGCCTACACCGCCGTGCTGGCCGCCGGCCTGCAGCAGCTGGGCCACACGCTGACCAGCGAGTCGGCCTTCGACACGCTGACCGTCAAAGCGACCGACGCCGCCCAGGCCAAGGCCATCGTGGCCAAGGCCCTGGCCCAGGGCGCCAACCTGCGCCTGTCCTGGGGCCAGTACGTGAGCATGTCGCTGGACGAAACCACCACCCGCGAAGACATCGCCCTGCTCTGGTCGGCGTTTGCGGCCCACGGCCAGGCACTGCCTTCGTTCGACGCTTTCGAAAAGGGCGTGGAGCCGCTGATCCCGGCCGAACTGCGCCGCACCAGCGCCTACCTGACCCACCCGGTGTTCGACAGCCACCACTCCGAGACCGGCATGCTGCGCTACATCCGCGCGCTGTCCGACAAGGACCTGGCGCTGGACCGCAGCATGATCCCGCTGGGTTCCTGCACCATGAAGCTCAACGCGACCAGCGAGATGATCCCCATCACCTGGCCGGAGTTTGCGGGTGTGCACCCCTTCGCCCCGGCCGACCAGCTGCAAGGCTACAAGGAGCTGGACGAACAGCTGCGCGCCTGGCTGTGCCAGGCCACGGGCTATGCCGGCATCAGCCTGCAGCCCAACGCAGGTTCCCAGGGTGAATACGCCGGTCTGCTGGCCATCCAGGCCTACCACGCCTCGCGCGGCGAGAGCCACCGCAACATCTGCCTGATCCCCTCGTCCGCCCACGGCACCAACCCGGCCAGCGCCCAGATGGTGGGCCTGCAGGTGGTGGTGACCAAGTGCGACGAAAACGGCAACGTGGACATGGCCGACCTCAAGGCCAAGTGCGAGCAGCACAGCGCGAACCTGGCCGCGGTGATGATCACCTACCCCTCGACGCACGGCGTGTTCGAGACCACGGTCAAGGAACTCTGCGCCCTGGTGCACCAGCACGGCGGCCGCGTGTACGTGGACGGCGCCAACATGAACGCGCTGGTGGGCGTGGCCGCGCCGGGCGAGTTCGGCGGCGACGTGAGCCACCTGAACCTGCACAAGACCTTCTGCATCCCGCACGGCGGTGGCGGCCCGGGCGTCGGCCCGGTCTGCGTGGTCGAAGACCTCGTGCCCTTCCTGCCCGGCCACGCGACCGGCGGCGTGAAGAGCGGCGTGGGCGCCGTGTCGGCCGCGCCCCTGGGCAACGCGGCGGTGCTGCCCATCAGCTGGATGTACATCCGCATGATGGGCGCCGACGGCCTCAAGCACGCGACCGAAGCGGCCATCCTGTCGGCCAACTACATCAGCAAGCGCCTGGCCGACCACTACCCCACGCTGTACGCATCGGCCAACGGCCATGTGGCGCACGAATGCATCCTGGACCTGCGCGGCTTCAAGGAGACCTGCGGCGTGATGGCCGAGGACGTGGCCAAGCGCCTGATGGACTACGGCTTCCACGCGCCCACGCTGAGCTTCCCGGTGGCCAACACGCTGATGGTCGAACCGACCGAGAGCGAGACGCGCGAGGAACTGGACCGCTTCATCGACGCGATGATCGCCATCCGCGAGGAAATCCGGCGCGTGGAAAAGGGCGAATGGCCGCAGGACGACAACCCGCTGAAGAACGCCCCGCACACCGCAGCCAGCGTGCTCAAGAGCGAGTGGCCCCACCCCTACCCGCGCGAAGTCGCTGCCGTGGCGGCCGGCCACGCGGTCAACACCAAGTACTGGCCGTCGGTGGGCCGCGTGGACAACGTCTACGGCGACCGCAACCTCTTCTGCAGCTGCGTGCCCGTTTCCGAACTGGCCTGACCGCCCGTTCCGCGCGTCAGCGGGAGAGACCGGCGCCCCGAGCGCCGGCGCCGAAGGAGCAACCACCCCGGAAACTCTCAGGCACCCCGAACCGCCGACGCGCCGGTGTGCATCGCCACACCACACACTCTGAAGAGTGGCCGGGATTCGTCCCCCGGCCCACCGCAGGAGCAAGCCAGTCCCCACAGGACCGGTGAATCTCTCAGGTCGCAAACAGAGGGGGTCATGAACCGCACACGGTGTGCGGGGCGTGCCCCTCCCTGTCTGACGGCTTCGAAAGAGAGATTTCCCCATGGCACAGCTCATCGTCATCGGCGGCGGCATCACCGGCGTCACCAGCGCCTACGCCCTGTCCCGCGAAGGCCACCAGGTCACCCTGATCGAACAGCACCGCTACGCGGGCATGGAAACCAGCCACGCCAACGGCGGGCAGCTGTCGGCCTCCAACGCCGAAACCTGGACCCACCCGTCCACCCTGCTCAAGGGCATCAAGTGGATGCTCAAGGCCGACGCGCCGCTGCTGGTCAACCCCAAGCCCAGCTGGCACAAGCTGAGCTGGTTCGCCGAGTTCGCGGCCGCCATCCCCAAGTACCGCGAAAACACCATCGCCACCGCCAAACTGGCCATCGCTGCGCGCGAGCACCTGTTCGGCTGGGCGCAGGCCGAGGGCATAGCCTTCGACCTGAAGAAGCAGGGCATCCTGCACATCTACCGCGACAAGGCCGGCTTCGACCACGCAGGGGAGGTGTCCAAGTTGCTGGCCGAAGGCGGCCTGTCGCGCCGCGCCGTCACGCCCGACGAGATGCGCTCCATCGAACCCACGCTGGCGGGTGACTACTACGGCGGCTACTACACCGAGAGCGATTCCACCGGCGACATCCACAAGTACACCCACGGCATGAGCCAGGCCTGCGAGCGCCGCGGCGTGCGCCTGCTGACCGGCCGCGCCGTGGCGCGCGTGCAGAGCACGGGCCAGACCGCCCACGTCACCCTGGCCGACGGCGAGGTGGTGAGCGCGGATGCGGTGGTGGTCTGCGCCGGCGTGCACAGCCGCGCCATCGGCGCACAGCTGGGCGACCGGCTCAACGTCTACCCCGTCAAGGGCTACTCCATCACCGTGATGCTGAACGACGAGCAGAGCCAGGCCGCGGCGCCCCATGTGAGCCTGCTGGACGACGAGACCAAGCTGGTCACCAGCCGTCTGGGCGCGGACCGCTTCCGCGTCGCAGGCACGGCCGAGTTCAACGGTTTCAACCGCGACATCCGCGCCGACCGCATCAAGCCGCTGGTGGACTGGGTCAACCAGTGCTTCCCGGGCGTAAGCACGCGCCGCGTCGAGCCCTGGGCCGGCCTGCGGCCCATGATGCCGGACATGCTGCCCCGCGTCGGCCCCGGCCGCCGGCCCAACGTGTTCTACAACACCGGCCACGGCCATCTGGGCTGGACGCTCTCGGCCATCACGGCCCACCAGTTGGCCGGCCATGTGGCACAGTGGGAGCAGCAGCGGCGTCACACGCGCGTGGTGATGCCCGCCCCTGTCGTCTGACGCTTCGGGATCCCCATGGCCGTCTCCGCCTTCGACCTGTTCAAAATCGGCATCGGGCCCAGCAGCTCGCACACGGTCGGCCCCATGCGCGCCGCGCGCCTGTTCGCGCACGGGCTGGAAACCGCGGGCCTGCTGCCGTCCGTGGTACGGGTGCACTGCGGTCTGTACGGCTCGCTGGGTGCCACCGGGCGCGGCCATGGCAGTGACAAGGCGGTGTTGCTGGGCCTGTGCGGCCACGAGCCGGAATCGGTGCCCATCGAGTCGGTCGAGCCCACCGTGCGTGCCATCCGCGAGCAGGGGCGCATCACGCTCATGGGCGTGCACACCATCGACTGGAAGGACCGCGAAGACCTCAGCCTGGTGCGCCAGGCCCTGCCACTGCACGCCAACGGCATGCGGCTGACCGCCTGGGACATCAACGACCGAAAGCTGTCCGAGCGCACCTTCTATTCGGTCGGCGGTGGCTTCGTGGTGAGCGAAGAGGTCATGGCCGACGGCCAGCGGCAGAAGGTGATCGCACCCGACATCACGCAACTGCCCATCCCCTTTCGCACCGGCGACGAGCTGCTGCAGCGCTGCCGCGCACACGGCCTGTCCATCGCGGGCGTGATGCGCGCCAACGAACGCCACTGGCGCAGCGACGACGAGATCCGCGCCGGCCTGCTGCGCATCTGGGACGTGATGCAGGCCTGCGTGCAGCGCGGCTGCGCCACCGACGGCGTGCTGCCCGGCGGCTTCAAGGTGCGCCGCCGCGCGCCCGCCCTGTACCGCGACCTGACCGGCCACCCCGAGAAAGCACTGACCGACCCGCTGGCTGTGCTCGACTGGGTCAACCTCTACGCGCTCGCGGTCAACGAGGAAAATGCCGCCGGCGGCCGCGTCGTCACCGCACCCACCAACGGCGCGGCCGGCATCGTGCCGGCCGTGC
Organism: uncultured Hydrogenophaga sp.; assembly: GCA_964550405.1. GTDB lineage: Bacteria > Pseudomonadota > Gammaproteobacteria > Burkholderiales > Burkholderiaceae_C > Hydrogenophaga. The sequence goes on along the minus strand of CAZJZD010000062.1, from coordinate 9,343 downwards.
TGCACTACTACCGCCGGTTCGTCCCCGGATCGAACGACGACGGCGTGGTGGACTTCCTGCTCACCGCGGCAGCCATCGGCATCCTCTACAAGGAGAACGCCAGCATCAGCGGCGCCGAGGTCGGCTGCCAGGGTGAGGTGGGCGTGGCCTGCTCCATGGCGGCCGGTGCCCTGTGCGCGGTGCTCGGCGGCACGCCCGAGCAGGTGGAGAACGCCGCCGAGATCGGCATGGAACACCACCTGGGCCTGACCTGCGACCCGGTCGGTGGCTTGGTGCAGATCCCCTGCATCGAACGCAACGCCATTGCCTCGGTCAAGGCCATCAACGCCGCGCGCATGGCGCTGCGCGGTGACGGCAACCACCACGTCAGCCTGGACAAGGTCATCAAGACCATGCGCGAGACCGGGGCGGACATGAAGACGAAGTACAAAGAAACGGCACGTGGCGGACTCGCTGTGAACATCGTCGAGTGTTGACCCCCACGCCCGCCTGACCGCGCCTTGTCGGCACAATCGGGGGATGACAGCAGCAGCCTTCCGCGTGCTGAGCCTCATCCCGCCGATGACGCAGCTCAACACGCCCTACCCGTCCACCGCCTACCTCACCGGTTTTCTGCGTTCGCGCGGCATCGATGCGGTGCAGGAAGACCTGGCGCTGGCGCTGGTGCTCCAGCTGTTCACGCCGGCCGGGCTGGAGGCGCTGCGCGGCTGTGCGCTGGCCCAGCCGGAGGCGCAACGCACGGCCAGCGTGCACAGCTTCCTGGACCAGTTCGACGCCTACCGCGCCACCATCGGCCCGGCCGTCGCCTACCTGCAGGGGCGTGACTCGACCCTGGCCTACCGCATCGCCACGCGCGGCCTGCTGCCCGAAGGGCCGCGCTTCTCGGCGCTGGACAACTACGTCGACGATGGCAGCGGCGATCCGCTGGGCTGGGCCTTTGGCGCCCTGGGCGTGCAGGACAAGGCCCGGCACCTGGCCACGCTGTACCTCAACGACCTGGCCGACGTGATCCGCGACGCGGCGGACGAGCGCTTCGAGTTCGTGCGCTACGCCGAGTCGCTCGCCAGCAGCCAGCCCAGCTTCGATCCGCTGGCCACGGCGCTGGCCGCGCCGCCCACCCTGGTGGACAAGCTGCTGCGCGAACTGACGCTGGCCGCCATCGAACGCCATCAGCCGGCACTGGTGCTGCTGTCGGTGCCGTTTCCCGGCTCGGTCTACGCCGCGCTGCGCATGGGTCAGGCCATCAAGGCCGCGCATCCCACGATCACCATCGCGCTGGGCGGCGGCTACGTCAACACCGAACTGCGCGAGCTGAAGGACCCGCGCCTGTTCGACTTCGTCGACCACGTGACGCTGGACGCGGGCGAGCGGCCCGTGCTATCGCTGATCGAACACCTGCGCGGCCAGCGCGGGCCACAGCGCCTGCAGCGCACCTTTGTGCGCGAAGGCGGCGTGGTGAAGTACGTGAACCTGGCCGAGCCCGACATCCCGTTCGAGGACGTGGGCACGCCCACCTGGGACGGCCTGCCGATCGAGCGTTACCTGAGCCTGCTGGACATGCTCAACCCCATGCACCGGCTCTGGAGCGACGGGCGCTGGAACAAGCTGACCGTGGCCCACGGCTGCTACTGGAAGAAGTGCAGCTTCTGCGACGTGAGCCTGGACTACATCGGCCGCTACGAAACCGCGACCGCAGCCACGCTGGCCGACCGCATCGAGAAGATCGTGAGCGAGACCGGCCAGACCGGCTTCCATTTCGTGGACGAAGCGGCGCCGCCCAAGGCACTGAAGGCGCTGGCCGAGGAACTGATCCGCCGCGACCTGCAGATCAGCTGGTGGGGCAACATCCGCTTCGAGAAGACCTTCACCCCAGAGCTGAGCGAGCTGCTCGCGCAGAGCGGCTGCATCGCCATGAGTGGCGGACTGGAGGTGGCCAGCGACCGGCTGCTCAACCTGATGAAGAAGGGCGTGTCGGTCGAGCAAGTGGCGCGCGTGACCAAGGGCTTTGCCGATGCCGGCATCCTGGTGCACGCGTACCTGATGTACGGCTTCCCGACGCAGACCCTGCAGGACACGGTGGACGCCCTGGAGTACGTGCGCCAGCTGTTCGAGCACGGCTGCATCCAGAGCGGTTTCTTCCACCGCTTTTCCTGCACCGTGCACTCCCCGGTGGGCATGGACCCGGCGGCCTACGGCGTCGAGCTGATCCCGCTGCCCGAGGTGACGTTCGCCAAGAACGACATCGGCTTCATCGACCCCACGCCCATGCCACCCGGCGTGGACCACGATGTGCTGGGCCAAGGGCTGCGCAAGGCCATCTACAACTACATGCACGGCCTGTGCGTGGACGACGACGTGCGCCGCTGGTTCGAGCACCTGCCCTGCCAGGTGCCACGGCCCACGGTCAAGCGCGGCAAGATCGCCAAGGCGCTGGCGGCGCACCACTGAGCGCCTCAAAGGAGAACACCCATGAAACTGATCGGCATGCTCGACTCGCCCTATGTGCGCCGGGTCGCGATTTCACTGCAACTGCTGGAACTGCCGTTCGAACACCAGTCGCTCTCGGTGTTCCGCACCTTTGACGAGTTCAGCCGCGTCAATCCGGTGGTCAAGGCCCCCACCCTGGTGTGCGACGACGGCACCGTGCTGATGGATTCGACCCTGATCCTGCAGTACGCCGAAGCGCTGGCCGGTCGCAGCCTGCTGCCTTCTCAGCCAAAGGCCCTGGCACAGGCCCTGCGCACCGTGGGTCTGGCGCTGGCCGCCTGCGAGAAGGCGGTGCAGATCGTCTACGAGCGCGGCCTGCGGCCGGCCGAGAAGTTGCACCAGCCCTGGCTGGACCGCGTCACCGGCCAACTGCTGGCCGCCTGCGACGGGCTGGAACAGGCGATTCCCGATGGCATGGACCAGGCTGGCGTGAGCACCGCCGTCGCGTGGGAGTTCATCCGGCAGATGGTGCCGGATGCGGTGCCTGCCGCGCGTTACCCGAACCTGGTGGCGTTCTCGCAGACCGCCGAGGGCATGCCTGCGTTCGCGGCAGCACCGCACGGGGACAGCATCTATCCCGCCCGCCCACGCTGACTCAACCCAGCAGCTCCTGCCGTTCGCAGGCCGGAACACCGTCCAGGTCGTCCACCCAAGGCAACGCGCTGCGCCGCCACAGCTGGGCAGAGGGCGTCAGCAGCGCTCGCTCCTGCAACGCGCCCACTCGCACGGTCGCCAAGCCCGCGCCATCCTGCGAGCCGGCGTAGAGGGGCGTCCCGCACCCGGGACAGAAGTACTGCCATCGGACGGCACCGCTGTCAGCGGTGCGTGCGTAACCTTTGACGACACCTTGTACCTTCAAGCTGTCAGGCACCACCGGCGCCACCACCCGGAAAGCGCTGCCGGTGAGCACCTGGCAATCGGTGCAGTGACAGACAAACACGCGCGAAGGCAGAACCTCTGCGGTCAGTTGCACCGCACCGCAATGGCATTGACCGTGAACCCGCATGTGAACGCTCCAGGATGCCCTGACCGCAGCGAACCGCCGCCTTGCTCCAGAGCGATGATCATTGTCGCGTCGAATACAACCCAAGTCCGTACCCGGATTTGCCGGTTGCGGTAGAACCCCCGGGTGCAAAAAGACTTCAAGGGCAACAAGGCCCACCTGCCCAGCAAGCCCTGCGTGGTCTGCGGCCGGCCCATGAGCTGGCGCAAGGCCTGGGCCAAGAACTGGGACGAAGTGAAGTACTGTTCCGACGCCTGCCGCGCGCGCAGGAACACCCCGACGCCCCATGCCTGAGACCACTGCCGCGCCGCTGCGCCACCTGGTCCTCGTGCTGGGTGACCAGCTCGACCACGACAGCACCGCCTTCGACGGCTTCGACCCGGCGCAGGACCGGGTGTGGATGGCCGAGGTGGCCGAAGAATCGACCCACGTCTGGTCTTCGAAACAGCGCATCGCGATCTTCCTGAGCGCCATGCGGCATTTCGCCGCCGAACTGCGCGAACAGGGACTGCCGCTGAGCCACACCCGGCTGGACGATGCTGGCAACACCGGCACGCTGGCGGGCGAACTGCAGCGCGCCATCGCCGACCTGCGACCGCAAGGCCTCATCCTCACCGCCCCCGGCGACTGGCGCGTGCTGCAGGCGCTGCGCAGCGTGGCGGCGCAGGCCGGCCTGCCGCTGGAGGTGCGCGACGACACGCATTTCTTCTCCACCGTGCGCGATTTCGCCGCGCACGCCAAAGGCCGAAAGCAGCTGCGCCTCGAATACTGGTACCGCGAGCTGCGGCAGAAACACGGCGTGCTGATGGACGGGAAACAGCCCGTCGGTGGACAGTGGAACTTCGACGCCGACAACCGCGAGAATTTCGGCAAGGCCGGTCCGCAGAACGTGCCAGCGCCCTTCCGGGTGCCGCCGGACGCGATCACGTGCGACGTCATGGCCCTCGTCAACACCCGCTTTGCCGATCACCCGGGTTCACTGGACAGCTTCGCTTGGCCCGTCACCCGCGCCGACGCCTTGCGCGCGCTTCACGACTTCATCGAAAACCGCCTGCCGCTGTTCGGCCAATACGAAGATGCGATGTGGGCCGGCGAAGTCTGGCTCTGGCATTCCCAGCTGAGCGCCGCGCTCAACCTCAAGCTGCTCAACCCGCGCGAGGTGGTCGCGGCGGCCGAAGCGGCGTACCGCAGCGGCCACGCCCCGCTGGCCGCGGTGGAAGGCTTCATCCGCCAGATCCTGGGCTGGCGCGAATACGTGCGTGGCATCTACTGGACGCAGATGCCCAGCTACCTGGAGCGCAACGCGCTGGATGCACAGGCCCCGCTGCCCGCCTGGTACTGGACCGGCGAAACGGACATGGCCTGCCTGCGCGAGGCGATCTCGCAGACGCTGGCGCACGGCTACGCCCACCACATCCAGCGCCTCATGGTCACGGGCCTGTACGCGCTGCTGCTGGGCGTGCGTCCGCAGGCCGTTCACGCGTGGTACCTGAGCGTCTATGTGGACGCGGTGGAATGGGTGGAACTGCCCAACACCCTGGGCATGAGCCAGTACGGCGACGGCGGCCTGCTGGGCAGCAAGCCCTATGTCGCCACGGGCAAGTACATCCAGCGCATGAGCAACCACTGCAGCGACTGCCGTTACGACCCGGCCCAGTCCACCGGCCCCAAGGCCTGCCCCTTCACCACGCTGTACTGGGACTTCCTGATGCGGCACGAGCCGCTGCTGCGGCAAAACCCGCGCATGGCCATGCAGATGAAGAACCTGGACCGGCTGGCACCCGAGGCGCGGGAAGCGATCGCCGCGCAGGCGCAGATGCACCGCGCTGCGCAGGCGGGCCAGCACGCCTGAGCCGCCCGCTGGCGTTCAGACCCGTTCGACGATCAATGCGATGCCCTGCCCCACGCCGATGCACATGGTGCACAGCGCGTAACGCCCGCCCGTGGCGTGCAGGCGGTTGACCGCCGTGGTCGCCAGGCGCGCACCGCTGGCGCCCAGCGGGTGGCCCAGCGCGATGGCGCCGCCCCAGGCGTTGACGCGCCCGTCGTCGTCCTTCAGACCGAGCAGGCGCAGCACCGCCAGACCCTGGGCAGCGAACGCCTCATTGAGTTCGATCACGTCGATCTGGTCCAGCGTCAGGCCGGTCTGCGCCAACAGCTTCTGCGTGGCGGGCGCGGGGCCGATGCCCATGATGCGCGGCGCCACACCCACGGTGGCCATGCCCACGATCCGGGCCTTGGGCGTCAGCCCGTTCTTCGCGGCCGTTTTCTCGTCGGCCAGCAGCAGCGCGCAGGCCCCGTCGTTGACGCCGCTGGCGTTGCCCGCCGTCACCGTCCCGTCGGGCCGCACCACACCCTTGAGCGCGGCGAGTTTCTCCAGGCTGGTCTCGCGCGGGTGCTCGTCGGTGTCCACCACCAGCGCCTCGCCCTTCTTCTGCGGGATGGACACCGGGCAGATCTCGCGCCCCAGATGCCCGGCCTTCTGAGCGGCCACGGCCTTCATCTGGCTGGCCAGGGCCATGCGGTCCTGGGCTTCACGCTCGATCTTGAATTCCACCGCCACGTTCTCGGCCGTCTCGGGCATGGAGTCCACGCCGTACTGCGCTTTCATCAGCTGGTTGACGAAGCGCCAGCCGATGGTGGTGTCATAGACGGCGTTGCTGCGGCTGAAAGCGCTGTCGGCCTTGGGCATGACGAAGGGTGCGCGGCTCATGCTCTCCACACCACCGGCGATCATCAGCGTGGCCTCGCCGGCCCGGATGGCACGCGCCGCCGTGCCGACCGCGTCCAGGCCCGAGCCGCACAGGCGGTTGATGGTGGCACCCGGCACCTCCACCGGCAGACCGGCCAGCAGGCTGACCATGTGGGCCACGTTGCGGTTGTCCTCACCGGCCTGGTTGGCGCAGCCGTAAAGCACATCGGTCACGGCCGCCCAGTCCACGCCGGGGTTGCGCGCCATCAGCGCGCGGATCGGGATGGCCCCCAGGTCGTCGGTGCGCACGGCGCTGAGCGCACCACCGTAGCGACCGATGGGGGTGCGGATGGCGTCGCAGATGAAGGCTTGGTTCATGGTTGTCTTCCGGAAACGTCAGGCGTTGAACAAGGGGTCGAGGCCGGCCACGCGAAAACCGAAGCCTGACGACACGGCGAGCTGCTGCAAGTCCTGTTCGAGACAGGCGCGGTCCTGCTGTCGCGCCCAGAACACGGGTCCACCGGCCCAGCGCGGGAAGCCGTAGCCCTGCACCAGCACCACATCGATGTCGCTGGCGCGCCGGGCCACGCCTTCGGCCAACAGCAGTGCGGCCTCGTTGACCATGGCCAGCAGCGCGCGGCGCTGGATCTCTGGCGCGCCCAGCGTGCGCCGGGTGATGCCTCGGCGGGCCGAGGCCGCTTCGATGAGGGCACGCACCGTGGCATCGGTGGCCGGCTCCTGGCGTCCGTCGCGGTGCACGTAGTAGCCGGCACCGGTCTTGCGGCCCAGGCGGCCCTGCTCGCACAGGCGGTCGAGGATGTCCACGTAGCGCTCGCGCGGGTCGCGGGTGGCGGCCTGGGCCTGGCGCATGCGCCAGGCGATGTCCAGCCCCGAGAGGTCGGCCACGCTGAACGGGCCCATGGCGAAACCGAAGGCCTGCAGCGCCTGGTCCACGTCCTCGGGGAAGGCACCGTCTTCCAGCATGAACTCGCACTGCTTTCGGTACGCGTTGTAGATGCGGTTGCCGATGAAACCGAAGGCGTTGCCGCACAGCACCGGCAGCTTGCGCAGCCGCCGCCCCAGGGCCATGCCGGTGGCCAGCACGTCGGGCGCGGTCTGCGCGCCGCGCACCACTTCCAGCAACCTCATGACGTTGGCGGGGCTGAAGAAATGCAGACCCAGCACGTCCTGCGGTCGCGCCGTGGCCGCCGCGATGGCGTCCACGTCGAGGTAGGAGGTGTTGGTGGCCAGCACCGCGCCCGGCCGCGCATGCGCATCGATCTGGCGGAACACCTGCTGCTTGACCGCCAGTTCTTCGAACACCGCCTCAATCACCAGGTCGGCGCGCGCGAGCTGCGTCCAGTCGGTGGTCGGCGAGAGGCGCGCCTCGTTCGACGCCGCCACACTGGCCTTGAGCTTGCCCGCCGCCAGGCGGCCCTGGTAGTGCGTGAGCACGCGTTGCCGGCCGCGCTCCAGCGCCTCGGCATCCTGCTCCAGCAGCAGCACCGCCAGCCCGGCGTCCAGCGCGGCGATGGCGATGCCGGTACCCATGGTGCCGGCGCCGATGACGGCCAAAGTCTGCACCTCGCGCGGCGGCGCCTGCACGTCGGCCGGCAGGCGCACGGCCTCGCGTTCGGCGAAGAACTGATGACGCAGTGCAGCCGCTTCGGGCGAGTTGCGCAAGGCCAGAAACACGTCCCGCTCACGCGCCAGGCCGTCGGCAAACGGCCGGCGCGCGGCGTCCTTGACCGCCTCGATGGCCGCCACCACGGCCGGACGGTGTTTGCCGGCGCGCAACGCCGCCTGCTCGGCCTGCGCCACGGCCGCTGGGTCTTCAGTCGGCACGGCTTCTTCGCGGATGCGGCGCTTGCCGCCCAGACCCTTGGCCAGTGCCAGCGCATGGCCCTGCAGGTCTTCGGTCACCACCTCGTCCACCAGACGCATGTCGTGTGCCGCCTCGGCCGTGACACGTTCGCCACCGCCGATCATGCGGATCGCCTGGACCAGGCCGGTGCGCCGGGGCAGGCGCTGTGTGCCGCCCGCGCCGGGGATGAGGCCCAGCGTCACTTCGGGCAGGCCCAGCACGGTGCCCGCCAGCGCAATGCGCGCGTCGCAGGCCAGTGCCAGTTCCAGCCCGCCGCCCAGTGCTGCGCCGTGCAGGGCCGCCACCACAGGCCTGGCACAGACCTCGATGGCGGCCAGCACGGCGGGCAGCTGCGGGTCCTGCAGCGGTTGCCCGAACTCGCGCAGGTCCGAGCCGGCCACAAACGTGTCGCCATGGCCGATGAGCACGCCCGCGCGCAAGGCCGGATCGCCGGACAGCTGGCCGATGGCCTCCATCAGCCCGTCACGCACGCCTTGCGATGCAGCGTTCACGGGCGGGTTGTGAATCTCGATCAGCAGCACATCGCCGATCACCTGGGTCTGCACAAAATTCATGTCGAAAGTCCGTTTCTTCCCTGCATCCACACCGCCATCGGCTTGCTATATTCCGTCAATACATTGACTCTTCCGACCCGTCGGAACCGACCCGCCCAGCCCATGAAACCCTCCTCATCGCAATCGCAGATCGCACGCATGGAACTGGCCAACCGGCTGTTCTTCCGCCTCTACCAATGCGCCAACCTTTTGCACAAGACGGGCTCGCGCGCGGTGGAAAGCGAAGGCCTGACGACGCAGCAATGGGCGGTGCTGGGCGCGCTCTCGCGCGAGGAGGCACAGGCGGGCATGGGCGTGAACGAACTGGCGCGTTACCTGATGGTCAGCCGCCAGAACCTGGCCGGCGTGCTGGGGCGCATGGAGCGCGACGGCCACATCCGCATGGAGACCGGCGAGAAGGACCGCCGGTCCCGCCTGATCAAGCTCACGGAGTCCGGCCGCCACGTCTGGCTGGTGCAGGCCCAGCCCAAGATCCACGCCTACTACGAGCAGGCGCTGGACGAGTTCTCCATCGGCGACCTGACCCACACCCTGCACTACCTGCTCAAGCTGCTGGACAACATGCAGCGCCTGGACCAGGGCGGCGACGCCGAGGCCTGAGCTGTTGCGGGCCGGTCGCCGGGTCATGCTGTCTTCCGCTCAGATGGACGACACCAGTTCGGGCACAGCGGCGAACAGGTCGGCCTCCAGGCCGTAGTCGGCCACCGAGAAGATCGGGGCCT
>CAZJZD010000061.1:0-20173 GCA_964550405.1 uncultured Hydrogenophaga sp. | reverse complement strand
GGCCTTCAACGCCGACTTCGACGGTGACCAGATGGCCGTTCACGTGCCGCTGTCGGTGGAAGCCCAGCTGGAAGCCCGCACCCTGATGCTGGCCTCCAACAACGTGCTGTTCCCGGCCAACGGCGAACCCTCGATCGTGCCCTCGCAGGACGTGGTGCTGGGTCTGTACTACACGACCCGCGAAAAGACCAACGGCAAGGGCGAAGGCCTGGTGTTTGCGGATGTGTCCGAAGTGCAGCGTGCGCTGGACAACGGTGCCGTCGAAATCACCGCCAAGGTGGCCGTGCGCCTGACCGAATGGCTCAAGGACAAGGCCACCGGCGAATTCGTGCCCAACACCAAGGTGGTGGACACGACCGTCGGCCGTGCCCTGCTGTCCGAGATCCTGCCCAAGGGCCTGCCGTTCGAGGTCATCAACAAGGCGCTGAAGAAGAAAGAGATCTCCAAGCTGATCAACATCTCTTTCCGCAAGTGCGGCCTGAAAGAGACCGTGGTCTTCGCCGACAAGCTGCTGCAGAACGGCTTCCGCCTGGCCACCCGCGCCGGCATCTCCATCTGCGTGGACGACATGCTGGTGCCGGGCGAGAAGGCCGGCATCATCGAGCGCGCCGAAGGCGAAGTGAAGGAAATCGCCCAGCAGTACGCCTCGGGCCTGGTGACCGCCGGTGAGCGCTACAACAAGGTGGTGGACATCTGGGGCAAGGCCGGTGACGAGATCTCCAAGGTCATGATGGATCACCTGAAGAAGGAAAAGACCATCGACCGCAACGGCAAGGAAGTGGACCAGGAGTCGTTCAACTCCATCTACATGATGGCCGACTCCGGTGCCCGCGGTTCCGCGGCCCAGATCCGCCAGCTGGCCGGCATGCGCGGCCTGATGGCCAAACCCGACGGCTCCATCATCGAGACCCCCATCACGGCGAACTTCCGTGAAGGTCTGAACGTGTTGCAGTACTTCATCTCCACCCACGGTGCCCGTAAGGGTCTGGCCGACACGGCGCTGAAGACCGCGAACTCCGGTTACCTGACCCGCCGCCTGGTGGACGTGACCCAGGACCTGGTGGTGACGCAGGACGACTGCGGCACCTCCAACGGCACCCTGATGCGCGCCATCGTCGAGGGCGGTGAAGTCATCGAATCGCTGCGCGACCGCATCCTGGGCCGCACCACGGCCGAGGAAGTGATCCATCCCGAGACGCGCCAGACCCTGCTGGGCGCTGGCGTGCTGCTCGACGAAGACATGCTGGACGAGCTCGAAGCCGCCGGTGTGGACGAAGTCAAGGTCCGCACCGCGCTGACCTGCGAGACCCGCTACGGCCTGTGCGCCAAGTGCTACGGCCGCGACCTGGGCCGTGGTGGCGTGGTGAACATCGGCGAGGCCGTCGGTGTGATCGCCGCCCAGTCCATCGGTGAACCGGGTACCCAGCTGACCATGCGGACCTTCCACATCGGTGGTGCGGCCTCGCGTGCGGCGGTGGCCTCCAGCGTGGAAGCCAAGTCGGCGGGCCTGATCGGCTTCAACGCCACCATGCGCTACGTGTCCAACACCAAGGGCGAGCTGGTGGTGATCGCGCGTTCGGGCGAGATCATCATCTCCGACGAACACGGCCGCGAGCGCGAGCGTCACAAGGTGCCGTACGGCGCCATCCTGACGGTCAAGCCCGACCAGGCCATCAAGGCCGGCACCATCCTGGCCAACTGGGACCCGCTGACCCGCCCGATCATCACCGAGTACGCCGGTACCGTGAAGTTCGAGAACGTGGAAGAGGGCCTGACGGTTGCCAAGCAGGTGGACGATGTCACCGGCCTGGCCACGCTGGTCGTGATCGACCCCAAGCGCCGCGGCGCTGCCAAGGTCGTGCGCCCGCAGGTCAAGCTGATCGACGCCCAGGGCAACGAAGTGAAGATCCCCGGCACCGACCACTCGGTGACGATCGGCTTCCAGGTTGGCGCCCTGATCCAGGTGCGCGACGGTCAGGACGTGGGCCCCGGCGAGGTGCTGGCCCGTATCCCGGTTGAAGGCCAGAAGACGCGCGACATCACCGGCGGTCTGCCGCGGGTGGCCGAGCTGTTCGAAGCCCGTTCGCCCAAGGACAAGGGCGTGCTGGCCGAGATGACCGGTACCGTGTCGTTCGGCAAGGAGACCAAGGGCAAGATCCGCCTGCAGATCACCGATCCGGAAGGCAAGGTCTGGGAAGAGCTCATCCCCAAGGAAAAGAACATCCTGGTGCACGAAGGCCAGGTGGTCAACAAGGGCGAGAACATCGTCGACGGTCCGGCCGACCCGCAGGACATCCTGCGCCTGCTGGGCATGGAAGAGCTGGCCCGCTACATCGTCGATGAGGTGCAGGACGTCTACCGACTGCAGGGTGTGAAGATCAACGACAAGCACATCGAGGTGATCGTTCGCCAGATGCTGCGCCGCGTGATCGTCGACAACGTGGGCGATTCGTCCTACATCGCCGGCGAGCAGGTGGAGCGTTCGGAGATCCTCAACACCAACGACGCCCTGCGCGCCGAAGGCAAGATCCCCGCGACCTACTCCAACGTGCTGCTGGGCATCACCAAGGCTTCCCTGTCGACCGACTCGTTCATCTCGGCCGCTTCCTTCCAGGAAACGACCCGCGTGCTGACCGAGGCGGCCATCATGGGCAAGCGCGACGAGCTGCGTGGCCTGAAGGAAAACGTCATCGTCGGCCGTCTGATCCCGGCCGGTACCGGCATGGCCTTCCACGAAGCCCGCAAGGTCAAGGAAAAGATGGACGAGGACGAGCGCCGCGCCATCGCCGAAGCCGATGCGCTGTCGCTGGCGGCCGACCAGGCCGAAGCCGCCTCCAGCGCTGGCGAAGCGGGCGAATAAGCCGCGCTGCCCACGGTCCGGAACACCATCCGGACCCCGGACGCCCCCGGTCATCCGCCGGGGGCGTTTTTCATTCCGGTTGCACGGCGCGGGCCCCCTCTTGCGGCGGAGCGCTGGGGTATATTGGCCGCGCCCGGAACGGGCGGAAAAGGAGTGCGTGCGATGGGTGCAATGACCTGGATCCTGCTGGCCGTGGGGCTGCTGGTGCTGTTCTGGGCCGTGGGGGCCTACAACCGGCTGGTGCGTCTGCGCAACGCGATCACCAACGCCTTCGGCCAGATCGATGTGCAGCTCAAGCGACGCTACGACCTCATTCCCAACCTGGTCGAGGTGGCGCGCAAGTACCTTGCGCACGAGGCCCAGACGCTGGAAGCCGTGATCGCGGCGCGCAACCAGGCGCGCAGCGCCGAACAGACGGCGGCCGGCAGCCCGTTGAGCGCCGGTGCCATCGGCGCACTGGCCGGTGCCGAGCAGGTACTGGGCGGGGCGCTGGGTCGGCTGTTCGCGGTGGCCGAAGCCTACCCCGACCTCAAGGCCGACCAGACCATGCGCGAGCTCAGCGAAGAACTCTCAAGCACCGAGAACCGCATCGCCTTCGCTCGCCAGGCCTACAACGACCACGCACTGGAATTCAACGACGCGGCGCAGCAGTTCCCCACCCTCATCGTCGCGCGGCTGTTCAACTTCCAGCCCCAGGCCATGCTGGAGGCGACCAGCAGCGAGGCCGAGCGCGCGCCTGTCAAAGTCAGTTTCTGAACCCGGCTCTGTCCATTCCCGGCTGTGCTGATCTTTGAATCGCAACGCGAGGCTCGGGCCCGCACGCGCCAGTTGCTGCTGGCCTTTGCCCTCACCGTGACCCTGCTGGTGCTGGCCGTGAATGCGGCACTGGCCCTGGCCTGGGGGCTGACCTGGGGCTTCTGGTCGCCCATTGGCCGTGGTCTGCCAAACCATTTTGTCGCGGTCAACACCGCCGTCACCTTGCTGTTCGTGCTCGGTGGCTGGTGGCTGGAGACTTCGCGGCTGGCGGGTGGCGGTGCGGTGCGGCTGGCCGAGCAGATGGGGGCACGCGAACTGCGGCCCTCGGGTGATTTCGACGAACAGCGCTTCGGCAACATCGTGCAGGAGATGGCCATCGCTTCCGGACTGACCCCGCCGCGCCCGATGGTGATGGCGCGCGAGTCCGGCATTAACGCCTTCGCCACCGGCTGGACCGAGGAGGATGCGGTGGTCGCCGTCACGCAGGGTGCGTTGGCGTACCTCAGCCGCGAAGAGCTGCAGGGCCTGGTGGCGCACGAGTTCAGTCACATCCGCGAAGGTGACACGCGCCTGAACATGCGCCTGATCGGCATGGTCTTCGGTCTGGAGATGATCTACCGCTTCGGTCAGCGGCTGTGGGACCCCGACCAGCGCGATCGCCTGTCGGCGACGGCCCTGATCGGCCTGGCCCTCATGGCGGCCGGCTGGCTCGGCTGGGTGGCCGGTCACGCGCTGCAGGCGGCGGTTTCGCGCCAGCGCGAATTCCTCGCCGACGCGCGCGCCGTGCAGTGGACGCGCAGCAAGGACGGCCTGGGGGGCGTGTTGCGAAAAGTCCTGGGCACGCAGCGGGTCGAGGATGAGGGCAGCCGGGCCATCGGATCGCCCATGCAACACCTGCTGCTGGTGTCCACCGAAGGCGACCGCGTGGCCCACTGGCTGGACTCGCACCCCACGCTGGAGCAGCGCATTCGCCGCATCTATGGCCGCCCCATGGGGCCGCTACCCCTGGCCCGCGATGGCGTGGCGCGCCCGCTGGCCACCGACACCTTTGCCACCGTTCCGACCGGTTCCGGCGCTTCGTCGTCCAGGGACTGGACACTGGGCTGATCGCCGCCTGAAGCGCACCTTGAACACCACCACCCGCACCACCACCGCTCCGTCCCTGTCCACCCAGTTGCACTGGACCGCGCAGTGCGTGCTGGCGGTCGAGCAGGGCCGCTCGCTCAGCGACGTGCTGCCCAAGGTGCCCGCCGCCTTTCGGCCGGGGGTGCAGGCGCTGAGCTTTGCGAGTCTGCGCCAGCTCGGCGCGGCGCGCATGCTCGGGCGCCGGCTGGTGCAGCGCGTCCCCGCGCCGCCGACGGCCGCCCTGCTGCACACCGCGCTGGCGCTGCTGGTGGACGACCCGGATGGCCAGCGCTACGCCGCCCACACCCTGGTGGACCAGGCGGTCGAGGCTGCCAAGGCGGCCCGCAGCACCCGCATGCAGGCCGGCTTCCTCAACGCCTGCCTGCGCCGCTTCCTGCGCGAGCGCCTGGTGCTGTGCGCCTGCCTGCAGGACGATCCGGTCGCGCGCTGGAACCACCCGCTGTGGTGGATCGAGCGCCTGCAGCGCGACCATCCCGGACAGTGGCAGGCCATTCTGGAGGCCAACCAGCAGCCCGGCCCCATGACCCTGCGCGTCAACCGGCGCCGGGTGTCGCGCGACGAATACCGGCAACGGCTGTCGCAGGCCGGCCTGGCGTCGGAACCGGTCGCCGATGACGGACTGGTGCTCGCCCAGCCGCAGCCGGTGGAGCGGCTGCCGGGCTTCGCGCGCGGCGACTGCTCGGTGCAGGATGCCGCGGCCCAGCTGGCCGCCGGGCTGTTGTTGGACGGCCGGGAATGGCCGGACGGCGCCCGGGTGCTCGACGCCTGTGCGGCCCCGGGCGGCAAGACGGCGCACCTGCTCGAACGTGTCGGCCTGGACCTGCTGGCCCTGGATGTCGACCCCCGTCGCTGCGAGCGCATCCACGACAACCTGCACCGCCTGGGCCTGAACGCCGAGGTGCAGTGTGCCGATGCGGCACGGCCCGATGTCTGGTGGGATAGCCGGCCTTTCGACGCCATCCTGCTGGACGCACCCTGCACCGCGTCGGGCATCGTGCGGCGCCACCCGGACGTGCGCTGGTTGCGCCGCAGCGCGGATGTGGACCAGCTCGTGGCCATCCAGCGCCAGCTGCTGGAGGCCCTGTGGCCGTTGCTCCGGCCGGGGGGACGCCTGCTGTACTGCACCTGTTCGGTGTTCCGGTCCGAGGGGGCGCAGCAGGTCGATGCGTTCCTTGGGCGCCACACCGACGCCACTTTGGGGCCTTCTCCGGGCCACTTGCTGCCCGGAACCGTCCTGACCGGCGGGCAATGCCCCGACAATGTGCCGGGTGGATACGACGGCTTTTTCTACGCCCGCATCGACAAGTCGGGGGCTTGATCGACGCTGCCTGACCGGCCTGTGCCGTCAGGTCTGGCGGCGTTTTCGTTCCTTTCTGTGGCTGGTCTGTACCCTCTGGGGTTTCACGGGAGCCGTTGTGGCGGCGCCGCCCGAGGTGTCGTCCATGAGCCTGCTGCGCACCACCGAGGGGCTGTACCTGACCGCGCGGCTGAACCTGCAACCTTCATCCGTGGTCGAGGAGGCCCTGCTCAAGGGCGTACCGCTGTACTTCGTCTGGCGCGCGGAGGTGCTTCGAGATCGCTGGTACTGGACCGACCAGCGCCTGGCGTCGGCGGTGCGCACCTGGCGGCTCGTGTACCAGCCCCTGACCGGACGCTGGCGCCTGAGCATGGCCACCGACGCCGGCAGCAGCGGCGGGGGCGCAGGCCTCCAGTACGCCCTGCACCAGAACTTCGACACCCTGCACGAAGCACTCGCCAACATCGGCCGCGTGGTGCGCTGGCGGCTGGCCGATGGCGGCCGGCTCGACGCCGACCGCGACGAGCGGGTGGAATGGTCCTTCCAGCTCGATCTGGGCCTGCTGCCCAGGCCCTTCCAGATCGGCGTGGCCAACCAGGACGGATGGCTGATCGACGTGCGCCGCGTGTTGGCGGTGCCGCGGGCGATCGACCCGGCGGTGGCTGAGCACGGTGGCGCGGAGTCCCTGCGATGACCTCGCCCCAGCCCCGCCGCCGGGCCGTCGTCTGTTCGCCATGAATCCAACGTCCCACAAACCCCACGCGCCCAAGCCGGCGGCCCGGCGCTGGGCCATCGTTGCGGCCCTGGTGTTCATGGCCGGGGTGTTCATGGTGCTGCTGTTCCTGCTCACGGTGGCCACCCGCAACCGCGACCTCTACGAGCAGAACTTCGGCTGGCTGGTGGCCGTCAACAGCGCCGTGGCGGCCGTGCTGCTGGTGGTCATCCTGTGGTTGCTGGGACGCCTGTGGCTGCGCCTGCGTCGCGGCAAGTTCGGCAGCCGCCTGCTGGTCAAGCTCGCCGGCATCATCGGTCTGGTCGGTTTTCTGCCCGGGCTGTTGATCTACACCGTGTCCTACCAGTTTGTGGCGCGTTCCATCGAAAGCTGGTTCGACGTGCGGGTCGAATCCGCGCTCGCCGCCGGGGTCAGCCTGGGCCGCACCACCTTGAACACCCTGAGCCAGGACCTGAGCAACAAGACCGGGATGGCGGCCGAACAGATTGCCCGTGTTCCCGACGCGTCGGCCGTGCTGGCGCTCGAACGCCTGCGTGAGCAGCTGTCGGCCACCGACATCGTGTTGTGGAGCGCCAGCGCGCAGGCGCTCGCGAGTGCCGGCGCTTCCCGCTTCGAGCTGTCGCCCGGGCGTCCTGCCGCGGCCCTGTTGCGCAGCGTGCGCAGCAATCGGGTGGTGGCGCAGATCGAGGGGCTGGACGACGACCGGGACCCCGACACCATCACCGCCGGCGAGGCCCGCATCGTGGTGTTCGCACTGGTCAGTTCCCCCGGGTTCGGCATCGGTAGCGAGCCGCGCTACCTGCAGGTGGTGGTGCCGTTGCCGGTGGCCCTGGTGACCGATGCGCTGGCGGTGCAGAAGGCCAACCGCGAATACCAGGAACGCGCGCTGGCCCGCGAAGGGCTGCGTCGCATGTACATCGGCACCCTCACGCTGGCGCTTTTCCTGGCGGTGTTCGGTGCCGTGCTGCTGGCGGTGCTGCTGGGCAACCAGCTGGTGCGGCCGCTGCTGGTGCTGGCCGAAGGCATGCGTGAAGTGGCGCAGGGCGATCTGTCACCGAAGCCGGCCCTGACCTCGCGCGACGAACTGGCCGGCCTCACGCGCACCTTCGCCAACATGACGCAGGACCTGTCCGATGCCCGAGCCGCCGTGCAGCACAGCATGCAGCAGGTGGACGCGGCGCGCGACAACCTGCAGACCATCCTCGACAACCTCACCGCCGGCGTGGTGGTTCTCGATGACCAGGGCCGGCTGCAGAGCGCCAATCCCGGCGCGGGGCGCATCCTGCACACGCCACTGAGCGTGCACGTCGGCCACGCCCTGGCCGCCATCCCCGGCCTGGAGGAATTCGGTTCCGGCGTGCAGCAGCAGTTCGAACGGTTCCTTGGTGAAGAAGCCGAGCACGACGGCGGCTACTGGCAGCAGTCCTTCGAACTCGACGCCGATCCGCAGTCGCCCTTCGAGCAGGGCATCACCCTCATCGCCCGTGGTGCGCTGCTGCCCAACAACGACCGCCTGCTGGTGTTCGACGACGTGTCCGAAATGGTTTCGGCCCAGCGCGCGAAGGCCTGGGGCGAGGTGGCGCGGCGCCTGGCGCATGAGATCAAGAACCCGCTCACACCCATCCAGCTGTCGGCCGAGCGCCTGGCCATGAAACTGGAGGGCAAGGTGCAGCCTGCCGAACAGGCCCTGCTCGACAAGTCGGTGCGCACCATCGTCGACCAGGTGGACGCCATGAAGCGCCTGGTCAACGAATTCCGCGACTACGCGCGGCTGCCGGCGGCCCAGCTGGTGCCCACCGATCTCAACGCCCTGGTGCGCGACGTCCTGCACCTGTACGACCACGCCACCGTGCCGGTGCGCAGTGAACTGGCCGACGACCTGCCCCTGGCCATGACCGATCCCCAGCAGGTGCGCCAGCTGCTGCACAACCTGATCCAGAACGCGCAAGACGCCATGGCCAGCCAGGCGGATGCCGCGGTGCTGCTGCGCACCCGTCCATCGCCGTCGGGTGAGTGGGTCCGGCTGGCCATCCTCGACCAAGGGCCGGGGTTCGCCGAGCACATCCTCAAACGGGCCTTCGAACCCTACGTCACCACCAAGGCCAAGGGCACCGGACTGGGCCTGGCGGTGGTCAAGAAGATCATGGACGAACACGGTGGCCGCATCGACGTCAGCAACCGCGTGACCGACGGCAAAGTGATGGGGGCGCAAGTGTCGCTATCATTCGCAGTTGCAAATTGACAACAGCGACCCCGAGGGAACACGCGCGCGCCATGGCAACCATTCTGGTAGTAGACGACGAACTGGGCATCCGGGACCTGCTCTCCGAGATCCTCAACGATGAAGGCCATGCGGTCGAGCTGGCGGAAAACGCAGCCCAGGCGCGGCAGATCCGCAGCCAGATGCGGCCCGATCTGGTGTTGCTGGACATCTGGATGCCCGACACCGACGGGGTCAGCCTGCTCAAGGAATGGTCCAGTGGTGGCCTGCTCACCATGCCGGTGATCATGATGAGCGGCCACGCCACCATCGACACCGCCGTCGAAGCCACCCGTATCGGCGCCACCGCCTTCCTGGAAAAGCCCATCACCCTGCAGAAGCTGCTCAAGGCGGTGGACCAGGGGCTGAACAAGCCCGTGCCCAAAGTGGGCGCCGGCCTTCTGCCCGTCCATCACAGCGCGGCTCCCGGGGCCGAACTGACGGTCGAAGCCGCCATGACCGGGGGTACCCTACCCGAGCCGGTGATGGACATCGGCCCCATGGCCTCGCAGGCGTTCAACCTGGACGGCCCGTTGCGCGCCGCGCGCGACGAGTTCGAGAAAGCCTATTTCGAGTACCACCTGGCCAAGGAGTCCGGCTCCATGACCCGCGTGGCCGAGAAGACCGGTCTGGAGCGCACCCACCTCTATCGCAAACTCAAGCAGCTGGGCGTCGATCTGGCGCGCAGCAAGCGAAGCGGGCCCTGACGGTCGATTTCGCGCTATAATGCTGAGCTTCCGGCCCGGTAGCTCAGTTGGTAGAGCAGCGGATTGAAAATCCGCGTGTCGATGGTTCGATTCCGTCCCAGGCCACCAAGACAAGAAACGTTGCAAACCACCGGTTTGCGGCGCACTCGCAAAAAAGCGGCTCATCGAAAGACGAGCCGCTTTTTTGTTTCTGGCTGGAACCGGACCGCGTACATCGGTTGCCGCCACGCACCGCAGCGTGCACCGCCATCGTTCCTGCGCACCCATTTAGACCTGTTTTGACGCCGTTGCGCCCCGCGCCGGTTCGTTCATGGCCGCTGGCGGCCCCCATCCTCTGGCATGTCTCGTGCTTCACACAGGGAATCAAAGTTTCCCTGTGTTTAACCACTTCATCCTTAGGAGTACTTGCATGAACAAGCGTGTTGCCATCATCGGCGCCGGTCCTTCCGGCCTGGCGCAGCTGAGGGCTTTCCAGTCGGCCCAGGCCAAAGGTGCCGAGATTCCGGACCTGGTCTGCTTCGAGAAGCAGTCGGACTGGGGTGGCATGTGGAACTACACCTGGCGCACCGGGCTGGACGAGCATGGCGAGCCGGTGCACGGCAGCATGTACCGCTACCTGTGGTCGAACGGACCGAAGGAATGCCTGGAGTTTGCGGACTACACCTTCGATGAACACTTCGGTCGCCCCATGGGTTCCTACCCTCCGCGGGAAGTGCTGTGGGACTACATCAAGGGCCGGGTCGAGAAGGCCGGCGTGCGCAAGTACATCCGCTTCAACACCTCTGCGCGCAATGTGAGCTATGACGAGGCGACGCAGAAGTTCACCGTCACCGTGCACAGCTACGAGAAGGACGTGACCTACTCGGAGGAATTCGACTACGTGGTGGTGGCCAGCGGGCACTTCTCGACACCGAATGTGCCGTACTTCCCGGGCTTCGAGACCTTCGGTGGCCGGGTGCTGCACGCCCACGATTTCCGCGATGCGCTGGAGTTCAAGGGCAAGGACGTGCTCATCGTCGGCGCCAGCTACTCGGCAGAGGACATCGGTTCGCAGTGCTGGAAATATGGCGCGCGCTCGATCACCAGCTGCTACCGCACCAGTCCGATGGGCTACAAATGGCCGTCCAACTGGGAGGAGAAGCCGCAGTTGCTCAAGGTGGAAGGCAACACCGCCCACTTTGCCGACGGCAGCAGCAAGCACATTGATGCTGTCATCCTGTGCACCGGCTACAAGCACTTCTTTGCCTTCCTGCCGGAAGAGCTGCGCTTGAAGACCGACAACCGCCTGTGGCCGCTGAACCTGTACAAGGGTGTCATGTGGGAGCAGAACCCGAAGCTGTTCTATCTGGGCATGCAGGACCAGTGGTACAGCTTCAACATGTTCGACGCGCAGGCCTGGTACGCGCGCGACGTGATGCTGGGCCGCATCGCCGTGCCGTCGTTCGACGAGATGCACGCCGAGGACCTGAAGTGGCGCGAAGAAGAGCTGACGCTGACCAACGCGCAGGAAATGTTCGAGTTCCAGGGCAAGTACATCCAGCACCTGATCGACGCCACCGACTACCCGAGTTTCGACATCGCGGCGGTGAACAAGACCTTCCTGGACTGGAAGCACGACAAGTACGAAGACATCATGGGTTACCGCGACAAGTGCTACCGCTCGCTGATGACCGGCACCATGGCGACGCCGCACCATACGCTGTGGAAAGACGCGCTGGACGATTCGCTGGCCTGCTACCTGGCCAAGGCTTGAGGCACAGGAGCCGGCGCCCGCGGGTGCCGCTCACGCCGTCTCCGCACGATCCCGGGTTTGCGGTGTTCGGGCACCTTTTTTGCTGACGCTGTCGGGCACATCACACTACCCGGAGCACGTCCATGGGCTGTCAAGGTCAGCGAACCGGGCTGACGCCTTCCCGCGTGGTGGCGTCGGTCACCGTGGGGCTGGAAGCGTTCATCGAGCGGCAGGGCGGACGCAGCGCCGAGGTGCTGGCGCGGGCCGGGCTGCAGCCCGGCCTGTACCGGCAGCCCAATCGCCCGATTGCGTTGCGCAACTACTGCCGCTCGATGCACGAGGCGGCAAGATCCACCGGCAACGAGCACTTCGGGCTGAGCTTCGGAGAGCAGTTCGCCCCCGAGGGGTTGGGCCTGTATGGCTATGCGGCCATCACCGCACCGGACCTGCGCACCGCCCTCGGGCACATGGAGCGCTTTTTCCCGGTGTTCCAGGACAACAGCCTGCTGAAGTTCGGGCGCCAGGACGGCCTCTGCGCGCTGGAGTACCGCCTGCTCGATGGCGACATTCCGGACCGCCGGCAGGACGCCGAGGTGACCATCGGGATGATCAACAACGTGCTCCGGCGCGCGCTCGGCCCGGGTTGGTCCCCCGAAGCGGTGCATTTCCAGCACCCCGCCCTGGTGCAGCGCGGGCCGCACCGCGACGCCTTCCGGTGCGAGGTGCGCTTCGACCAGCCCAGCAACTGCATCCTGCTGCGGGAGGACTGTCTCGACCGGCCCATGCCCGATGCCGACCCCATGCTGCACAACGTGACCCTGGGCACGCTGCAGGACCTGCTGGGCCAGACCGCCTTGCGCCAGGGTCTGGCCACGCGCGTGCGCGCTGCCATCGTGGAGCGGCTGCCGCATGCGGGTGCGGGCCTGGACGAGATCGCCCGCGCACTGGCGTTGTCGCCGCGCGGTCTGCAGCGCCGGCTGGCGGACGAGGGCACCTCGTTCGCGGTGCTGGTCGAAGAAGTGCGGCAGGCGCTGGCCGAGCAGTACCTGCGCCACGAGCGGTTGAGCGTCTCGGACGTGGCCTGGCGGTTGGGGTATTCGGAGGTGAGCGCGTTCTCCCGCGCCTTCGCGCGCTGGAAGCGGATGAGCCCGTCCGACTGGGCCCGGTTGTCGGTGCCGCAGTGAGTCCGGGGGCCTGAGCGGCTCCGCCGGTTGGGAGCGCGCGGCGTTTTGGCGCCGAATGTCAAATCGGCGGCATCCGCGGTCAACCGCATTTTTCCTTTCCCGCAGGAGACTGGGCTTCACCCGAACACGGAGAAAGCCCCATGACCCAAGACCTTCCCACCCGCTGGGTATGCCCGGCAGAGCAGCCCCTGGCGGCCGCGCAGGCCTTTCTGCAACAGCACGAGGTGCGCTACCTGCTGGCGCAGTTCGTCGACCTGCACGGCAGCATCAAGAGCAAGTCGGTGCCGGTGGCCTGCCTGGCCGATCTGGTGAACACCGGCGCCGGCTTTGCCGGTGGCGCGATTCTCGGCTTCGACATGAAGCCGCAGGACCCGGAATACCTGCTGCGGGCCGACCTGAGCACGCTCACCCTGATGCCCTGGATGCCCGGCTACGCCTGCATCCGCGGCACCGGCATGGTGGCCGGGCAGGCCTACGAGATGGACACCCGCAACTTGCTGGCCGTCCAGACGGCGCGCCTGGCCGAACGGGGCTGGCGCTTCATGACCGGGCTCGAGCCGGAGTTCTATCTGGTCAAACGCGACGCCAGCGGCGCCGTGGTGCCCTTCGACAGCTCCGACACGCTGGCGCGCCCGACCTACGACTACCAGGGCCTGACCCGCAACGCCGACTTTCTGGAAGGGCTTTGCGAGTCGCTGCAGACCGTGGGGCTGGAGGTCTACCAGATCGATCACGAGGACGCCAACGGCCAGTTCGAGCTGAACTTCAAGTACGACGAGTGCCTGCGCTCGGCCGACCACATCCTGTTCTTCCGCATGGCGGCCAAGGAGATTGCCCACCGCCTGGGTGGCATCGTCAGCTTTCTGCCCAAACTCAGTGCCACCACCACCGGCAACGGCATGCACGTGCACGCCTCGCTGGTGGACGCGGCGGGCCAAAACCTGTTCCACGACGCCGGCGACCCCAGCGGCATGGGCCTGTCGACGCTGGCGCACCAGTTCATCGCCGGTGTCATCGCCCACGCGCCCGCGCTGTGCGCGCTGCTGTGTCCGTCGGTGAACTCCTACAAGCGCCTGGTCACCGGCACGCCGGAGCAGCCGAGCTGGGCGCCGGTGTTCATGGCCTGGGGCGACAACAACCGGTCGGCCATGGTGCGCATTCCCTACGGCCGCATCGAGGTGCGCACCGGTGACAGCGCCATGAACCCTTATCTGGCCACCGCCGCGATCATCGCCGCGGGCCTGGACGGCATCGACCGGCAACTGCCGCCGCCGCCACCGCATACGCGCAACTTCTACGCCATGAGCGACACCGAGTTGCGGGAGCTCGGCATCGGGCGCCTGCCGGAGAACCTCAAGGACGCCCTCGATGCCCTGGAGGCTGACCGCTTCATGGCCCAGGCCCTGGGCGAGCGCCTGCTGGGCAGCTACCTCAGGCTCAAACGCCAGGAATGGCAGGAATACCACCGCTCGGTGTCCGAGTGGGAAATCAACCGCTACCTCAGCTTCTTCTGAAACCCGCCGCCAAGGACCCACCCATGATGCACCTGAGCCCTGAACAGATCGCCCGCTTCCGCCGCGATGGCTTCCTGATCGTCGACAAGATCATCGAGCCCGAAGCCGCGGCCGCCATCCGTGACCGCTTCGCGCCCATCTTCGAACAAGGCGAATACGAGACCGGCATCCGGCCCGACGAAGTCAACAAGCCGGCGGGCAACCCGCCCTACACCCAGCAGATCTGCAATGCCTGGAAGTCGGACCTGACCGTGGCCCGCCACATCCTGTCGGAGAACCTGGGGCGGGCCTGCGCCCAGCTCGGCGGCTGGACCGGCGCGCGGCTGATGATCGACAACCTGCTGTGGAAACCGGTCGGCGGCCGCGCCATCGGCTTCCACCAGGACAGCATGTATTCGCTGTGGATCGACAAGCCGGCGCTGGTGAGCTGCTGGGTGGCGCTGGACCAGACCTCGGCCGAAGGCGGTACGCTGGTCTACATCAAGGGCTCCCACACCTGGGGCGAAGCGCGCCCGATCATGCAGTTCCACGGGCCGGAAGACGACCTGAAGGAAGTGCGCGAATGGGCCGAGACCCACGGCTTCGAGCTGGAACTGGTGCCGGTGGTGGTGCCGCCGGGCGGCGGGGCCTTTCACGACGGCTGGCTGTGGCACGGCTCGCGCATCAACCAGGCGGACGTGCCGCGGCGGGCGCTGGCGGCGCACTTCTTCCAGGACGACATCCGCTTCAACCCGCAGAAGCTGGGCATCGGCAACGGCCCGATGTATGGCCGCTACCGCAAGCTGGGCAGCAACGAGGTGGATGAGGGCTACTTTCCCATCACCTGGCGTGCCGACGGCTACCGCACGCCGGGTCTGGACACCTACCTGGACAAGGGGATCGTCTGATGCGGATTCTGGCCATCATGGCGGGCGGCATGGACGGCCCGGTGGAGTCCGGTCGCATCGGCGAGGTGGTGGCCGAGTCCGGTGCCAGCCTGCACTGGTGCTACCGCCGCCTGGGCCAACCCCTGCCCGACAGCACCGCCGGCTACGGAGCGCTGATCGTGTTCGGCGGCGAGCCCAGCGTGTACGACCCGGCCCTGTGTCCGTACTTCGAGGCGCTGGGTGCGCTGATCCGGCGCTTCCACGGCGAAGCCAAGCCGGTGCTGGGTTCCTGCCTGGGCTGCCAGTCCATCGCCTTCGCCTTCGGCGCCCGGGTCTACGCCGCCGGCGTGCAGGAGTACGGCTTCACGCCGCTGACACTGACCGCGCAGGCGCAGGCCGATCCGCTGTTGCAGGGCCTGGCGCCGGCACAGACCCTGTTCGAGATGCACGGTGACACCTTCGACCTGCCCAACGGGGCCGTGCCCCTGCTGGAGGGGCAGACCGTGCGCCACCAGGGTTTCCGGCTGGGCGACAGCACCTGGGGCTTTCAGTGCCACTTCGAGGCGACGCCGGCCATCGCCAGCATCTGGACCGACCGGGAGATGGTCGGAAACCCGGCGCTGGACCAGCAGCAGGTGCAGCTTCGTCTGGAACAGGTGCTCACCGATTTCAAACGCCACCAGGCCGCACAGGACCACTTTGCCCGCACCGTGCTGGCGCGCTGGATGCATCAGGCGCGCACGCGGCTCTTGTCCGGGTCGTAGAAGATCGGCGCCACCACGGTGGCCGGCAGGCGCTTCTGGTGGCCGTCGAGCTTGCCCACTTCCACCTGGCCGCCCAGGGCCGCGTGCGGCACCGCGATGCGGCACAGCGCGACGTTCTGCCCGGTCAGTGGCGAACGCGTGGCGCTGGTGACCACGCCCACCTGGGCGTGGCCGACGAACACGCCGTCACCGTGGGCCGCCATCTCGTTGCCGTGCAGCTGCAGGCCGACCAGCTTGCGCTGCGGGTGTGCGCTGCGCTCGATCAGCGCGTCGCGGCCGATGAAGTCGTCCGCCTTGGTCTTGAGCGGCACGCAGAAGCCGATGCCGGCTTCGAACGGATCGGTCTGGTCGCAGAACTCGTGGCCCGCGAACACCAGGCCGGCCTCGATGCGCAGCGTGTCCAGCGCGTCCAGGCCCAGTGGGGACAGACCCAGCGGTTCGCCCAGTTCCCACAGACGTGCCCAGACGCGCGGCGCGTCGCTGGGGTGGCACCAGACCTCGTAGCCCAGCTCGCCGGTGTAGCCGGTGCGCGAGACCATGATCGGGCAGCCGTTGTGGTCGTCCAGCCGGCCGACGAGGAAGCGGAACCAGCCCAGGTTCTCCAGCGCCGGTTGCGTGCCCGGGGTCCAGACCATCTGGCGCAGCAGTTCGCGCGAGCGCGGACCCTGCACCGCCACGTTGTGGATGTGGTCGCTGGCCGACTTGATCCAGACCTTCATGCCCAGGCGCTGGGCCTGCTCGCGCAGCCAGACGCCGCCGTAGTCCTCGCCGCAGATCCAGCGGAAGTTGTCCGGGCTCAGGCGCAGCAGCGTGCCGTCGTCCAGCATGCCGCCGTGCGGGTAGCACATGGCCGAATACACCACCTGGCCCACGGCCAGCTTCTTGATGTCGCGCGTCAGGCACAGCTGCATCAGCGCTTCGGCGTCGGGGCCGAGGATCTCGAACTTGCGCAGCGCCGACAGGTCCATCACCGCCACGCGTTCGCGGCAGGCGTGGTATTCGGCCACGGCACCGTGGCCGTCGTAGCGCGTGGCGGTCCACCAGCCGCGGTAGTCGGTGAACTGGCGGGTCAGGGCCGAGGTGCCGGCGTGGAAACCGCTCTCGCGGGTCATCACCGGCTCGGCGTCGGGGGTGGGGCGGTGGGCAACGGCCATGCTGAAGCGTTCCTGTGCGGCGTAGATGCGGACGTGGATGTCGGTCGGCATCCAGCCGTTGGCGGGGTCGATGTCGTCGGGGCAGGAGGTGTTGGCGCACACCAGTTCGCCCAGCGCACGCAGCAGCACGTGGTCACCCGGGCGCGACCAGGGTTCGTCCATGGTCAGCTGGTTGTGCGCGTCGACACCGGTGTTGTAGAAGAAGTTGATGGCGGGCCAGCCCGGGCGGCCGCGTACGCCGTGCGGCGCCAGTTCGCGCGAGAGGTTGTCGCTGCAGTTGGCGTGGCCGAAGTAGCCCATGCTCTCGTAGTAGCGCGCCGCGCAGGCCAGGCCGAAGGTGTCGTGCCGGCCCACGGTGTCCTGCACCAGTTCCAGCATGGGTTGCATCTCGCGGTCGTAGAAGCGCGAGAACAGGCCCGGGCCGGGGTAGGCGCGGCCGCCGAGGGTGCGGGTGACGGTGGGGTCGAGTTCCTGTTCGATGCCACGGTCGAGCGCGCGGCGGTCGAAGGCGACGAAGTCCGAGCACTGGCGTCCGGCCACGTCGATGACCTGGATGTACTGTCCCGGCGCCACGGCGTAGGCGCGTGCGGTGCCGGGCGCGATGGTGAATTCGTCCACCACCTCGCCCAGCGGTTCGGGCAGCGGCACCGCGCTCAGGATCTGGCTGTGCTGGCGGTGTACATGCAGGGCCAGTGGGGTGGGGGCGTCCTGCGCGTGCACGTTGCCGCTGGCGCCCGGGGCGGCCACCAGCACCAGCACATCGGCGCTGGTGGTGCAGCGCCGGCGCTGGCCGGCCAGTCCGCCCGTGGGCCAGAGCTGGCAGGCCGTGGGCAGCCGGTCCAGATCGATGCCGCGCCGGCGCAGACCGGCGTGCACCGCGCGCAGCGCCGGGTCGTGGCGCTGCAGCAGGCGCGCCAGGCCATCGGCGCCGGGCGAGCCCTGCAGGCCGAGCGCGCCCAGGGCTTCGCGGCCCTGCGCGTCCCAGGCCAGCAGTTCGCAGGCCTGCAGGCCTTCGGGGTCGATCACCTCCAGCGCGTCACCGGCGCCCAGCCACACGGCCGTCAGGCCGCCGCCGGCCACCCGGTGGCGCTCCAGCGTCGGTGTGCGCAGGCCCAGCCCCGGCTCACGCAGGTGCGTGACCACCGGGGGCCGGACGCTGGCCGGCAGGACGTCGGTGGCCCCGCTCATCAGAGGGCGTCCGTGCCGGCTTCACCGGTGCGGATGCGGATGGCGTGGTCGAGGGCCGTGACGAAGATCTTGCCGTCGCCGATCTTGCCGGTGCGGGCGGAGGCCTCGATGGCCTCGATGACGGCCTGCACACGGTCGTCGGCAACGGCCGCCTCGACCTTGACCTTGGGCAGGAAGTCCACGACGTATTCGGCGCCGCGGTAGAGCTCGGTGTGGCCCTTCTGGCGGCCGAAGCCCTTGACCTCGGTGACGGTGATGCCTTGGGTGCCGATGTCCGAGAGCGCCTGGCGCACCTCGTCGAGCTTGAAGGGTTTGATGATGGCGGTGACCAGTTTCATGGGAGACCTCGAATCGTGCGGATGAAGGGGTGGGGCGTGCTCAGAGCTTGTAGCCCGGCTCGCCGTGGGAGGTCAGGTCCAGGCCTTCGACTTCGTCTTCTTCCTCCACGCGCAGGCCGCCGCAGACCACGGAGGCGAGCTTGAAGGCGACCCAGCTGCTGATGGCCGAGTAGACGATGCTGAAGCCGATGACGCCCAGCTGCACCGGCATCTGCGAGGCCAGGTCGCGGCCTTCGGCAAAGCCCAGACCACCCAGGGCCGGCAGCGCGAAGATGGGGGTGAGGATGCCACCGGCGATGCCGCCGACGCCGTGCACGCCGAACACATCGAAGGAGTCGTCCAGGCCGATCATGGGCTTGAGCTTTTCAACCGCCCAGATGCAGATGGGCGAGACGATGGCGCCGACCGCCAGCGCACCCATGGGGCCGACGAAGCCGCAGGCCGGGGTGATGGCCACCAGGCCGGCGATGGCACCGGAGACGGCGCCGAGCATGCTGGGCTTGCCGCGGTGCAGCCATTCCACCAGCATCCAGGAGACGGTGCCGGCGGCGGCGCCGAGCATGGTGTTGACCACCACCAGCATGGCAAAGCCGTTGGCGGCCAGGGCGCAGCCACCACAGAAGGCCAGCCAGCCGACCCACAGCATGGAGCCGCCGGTCATGGTCATGGTCATGTTGTGCGGCGACATGGCCGAGGTGCCCACGCCTTTGCGCGCGCCCACCAGCCAGGCACCCACCAGGGCGGCGATACCCACGTTGACGTGCACCACGTTGCCGCCGGCAAAGTCCTGCGCGCCCAGGTTGAAGACCCAGCCACCGCCCCAGCCCATGTGCGCCATGGGCACGTAGTTGATGGTGAACCAGATGGCCATGAAGACCAGCACGGCCGCGAACTTGATGCGTTCGGCGAACGCGCCCACGATGATGGTGGGCGTGATGGCCGCGAACAGCAGCATGAAGAAGAAGTAGAGCAGTTCGGGGATGGTGCCCTGCAGGGAGTCACCCGAGACACCGGCCATGAAGAGCTTGTCCAGGCCGCCGATGAACGATTGTGCGGACCCGCCGTCGGTGAAGGTCAGGGAGTAGCCATAGAGCGCCCAGAGCACGGTGATCAGCGAGGAGACCGTGAACACCTGCATGAGGATGGACAGCACGTTCTTCGTGCGGGCCAGGCCGCCGTAGAACAGGGCCAGGCCGGGGATGGTCATGAGCCAGACGGCGATGCAGCAGGCGAAGATGAACGCGGTGTCACCGGCGTTCAGGGTGGGGGCGGCAGCGTCCTGGGCCCACAGTGCGGGCGAGCACGCAGACAGGGCGATCGGGACGTACCAGCGCAGGGATGAAGGCGTTTTCAAGGGTTGCTCCTGTGGGGTTTGGGGACAGGAGCGCCGGGTGCAAGGAGTGTGCCAAAGTTTCTCAACAGTAATTTTGGGTTCACTGCAAGAAACCAGTGCACAAAGGTCCTGGCGCGCCTGAACGTGCACCGCCAACGTTCCTGCGTGCACCGGTGATCGAACCTTTTTGGCGCAGACCAGCACCACCATGCACAGTCGGCACCGCCCCAAAACAAACGCCGCCCTCAGGCGGCCTCTGCTGGCGAGCACCGGACGTCACATGCCGGCGTAGGTCGGCCCGCCGCCGCCCTCGGGCGTGACCCAGACGATGTTCTGCGTCG
>CAZJZD010000060.1:0-22801 GCA_964550405.1 uncultured Hydrogenophaga sp. | reverse complement strand
TTGGTCAGCACGCCGATGGAGCTGATGTTGACGATGTGGCCCTTGCGCTTGGCCACCATGCCCGGCAGCAGCCCCATGGTCACGCGCAGGCAGCCGAAGTAGTTCAGCTGCATGGTGCGCTCGAAATCGTGGAAGCGGTCGTAGCTGCCCTCGATGGCGCGGCGGATCGAGCGGCCCGCATTGTTGATCAGGAAATCCACGCCACCGTGGTTGGCGATCAGCAGCTGGATGAAGCGGTCGGCGTCGGCCATGTCGGCGATGTCGGCCGGGTAGGCGATGAACTGGTACCCCTTGTCTTTCGCTTCCTTGCAGGCTTCATCGAGCTTGTCCTGGTCGCGGCCGCAGATGATGGTGATGGCGCCGGCTTCGGCGAACTTGTGCGCCGCCGCCAGGCCGATGCCCGAGCTGCCGCCGGTGACCAGCACCACCTTGCCGCCCACCGTGCCGCGCAGGCTGCGGTCGATGTGCAGGTCGGGGTCGAGGTGGCGCTCCCAGTAGTCCCAGAGCCGCCAGGCGTAGTCCTTGAGGTCGGGGCAGGCAATACCGCTGCCCTTGAGGGCGGCCGTGGTCTCGCGGCAGTCGAAGCGCGTCGGGTAGTTGACGAAGGTCATCATGTCCTCGGGCAAACCGAGGTCCTGCATCACCGCGCGGTAGACCCGGCGCACCGGCGCCAGCGCCATGAGTCCCTTCTTCACGCTCTTGGGGATGAAACCCAGCAGCGCGGCGTTGATGAACAGGTTCATCTTGGGCGCGTGCGCGGCGCGGCTCAATATGTCGAGCACGTCACCGACGCGGTAACCCATGGGGTCGACCAGGTGGAAGCAGCCGCCGCTGGCGCGCTTCTGGTGGCTGATGTGGTCCAGCGCGTTGACGACGAAGTCCACCGGCACGATGTTGATGCGACCGCCTTCCAGGCCCACGCTGGGCATCCAGGGCGGCAGGATCTGGCGCATGCGCTGGATGAGCTTGAAGAAGTAGTAGGGGCCGTCGATTTTGTCCATCTCGCCGGTGCGGCTGTCGCCCACCACGGCCGCCGGCCGGTACACGGTCCAGGGGATCTTGCACTCCTGGCGCACGATCTTCTCGCTCTCGTGTTTGGTCATGAAGTACGGGTGGTCCAGGCCTTCGGCCTCGTCGAACATGTCCTCGCGGAACACCCCTTCGTACAAACCGGCGGCCGCGATCGACGACACGTGGTGGAAGTGCCCGGCGCCGATGGCCTTGGCGAACTCCACGGTGTTGCGCGTGCCATCCACGTTGACGGCGATCTGGCTCTCGGCGTCGGCCTCCAGGTCGTAGACCGCGGCCAGGTGATGGAAGTGGTCGATCTGGCCCTTGAGTGCCTTCACATCGTCCGCCGACACGCCCAGCTTTTTCGCCGTCAGGTCGCCGAACACCGGCAGCGCGCGAGCCGGGCCCACGCCCCAGTATTCGCGCAGGGCCGCGACCTTGCCTTCGCTTTCGCGCCGGATGAGGAAGTGCACCACCGCCCCCTTGCGCGTCAGCAGTTGTTTGACGAGTCGCTTGCCGATGAACCCGGTGGCGCCGGTGACGAAGTAGTGCATGGTCCGCTCCTGAGGATGGTGTGGTCGGTACAGCCGGACATTCTTGCCCAGGCATCGCGGCCTGACATTTCGCGTTAACCCGTGCGCGGCGAACGCCCGTTCGCTTTAGTTGGCCGCCCCTACACAGGCCCGGGCACGCGGTCGTACAGTGACCGGCACGTCATCCCTCATCCATTGCCCGGAGCCCCCCATGGTCAAGAAAGTCCAGAAATCCACCGCCTCATCCACTACCGGCGCTTCGCCGCTGTCGGGCGCCATCAAGGACTCCGCCCAGCAGATCTGGCTGGCTGGTCTGGGCGCCTTCTCCAAGGCCCAGGCCGAAGGTGGCAAGGCCTTCGAGACCCTGGTCAAGGAAGGCCTGTCGATCCAGCGCAAGACCCAGTCGGTGGCCGAGGAGCGCATCAACGAAGCCACCAGCCGCATGAGCAACATGGCCAATGAAATCGGCAGCAAGGCCGCCGGCCAGTGGGACAAGCTGGAGAACATTTTTGAAGACCGTGTGGCCAAGGCCCTGGGCAAACTGGGCGTGCCCTCGGCGCGAGACATCGAAGCGCTGATGGAACGCATCGACGCGCTGACGCAGCAGGTGCACGGCCTCAACCCGGCCGCCGCCAAGCCCAAGGCCCCGGCCCGCAAGGCACCGGCCAAGAAAGCGGCTACCAAGAAATCCGCGCCGCGCAAGACGACGGCCCGCAAAACGGCCTGATGCCGGCCATGCCGATGTACCGGCAGGCAACAGACAACGGGGCGCATGACGCCCCGTTGTGCCGTCTGGCGTCCGTGCTGCAATGCAGCAGTCGCGTCGCATCACCCGACCTACACTCGACGCCATGAGCCGCACCCGCCGCACGCCGTACCACAGACCGCGCACCGCATTGGCCCTGGCCGGCGGCGGCCCGCTGGGGGCGATCTACGAGATCGGCGCCCTGTGTGCGCTCGACGAGGCCTTGCCGGACCTCGATTTCAACGCCTTCGACCACTACGTCGGCGTGTCCGCCGGTGGTTTCATCGTCGCCGGACTGGCCAACGGCCTGACCCCGCGGCAGCTGTGCGAGACCTTCATCGAAGACCGCCCCACTGCCGATGGCTTTGACCCCGCCTGGCTGATGACACCCGCCTGGCAGGAGTTCGGCGGTCGCCTGCAGCGCCTGCCCGGGCTGGTGGCCAGCACACTGTGGGCCTGGGGCGCAGAGGGCAAATCCCTGGGCCACGCGGCCGAACGGCTGGGTGCGGCCCTGCCCACCGGTCTGCTGGACAACGAGACCATCCACCGCCAGATCGAACACCTGTTCAGCCAGCCCGGCCGCAGCAACGATTTCCGCAAACTGCGTGCGCAGCTGACCCTGGTGGCCACCGAGCTGGACACCGGTGAGGCGGCGCCCTTTGGCCGACCGGGCTGGGACCATGTGCCCATTTCGCGCGCCATCCAGGCCAGCGCCGCCCTGCCCGGGCTGTTCCCGCCGGTCGCCATCGACGGCAAACACTACGTGGATGGCGCGCTGAAGAAAACCCTGCACGCCACCGTGGCGCTGGACCAGGGCGTGGACCTGCTGCTGTGCCTGAACCCGCTGGTGCCGTTCCACGCGGAGCCCCCGAGCGCGCCCGCCGGCAACGGACGCCAGCGCATCCCCTCGCTCATCGAGGGTG
This sequence comes from uncultured Hydrogenophaga sp., assembly GCA_964550405.1. Classification (GTDB taxonomy): domain Bacteria; phylum Pseudomonadota; class Gammaproteobacteria; order Burkholderiales; family Burkholderiaceae_C; genus Hydrogenophaga. The sequence continues at coordinate 19,589 of CAZJZD010000060.1, read as the reverse complement.
GTTTCCCGGCGGTGATGAGCCAGACCTTCCGCTCCATGATCCATTCGCGGCTGGAGCTGGGCTTCAAGCAGTACGAGCGCAGCTACCCGGACACCGACATCGTGCTGATCGAGCCCGACCAGCGCGACGCCGAACTGTTCTTCGCCAACACCTTCAGCTACCGCCAGCGCCGCGAGATGGCCGAACATGCCTACCAGCAGACGCGCCGGATGCTGCGCGACCGGCAGGCGCTGCTGGCACCGAAGCTGGCCCGGCACGGCCTGCGCATCGACCTCGGTGCGATCGATGACACCGGGCGGCAGCTGGTGCGCCCCCTGGCCAGCCCCAACGCGGTCGCCCAACGCCTGCACAGCACACTCGACGAGTTGCAAGCCCGACTGCAGATCCTGCAGCCGGCCGCCTGAACACCGGACCGTATGGCCAAAAAAGCCCCGCGCCGCACCGCCGAACGCATCCTCGAGGTCACGCTCGACCTGTTCAACCGCTTCGGTGAACCCAACGTCTCAACCACCCTCATCTCGGCCGAGCTGGGCATCAGCCCCGGCAACCTGTATTACCACTACCCGGCCAAGGACGAGCTGATCAACTCGCTGTTCGAGCGTTATGAGAAAGCGCTGGGCGAACTGCTGGGCGCGGCCGACGGCGTGCGCAACGTGGAGGACGCCTGGTTCTTCCTGCACTCGCTGTTCGAGATCATCTGGGAGTACCGCTTCCTCTACCGCGATCTGAACGATCTGCTGTCCAAGAACCGGCTGCTGGAGACCCGTTTCCAGACGGTGCTCAAGAACAAGACCCGTGCCATCCGCGCCCTGCTCTCGGGCATGAGCCGCAGCGGCGCGCTGGACATCGACACGCGCGAACTCGAACCCACGGCCAACTGCATGGTGGTGGTGCTGACCTACTGGCTGAGCTACGAATATGTGCGCGACCCCCGCCACGCGCTGGAGCCGGCCAATGCGCAGCAGGCTCTGATGCGGGGCGCCCAGCACGTGCTGCGGCTGCTCGCGCCCTACCTGGAAGCCGGCCAGCGTCAGCACCTGCTGCAACTGGCAGGCGTTTACCAAGCCGCCGACTGAAATCAGGCCGGCGGACGCGCGAACCACTGTTCGACCAGCCGCACCCAGGCGGTGGCGCCCAGCGGGATCAGGTCGTCGTTGAAGTCGTAGTGCGGGTTGTGCAGCATGCACGGCCCCACGTCGTGGCCGCCGCCTTCATAGGCGCCACGGTGTGCACCATCACCGTTGCCGATGAAGAAATAGCACCCCGGTTTGTGCTGCAGCATGTAGGCAAAGTCCTCTGCCCCCATGGTCGGTTCCTGCGCGAGCACGCCCTCGGCCCCGACCACGCCGGCCAGCACCTCGCGGGCAAACGCCGTCTCGGCCGGGTGGTTCACCGTGGGCGGGTAGTTGCGCTTGAAGCGGAATTCGGCCGTGGCGCCGAACGCCGCCGCGGTGTGCTGGGCGATCTCGCGCATGCGGCGTTCGATCATGTCCAGCACCTCGACGGTGAAGGTGCGCACCGTGCCCTGGATCTCGCAACTGTCGGGCACCACGTTGGTGGCCTCGCCGGTGTGGATCATGGTCACGCTGATCACGCCGGCGTCCACCGGCTTCTTGTTGCGCGTGATGATGGTCTGGAAGGCCTGCACCATCTGGCAGGCCACCGGCACCGGGTCGATGCCGTTGTGCGGCAGCGCCGCGTGTGAGCCCTTGCCGTGGATGGTGATGTGGAACTCGTTGCTCGACGCCATGACCGGACCGGGGCTGGCCGCGAAGCTGCCCACGGGCAGGCCCGGCCAGTTGTGCAGGCCGAACACCGCGTCCATGGGAAAACGCTCGAACAGGCCGTCCTGGATCATTTCCCGGGCGCCGCCGCCGCCTTCTTCGGCCGGCTGGAAGATCAGGTAGACCGTGCCGTCGAACGCACGGTGCTGCGCCAGGTGCTGCGCCGCCGCCAGCAGCAGGGTGGTGTGGCCGTCGTGGCCACAGGCGTGCATCTTGCCGTGCGCGGTGCTGGCGTGGGCAAAGGTGTTGAGCTCGGTCATGGGCAGCGCGTCCATGTCGGCGCGCAGGCCGATGGCGCGCCCGCTGGCCCCCCCGTCGCGGCCGTGCACGATGCCGACCACGCCGGTGGTGCCCAGCCCCCGGTGCACCGGAATGCCCCATTCGGTGAGCCTGGTCGCCACCAGGTCGGCGGTGCGCACTTCCTGGAAGCACAGTTCGGGGTGGGCGTGGATGTCGCGGCGCAGCGCGGCCATGCCGGCGGCCTGGGTGAGGATGGAATCGATGAGTTTCATGTGGTGTCTCCCCGCGCTGGCCCGATGCGGCGCGCAGCGTGGAAACCCATGTTACCCAAGCAGGGGCCGACCGCCACCCCGCGCGATCAGCCACCCCGCCGACGGCGGGGACTCAGCGGCGCACGCGGCCGTCTTCGGTCAACAGCGTCAACTCGACAAAGCGTGAACCGTTGCGCTTGTTCGGTCCGAAACCCAGCGTGAAACCGCCCAGGTTGAGCGACTGGAGTCCGTCCACCGCCGCCAGGAAGCCCTCACGCGTGAGGTTGCGTCCCGCGCGCTCCAGGGCTTCGGTGAACACCCGCGCCGCGACGAAGCCTTCCATGCCGGAGTAGTTGGGCGAAATGCCCCGACGATCCTTCAGCGCCGCGAGGTAGTCGCCCGACAGGGGCATCACCGGCGCGTAGGGAAACGGCATCACCTGGCTGACCGACACCCCTTTGGCCACCGCCCCCAGCTCGTCGAGCAAGGCCTGGGTGCCCACGAACGACACGTTGTAGAAGTTGCCGCCAAAACCCTGCTGCCGTGCCAGCCGGATGAAGGTGGCGCAGGCCTTGTACGCGCCGATCTGCACGATGGCCTCCGGCCGCGCCGCCAGGATGGTCTTCAGGGCCGCGGCCACATCGGTGCTGTTGCGCTCGAAGGTGCCCACCGCCACCGGCTGAAGGTTCTGTTCGGTCAGCGCGCGCTGGACCCCCTCCAGACCGGTCTTGCCATAGGCGTCGTTCTGGTGGAACACCGCGAGCTTGCGGATGCCCACGGCGGTGACCTGGCGCACGATGGCCGCGGTCTCGTCAAAGTACGAGGCCCGCACATGGATGGCGTAGCGGTTGAACGGCTCGCGCAGCGCCTGCGCGCCTGTGAACGGCGCGAAGAACGGGACCTTGGCCTCCGTGGCCAGGGGCAGGGCGGCCAGGCTGGTGGGTGTGCCCACGTAGCCGAACAGCGCGAACACGTTCTGGGCGATGAACTGCTTGGTGTTGGCCGCGCAACGTTCGGGTTCGTAGCCGTCGTCCAGGCGCAGCAGTTCGATGCGGCGCCCCTGAATGCCGCCCTTGGCGTTGACCGCCTCAAAATGCAACTGCGCGCCCAGGTGGTACTGCAGGCCCAGTTCCGCCGCCGGCCCGGTGAACGGCGCCGACTGGCCGAGCACGATGCGGTCGGCGGGAACGCCTTGGGCGCGCACCGCGGTACCGACACCCAGCAGGGCGGCGCCCGCAAAAGAACCCAGAGTGGTAATGGCCTGACGACGTCGCATAGGGGGGTCCTGCTATCCTGTTTTGTTGATACCCGTCTGTGCCGTCTCCGGACAGACCGAGGGTCGCCAGACTACCGCAGCCGACCGCATGCCCCCACCGATTCGCCGACCTCTGGTCGCCATCCGCCGATGAACGCCCGCGATCCCCAGTTCCCCCACACCGTGCGCGGCGCCTGCCCGCACGACTGCCCCGACACCTGCGCCCTGCTGACCACGGTCGAGAACGGTGTGGCCGTGCGGGTGCAGGGCAACCCCGCACACCGCCCCACCGACGGCGCGCTGTGCACCAAGGTCTCGCGCTACACCGAGCGCAGCTACCACCCCGAACGCATCCTCACCCCGCTCAAGCGGGTAGGCCCCAAGGGCAGCGGCCGGTTCGAACCGGTGGGCTGGGACGAGGCGCTGGACGACATCGCCGCCCGCCTGCAGGCCATCGCCGCACGAGACCCGCAGGCCATCCTGCCCTACAGCTACGCCGGTACCATGGGCCAGGTGCAGGGCGAAGGCATGGCGGCGCGCTTCTTCCACCAACTCGGCGCATCCCTGCTGGACCGCACCATCTGCGCCGCCGCGGGGGGCGAAGCCCTGGTGCAGACCCTGGGCGGCAAGCTGGGCATGAAGGTGCAGTTCTTCGCTGAAGCGAAGCTGATCCTGATCTGGGGCAGCAACTCCATCGCCAGCAACCTGCACTTCTGGCGCCTGGCACAGCAGGCCAAGCGCGACGGCGCGCGTCTGGTCTGCATCGACCCGCGGCGCACCGAAACCGCCGACAAGTGCCACGAACACATCGCCCTGCGCCCGGGCACCGACGCGGCGCTGGCGCTGGCCCTGATGCATGAGCTGATCGTGCACGACTGGCTGGACCACGACTACATCGCCCGTCACACCCTGGGCTGGGACGCGCTGCGCGAACGTGCCCTGCAATGGCCGCCCGCGCGCGCGGCCGAGGTGTGCGGTGTGCCGGTGGAACAGATCGAACGGCTCGCCCGGGACTACGGCACCACCCAACCCGCCGCCATCCGCCTGAACTACGGCGTGCAGCGCGTGCGTGGGGGTGGCAACGCGGTGCGCGCCATCGCCTGCCTGCCCGCGCTCACCGGCGCCTGGCGCCACCGGGCGGGCGGCCTGCTGCTCTCGGCTTCGGGGCACTTCCCGGTCGACCGGGCCACCCTGCACCGGCCCGACCTGCTGGCCGGCCGCACGCCGCGCACCCTCAACATGGTCAGCATCGGCGACGACCTGCTGCGCGACACCTCGCCCGATTTCGGGCCCCAGGTCGAGGCGCTGATCGTCTACAACAGCAACCCGGTGGCCGTCGCCCCCGAATCGCCCAAGGTGGTGCAGGGTTTCGCGCGCGAGGACCTGTTCACCGTGGTGCTGGAGCACTTCCAGACCGACACGGCGGACTACGCGGACTATGTGCTGCCCGCCACCACGCAGCTCGAACACTGGGACATCCACACCAGCTACGGCCACACCGACGTGCTGCTCAACCGCCCGGCCATCGACCCGCTGGGGCAGGCGCGCACCAACACCGACGTGTTCCGCGCACTGGCGCAGCGCATGGGGTTCACCGACCCCTGCTTTGCCGACGACGACCAGACCTTGTGCCGACAGGCCTTCGGCGCGGCGATCGACTTCCAGCAGCTGCTGGACCAGGGTTTTGCCACGCTGACGCTGCCCGATGCGCCGTTTGCCGAGGGCGGGTTTCCCACCCCATCCGGCCAGTGCGAGTTCTTCAGCGCCCGCCTGGCCGCGCAGGGCCTGGACGGCCTGCCCGACCACCTGCCCAACCACGAGACCGCGGGCAGCGACCCGCGTCACCCGCTGGCCATGATCTCGCCACCAGCGCGCAACTTCCTCAACTCCAGCTTCGTCAACGTGAAGAGCCTGCGCGACATCGAGGGCGAACCGCTGCTGGAGATGCACGCCGACGACGCCAACGCGCGCGGCCTGGTCAGCGGTCAGATGGTGCGCGTGTTCAACCAGCGCGGCAGCCACCGCTGCAAGCTCGAAGTGTCGAAGCGCGCCCGCCCCGGCGTGGTCAACGGCCTGGGCATCTGGTGGCGCAAGCTGGGGTCGGACGGCACCAACGTGAACGAGGTGACCAGCCAGCGGCTGACCGATCTGGGCCGTGGTCCGACGTTCTACGACTGTCTCGTGCAAGTAGAAGCTGGATGACCCCCCTGCGCCGCTTCGCGTCTTCCCCCCTGAGGGGGGACCGCGCCAGAGGCCCGGCGAAGCCGGTTCCTCGGCGCGTGCTGGCCGTCGTGTCCACCGCACTGGCGCTCGCGGGCTGCGCCAGCCCCACCACCGGCGTGGGCTACTACTGGCAGTCGGTCACCGGCCACCTGGCGCTGATGCAGGCGGCACGGCCGGTGGACGACTGGCTGGCCGATGCACAGACACCCGAGGCGCTGCGCCGCAAGCTGGAGACCGCCCGGCAGATCCGCGCCTTTGCCTCGGCCGAACTCGGCCTGCCCGACAACGCCAGCTACCACCGCTACGCCGACCTGCAGCGCCGCGCCGCGGTCTACAACGTGGTGGCGGCGCCCGCGTTCTCGCTGACGCTGCAGACCTGGTGCTTCCCGGTGGTGGGCTGCGTGGGTTACCGCGGCTATTACGACGAGGCCAATGCCCAGGCATTTGCCGCCACCCTGCCGCAGGACCTGGAGATCACGGTCTACCCGGTGCCCGCCTATTCCACCCTGGGCTGGATGAACTGGGCCGGCGGCGATCCGCTGCTCAACACCTTCATCGGTTATCCCGACGGCGAGCTGGCGCGGCTGGTCTTTCACGAACTGGCGCACCAGCTGCTGTACGTGAAGGACGACACCGCCTTCAACGAATCCTTCGCCACCGCGGTCGAGCGCCTGGGCGGCCAGCGCTGGCTGGCGCAGGCCGGCGACGCGGTGCGGGCCGAATACGAACAGTTCGACGCCCGGCGCCGCGCCTTCCGAGCGCTGACGCTGGACACAAGGCAACAGCTGCAGGCGCTGTATGGCGATGCCACGCTGTCACCAGCGGCCATGGGCGAGCGCAAGGCGCAGATCATGCGCGGCTTCCGTCAGCGCTACGAAACGCTCAAGCAGGGCTGGGGCGGCTTCGCCGGCTACGACGCCTGGGTCGCCCGGGCCAACAACGCCAGCTTCGGTGCCCAGGCCGCCTACGACCAGTGGGTGCCGGCCTTCGAAACCCTGTTCGAACAGCAGGGCAGGGATTTCTCGCGCTTTTATGATGCGGTGAAGGCTTTGGCCCGGCAACCACGTGCCGAGCGCGAGACCCGCCTGCAAGCACTCCAGCCGGCCACCCACCCGACACTGACCGCAAGCCAACCCTGAACCCGAGGAGACCGCATGGCCCAGATCCACATCCACCGCGAACACCAGCTGGGCCTGTCAGGGGCGCGCAAAGTGGCCTGGCAATGGGCCGAGCAGGCCGAGGCCGACTTCGACATGGCCTGCACCTACGCAGAGGGCGACGAATGTGACGAGGTGCAGTTCAGCCGCTCGGGGGTGACCGGCACGCTCACCGTGGCGGGTGACCACTTCGAGCTCGATGCCCAGCTCGGCTTCCTGCTCGGCGCCTTCAAGGACCGCATCGAAGCCGAGATCGTGAAGAACCTCGACGCCCTGCTGGCCGCCAAGAAGCCCGCCGCGGCGAAAAAGAAAAAGGCCTGAACGCTTGGGCGTCCAGGCCTTGCGGCGCAGCGGGGTGGGTCAGGACAAGGATTCGATCAGGTCGATGTACTGCTGCTTCGCGTCATCGGGCGATGTGCCCTTGCAGGCGTTCCAGGCGTCCCACTTGGCGCGACCGACCATGTCGCCGAAGCCGGGCTTTTTCTCGGTCACGTCACCGGTGGTGGCCTGTTTGTACAGACCGTAGATCTTGAGCAGCGTGGCGTTGTCGGGGCGCTCGGACAGCTTTTTCGAGTTGGCGACAGCGGCTTCAAAACGGGCGGTCAGGTCGGACATGGGTTTCTCCTGTTGTGGGGTGCCGGTGCACGACACCGGGGTCAGCCCGGTATCTTAGGCGGCGCGGCACAGCCAAAATAGACGCAAGCCCCCAGTCCGTGCGGGCCGTCACAGGAGACACCATGGTCCAGCGCATTTCCCGCGCCGCCGGCAAGGCCGGCCACCCGGCCCCCGCCCCTCGACCCGCCAGCCCCGTGGCCAGCGCGCTGGGACTGCAGGGCGAACGCATGAGCAAGGTGGACACCGCCTGGCTGCGCATGGACTCGCCCACCAACCTGATGATGATCCTGGGCGTGTGGATCCTGCGCCCCGGCATCACGCTGGCCGATCTGCGCGAACGGGTGCGCGAGCGGCTGTTGCCCTACCGGCGCTTCGTGCAATGCGCGCACGAAGACGCCGCCGGCGCCCACTGGCGGGACGACCCGGACTTTCAGCTGGAACGCCATGTGACGGCCAGGCCACTGGAGCGCGCAAGGGGCCAGTCCGCACAGGCCGCCCTGCAGGCGCGGGTGGCCGATCTGGCCACGCAGCCGCTGGACCCGGCGCACCCGCTGTGGCAGTTCGAACTGGTCGAGGATTACATGGGCGGCTCGGCGCTCATCGCGCGCATCCACCACTGCATCGCCGATGGCATCGCGCTGATCGGCGTGATGATGAGCCTGGTCGACGGCGGTGCCGAACCGCCCCGGCGCCCCCGCCGTCCGGCCTCCGACCGCACCGGACTCGACGCGGCCGAAGACTGGCTGGCCGACACGCTGGTGCGTCCCTTTGGCGACCTGGCGGCCCGTGCACTGGACCTGGCCGGTGGCGGGGCGGCCCGTTCGCTGTCGGCCCTGTCCACCCCTCAGCAGAGCCTGGGCCAGGGGCTGGAGCAGGCGCTGGACATCGCCCGCATGGGCGGCCAGCTGGCCAGCGACCTGGCGGCGCTGGCCCTCATGCCCGACGACTCGCCCACCCGCCTCAAAGGCCAGCCGGTGGGCCGCAAGCACGTGGCCTGGTGCAACCCGATACCGCTCGACGAAGTCAAGGCCATCGGCAAGGGACTGAACTGCTCGGTCAATGATGTGCTGCTGGCCTGCGTGGCCGGTGCCATCGGGCGCTACCTGCGCGAGCGCGGCGACGACACCGCGGGTCAGGAAATCCGGGCCATGGTGCCCATCAACCTGCGACCGCTGGACGAAGCCTGGAAGCTGGGCAACCGCTTCGGTCTGGTGCCGCTGGTGCTGCCCATCGGCATCACCAACCCCATCGAGCGGGTGTACGCGGTGCGCGCGCGCATGAACCAACTCAAAGGCAGCCTGCAGCCGCTGCTGACCTTCGGCCTGCTGTCGGTGGCCGGCCTGCTGATCAAGCCGGCGCAGGACGCGATGCTCAGCCTGTTCGGCCGCAAGACCACGGCTGTGATGACCAACGTGCCCGGTCCGGCCACCAAGCTGCGCTTCTGCGGGTCCACGCTGGAGCAGACCCTGTTCTGGGTGCCGCAGACCGGCACCGTGGGCCTGGGCGTGTCCATTCTGAGCTACGGCGGCGGCGTGCAGTTCGGCCTGATCGCCGACGAAGCCCTGTGCCCGGACCCGCAAGCCATCATCGACGCCTTCGAGCCGGAATTCGCCCAGCTGTTGGCCGTGACGCTGATGCTCCCCTGGGGAGAACTCGAGTAACCCCTCAGCGCGTCAGCAACCTTTCCGGAGCGCGTGACCCAGACCAGTGGCCCGTGGAACGGGCTTCGCCCGGCCACAGGGGCCGCCCCCCCGCGCAGCAGGGGGGAAGCGCCGTCAGGCGCGCAGGGGGGAATACCGCTTCTCGGCGATCTCGAGCAAGCCGTCAAAGATCAGGCTGTCCACCAGTTCGCAGTTCACCGACATGCTGGGCGCCATCTTCCAGCCGGCGCCACCGGTCATGAACACCGCCGGTTCTTCGCCGCAGTGGCGGCGCAGGTTGTCCACCATGCGCTGCACCGCCCCCGCGATGGCGAAGGTGCCCCCGCTGGTGAGCGCGTCGCTGGTGTTGGTCGGAAAGTCCCTCACCTCGCCGGTGGGCACGTGCAGGCCTGCCGTGCCGGACTCCAGCGCGCGCAGCATGATGCCGTGACCCGGCAGGATGATGCCGCCGAGAAAACGTCCTTCGGTGTCGATGGCCTCGACCGTCACGGCCGTGCCGACCATCACCACCACACAGGGCCGCGCCGGCCCTTGCGCCAGCAGGCGCTGGCGGGCGCCGATCATGGCGACCCAGCGATCCGAGCCCAGGCGCGCCGGGTGGTCGTAGCCGTTGCTCACCCCGGCCTCGCTGCTGCTGGAGACCACCCACTGTGCGGGAACGTCCCAGTGTTCGAGCTGTGAATCGACCCGCCGCCGAACCGCATCGCCGGCGACGATGCAGCCCAGCACCCGCTGGGGTACCGGCAGACCTGCCCAGTCGCCTTCGGCGAGTTTTTCAATGTGTTCGAGGAACTGCGCGCCCTGGGCCAGCGGCCGTGCACCGGCATGCGGTGCTTCGTAGAGCGCCCATTTCAGGCGGGTGTTGCCGACGTCGAGGGCCAGAAAACTCATGCGGGGGATTATCACCAGCGAAACACCGCTTCAACGCTGTCCACACACTGGGGTTGACCCCGATCAGATCAGGCCGATCCAGCAGGCACGCTGCACCGCCGCCAGCTTGTTGTCGGTCTGCAGCTTGGTCATGGCATTGGCCAGGTGGTAGTTCACCGTGCGCTCGGAGCAATCCATGCGCTGGGCGGTCTCGCGCGCGGTCAGCCCCTCGAAGGCCAGGTTCAGGCTTTCCTGCTCGCGCGGGCTCAGGCTCATGCGCTGCTCGGCGATCGCCCGCTTGAGCATGGGCCAGATGTTGAAGGTGGACCAGGCCAGCGACGCCGCCTCGGCCCGGTCGGCGAAGGCCCGCGGACTGAACAGGAAACATTCGAAGGCGCGGCCTGCCGGCAGGGTGAACGCCACGCGCACCAGGGTCTGCAGACCGTGTGCCAGCCACAGGCGCCGCCAGCGGCCGGCCTGCTCGGTGAAAGCGGACTTGGAAATGTCCTGCCAGGCCACCAGGGGCGCATCGCTGTCGCGCCAGCTGGCGCCGAAATCGCGGCTTTCCGCCAGCGCCTGCGCCGGCCCGAGCAGGCGCGGCGGATGCACGGCCAGCACCTCGCGATCGTCCCGGCCACCCTGGGGGGTCGGGCCGAGCACCACCACCGCCTCGACGCCCTGGTCCCCGAGCGCTCCGATCCAGTCGGCCAAAATGGCGTCCACACTGACGCTGTCAAAGTTGACAGGCAAAGTCATCGCCGCCGACTCCTCGGACGGCGGACAATCACCTGCTCCGGTTGCGTAGCGCCCCACAGGGGGCCGTCGCTGCCGAACAGAACTGGAGAACTCATTGCCACTGGACCGGTTGTGGTTGCGAAGCGCACGATTGCGCTTGACGCGCTGGTTGCTGGACGAGATGGTCCATGCACCGCTGGAGCCTATTCTGCACCCATCGCGCACCCGCCTTCAGTGGTTGGGGGCCTTCACGGTGCTCGGCCACCCCGCCTACGTCTGGCTCTGGGGTTATGTCGTGCCGCAGCCTTTCGAGAGCCTGCCCCTGCGCATCTTCAACGCCTGCCTGGGCATTCCGCTGCTGCTGCCGCTGGTCAACCGGGACACCAGTTCACGTCTGGCGCGCTGGACCTACAGCCTGATCTGCTGGTGGCAGCTGCCATTTTTCTTCTCTTGGATGTACTGGTGCAACGGCGGCAATCCGGTCTGGCTGGCCAGCGTTGCCTGCATGATCGTCATCTATTACCACCTGACCGACTGGCGCATTGCCACTGTGGGGACCTTTGCGGGTCTTGTGCTGGGCTACCTCGTGTCGATCCCGCCAGGTCCGGCGGTGGTGGACACGTCCCTGGGACTGGACCATCTGGTGGTGGTGGGCTTCGCCTGGAGCTCGTCCATCCTGCTCGGTGCGTCCAGCGCCAACCTGCGCCGCACCCGACTGATCAACACCCTGAGCACCATGGGCGTGATGGCACACGAACTGCGCACGCCGCTGGCGACCATCAACCTCATGGGCGATGTGCTGCGCAATCTGGCGCAACACGACCTGCCGGAGCCCAAACAGCGCAAGCTTGAAGACCTCTCACGGCGCTTGCAGAATCTGGTGCGTGCCATGAACCGGCAGATCGACACCCAGATCTCCAACGCCCAGCTGCTGCGGCTGCCGCGCGAGCGTACGCAAATCCAGGCCGGGCAGCTGGTGCAGGAAGTGCTGGACGCCTACCCGTTCCGCTCCACCCGAGAGCGCGACTGTGTCCGGTTCCAGGTACAGCACGATTTCCGGTTCACGGCCTCGCAGCCGCTGTTCGGCCAGGTGCTGAACAACCTGATCAAGAACGCCCTGCATTCGCTGGCGTCGGCCGGTACCGCACCGCAGCCCGGCGACCTGTGCATCGTGGTGGACCTGCATGAAGGCAAGGGTCGCATCACTGTCTCCGACAACGGCATCGGCATACCGCACAACCGGCTCTCCCGCGTCTTCGAGCCGTTCTATTCGACCCAGCCGGGTGCCGGCAGCGGCCTCGGCCTGACCTTCTGCAAGAACGTGGTCGAGACCGTCAACGGCCAGATCAGTGTCCGCTCGGAACCCGATGTGGGTGCGAGCTTCATGATCGACCTGCCCATCGACCCGCCGGAACCCGCCCGCACCGCTCCCACCTGACGCCATGGCACTGCACCTTCCGCTTTTCTACCGCTCCGGCAGCATCGTGTTTCTCGACGACGATGCAGACTACCTGGACATGCTGGGCATGGTCCTGCCCACCCACCTGCAGGCGGAGTTGTACTCGCGCCCCAGCACCTTCCTCGACCGCATGCGCGACGAGCCGGCCCGCTGGGAGGCCGACGCCGCCCAGCATCTGCTCATGATCGACCGCTGGCGCAACGGGCACCACCTGCTGCCGCAGGTGCTGCGCTACTGGGCCAACAACCCGGCCCGCTACCAGCTGGTGCAGACCTGCGTGGTGGACTACGCCATGCCCGGCACCGACGGGCTGAAGGTGCTCAACGCCCTGCTGGACTGGCCCGGATCACGCATCCTGCTGACCGGTCAGGCCGACGAGCAGATCGCGGTCCAGGCCTTCAACGGCGGGCTGATCCACCAGTTCATCGGCAAGCAGGCCTCCGACATCGCGGGACGCCTGCTGGGGGCCCTGGCCAAACTCGGCAGAACGCCCCACCCTCGCCTGAACACGCTCTGGCGTGCGGTGTTGCAACCGGCGCAACAGTCGTTGCTGCAGGTGCCCTCGGTCGCTGCAGCGCTGCAGCAGATGGCCCTGCAAAAGTGGATCGAATACGTGGTGCTCAGCGAGCCCTTCGGCGTGCTCGGGCTGGATGTCGATGGCCGTTGCCAGTGGTTGCAGCTGGAACCCACCGGCGCACTCGACGAACCCGCCGAGCTGGCCGGTACGGCGGGACTGGGCCTGGATGTGGTGCGCGCCGTTCAGGCGGGCCAGATCCTGCCGGCGGTGGAGCTGCACCAGCAACTGGGCCTGCGCGGCCCCATCCGGACCGCACCGGCCTTCGCGGTCGGCGAGGAGAACCTGGTGACCGGGGCCCTGTTCGACCTGGGCCCCGACGACCTGCCCCAGCCGCTGTACGCCTACCGCAACTTCCTGGACGGCCAGTCCTCCCGCACCATTCAGGATCTGTGAGACGGCTGCGCACCCGCCGCCACACGGGCGCGGCGGGCCAGCGGCCAGTCCCAGGGGCGGACCAAGGGTGCGATGTCGCGCGCGACATCGACCACATGGCCGATCTCGGCTTCCGTGAGCGCGGCGTGCAGGGTCAGTCGGACCATGGTCCGGTTGCGGCTGGTGGCGGGGGCACAGAAGACCGCGCCGAACACATCACGCTCTTCCAGCCGGTCACGCAGCTCCATGGTGGCCGGCTCCGTGCCCGACTCCAGCGCGATGATCTGCTCCGTGCCCTGGTGGATGGGGTACCCGAGCTCGGTCAGCTCCGACCGCAGCCGGCGCGTGACCGCGTGCAGACGCTGGCGCGCCGCGTCGCTGCGGCGGATCACCTCCAGCGTGGCAGCCAGGCCGGCCACCTCGTGCGGCAGCAGGCAGGAACTGAACATGTTCGGGTAGCTGGTGCTGAGCACGTAATTGCGCATGGCAGCCGGTACGGTGAGAAAACCGGCGCGCCCGGCAAAGGCTTTGGCCAGGCTGGCGGTGATGAAATGCACCCGCTCGCTCAGGCCCAGCTGCACACACAGGCCTGCGCCCTGCGGTCCGTGCGTACCCAGGGAATGGGATTCGTCCACCAGGATCATGCAGCCGCGCCGTTCCGACACCGTCACGATGTCCTCCAGAGGGCAGACGGCCCCGGTGGTGCTGTAGACCGAATCGACCACCACGACACCGGGGCCGTGCCGCTCGATCAGCCGGTCCAGGTGCTGCGGGTCGTTGTGGCGGAACGCATGGGTGGTCGCGCCGGCGCGGCGCGCGCCTTCCCAGAGCGAGGTGTGGGCCAGGCTGTCCATGTACACGAGTGTCTGCGGATCGGCGATCGACTGCAGCAACCCGAGGTTGGCGGCATAGCCCGACTGGCAGATCAGCCCGTCCTCCTTGCCCACCCACCGGGCCAGCGCCAGCTCCAGGCGGCGCGCCGGGTGCTGGTCGAGCAGGAAGACACTGGACTGGATGACGAACTCGGCATCGGCCTTGATGGCCTCGGTCTGGGCCCGCACGATGTCCGGATGGCCGGTCAGCGCCAGGTAGTCGTTGCCATTGAGGCGGACGGCGTCGGGGCCGGCGTCGCGCCCGTGCAGCAGGGACCGACCGCTCCAGAGCGTGTCCCAGCGCTGGGTGAACTCGCGCTGTATGCGCGCGGCCAGGTGGTCCGAGATGGGGGGCTGGACAAGGGCGGTGGCCGGCGTGCAGGCGAGTGCTTCCATGGAGATCTCCTTTCAGGAAAGAAAATCCCATTGAAGAAAGGAAGGCGTGACAAACCCCACACACCCTGTCATCCCTGACAGGGGCTGTTACGCTTTCTTCTGCGTTTTGGTGCTACGAGCCGATGAGCGGCGTGTCATCCACCACCGCGCGGTTCGCGCCTCAGTTCTGCCGCCAGGGCAGGCCGTGAAAACGCCAGCCGCCTTTGCGCCCGCGGTGGGCGTCGGCGTCCGGGTCACCCTCGAAGCCTTCCAGGATGTTGTAGGCCTGCAGGCCGAATTCGGTGGCGCGCCGGGCAGCCGCGACGGAGCGCACCCCACTGCGGCACAACAGCACCAGCTTCTGCCCGCCGGCGGCCGCCTGGCGGATGCCGTCGTCAAAGCCGGCGTTCGGGGTCATGCCCGGCCACTGCTTCCAGGCGAGTGCCGTGGCGCCCGGCACGAAGCCGACCCATTCGCGCTCGGCGTCGCTGCGCACATCCACCAGCACCGCTTCGCCCGCCTGCACCCATTGCCAGGCCAGCTGGGGCGACACGTCGCCGGCGTAGCCGCCCTGACCCGGACGGGGCTGCAACTGCTCGGCGCCGTCGGCGTCGTGCCGCAGGCCGGAGCTGAGGTTGGCCGGCACGGCTTCGTCGATGCGACGCGGCTTGGGCAGGTTCAGGCCGTCCATGATGGCGACGAACTCGGCCTCGGTCCTGCCTGCGATGCGCGGGTTGTGCGCCTTCTCGTGACCGATGCTGGAGTGGGTACGGCCGTTGTAGTCGTGACCGGGCCAGACGGTGGTCGTCTCGGGCAGGGCGAACAGGACCTGGGTCAGGCTGCGGTACAGGTCGCTCGCGCTGCCGGACTGGAAGTCGGTGCGGCCGCAGCCGTTGATGAGCAGGGTGTCGCCGGTGAAGACGTGACCGCGCCAGACGAAGCTCATGCTGCCGGCGGTGTGGCCGGGCGTGTGCAGGGCGGTGAGGGTTTCGGCACCGAACGAAAGCGTGTCCCCATGGGCCAGCTGCACCGCGGCCGTGCCGATGCCGCAGCCGGCCGGTGCCGCCGTGCGGGCGCCCGCCAGCTCGGCCAGCTTGCCGGCGCTGGTGATGTGGTCGGCGTGGGCATGGGTTTCCACCGCCCAGACCAGCTTGAGACCGTATTCGCGCAGGGTTTGCAGGTCGCGCTCGATCTGCTCGTCGACCGGATCGATGATCAGCGCCTCGCGCGTGCCCAGGTCGAACAGCACATAGGTGTAGGTGCTGGAGTCGGGGTCGAACAGCTGGATCGGCTTCATGGGACGGGTGCTCAGGAGAAGCGGGACAGC
The DNA here is from genome assembly GCA_964550405.1 of uncultured Hydrogenophaga sp. Lineage (GTDB taxonomy): Bacteria > Pseudomonadota > Gammaproteobacteria > Burkholderiales > Burkholderiaceae_C > Hydrogenophaga. The sequence goes on along the minus strand of CAZJZD010000060.1, from coordinate 3,816 downwards.
ATGTCGGCCACGTCGTCGGGCGGCACATCGCCCTGGGCGATCACGCAGCCCACCATGGTGAAGAAGGTCTTGTCCAGCGCTTTGCGCGCCGCCGCCAGCTGCTGGGCAACCTTTTCGCAGTCCGAGTCGGTTTCGATCAGCTTCTGGATGCCGCGCAACTGGCCTTCGACGCGTTTGAGGCGCAGCACCAGGGCGCGTTTGCGGTCGGGATCTTGGACGGTGGTCATGTGGATGTCTCGGATGGGGCCTGTCTCGGCCGGATGGGGCGAACACTCGCCTGCAATACCTGCGGGAATTCTAGGTGGGCGCCGCCAACCCCTGTCGGTCCGGGCATGATCCGGTTAACATTACGTTTACGTAAACGTCAATTCAGCCGATTGACGCGGTCGCACCGCTGGTGCAACCTGAAACCCGATCACGGAGACACCATGCCCAGCGCACGCGACGCCGACCTGCCGTTCCCGACCGCCGCCTTGCGGCAGGGCGCGCAGGGCGCCGGGCGGTCGTGGCGCATCGGCCCCGATGGCGCCGCCCCGCGGCTGGGCAAGCTGTCCCCGGACGCCAAGCCCTTTTCGCTGGGCGGCAAGGCCGAAGACCAGGCCCGCGTGCTGGCGCTGGCACGTGAGATCGACGAGCTGCAGAACATCTTCTACGCCGACGGCCGCTACAAGCTGCTGGTGGTCCTGCAGGGCACCGACACGGCGGGCAAGGACGGCACCGTGCGCGGCGTGTTCGGCCAGACCAGCCCGCTGGGCGTGCACACCGTGGGCTGGAAGGCCCCAACCGAAGCCGAGCGCGCGCACGACTACCTCTGGCGCATCCACCAGCAGGTGCCGGCCGCCGGCCATATCACGGTGTTCAACCGCAGCCACTACGAAGACGTGCTGGTCCCGGTGGTCAACGGCTGGATCACGCCCGCGCAGACACAACAGCGCTACGCCCACATCAACGACTTCGAACGCCTGCTGGCCGAAACCGGCACGGTGGTCCTGAAGTTCATGCTGCACATCGGCTTCGACGAGCAGCGCCAGCGCCTGCAGGAGCGGGTGGACGACGTCACCAAGCACTGGAAGTTCAGCCTGGGCGACCTCGAAGTGCGCCAGCAGTGGGCCCAGTACCAGAAGGCCTATGAAGACCTGCTGGAAGCCACCTCGACCGCCTGGGCACCCTGGACCGTGGTGCCCGCCAACTCCAAGACGCACCGCAACCTGATGATCGCCACGATCGTGCGCGACACCCTGAAGGCACTGGATCTGCGTTTTCCGCCCGAAGACCCGGCCCTCAAGGGCCTGCGCATCGAATAAACCCCACCTCGAGAAGATAGAGAGACAACCATGACCGACCTGTCCGCCGACTTCAAGGCCCTGGCCAGCTACCGTCCCACGAACAAGGTGCGCTTCGTCACCGCCGCCAGCCTGTTCGACGGCCACGACGCGGCCATCAACATCATGCGGCGCATCCTGCAGGGCATGGGCGCGGAGGTGATCCACCTGGGCCACAACCGCTCGGTGGACGACGTGGTGACGGCCGCGCTGCAGGAAGACGTGCAGGGCATCGCGATCAGCTCCTACCAGGGCGGCCACGTCGAGTACTTCAAATACATGGTGGACCTGCTGCGCGCGCGCGGCGGGGAGCACATCCAGGTCTTCGGCGGCGGCGGCGGCGTGATCGTGCCGGCCGAAATCCGCGAACTGCACGCCTACGGCGTGGGCCGCATCTACAGCCCGGAAGACGGCCAGAAGATGGGCCTGCAAGGGATGATCGGCGAGATGGTGATGCGCTGCGACCGCGACATCAGCGCCTATGCCCCCAAGGCCCTGGACGCCATCCAGGGTCACGGCGAGATGAACTGGCGCGCGCTGGCGCAGCTGATCACGGCGCTGGAGAACGGCCAGGCGGACCCGGCCATGGTGGAAGCGGTGCGGCAGGCCGCAGCGGGCAAGACCACGCCGGTGCTGGGCATCACCGGCACCGGGGGCGCGGGCAAGTCCAGCCTGACGGACGAGCTGGTGCGCCGCATCCGGCTGGACCAGGACGACGCGCTGCGCGTGGCGGTCATCAGCATCGACCCGTCGCGCCGCAAGAGCGGCGGCGCCCTGCTGGGCGACCGCATCCGCATGAACGCCATCACGCCCTGGCAGAAGGGTTCGCGCATCTACATGCGCAGCCTGGCCACGCGCGACACCAGCAGCGAGATCAGCGCCGCCCTGCCCGACGTGGTCGCGGCCTGCAAGGTGGCCGGTTTCGACCTCATCATCGTCGAGACCTCGGGCATCGGCCAGGGCGACGCGGCCATCGTGCCGCACGTCGACATCCCGATGTACGTGATGACGCCCGAGTTCGGCGCCGCCAGCCAGCTCGAAAAGATCGACATGCTGGACTTCGCCGAGTTCGTGGCGATCAACAAGTTCGACCGCAAGGGCGCGGCCGACGCCCTGCGCGACGTGGCCAAGCAGGTGCAGCGCAACCGCGAGGCCTTCACCGTCCCGCCCGACCAGATGCCGGTGTTCGGCACCATGGCGGCACGCTTCAACGACGACGGGGTGACCGCGCTCTACCAGGCACTCAAGGCCCGGCTGATCGAGAAAGGCCTGAAGCTGGCGGACGGCAAGCTGCCCCTGGTGAACGTGCGCCACAGCACCAACCAGACCCCCATCGTGCCACCGGCGCGCACCCGCTACCTGGCCGAGATCAGCGACACCGTGCGCGGCTACAAGAAGAAGGCACGCGACCAGGCCAAGCTGGCGCGCGAGATCCAGCAACTGCGCGCCGCCGCGCGCATGCTGACCGAAACCAAGCCGGACAAGCCGCAGGCCGCCGAAGCCGCCATCGACCTGGCGCAGACCCGAGAGCTGGGGCAAGACCCGGCCGCCCGCAAGCTGCTGGCCCAGTGGCCTGACATGCAGAAGGCCTATGCGGGCGACGAGTACGTGGTGAAGATCCGCGACAAGGAAATCCGCACCGCGCTGACCACGAAGAGTCTCTCGGGCACCACCATCCGCAAGGTCGCGCTGCCGCAGTACGAGGACCACGGCGAGATCCTCAAGTGGCTGATGCTGGACAACGTCCCCGGCAGCTTCCCCTACACCTCGGGCACCTTCGCCTTCAAACGCGAGGGCGAGGACCCGACCCGCATGTTCGCCGGCGAAGGCGATCCCTTCCGCACCAACCGCCGGTTCAAGCTGGTGAGCGAGGGCATGCCGGCCAAGCGCCTGTCCACCGCCTTCGACTCGGTCACGCTCTACGGCAACGACCCCGACCGGCGCCCCGACATCTACGGCAAGGTCGGCAACAGCGGCGTGAACGTGGCGACGCTGGACGACATGAAGGTGCTGTACAGCGGCTTCGACCTGTGCAACCCGAGCACCAGCGTTTCGATGACCATCAACGGGCCGGCGCCGTCCATCCTGGCGATGTTCATGAACACCGCCATCGACCAGAACCTGGAGAAGTTCAAGGCCGAAAACGGCCGCGAACCGACCGACACCGAGGCCGCCAAGATCCGCGAATGGGTGCTGGCCAACGTGCGCGGCACGGTGCAGGCCGACATCCTCAAGGAAGACCAGGGCCAGAACACCTGCATCTTCTCCACCGAGTTCTCGCTCAAGGTGATGGGCGACATCGCCGAGTACTTCGTGCACCACGACGTGCGCAACTTCTACTCGGTGTCCATCTCCGGCTACCACATCGCCGAAGCCGGAGCCAACCCGATCAGCCAGCTCGCCTTCACGCTGTCCAACGGCTTCACGTTCGTGGAGGCCTACCTGGCGCGCGGCATGCACATCGACGACTTCGCGCCCAACCTGTCGTTCTTCT
>CAZJZD010000059.1:10374-22862 GCA_964550405.1 uncultured Hydrogenophaga sp. | reverse complement strand
CCGGCCGACAGGTCGGGCGTGTAGATCACGCCGTTCTTGACCACGAAGATGTTCTCGCCCGCGCCTTCGGACACGAAGCCCGAGCTGTCCAGCAGCAGGGCTTCGTCGTAGCCCTCGTCGGTCACTTCCATGTTGGCCAGGATGGAGTTGGTGTAGTTGCTCACCGCCTTGGCCTGCGTCATGGTGATGTTGACGTGGTGGCGGGTGTAGCTGCTGGTCTTGACGCGGATGCCGCGCTTGAGACCTTCTTCACCCAGGTAGGCACCCCAGGCCCAGGCCGCGACCATCAGGTGGATGGTGTTGCCCTTGGGACTGACGCCCAGCTTCTTGTCGCCGATCCAGGTCAGCGGGCGCAGGTAGCAGCTCTCCAGCTTGTTCTCGCGCACCACGGCCTTCTGGGCCTCGTTCACCTGTTCCTTGGTGAACGGCAGCTTCATGCGCAGGATCTTGGCGCTGTTGAACAGGCGGTCGGTGTGTTCTTCCAGGCGGAAGATGGCGGTGCTGCCGTCGGCCGTCTTGTAGGCACGCACGCCCTCGAAGGCGCCGCAGCCGTAGTGCAGCGTGTGGGTCAGCACGTGGATCTTGGCGTCGCGCCAGTCCACCATCTGGCCGTCCATCCAGATCTTGCCGTCGCGGTCGGACATCGAGGGAATCACGGGGCTCATGCGGGGTCCTTTGGAAATGGGGGAGTCTCAGGCGCGGTCTTGCGCCGCTGAACCCCGCATTTTAGGTGCCCGCCCCGGGCGGCCGGATCAGCCCTCGGCCGGCGGGCGCTGCAGTTCCCAGGCCGTGACGCGGCCGCCCTGCAGGGTGACCGTGACCGACGAGTCGCCGTTGTCGGTCCAGCGGTAGCGCTCGGGCTCCTCACCCTCGGCCGACAGGCGCTCGCCCAGCGAGCGGGTCAGCGCGATCACGTGCATCAGGTTCACGCCCGGCTTGAGCTTGGCGTTGAGCATGACGGCACTGGCGACCGAGCCGATGGGCCGGTGGGCGGCGCGCTTCATCACCGTCAGCAGCCGCGTCCAGTGCATCAGCAGCCAGAACACCAGGCCACCGCTGACCGCCAGGAAACCGGCCCAGCCGTATTGCCGCGCCGCAAAAACGAGCAGACCGATGACGAGCAGGGGAACGGCAATGCGCTGGAAGTTCATGACGGGATTGTCGAAGACGCGGGGGCGCGCCCGGTTGCGGACTTTGCGTAGTCGGGGGTCAGGCCAGACTGCGGGCGAGCTCCATGGCCTCTTCGATGCGGTCCACGCCATGGATGGTCAGCCCCTCGAAGGCTTTGTCGTTCTTCTTCGGTGCGTTGGCCTTGGGCACGACGGCGACCGAAAAGCCCAGCTTGGCCGCTTCCTTCAGGCGCTCCTGCCCGCGCGGCGCCGGGCGCACCTCGCCGGCCAGGCCCACCTCGCCAAAGGCGATGAAGCCCTTGGGCAGCGCCTTGCCGCGCAGGCTGCTGGTGATGGCCAGCATCACCGCCAGGTCGGCCGCGGGCTCGCTGATGCGCACGCCGCCGACCGCGTTGACGAACACGTCCTGGTCCATGCAGGCCACGCCCGCGTGGCGGTGCAGCACCGCCAGAAGCATGGCCAGGCGGTCGCGGTCCAGGCCCACCGACAGGCGCCGCGGCGACGGGCCGCCGCTGTCCACCAGCGCCTGGATTTCCACCAGCATCGGCCGCGTGCCCTCCAGCGTCACCATCACGCAGCTGCCGGGCACGGGTTCCGAGTGTTGCGACAGGAAGATCGCGCTCGGGTTGCTCACGCCTTTGAGGCCGCGCTCGGTCATGGCGAAGACACCGATCTCGTTGACCGCGCCGAAACGGTTCTTGATGGCGCGGATCAGGCGGAAGCTGCTGTGCGTGTCGCCCTCGAAATACAGCACCGTGTCCACCATGTGCTCCAGCACGCGCGGGCCGGCCAGGGCGCCTTCCTTGGTCACATGGCCGACCAGCACGATGGCCGTGCCGCTGGCCTTGGCCGCGCGCGTCAGGTGGGCCGCGCATTCGCGCACCTGCGCCACCGAGCCCGGCGCGCTGGTCAGCTGTTCGGAGTAGACGGTCTGGATCGAGTCGATCACTGCGATGGCGGGCTTCTGTGCGTCCAGCGTGGCCAGGATTTTCTCCAGCTGGATCTCGGCCAGCACCTTGACCTGCGAACCGTCGAGCCCGAGCCGGCGCGAGCGCAGCGCGACCTGGGCGCCCGATTCCTCGCCGGTGACATACAAGGTCTTCTGGCCCAGGCGTTGCAGCGAATCCAGCGCCTGCAGCAGCAGGGTTGATTTGCCGATGCCCGGGTCACCGCCGATCAGCACCACACCGCCCTCGACCACACCACCGCCCAGCACGCGGTCCAGCTCGTCGTGGCCGGTGGGCGTGCGCTGCACGTCGGTGGCCTCGATGTCGGCCAGCGTGGTGACCTCGGCCGTTTTGGCCAGTGCGGTGAAGCGGTTTTTGGTGGGCGCGCCGGACTCGGCGACCGACTCGATCAGCGTGTTCCAGGCGTTGCAGTGCGGGCACTTGCCCAGCCAGCGCGGGCTGGTGCCGCCGCATTCGTTGCAGGTGTAGATCGTCTTGTCCTTGGCCATCGGGCGAGCCTACCACCGGGGCAACCGGCTGCGTTTCAGCCGTGCCGGTACTGGCGCTTCACCTCGGCCACTTCCACCACATAGCTGGCGTACCAGCGCTCGCGGCCCAGCTGCTGGGCCATCAGGTGGTCGGTGTGCTGCTTCCAGGCGCGGATGCTGGCCTCGTCGGGCCAGTAGGACAGCGCCACCTCCTGGTCGCCCTCGGTCACGGCGGTGAAGTCCAGGCAGCCGAACCGCGTCAGCGCCAGCTCGCGCATCTGCGCCGCCATGGCGCTGTACTCGGCGTCGAGCGCCTTGGCCTGGGCGCGGAAGATCACGACGAACATGTTCAGAAGCCTTTCAGCAGGTCACGGGTGATGTCGGCCGCCGGCGCGCTGCGGCAGCCGCTGGCGTTCTGGCCACTCCACAGCGGCGAGAAGTCGCCACTGCCCCTTTTTTCAGCATGCGCGCGCAGCGGCGCGATGGCGGCGGTGGCGGTCGGGAAGGCGGGCGCGGCCGGGTTCAAAGGCCCCAGCTCGCGCATCACGCGGTTGACGATGCCGCGCGCCGGCCGGCCGCTGAACAGCGTGGTCAGCGCCGTGTGGCGCGCGGCATCGCTCTGCAGCGCCGCGCGGTGGACGGCCGACGCCGTGGCTTCGTCGCTGCACAGGTAGGCCGTGCCCACCTGCACACCGGCCGCGCCCAGGGCCAGTGCGGCGCGCACCCCGGCTGCGTCGGCGATGCCACCGGCCGCGATCACCGGCACGCTCACGGCCGACACGACCTGTGGCAGCAGGGCGAAGGTGCCGACCTGGGTCGTCAGGTCGTCGGTCAGGAACATGCCGCGGTGGCCGCCGGCCTCCATGCCCTGCGCGATCACCGCGTCCACCCCTTGGGCTTCGAGCCAGATGGCTTCCTCCACCGTCGTCGCCGAGGACAGCACCACGCTGCCCCAGCCCTTGACGCGCGCCAGCAGGTCGGGCGCGGGCAGGCCGAAGTGGAAGCTCACGATGGGCGGGCGGAAGGGCTCGACGAGATCGGCCACCGCGTGGCTGAACGGAACGCGCCCCGCACCGGCCGGCACCGCGGCGATGTCCAGCCCAGCCTCGGCGTAGAACGGCGCCAGCACGGTGCGCCAGCGGGCCTCGCGCGCGGCGTCGGGCGCCGGCGGCGTGTGGCAGAAGAAGTTGACGTTCCAGGGTCGGGTGGTGCCTTGCGACAGCGCGGTCAGCTCCTGCGCCAGCGCCTCGGGCGTGAGCATGGCGGCGGGCAGGGCGCCAATGCCGCCGGCCCCGCAGACCGCCAGCGCCAGGGCCGAGCCCTGCGAACCGGCCATGGGCGCCTGCAGCAACAGGCGATCGACGTTCAGGCGTTGGGCGAGCGTGTTCATGCGCGCATTGTCGGCCGGCCTCCGGGATCACGGGTTAACCCCTGTTTGGAGAAGGTCGCCGAAACATTTAACATATTAAATAAATCGGACCCGCCCATGGCCATCGACGACAGCACCCCTTCCTTTGTCCACCGCAACCTGCCGCGCCTGCTGCTGGAGGCGCGTGAGGCCGTCATGCAGCACACCCGCCCGAGCCTGCGCGAACATGGCCTGTCGGACCAGCAGTGGCGCGTGCTGCGCGTGCTGGGTGAACACGCGCGCGATCCGGCCGGCGTCGAAACGGGGCGTGTGGCGCGCGAGGCCTTGCTGCTCGGCCCCAGCCTGACCGGCGTGCTCACCCGCATGGAGCGCGACGGCCTGATCACCCGCAACCGCTGTCCGCAGGACGCGCGCCGCACCGTGGTGCGCGCCACGCCCGCCGGCCTGAAGCTGGTGCGCAAGCTCTCGTTGACCATCGAATCGCACTACCAGTGGATGGAGGCGCAGCTCGGCCCGCAACGGCTGGCGCAGCTGTACGAGTTGCTGGACGAGGTGATCGCACTCGAAGCGCCCGGTGGCGTCGAGGCCGGCGAGATCGAGGAATGACCTGCACATGAACCCGAACCCCTACCGCCCTGGCGGCACCGTCTACGGCACGCTGCTGAACTTCCGGCGCGAACACGCGCTGTGGGCGCCGCGCATGCACGAAGCGCCGTACAAGGCGCCGCCGGCCGCGCCGGTGCTCTACATCAAGACCGCCAACACCTTCACGCCTTCGGGCCGCGCCATTCCGCTGCCCGGGGGTGTGAACGAAGTCGAGGTCGCGGCCAGCCTGGGGCTGGTGGCGGGGGAAGGCGGCCGCGTGGCGGGCACCGTGCTGTTCAACGACGTGGCGATCCCGCATCAGAGCTACTACCGGCCGCCGGTGAAGTTCCGTTGTGTCGACGGTTTCCTCGGCGTGGGTGATGTGCTGCGGCCGGTCACGGACCTGGGCGAACTCGCCGCGCTGGTGCTGGAGCTGCGCGTGGACGGCGTGATGCGCCAGCGCACCGCGCTGGCCGATCTGGTGCGCGACGCGGCCACGCTGTGGGCCGACGTCAACGCCTTCCAGAGCCTGCGGCCGGGCGATGTGCTGATGGTCGGCACCGACTGCCTGGACGACGGCTCGCGACCGCGTGTGAAGGCGGGCGACTCGGTCGAGATCACCGCCACCGGCTTCGCGCCGCTGACCAACCATTTCATCGAGGAGCCGGCATGAAACGCGCCCGCATCGCCTGGGCCGGCGCGGTCCACGACGCCGTCGAAGCCGACGGTCATCTTGAACTGCTCACGCCCGCCTTCCGGGGCCGCCGCGTCGGCTTCGACGAGGTGGTCTGGCTGCCGCCACTCGCGCCCATTGATCGACCCCGCACCGTGCTCGCCCTCGGCCTGAACTACGCCGACCACGCCAGGGAGCTCGCCTTCAAGGCGCCCGAAGAGCCGCTGGCCTTCGTCAAGGGTGAGGCTTCTCTGATCGGTCACAAGGCTTTCACCGTGCGACCCGCCGGCGTGCAGTTCATGCACTACGAATGCGAACTCGCCGTGGTCATCGGAAAGCCCGCCAAGCGCGTGAAGAAGGCCGACGCGCTGCAGGTCGTCGCCGGCTACACGGTGGCCAACGACTACGCGATCCGCGATTACCTGGAGAACTGGTACCGCCCCAACCTCAAGGTCAAGAACCGCGACACCTGCACGCCGCTGGGCCCCTGGCTGGTGGACGCGGCCGATGTGCCCGACCCACAGGCGCTGGCGCTGCGCACCACGGTCAACGGCACCGTCACGCAGCAGGGCCACACGAAGGACATGATCTTCGATGTCGCCACGCTGATCGAATACTTCAGCGGTTTCATGACGCTGATGCCGGGCGACCTCATCCTCACCGGCACGCCCGACGGCGTGGTCGACTGCCAGCCCGGCGACGTGGTCGTCACCGAAATCGACGGCATCGGCGCCCTCACCAACACCCTCTGCGCCGAAGGAGGCCGCCCATGAAACCCGTCCTGTCCCGTGCGCTGCGCCTGGCCGGCAGCTGTCTGGTGGCCGTGGCCCTGTCGGGCTGCCAGGTGCTCATGCCCACGCCCGAAAAGCCCTACCAGCTGGCCACACCGGGTGATGCCGTGCCCACGGGCGCGACCTGGACCTGGGTGGATGCGCGGCAGGACGTGCCGCTGGAGAACGCGTCCACCCAGGACGGCATGCGCTTCGGCGACGCGGTCATGAACCCCCGCCCGTTCGTGCAGCTGCAGGCCGAATTCGCACGGGCCGTGGCGCGCCACGAAGCCGCGGCCGAGTTGCGCGACAAGCTCGCCGGCAAGGCCATCCGGGTCCGGGTGCTGACGCTGGATGTCGGCCTCTGGGCCCGGCTGTCGCAACGGCAGGACGGCGGCTGGGAGTTTGTGCGCACCCGTATCGAACTGGAGGTCGATGGCAGCCGCTACGAAGCGCGCGACGTGCACAGGTTCGACAACGGCGAACGCCCCAGCCCGGTGAGCATCCCTTTGCGCAATGCGGCCGAGAACCTCGTCCAGCAGATCCACCTTTTCTGATCCCCCACCATGACGCAACGCATCGATCACCTCATCAACGGCAAGACCGTCGCCGGCGGCGACTACTTCGAGACCATCAACCCCGCCACGCAGGGCGTGCTGGCCGAGGTCGCCTCGGGCACCGAGGCCGAAGTGAACGCCGCGGTGCAGGCCGCCAAAGACGCCTTCCCGGCCTGGGCCGGCCTGCCCGCGACCGAGCGCGCGAAGAAGATCCGCGCGCTGGGCGACCTGATCGCGAAGCACGTGCCCGAGATTGCGAACACCGAAACCCAGGACACGGGCCAGGTGATCGCGCAGACGGGCAAGCAGCTGATTCCGCGCGCGTCGGACAACTTTTATTACTTCGCCGAGATGTGCACCCGCGTCGACGGCCACACCTACCCCACGCCCACGCACCTGAACTACACGCTGTTCCACCCGGTGGGCGTGTGCGCGCTCATCAGCCCGTGGAACGTGCCCTTCATGACCGCCACCTGGAAGGTCGCGCCTTGCCTGGCCTTCGGCAACACGGCGGTGCTGAAGATGAGCGAACTCAGCCCGCTGACCGCCGCGCGCCTGGGCGAGCTGGCGCTGGAGGCCGGCATCCCGGCCGGCGTGTTGAACGTGGTGCACGGCTTCGGCAAGGAAGCGGGCGAACCGCTGTGCGCGCACCCCGACGTGCGCGCGATTTCCTTCACCGGCTCCACCGCCACCGGCAACCGCATCGTCAAAGCCGCCGGCCTGAAGAAGTTCAGCATGGAGCTGGGCGGCAAGAGCCCGTTCGTGATCTTCGACGACGCGGACCTGGACCGCGCGCTCGACGCCGCGATCTTCATGATCTTCAGCAACAACGGCGAGCGCTGCACGGCCGGTTCGCGCATCCTGGTGCAGCAGAGCATCTACGCCGACTTCGCCGCGAAGTTCGCCGAGCGCGCGAAGCGCATCGTGGTGGGCGACCCGCTGGATGAGAAGACCACCATCGGCCCGATGATTTCCAAGGCCCATCTGGCCAAGGTGCGCAGCTACATCGAGCTGGGCCCGAAGGAGGGCGCGACGATGCTGTGCGGCGGTCTGGACCGGCCGTCGTATGCGGCCGAGCTGCCGGCGCATGTGGCGGCGGGCAACTACGTCTGGCCGACGGTGTTTGCCGACGTGGACAACCGCATGAAGATCGCACAGGACGAGATCTTCGGCCCGGTCGCCTGCCTGATTCCGTTCAAGGACGAGGCGGACGCGATCCGCATCGCGAACGACATCGCCTACGGTCTGTCGAGTTATGTCTGGACCGAGAACATCGGCAAGGCGCACCGGGTGGCGGCCGCCGTGGAAGCGGGCATGTGTTTCGTCAACTCGCAGAACGTTCGGGATCTGCGGCAACCGTTCGGGGGCACCAAGGCCTCAGGCACCGGGCGCGAGGGCGGGACCTGGAGTTACGAGGTGTTCCTGGAGCCCAAGAACGTCGCTGTCTCCATGGGTTCTCACCACATTCCTCACTGGGGGGTGTGACTTGTTCGCCTCTGTTTCGCTTATGCGTTTGTGCGGAATGGCGAGCGTGGGGTACACGACTCCGCGAATGTCCCCCGAAATGGGCTGCGCCCATTTCTCCTCCTTTATTTCGCTGCGTCGTGTACCCCACGCTCGCCATTCAGGGGTGATGGCGGCGCCCCACCGTTCGAGTTCCGATGCGCAGCGAGAGAAGGCGGTGATGCGGGTCTGCCGCAGCGAAATAAAGGAGGAGGGCCGGAACGGCCCGGGGGACATTCGCGGAGGCAGGCCCACGTCGCCGCCTTCCACCACAAACGTCAGGCGAGAAACGAAGCACACAAGGAGACAAGCCAAATGGGCAAAGTAGCACTGGTCGGCAAGATCACCCACGTCCCCTCGATGTACCTCAGCGAACTTGACGGCCCGCGCAAAGGAACGCGCCAGGACGCCATCGACGGCCACAAGGAAATCGCACGCCGCTGCAAAGAACTCGGCGTCGACACCATCGTCGTCTTCGACACCCACTGGCTCGTCAACGCCACCTACCACCTCAACTGCGCGCCCCACTGGCAAGGCACCTACACCAGCAACGAGCTGCCCCACTTCATCAGCAACATGGGCTACGCCATCCCTGGCAACCCTGAGCTGGGGCAACTTTTGGCCGAGGTGGCCAACGAACACGGCGTCGAAACCCTGGCCCACCACGCCACCACGCTGCAGCCCGAATACGGCACCCTCGTGCCCATGCGCTACATGAACGCCGACCAGCACTTCAAGGCGGTCTCGGTCTCGGCCCTCTGCACCTCCCACTACCTCAACGACAGCGCCCGCCTGGGCTGGGCCATGCGCAAGGCCGTCGAAGACCACTACGACGGCACCGTCGCCTTCCTCGCCAGCGGATCGCTCAGCCACCGCTTCGCGCAGAACGGCCTCGCGCCCGAGTTCGCCTTCAAGGTCTGGAGCCCCTTCCTGCAGCACCTGGACGACGAGGTCGTGCGCATGTGGCAAGCCGGCGCGTGGAAGGACTTCTGCGAGATGCTGCCCGAGTACGCCGCCAAGGGCCACGGCGAAGGCTTCATGCACGACACGGCCATGATGCTTGGCGTGCTGGGCTGGAGCGAATACACCGGCCAGGCCGAAGTCATCACGCCGTACTTCGGCGCGTCGGGCACCGGCCAGATCAACGCGCTGTTCCCGGTGCGGCCCGTCAGCGGATCGGCCATCCCGCAGCCCGTGGCCTCGCGCGCCGACGGCTACACCTCGGTCGCCACGCGCCTCTGAACGAAAGCACCCCATGCCCCACCTCGTCATCCTCTACACCCCCAACCTCGACAAGCCCGCCTCGCAGGGCGGCGTGGACATGGGCGGCCTCTGCCGCGCGCTGGCCGACGCGATGCTCGCCGTGCGCGACGAGCAGGACCGCCAGGTCTTCCCCACCGGTGGCACGCGCGTGCTGGCCTACCCCGCCGCGCACAGCGCCATCTCCGACGGTGGCGCGGCCGGCATCGCGGCCGGGCTGGGCGGCGACTACGCCTTCGTCTACATGAACGTGCGCATGGCCAAAGGCCGCAGCGCTGTGGTGCACCAGCGCGTGGGCGAGGCGCTCAACGCCGTGGTGAAGGACCGCTTCGCCGAACAGCTCGCGCGCCGCCCCATCGGCATCACCGTGCAGGTGGACGAAGGCATCGAAGTTTTCGACGCCAAGAACAGTTCCCTGCACCCGCTCTTCAACAAGGCCTGAAACAACGATGTTCGACGACGCCCTCGTTCAGCAGCTCGCGGCCGAGCTGCAACGTGCCCAGCAGACCCGCACGCAGGTCGAGCACTTTTCCAAGCGCCACCCCGGCATGACCATCGAAGACGGCTACCGCATCGGCCGCGCCTGGGTCGATCTGGAGAAGGCCGCCGGCAAGAAGGTCATCGGCCACAAGATCGGCCTGACCAGCCGCGCCATGCAGATCAGCAGCCAGATCGACGAGCCCGACTACGGCACCCTGCTCGACGACATGCTCTACACCGCGCAGGCCGGCGAGGTGCTGGAGATCCCGGTCAAGAACTTCATCGCCCCCCGCGTCGAAGTGGAACTGGCCTTCGTGCTCAAGGCGCCGCTGGCCGGCCCGAACGTGACGGTTGAGGACGTGCTGGCCGCCACCGAATACATCACCCCCGCCATCGAGATCATCGACGCGCGCATCGAGCAGTTCGACCGCCACACCAAGGTGATGCGCAAGGTCTACGACACCATCAGCGACAACGCGGCCAACGCCGGCATCGTGATCGGCGCGGGCGACCCCGCGTTCAAGGCCGACCCGCGCAGCACCAACCGCCCCTGGTGCGGCGCCATCCTGCGGCAGAACGGCGCCGTCGAAGAGACGGGCCTGGCCGCCGGCGTGCAGGGCGACCCCGCCATCGGCATCGCCTGGCTGGCCAACAAGCTCGCGCCCTGGGGCGAAACGCTGCAGGCTGGCGAGATCGTGCTCGCCGGCAGCTTCACGCGGCCCGTGGCGGCCAAAGCCGGCGACCTGTTCGAGGCCGATTACGGCCCGCTCGGTTGCCTCACGTTCAAGTTCGTCTGAAGGATTCCCCATGGCCGACGCCTTCCTCAAACCCGCCCGCGTCAGCGATGCCGAATGGCAGGCGCGCGTGCAGCTCGCCGCCTGCTACCGCATCTTTGCCCACCTGGGCTGGGCCGAGCTGATCTACAACCACATCTCGCTGCGCGTGCCCGGCCCGGACGCGCACTTCCTCATCAACCCCTTCGGCCTGCACTACACCGAAGTCACCGCGTCCAACCTGGTCAAGGTCGATGTGGACGGCAACATCATCGGCAACAGCGACTGGCCCATCAACCCGGCCGGCTTCACCTTCCACGGCGCCATCCACGCCACCCTGCCCGACGCGCACTGTGTGATGCACGTGCACACCACGCCGACCATGGCCGTGTGCTGCAGCGAAGAGGGCCTGAGCTACACCAACTTCTACGCCGCCCAGCTGCACGGCCAGGTGGCGTACCACGACTTCGAAGGCATCACCGTCCACCGCGAAGAGGGCGCGCGCATCCTCGCCAGCGCGGGCGGCAAGCGCGTTCTGCTGCTGCGCAACCACGGCCCCGTCGTCATCGGCCACACGCTGGCGCAGGCCTTCAACATCCTGTGGCTGGTGCAGCGCGCCTGCGAGATCCAGGTGGCCTCGGCCGCGCTCGGCAAGCTGCGCCAGATCCCGGTGCCGGTGCTTGAAGGCTGCGTGCGAGACTCGCTCAACTTCAACCCCCAATTCGGCGCCGGTGAGGACTCGTTCGCCGCCATGCAGCGGCTGATCGACCGCATCGACCCCGGCTACCGCGCATGAGTGATTCACCCGTTTCCAAGAAAGTCGCCATCGTCGGCGTCGGCGCCATCGGCGGCCTGTTCGCGGGCTGGCTCGGCTCGCGCCTGCCGGCTGGTCAGATGCAGCTCTCGGCCGTGGCGCGCGGTGAGACCTTGCGCACCTTGCGGAGTCACGGCCTCACATGGGTCGATGCCGAAGGTGCCGAACACAGCGTGCCGCTGAACGCCAGCGACGATCCCGCGAGCCTGGGCGTGCAGGACCTGGTGATCGTCTCGGTCAAGGGCCCGGCCATGCCCGTGGTCGCACCCGCCGTGCGCGCGCTCATGGGTCCACACACCACCGTGCTGGTCGCGATGAACGGCGTGCCCTGGTGGTTCTTCGACGGCCTGCCCGGCGAGGCCGCGGGCCTGCAACTGCAGACAGTCGATCCCGGCGGCGTGACGGCCGCGAACATCCCGACAGCGCAGGTCATCGGCTGCGTGGTGCACGCCAGCGCCGCCGCGCCACAGCCCGCGCGCATCGAACGCATCAAGAACAACCAGCTCATCATCGGCGAGCCGGCCGGCGGCGTGTCCCCGCGTGTGCAGGCCGTGGCCGGGCTGCTCACACAGGCAGGCTTCGGCGTCACGGTCAGCGAGCGCATCCAGCGCGACATCTGGTTCAAGCTCTGGGGCAACATGACCATGAACCCGGTCTCGGCCATCACAGGCGCGCCGTGTGACCGTATCCTCGACGACGAACTCGTGCGCGGCTTCTGCAGCGCCGTGATGCGGGAGGCGCAGACCATCGGCGCGCGCATCGGCATCCCCATCGACCAGCAGCCCGAGGACCGCCACGCCGTCACGCGCAAGCTCGGCTCGTTCAAGACCTCGATGCTGCAGGACGTGGAAGCCGGCCGCCCCATCGAGCTCGACGCGCTGGTCGGCGCCGTGCGCGAGATCGGCCAGCACCTGGGCGAAGCCACGCCGAACATGGACGCGCTCATGGGCCTCACGCGCCTCATGGGGCAAATGCGCGGCCTCTACCCCGAACCGACGAAGACACCGACATGAAGATCCCCCAGAACACCTTCCGCGATGCCCTGAAAGCCGGCCAACCCCAGATCGGCTGCTGGGTCGGCTTCGCCTCGCCCGACGTGGCCGAGGCCCTGGCCGGCTGCGGCTTCGACTGGCTGCTGA
>CAZJZD010000059.1:0-10274 GCA_964550405.1 uncultured Hydrogenophaga sp. | reverse complement strand
GCCTCGCCCGACGTGGCCGAGGCCCTGGCCGGCTGCGGCTTCGACTGGCTGCTGATCGACGGCGAACACGCGCCCAACGACCCGCGCACCGCGCTCGAACAGCTGCGCGCCATCGCGCCCTACGGCAAGACCCACGCCGTCGTGCGTGCGGTGCAGGCCGACGTGGCCCTGGTCAAGCAGTACCTCGACATCGGCGCGCAGACCCTGCTGATCCCCATGATCGACACCGCCGAACAGGCCGCGCTCATGGTCCAGGCCATGCGCTACCCGCCGGAGGGCATCCGCGGCATGGGCGCGGCGCTCGCGCGCGCGTCGCGCTGGAACCAGGTGGACGACTACCTGAACCAGGCCAACGACCAGATGTGCCTGCTGGTGCAGGCCGAGACCGTGACCGCGGTGAACAACCTCAAAGCGATTGCCGAGACCGAGGGCGTGGACGGCGTGTTCTTCGGCCCGGCCGATCTCTCGGCCAGCATGGGCCACCGCGGCCAGCCCGGCCACCCCGAGGTGCAGAAGGTCATCCTCGACGGCATCGCCACCGTGCGCGCCGCCGGCAAGGCCGCCGGCATCCTCGCCACCGACCCGGCGCTGGCGCAGCAGTACCTCGACGCGGGCGCGCTGTTTGTGGCGGTGGGGGTGGACACGACGCTGCTGGTGAAGGCGGCGAGTGGGTTGGTGCAGCGGTTCAGTGCGGGGGCTTCAAAGGGGTCGGCTGCGCCGTCTGGCGGCTACTGAGGCCCGGATATTCCTTGACCCAGAATTGTTCTTAAAAGAGCAGTTTTTGCTTCTTGACCCCCGGGTGGTGCAGTGACCATCCGGAACGTCCTGCTCAGCCGCTGGACTTGATGCCTGAGGTTCGTTCGGCGTTGATGGCGGGAGTCGGCCAAGAACTGTCGATTGCCCGCAGGCCGGTTGGTCTGCTTCGGACTCAGTACCCTTGCCGATTCGGCACAAAGCTGCAGTCGTTGGGGAGTCTTGCAGACGCTTTGCCTCCCCAGCGGGGGCTTAAGCCTTGGTGTAGTGCTGGTCAAAGATGGGTAGTACGTTGGGGTTATAGAAGTCTTTTTTTGGGCTCTTTGGATTGCCCGGATCAAGGTACCGCGCCTTCGCGTACCTTTCATCGGGGAGTAGCGGCAAGCGAATGGCGTGGAATTTTTTGTTGGCCTTGAAGTCGGTGTAGCGCATGGTCAGCCGCTTTACCAGTTCCCCGTAGTCCCACGGGTACTTGTTCCTAATGTCCGTCTCGGTGAGCGCCACCTTGATGGCATCGGGGTCTTTGGACCACACGACCTTAGACGCTGTTGCCAGCGACGATTTCTCAACCTTTACTTCGAGACGTACCGCTACGGCGAAATCGCTTTCCGACGTCCCAATGGTTTGGCCTATTTGCTCTAGGTAGTCGATGAGTCGGGACTCGTCAGCGGTGGTGACCACCGACTCGACTTGGCCGGTCCCGGGGACGAATGACAGCGGAAGGATGAGGTTCAAGGCTCGCGACAGGTCGTGCTCGAACCAATGCTTGTCCAGCAGAACAAAATTCTTGATGGAGGCCGCCGCCAGTTCCTGAGCCTGACGGGCCAGCTTCGCGCTTGGGGTGACGTAGTGAACTGAGTTATCGCGTATGGCAACCAACGCATCAAGGTTGGCAAACACCTCGGCAGGTAGGGTGCCGGAAGCTGTGAGCCGTTTTGCGCACTCGAAAAACGATATCGAGTGGAAGTTTCCCGTGCGGTTGCGTTTTGCATACAGCTTCGTCGATTTGCCCCCACCCTTCAGGTCCCGAGGCTCGTAGACACGCAACGCTCGCACGTCATTGCCCGCGTCCTTTAGTACCTTGCCTTTAAGCAGCAACTCCCAGGCGTTCAGGGCCAGGATCGCGAAGGTCTCCTCACGGTAGGCAAAACTGGGCTTGTTGTAGATCTCGACCGCAGCCGTGATCGCCGCGTCAGCCTTGTCGACAAATCGTTGGTGGATCGGGGGACGCACTTAGCCTCCTTGTCTTACGCTTCGCTTGATTGTCGTCGCAGCCTGCACTCCACTTTCAGCTACGCGCAGCCGTGCTGCCTGATCATTCTTTCGCCGGGAAGGTTGTTGCCGCCCATCAATTGCGGTGGGGAGAAGACTGCGAGCTGCCCGCTGACCCATCGCGTCGGTCCGCTCGGACCGTCGTAGGTCAGTCCGTCTTGGGTGGATGACCTTGGTCGCTAGCCGGCCTAGGCTTATGCGGCCTGAATCACTGTTTCCCCAGTATTGGTGTCACTGGCGCAGTCGTTCGTGGGGCGATCTGTGCTCGGAGTCTGATCAACCCAGCCCAAAGTTCTTGCGCAGACTCGCGTCCACCGGCCCGGCCGGCATGAAGCGGCGCAGTTTGCGCAGCAAGGACGCTTCGCCTTTGGGGGTGTGCCGCATGGTCCAGGCGTTGAGGGCGGCGTCCACGATGGTGGCCGCGACGCCGTCGGGCGTGGGGGCCTTCTCGACGCTGCGCGCGATGGCTTGTGACGCGCGGCTCCGGTCAGCGGCGTAGGCATCGATCAGCCTCGCCGCCCGGGGGGCGTTGAGGTCCAGGCTGGTCCGGGTGTACGCGGGTTCGACCAGCACCACGCGGATGCCGAAGGGCCGCACTTCGTGGTCCAGCGATTCCGACAGGCCTTCGACGGCGTGTTTGGACGCGGCGTACAGGCCCATGTAGGGCGCGGGCAGGAAGCCCAGCACCGAGCTGACGTTGACGATGCGCCCGGACCGCTGCTGGCGCATGTGCGGCAGCACGGCCTGGGTGGTGCGCAGGATGCCGAACAGGTTGGTGTCGAACAGGGCCTGCGCCTCGGTCACCGAGGTTTCTTCGACCGCGCCCAGCAGGGTGCCGCCCGCGTTGTTGACCAGCACGTCGATGCGCCCGGCCTGGGCCACGATGGCGTCGATGGCGTGGCGGATCGAGGTGTCGTCGCGCACGTCCATTTCGACCAGTTCGACACCGGGGATGGCCTCTGCCTTGCCAGCGTTGCGGACGGAACCGAACACCCGGCAGCCGCGCTGGGCAAAGCGTTCCGCGGCGGCGCGGCCGATGCCGGACGAAACGCCGGTGATGAAGACGACGGTGGAGGGCGACATGGGGGACTCCGTTTCAGGCGTGGATGGGTTGGGCACCGCTGGGGGCGGCCGCGGGGATGTCGAAGATCAGGCAGGTGGTGGTGGCGTGCGCGTAGAGCTTGCCGTCCGGCCCGACGATGCGGCCTTCGGCGGTGCCGGTCTGGCGCCCGACGTGGATGACCTTGCCTTCCGCGCGCACCAGGGGCACGGCGTCGGTCAGCGCGCGCACCAGGTTGACCTTGAGTTCCAGCGTGGTGTAGCCCCGGCCGGCCGGCAGCGTGGTGTGGATGGCGCAGCCCACCGCCGAATCGAGCAGCGTGGCGAACCAGCCGCCGTGCACGGTGCCCAGCGGGTTGTAGTGGCGCCGATGCGGACGCCCCTGGAACACCGCTTCGCCGGGTGTCATGCGGATCGGCACGAAGTCCAGCGTTTCGCCCATGGGCGGTGGCGGCAGTTCGCCCGCGAAGATGGCATCGAGGACTTCCAGGCCCGACAGCCCGGCCGGCCGCAGCGTGGGGCGGGGAGCGTTGGCGGGGCGCAGCCGGGCGCGCACGGCCTGTTCCTCATGTATCCATTGTTCGATCACGTCGTTTTCCTGCATGTCGGGTTCCTGGTCGGGTGGTGGTGAATGCGGTGGTGGGTGGGGCGGTGTTCAGCGCGGCCGTGTGCTGACGGGCAGGCACAGCAGCGCCGTGAGCACGGCCAGGCCGATGTGCAGGCCGTACAGCGCGTTGAAGTCGGTGCGGGTCAGGCTGGCGTGGCCGAGCAGACCGACCGTGATGGCGACGCCCAGCACCCCGCCGATCTGGCGCGTGGCCTGGTTGAAGGCGGCGCCCACCGCGTAGTGCTCGGCGGGCAGGCGGCTCACGGCGGCGCCGGACAGCGAAGGCAGCACCAGGCCGACACCGACGCCGCTCATCAGCAGGCCGGGCAACCAGTGGTGCAGGTAGTCGGGCTCGGTGCCGGGCACCAGCAGCATCCACAGACCGCTGCAGGCGTACAGCAGCGCGCCGCCGACGAGGAAGGGCCGGTGACCCAGGCGCCCGGCCAGGCGGCCGGTGATGATGGCCGTCGGCATCACCAGCAGCGGGCCGGGTGTGACGGCCAGACCGGCCTGGGGCAGCGTGTAGTGCCAGATGCCGGTCATGAAGAAAAAGAAGCCCAGGAACATCATCGAGAACGCGGTGCCGAAGGCCAGGGTGGCGGCGTTGACGTAGCGGTAGGTGGTATGGGCGAACAGCGACAGGTCCAGCAGCGGGGCGGTGTGGAAGCGGGCCCACAGCACGAAGGCGACGCCGGCCAGCAGGCCAGCGCCGGCCACGGCCGCGATCTGGCCGCGCGACCAGGCGGGCGAACCGCTTTCGACAATGGCCAGCGCCACGGCGCCCACCGCGGCCATGAGCAGCAGCAGGCCGACCACGTCCACACGCCGGCGCTGCACCGGCTTGACCGCCTCTTCGATGCGCGAGTGGCTCTGCCACAGCGCCCACAGGCCCACCGGCACGTTGATGTAGAAGGCCCACGGCCAGCCGAAATCCGCCGTGACCCAGCTGCCCAGGCTGGGGCCGACCGCGGCGGCCAGCCCGCCTACCGCGCCCCACAGGCTGATGACCAGAGCCCGGCGTTCCACCGGGAAAGCCGCCATCACGATCGACATGGAGGCGGGCGTCAGCAGGGCGGCGCCCACCGCCTGCACCACCCGGGCCGCGATCAGCCCTTCCACCGACGGCGCCAGGCCACAGGCCACCGAGGCGGCGATGAACACCGCCAGGCCGAGCCGGAACACGCGCTTGCGCCCATGCGCGTCGGCGAGCCCGCCGGCCGGGATCAGCATGGCGGCGTAGACGACGGTGTAGGCGTTGAGCACCCACGACAGGGTGGCCGTCGAGCTGCCGGTGAAGCTCTGGCGCAGCGCGTCGAAGGCCGCGAACAGCATGGTCGCGTCCAGCGACACGAGGAAGACGGCACTGCTGGCGATCCAGAACGCCCGCCAGGGCGATGCCGTGGCAGCGGCCGGTGCCTGGGCGGCCGGGAGGGTCTCTGTTTTTATGATGATCGTCATATTTTGGGCGCGCTGTAGTTGCTGGGGATGTCAGGGGGAGCCGGTTCAGGCCGGGGTGTCGTGGCGCTGGATCAGCGCTTCGCGGGTCTGCGCGAGCAGGGCGCGACCGGCCGAACCGCCGAGGGTGCGCGCCAGTTGCAGGGCCCCGACCAGGGTGGCGGCGATCACCGCTGCCTGGCTGGCGTCGGCGCCGGCGGGCAGTGCCTCGCTCACCAAGGCCACCAGGGCTTTGACCCGCTGGCGCGCCTCGTCCCGGACGGCGTCGTCCTGGCGCGTCATCTCGGAGCCGAGCGCGGCCACGACGCAACCCTGTTCCGGTCGGTCGAGATGCGAGTCGTGCAGATAGGCCCAGACGAGGGCAGCGAAGCGCGAACTGCCCTTGGCCATGCGGCGCGCCACCGCGTCGGACAGGGCGGCCTGGCTGTCGCGCCCGGCGCGCTGCATGGCCTCGACCAGCAGGGCGTCGCGCGAGGCGAAGTGCGCATAGAAGCCGCCGTGCGTCAGGCCGGCTTCTTTCATGATGTCGGCCACGCCCACGCCCTTGTACCCGGCGCGCCGGATCGCGCGCGACGCCACATCGACAATGCGGTCGTGGCTGAGTTCTTTGCGGGTGGCGTTGGTGGACATGATGGCCGTCATATTATGGGTGTCATATGCAGGCGTCAAGGAGGCGCGGCAGAAGGCCGCTCCGGCTAACGGATATTCACCGGCGGTTGACCACCACCTCGACCGACCCCGCCCCTGCGGCGGAAAACACCCCCGTCAACCGCCCTCCCGCCTCCAGCGCACAAGCCTTGGTCAGCCCGCCGGTGATCACCCAATCCCCCGCCTCCAGCCGCTGATCGAAAGCGGCCAGCTCCCGCGCCAGCCGCGCCACCGCGTCCAGCGGGTGGCCGTCGGCGTCGGCACCCACGCCCTGGCCCAGCGTGTGGCCGCTGCCGTCGTGCAGGCGCACCGCCACGGTGTCGAGCGCCATCAGGTCGGTCACCGGCAGGCGCGGTCCGATAACGACCTGACCAGCAGACGAGTTGTCGGCGGTGTTCTGTTCGAGGTTGAAGCGGTAGCCGGTCCAGGTGGAGTGCACGACTTCGAGGCAGGCGTAGGCGCCTTCCACGGCGGCGGCCACGGTGTGGCGGTCCACGGGCGCCTGCCGCGCGTCGAGGGCGGTCTTCAGGCGCAGCCCGATCTCGGGTTCGACCCGCGGCTGCACCAGGCGCTCGTGCACCGCGTCGCCCGAGCTGAGCAGCAACCAGTCGGTCAGCGGCCCGATGTTGGGCCGGTCAATGCCCATCTGGCGGCGCATCACTTCGGACGTGTAGCCCAGCTTCCACCCGACCACGCGCTCGCCGGCGGCCAGGCGCAGGCCGAGCAGCGCGCGCTGGATGGCGTAGGCGGTGGCGAGGTCGGGCGTGCCAATGGTGGCTTCGGCGTCCAGCGTGCGCCCGGTCTGGCGGGCGGCCCAGATTCTTGCGGCGAGTTGGGCGGGGGTCTGGGTCATGGGGGGCTCCGCCGGGAAGGGGTTGAGGGTGAGCGCGCGCCGCTCAGGACAGGTCGGGCGCGCCCAGCACCACGTGGCCCTGGCCGATCAGGGTTTCGATGCCGAGCGCGATGCCGATCAGCCGCGCTTCGGCGTGCGGTGGCCCCATCAGCTGCAGGCCCACCGGCATGCGGTTCGCGTCGAGGCCCACGGGCATGGTCAGCGCGCACCAGCCGAACAGGTTGCTGATGGCGGTGTTGCGCATGGCCTTCATGTTGGCCGGCGCGTAGGTCTCCACGGTGCCGATGTCGGCCAGCCGCGGCGGCGAGGCGGGCACGGTGGGCGTGAGCAGGACGTCGACGTCGTCGAACACCCGGGCCGCGCCCGCGCCGCAGCGCTGCAGCACGGCCTTGCGCCGCAGGTACTCGACCGAAGACACCTGCTCGGCCCAGCGCACGCGGTCGCGCACCACCGGGTCCAGCCGCTCCACCTTGTGCGGGAAGTGCAGGTCCAGGTAGGCCGCGAGTTCGGACGCCGCGAGGCCGCCGCGGCGGAAGATGTCGAAGGCTTCTTCGCAGTGCGGCAGCGGGAGGCGAACCACCTGTGCGCCGGCCTGGGCGAGGCGCTCGATGGCGGCTTCCACGGCGGCGGCGATGCTCGGGTCGATGTCGTCCCAGAAGTGGTTCGTCGGCACGCCGACGCGCAGGCCTTGCACACGAATCGGTGAGGGCGCGGGCAGCCCCTGGTGCTCCGGGTCGAGCGCGGCGAAGGCGTAGGCCAGGTCGTCCACCGTGCGGGTGAGCACGCCCGCGGTGTCGAGCGAGGACGACAGGGGCACGATGCCGTCGACCGGCCAGCGCCCCACGGTGGTCTTCAGGCCCACCTGCCCGGTCATGGACGCGGGCACGCGCACCGAGCCGGCGGTGTCGGTGCCGAGCGCCAGCAGGGCGCTGCCCTGCACCAGCGACACGCCCGCGCCCGCGCTGGAGCCGCCGGGCACGCGGTGCTCGTCGCGCGACCAGGGGTTCCGGGGCGTGCCCCAGTGGGCGTTGACGCCGAGGCCGCCGAACGCGAACTCGACGGTGTGCGTCTTGCCGACCACGATGCCCAGCTGCCGCTGCAGCCGCGCGACCAGCGGACCGGCCGCCTGCCAGGCATCGGGCAGGGCTTGGTCGCTGCCGGCAAACACCGGCAGGCCGGGCACGCCGTACAGGTCCTTCACCGACACCGGCAGGCCCATCAGCGGGCCGAGGTCGATGCCCTGGTCCAGCAGCGTGTCGACCGCGGCGGCGGCGCTGCGGGCGCGCGCGCCGTCCCAGGTCTTGTAGGCGTTGAGCCGGTGCTCGGTGCGCGCGTGGTTCTGCGCGCAGGTGTCGATCAGCGCCACAGCCGTCAGCTCACGGCGGCGCAGTCGGGCGGCGAGTTCGGCCAGCGACAGGGGGGCAGCGTTCAAGGGCCTTCTCCTCGGGGTGGGGTGAACAGGGTGTGCCCCATTGTCACCACCCGGCCGCGGCGGCCTCCGCGGGGTCAGCGCCCGAGGTCTTTGGCGCTGACCCCGGCGATGCCCCAGTTCTCCTTGGGCATCTCGTGGATCCAGACGCGGATGGTTTCCTTCTTCGCGTCGGTGGCCTCGTGCAGCGCCTGGGTGACCTTCTCGATCACGGCCTTCTTCTGTTCGGGCGTGCGGCCTTCGAGCATGTAGATCTGTGCGAATGGCATGGTGCGCTCCCCGGGTCAGTTGGCCTTGATGTCCAGCTTGCGGATCAGGGCGCCCCAGCGGGTGTTCTCGGCCTTGATGAAGGCGCCAAATTCCGCGGGTGTGGTGACCCGCAGGTTGCCGGAGATGTTGTCGAACGCGGCCCGTGCCTCGGCCGTCTTGGCGCCCTTGGCCCAGGCGTCGTGCAGCTTCTGCACGATGGCCGGCGGGGTGGCCGCGGGGGCGACCAGGCCGAACCAGGTCTCCACCGCGAAGCCGGGGTAGCTGGACTCGGCCACCGTCGGCACGTCGGGCAGGGCGGCAGCGCGCGCCGGTGACGTGACCGCCAGCGCCTTGAGCTTGCCCGCGCGGATGTGCGGCAGCGTGGTGGCCAGCGAACTTTCCATGCTCATGATCACCGTGCCCGAGAGCAGGTCCGGCACGATCTGGCTCGATCCCTTGTAGGGAATGTTCAGGAGTTCGATGCCGGCCACCGACTGCAGCAGTTCGGCCGCCAGGTGGTTGCTGGTGCCGATGCCCGAGGTGGCGTAGCCGAGCTTGCCCGGGTTGGCCTTGGCGTAGGCCACCAGGCCCTTGAGGTCGTTGAACGGTGCGCTCGGGTGTACGACGACCACGCAGGGCGTGGTGCCGACCAGCGAGATCGGGGCGAAGTCCTTCTCCACCTGGAACGGCAGCTTGTCGTACAGGTAGGGCGCAATGGCCAGGCTGCTGATGGCCGACAGGGCGATGGTGTAGCCGTCCGGCGCGGCCTTGGCCACCGCGTCGGTGCCGATGTTGCCGCCCGCACCGGCCTTGTTCTCGACCACGAAGGACTGGCCCAGCACGTCGCCCATGGCCTTGGCCGCGGTGCGGCCCATGATGTCGGTGGGGCCGCCCGGCGGGAAGGGCACGACCAGCTTGACGGGGCGGGCGGGGTAGGCGTCCTGCGCCCAGCCGGCGGCTGGGGCCAGGGCCACACCGGCGGCGGCACCGGCGATGAACTGTCGGCGATCGATCATGGTGTTCTCTCCTCGTTGTTGTTTCGCTGATCAGGCGGCTTTTTTCTGCTCGTGCGCATCGCGCTCGCGGGCCATGGTCATGGCGGTGTCTTCGATCATGTCTTCCTGGCCGCCGACCATCTTCTTGCGGCCGAGCTCCACCAGGATGTCGCGCGCCGACAGGCCGTACTTGACCGCGGCGCGCTTGGCGAACAGCAGGAAGCTGCCGTACACGCCGGCGTAGCCGAGCGTGAGCGCGTCGCGGTCGATGCGGATCGGGAAGTCCATGATGGGCGTCACCAGGTCTTCGGCCACGTCCTGGATCTTCCAGACGTCCACGCCGGTCTGCACGCCCATGCGGTCGAGCACGGCGACCAGCACCTCCATCGGCGTGTTGCCCGCGCCCGCGCCCAGGCCGGCGGCCGCAGCGTCGATGCGGGTGGCGCCGCATTCGATGGCGGCGACCGAGTTGGCCACGCCCATGGCAAGGTTGTGGTGGCCGTGGAAGCCCAGCTCGGTCTCGGGCTTGAGCGCGTCGCGCACGGCCTGCAGGCGGGCCTTCACGTCGGCGGGCAGCATGTAGCCGGCCGAGTCGGTGATGTAGATGCAGTTGGCGCCGTAGCCCTCCATCAGCTTGGCCTGCTTGACCAGACCCTCGGGGCTGTTCATGTGGGCCATCATCAGGAAGCCGACGGTGTCCATGTCGAGCTTGCGCGCGTAGGTGATGTGCTGTTCGCTCACGTCGGCTTCGGTGCAGTGCGTGGCCACGCGGATGGTGTGCACGCCCAGGCCGTGCGCCATCTTCAGGTGGTCCACGGTGCCGATGCCGGGCAGCAGCAGGGCCGAGACCTTGGCCTGCTTCATCAGCGGGATCACGGTGCCCAGGTACTCCTCGTCGCTGTGGGCCGGGAAGCCGTAGTTGACGCTGGAGCCGCCCAGGCCGTCGCCGTGGGT
>CAZJZD010000058.1:0-24777 GCA_964550405.1 uncultured Hydrogenophaga sp. | reverse complement strand
ATCTGCGCGGTCTCGAAGTCGCGGATCTCGCCGATCATGATCACGTCCGGGTCCTGGCGCAGGATGGCGCGCAGGGCCTTGGCGAAGTCGAGGTCGATCTTGGCGTTGACCTGGGTCTGGCCCACGCCGGGCAACTCGTACTCGATCGGGTCTTCCACGGTCATGATGTTGAGCGTGGTCGCGTCCAGCCGCTGCAGGCCGGCGTACAGCGTGGTGGTCTTGCCCGAGCCGGTGGGGCCGGTGACCAGGATGATGCCGTGCGGCTGCGTCAGCAGGTGCTTGAAGCGTTCCAGCACCTCGCCCTGCATGCCCACCGATTCGAGCTCCAGCCGGCTCTCGCTCTTGTCCAGCAGGCGCAGCACCGCGCGTTCGCCGTGCGCGCTGGGCAGGGTGGAGACGCGCACGTCCACCGCGCGTGTGCCGATGCGCAGGCTGATGCGACCGTCCTGCGGCAGGCGTTTTTCGGAGATGTCCAGCTCGGCCATGATCTTCAGGCGCGAGATCAGCGCCGCGTGCAGCGCGCGGTTGGGCTGCACCACCTCGCGCAGCGTGCCGTCCACGCGGAAGCGCACCGCCGAATGGCGTTCGTAGGGTTCGATGTGGATGTCGCTGGCGCCGTCGCGTGCGGCCTGCGTGAGCAGGGCGTTGAGCATGCGGATGATGGGGGCGTCGTCGGCCGTTTCCAGCAGGTCTTCAATGGCCGGCAGCTCCTGCATCATGCGGCTGAGGTCGGCGTCGCCCTGCACCTCGGACACCACCGCGGCCGCGCTGGACTCACCCTGCGCATAGGCGGCGCTGATGCGCTGGGCCAGCGCATCGGCGGGCTCCCAGTGCAGTTCGCGCACCTCGTGCGTGCGCAGGATTTCCGACAGGGCCGACAGGCGCCGGGCCTGCGCCTCGTCGTCGGCGGCCGGTGTGCGGCTGCCCAGCAGGGTCAGGCCGGGCTGGCCGTCGTCCTCCAGCAGCCACTGGTGTTCGCGGGCGAACGCGTAGGGCAGCGGGTATCGCATGGCAGGTGGTCAGTTGGCCGGGGTGGTGGCGGTGGCGGCCTGGGGCGCTGCGGGCGTGGCCGAGGGGGCCGGCAAGGCCGGCATCACCGGCGCGGCATTGACCGGCAACGCCACGCTCGACGGTGGCTGCGTCTCCTGCTGGATGGCGCGCATCACCTCGTAGCGGTCGAGCGCCAGGTTGGTGGTTGCGCGCGCGTCGCGCATCACCACCGGCCGCAGGAACACCATCAGGTTGGTCTTCTTGCGGCTGCGGGTTTCGCTGCGGAACAGGCTGCCCAGGATGGGAATGTCGCCCAGGCCGGGCACCTTGTCGCGGTTGGCGGCGTACTCGTCCTGCAGCAGGCCACCGAGCACCACGATGCCGCCGTCGTTGACCAGCACGGTGGACTCGATGGAGCGCTTGTTGGTGATCAGCCCGGAGCTGGAGTTGACCGACGAGGCCTGCACGCTGCTGACCTCCTGGAAGATGGTCATCTTGATGGTGCCGTTCTCGCTGATCTGGGGCTTGACGCGCAGGGTCAGGCCCACGTCCTTGCGTTCGATGGTCTGGAACGGGTTGACCGAGCCGCTGCTGGAGTTGTTGCTGGTGTACTGGCCGGTCACGAAGGGCACGTTCTGGCCGATCACGATCTTGGCCTCTTCGTTGTCCAGCGTGAGCAGGTTGGGGGTGGACAGGATGTTGCCGTCGCCGTTCTGCTGCAGGAAGCGCGCCAGGAAGCCCAGGTAGTAGACGCCGTTGGAGCGGCCGGCGATGCCCACGTTCAGGCCCGCCCCCGGGGACGCCAGGGTGCTGCCGGTGGCGAGGTTGATGATGTTGGACGCGCCGGTGCCGAAGTTCGTGCCCAGCAGGCCGATGGCGCCGTCGCCCGACTTGCCGACCGGCCCCTGCCACTGGATGCCGAACTCGGCCGCCTTGTCGGCGTTGACCTCGGCGATCAGGCTCTCCACAAAGACCTGGGCACGCCGCGTGTCGAGCTGGTCGATGACCGCGCGCAGCTGGCGGTATTCGGGTTCGGACGCGGTGATGATCAGGGCGTTGGTGGCCGGGTCGGCCTGGATCTGGCCACCGGTGGACGGGGCTGCGCTGGCGGCCACCGGCGCGCTCGCACCGCTGGTGGCCGCGGCGCCCGTCGTGCTGCTGCTGCGGGCGCCGGTCGAGGCCGTCGTGCCGCCACCGCTGCCGGCGCCCATCGCTGCCCGCAGCGTGGTGGCCAGCGACACCGCGTCGGCATTTTTGAGGTACACCACATGGATGTTGCCGCTGGCGGCGTCCGAGCTGGGCTGGTCGAGTTTGGTGACCAGGGCGCGCACCAGCGCCAGCCGCGCCGGATTGGCTGCGCGCATGACGATGCTGTTGCTGCGCGGCTCGGCCACGAGGGTGGTCTTGTACGAGGGGTCACTGGCCGCTGCCGCGCCACCGGACTCCATCAGCTTGGAGACCATGGGCACCAGGTCGGCGGCGATGGCGTGTTGCAGCGGGATGACCTCCACATCCGTGGCGCCGGCCACGTCCAGCGCGGTGATGATGCGGCCGATGCGCTGCAGGTTGTCGGCGTAGTCGGTGATGACCAGCGAGTTGTTGCCCGGATTGACGTTGATGGTGTTGTTCGGGCCGATCAGCGGCCGCAGCACGGGCACCAGGTTGTTCGCGTTCTCGTGGTTGAGGCGGAAGATCTGGGTGACGATCTGGTTGGAACCCGGCAGGCGGTTCACCGGACCGGCATTGACCACATTGCCCTGCAGCTTGGCGTCGGCCTCGGGCAGGACCTTGTAGAGGCCGCCGGTGTCCACCAGGGCAAAACCCTGCAGCCGCAGCGCGGCGGCGAACTGGTCGAGCGCTGCGGCCGGCGGCACCGGCTTGTCGGTCGAAAGGTTCACGCTGCCCTTGACGCGCGGATCGACCACCACGTTGCGGCCGGTGATGGTCGAGAGGGTGCGGGCGACGGCTTCGATGTCGGCGTTGACGAAATTCAGCGTCACCGGTTCCACGCGCCGGTTCTGCGCCTGCGTGACCGCAGGCAGGCTGCCGATGGCACAGGCCACGGCCAGCGACAGCAGCGCCCATCGGCCGGCTGTGCGGGTGGCTTGCAGGGAGGGGGCTTTCATGCGTTCATCCTATCTGAGTGTGGGGCGCTGTCAGCCGATGCTCAGCAGGGACCGGTCACCCTGGCGGCGGCCGATGATGTTGAGCAGGTTGGCCAGCGCCGCTTCGCGGCCGGTGGCGGCCGAGGCTTCGCCCCGGAACCGCAGCCGCCCGGCGATCCATTCCCCCTGGCCCTGCAACAGCAGCTCGCCCTGCAGGGTCTGCAGGGCCAGTGTGGCGCCGTCGCTGCCGGCCGGGGCATCGACCGTGAACCGGTAGCTGCCCAGCGGTCGCAGGGTGGACAGGCGCGAGGCCAGGTCCTGCGCCTGCAGGTCCAGCGAACCCTGCATCCGGCTGCGCCCGGCGTGCCACTGCAGTGTCATGCCGGGCGACGCGATCTGCAAGCGGCCTTCAAAGCGCAAGGTGTTCCAGGGGGTGCCCAGGCCGGTCAGCACATCGGTGGGCCACTGGCTCTGGAACGCCGCCATGCTCAGCTGCACGCGCTGCCAGCCGGGGCGCACGGACAGCTGCAGCGCCTGTGGTGTGCAGCAGGGGGCTTCCAGTTCAAGCCGTGCCGCCGGGCCGGCATCGGCCCAGCCCGGGCGCAGGCGCCAGCGCAGGCCCTGCGGCAGCGCGGCTTCGCTGCGGCTGCCTTCGCCGCCGGTGAGCAGCAGATCGGCCTGTCCGTTCCAGATCGTGCCGCGCGCGTTGACCAGCTGCACCTGCTTTGCGCTGGCGCGACTCAGAGCGTCGGCCAGCCAGCGTGCGGGCGCGAACAGCAGCAGGGCGGTCAGCAGGCCCAGTGACAGGCCCAGCCAGGCCAGCCGTGCGGGACGGGTCATGACCATCAGTTGCCCGCTCCCAGGCCCGGGCCGGCCAGCACCAGCTGTCCGGTCCAGCCCGGTGGCGAGGCGGTGAACTGCAGATCGGCCTGCGCCGGCACCAGGCGCGCGTTGATGCGCACCTGTTCCAGCCAGCGGGCCAGTGCGTCCGGCGCCACCGCGTTGAGCGCGATGACGGCCTGCTCGCCCTGCAGGGTGGATTGCGCGGCCTGGCCCAGCACGTCGCGGGTGGCCTGTTCCAGCGCGCGCTGTGCCGCTTCCCGACCCAGCGGTTGCGTGCCGCCCTGACCGCGCAGGGCCTGGGCGTTGGCGGCCATGGCCCGCATGTGGGCCAGCTGGGCATCGAGCTGCCGGTGGGCCTGCGGCGCCTGGCGCAAGGTCGCCATGGCCGGGGACAGGCCCAGCCACCAGATCAGTGCCAGCCCGAGCACCGTGCCCGCCAGCCCCACGGCCAGGCGTTCCCGCACGGCCAGCCGGCCCCAGATGACGGCCAGTGACTGCCGCAGGGCGTTGTAACGGTGGCGGACGTTGTCGTTCATGGTCGATCAGGGTTGTCGCGGCCGCAGCACCAGGGTGTCGCCCTGCACGTCGGCCTGCCAGGCATCGGCCGGCAGGGTGGCCGCCACACCGGGGAGCGCCTCCACCGGGGCTTGCAGCCGGAGTTCACCCGTGCTGTAGGTCAGGCGGCCAGGCTGAATGGGCACGCCGTTCTGGCCCAGGGCCGACAGCATGGCTTCCAGATCGCGGTGGGCGAGCTGGCCGCTGGCCGCCTGCAGGCGCTGCAGCTCGCGTTCCATCTGCAAGGTCGGGTCGAGCACGAGCGTGACCTGCGGGAAGGTCTGCTGCAAGGTCTGGCGCAGCGCGGTGCGTTTGGTGTTCAGGCTGTGCCGTTCCTGCCACGCGGTGGCGTTGAGCCCCAACAGCAGTGAAGCGAGCAGTGCCACCAGCCCCCAGCGGGCCGGGCGCCAGGCCGGCGCGCTGCGGAACTCGCGCAGCGCCTGCCGCAGGCGCTGCCCCGTGCGGGCGCGGCTGGACAGGCTCAGGTCGAATTGCGCCAGGTTCCAGTCCGACTGTGCGCAGCGCAGCAGCCAGCTGTGCTGCGGCACCGGTTCGAAGCGCCGGTCCAGCGCCCGTTCGGCCTGTTCGGCCACCGCCGGGTCGGCCTGCCAGTGGCTGCTGTCGTCCGCGGCGGCCAGCACGCTGGCCGCTTCCAGCGGCAGGCTGCGCACGCCCAGTTCGCTGGCGGTGCTCAGCCAGCCCCGGCCCGCCACGGCGTGGGCCCAGTGCCGGGGTTCGGCATCCGGGTGGGGCCACAGGCCCGGCACGATGCGGCTGACCGGGTGGCCGGCGGCCTCCAGCGCCTGCAGCCAGGACCTCAGCCAGGCCTTGTCGCAGGCCGCGATCCAGAGCGTCTGACCCGGCCGTCCGCCCGGTTCGAGGGCAAAGTGCTGATCCGCCGGATCGCCCAGCAGGCGGTCTTCCAGCAGGCCGTCGAGCGCGTTGCGCAGGCGTGCACCGGCCACCTTGGGCAGGGCGACGCGGTGCCAGGACAGTGCCAGCACCGGCAGCACCAGCACCACCTCGGCATCGGCGGGCAGCAGCGAGGCCGCGCAGGCACCGTGTTCGCTGCTCTGCAGACCGTCGACCGAGCGCACCCAGGCCAGCTGGGCGGTGGGGCCGTCGGCGGGTGCCAGCGTGGCGTCGGTGGGGGTGAGGATCAGCACAGGGCGTCCGGTGGTGGCGGTGGAAGGATTCTAGAGAGGGTGGGTGACGGTCCGGGGGAAAAAGGGCGCCCGCCAGGCCGGTGCGCTCAACGGGTGGTGATGCGTTCGCGCCAGAGCAGACGGACCTTCAGGTCGTTGCGGACCACCAGCGAGCGCTCCTCGATGACGGCGTCGTCCAGCCGCAGCCTACCCCGCACCTCGAAAAAGCGGGTGCGGATGGCATGCCGGTCGGCCTGCAGCTGGCCGGTCAGCGCCGGCAGGGTGCGCGCGACCTCGGCCAGGTCGCGCCAGGGTTCGCGCTCGCGGTCCTGCACCAGCTTCTGCGCATCGGCCAGCCCCAGGGCGGGCAGGCAGGCGGCCAGCACTTCGGCGCGGGCGGTGTTGAGGTTCACAGGGGTGCGCTCGGGCAGCACGGTGACGAAGGGCTCCAGCGCCGCCAGGCTGCGCGGGCCGATGCCCAGCCAGGCGAGTTGGGCGAACTTGACGGGCACCAGGGCGGTGCGCGAGGGCTGCGGATCGTTGTGGGCCATGCGCTGAGTCTGCAGCAGGTTCAGCGCCGCTTCGTCCAGTTCGGCCAGTGGCAGGTCCAGCAGACCGTAAAGCTTGGTAAAGGCTGCCAGGTCGGGTTTCGAGAGTTCGAACTCGGGCAGCCCCCGGCCTGCGCTTTGCTGCACCAGGTTGAGGAAGTTCAGACGCGATTGCTGGTCGGTCACCTCGCCGGATAGGAAGGCCGGCAGCACATCGTCCGCGCTGTTGTCCCGGTCGGCGGCCAGAAAGGTGGACAGCCGGGCTTCCTCCAGTGGCATGGCCCAGGGCTCGCCCAGGTGGTCGGGGTTGCCGCTGTTGAGGTTGCTGCGGGCATCTTCGCGCAGGATCAGCCGCGCCCAGTCCAGCGCCCCGGTCAGGATCCAGCCGGCCTGCGTACGCTGACGCTCGGCCCGCTCGATCTCGGCCGCCCGCCACTGTTGCCAGAGTGCGGCGGTGGCCATGGTCGAGACCAGCGCCACGCTGAGCATGGCCATCAGCAGCGCGGCGCCCCCTTCACGGCCTCCTGCGACCCGCGCAACGGTGGAGCGTGGGGGCTCGGAAGGCCTGCCGCCGGGCCGCCCCAAGGCAGGCCAGCCCCCTCGGGGGGCAGCGACCCGCGCAGCGGCGGAGCGTGGGGGCGACATCTCCCTCATTGGCCAGCTTCCAGAGTGGGGCGGACCCAGTCACGGGTCAGCTGGCCGGTCACCGGCTGGCCGGGGCTCAGGGTCAGCACCAGCCGCACACCGTTGGGCAGCCGGGTGTCGGTGCTGCCCGCGGCCTCGTTGCCGGCAGAGGACAGCGGGTTGCCCCAGGTCTCACCCCGGTGGTAGTAGATCTGCCACTGGTCGATGGTGGCCACCGCGACTGCGCTGTCGCTGCTGTCACGCGGTGGTGCGTCCGGGCCCATGCCCTGGATCCAGACGGCGGCACGCTGCCAGGCGCGCGCCAGATCGTCGCGGTGCTGCAGGGCCGGCGACTGCCAGCGCATCCATTGGCCATTGCGCACCGCCCAGGCGATCACCCGCACGCCCGGGCTGTTGAGGCCGGATTCGACGGGGTCCCGACGCGTCAGGCGCAGGCCGCGCCCGTCGAAGTCCAGCGGATTGACCTCCTGCGTGTCGGTCACCGCGTCGAGATCGGCGATCCACTGGCCGACCGCGCCTTGCAGGCGCAGCACATGATCGGCCCGCTCGCGTGTGAGCGACTGCGTGCTGGACATGCCGTCGATCGAGCGCCAGCTCAGCATGGCCAGCAACGCCATCACCGCCAGCGCCACCAGTACCTCGATCAGGGTGAAGCCGCGGCAAGGGGGCAGCGACCCGCGCAGCGGTGGAGCGTGGGGGCTCATTCAGTACCGCCCCATCACCGTGGACAGCGTCAGCAGCCGCACCGCATCACCATCCACCGTGCCTTCGACCACCGCGTCAATTCGGCGGAAGTTCGGATTGGGTGTGGTCGCCACCACCAGCCGCACCTGCAGGCTTTGCCCGGCCTGTTCGCAGGCCGATGTGGTGTCGCCCACGCCGGGCAACTGGCGCATCAGGCGCAGCCGGGTGAGCTCGTTCTCGGCACACAGCTGGGCCAGCCACTGGTCGCTCTGTCGGGTGGCCGCCCGCGTCAGGGCACCGCTGGCCTGCAAGCCGGCCACCAGGGCGACCGACACCACCGCCAGCGCCACCAGCACCTCGATGAGCGTGAAACCAACTTGCCCGAAGCGGCTCACGGCGTGTCCTCCGCAGCGGCCACGCTGAACGGTGCCAGCCCGTCGGTGGCCAGGCGCAGCCGCTGGTCTCCGTGCATCAGCAGCAGGCTCTGTGCGCCGATCAGCGGCTCAGGCCCCAGCACCAGCACCGCTGCGCCGGGCGGCTGGGTGATCTGCACGCGTGTGTCGGCGCTGAGCCAGCTGCGGGGCGCGGACAGCGCATCCGAGCCTGGCGGAGCCGATGACGCCACGCCCAGGAACTCGAAACCGCTGCCGGTGGAGCGCCACAGCACCGGCACCCCGCTGGTGCGCGACTGCGCACGGGCCGACTCCAGCAAGGCCGATAGCCGAAGCGCCTCGCGCTCCAGCGCATCCTGGCCGCCATCCCGTAAGGACAACGAAACGCCCGCCGTCGCCAGCGCGATCAGCGCCACCACGATCATCAGCTCCAGCAGGGTGAACCCCTCCGAGCGACTTGAACCACATGCCGCAGCTGCGAGGTGTCTTCCAGCCAGAGGCCCCGTGGAACGGGCTTTGCCCGGCCACAGGGGCCGTCCCCCCCGCGCAGCAGGGGGGGAAGCCGCGCAGCGGCGCAGGGGGGGCATGCCTACTCCCAGCTGCCGATGTCGGCGTCCTTGCCTTCCCCGCCGGCCTGTCCGTCGGCGCCCAGCGACAGCACGTCCACCTCACCGTGCAGTCCGGGGTTGAGGTACTGGTAGGGGCGGTTCCAGGGGTCGGCGGGCAGCTTGTCCAGATAGCGGCGCCAGTTGGGCGGGACCGGGCTGGTGGCCGGCTTGGTCACCAGGGCGTTCAGACCCTGTTCGGCGGTGGGAAAGCGCTGGTTGTCGAGCTTGTAGAGCTTGAGCGCCTGCATCAGGTTGTTGACGTCGGTCTTGGCCGCGGTGGTGCGGGCATCGTCGGCACGGTCCAACACATTGGGCACGATCAGGGCGGCCAGCACGCCGATGATGACCAGCACCACCATCAGCTCGATCAGCGTGAAGCCGCGTGCAAGACGGCGGCGAAGGGACCTGGGGGAATGGGCGGGCAGGGTTTTCAAGACGGTCTCCCGGGGGGCATGGGCCGCATCCTCACAGGGCGGCGGCGGTGCAACAGATGGGCGGATCACAGCGGGATGCTGCGCCCGGTCGGTCGATCATAATGCGCCCATGAAGCGCTCCGCACGAGAGAAAACCGCCCTCCGGCCGGGCACATCCACGCGCTGGACTGCGCTGACGGCCGGCCTGCTGTGGTTGCTCGCCGGTCTGAGCGCCGGTTACTGGATCCTTCTGGCCTGGGGCCGCAGCCCCGCTACAGCCGTGACCGGTGCCGCACCCACGGTCGTGGTCAGTGATGTGGCCAGTGTCGCCCGCGCGCTTGGTGCCGTGCCCGCAGCGCCCGCAGCCGGGCAGGCACCCGTCGCTGCGGCAGCGCGTTACAGCCTGCTGGGTGTGGCGGACCAGTCCGGGGAGCTCGGTTCGGCCCTGATCGCCATCGATGGCCAAGCGCCACGCCCCTACCGCGTCGGGGCCGCGCTGGACGGGGGGTTGGTGCTGCAGGCGGTGGCTCGGCGCTCGGTGCGGCTCGGTCCTGCCCTGCAAGGGCCGTCCACGGTGGAGTTGAGCCTGCCGTCCCCGGCGCAGAACTGAGCGCCGCGGCTCAGCTGTGCAGCAGACGCTGCGCAGACAGCAGGACCGGCCAGGCCATGAGGGTGCCGATGCCTTGCCCCATCTGCAGTTCCAGATCCAGCAGCGGCTGGACCTGAAGATGGATCAGCAGCAGGCGATGTCCCGGCTCCGTCGATCGGTGTGAGAACACCAGATAGTCGGTCACCGCAGGCGCCAGGCTGCGGGCCACCAGCGCGGCAGCGCCGGCGACAAATCCGTCCACCAGCACCACGCGTCGCTCGGCAGCCGCCTGCAGCATCGCGCCCGCCATCATGGCAATTTCGAAGCCCCCCAGGGCGGCCAGCACATCCAGCGCCGAGGTGGCCTTGCGGTGGCGGGTAGCGGCGGCCAGTAGTTTGTTCTGCTTGTTTTGGAATTGCAGGTCTTCCATGCCGTGGCTGCGACCGCAGGCGTCGCTCACCGGGACGCCGCACAGGCGGGACAGCAGCAGGGCCGCGCTGGACGTGCTGCCCACGCCCACGTCACCCAGGGCGACCACATTGCCCGGCAGGTGGCGCACCACATCCATGCCGGCGTGCAGCGCCGACACCGCCTGTTCCACCGACATCGCGGGCCGCAGCACCATGTTGCGCGTGGCGTAGCCGATCTTGCGGGTTTGCAGGGGAACGCGGGCCTGGCCGCCGCGCTCGGTGTGCAGCGGCGTGGCCACACCGGCGTCCACCACCGTCAGATCGAAACCCTGCAGCTCGGCCAGGGCATTGGCGTAGGCTGTTCCGTGCAGCAGTTGCTGCACCCGCTGACGCGTGGCCGACTGGGCAAACAGCGACACCCCTTCGTCGGTGATGCCGTGGTCGGCGGCGAACACCACCAGTTGCGGTGATTCGAACCTCAATTGCTCAAAAGGCAGTTGTCCCGTGCTCTGGATGCGGCCCAGCTGCAGGACCAGTGTTTCCAACCGGCCCAGTGCCTGCTCCGGCCATTCGCTGCGCCGCAGCCGCTTTTGCAACTCGGCATCCAGCACCAGGTCGGCGGTCGCACGGATCTCGGGCAGCTGCAGGCCCGCCAGCCGGTCTTCGGCCGCTTCTGCGGGTTCGCTGACGGGGAAGGGCCTGATCTGCATGGGTCGGAAACGGCTCAGCTCTTGAGGAACAGACGGTACACAGGATTGTGGGTCTCTTCCACAAAGGGATACCCCAGGGTGTGCAGAAACTTGTCAAACGCCTTGTGTTCCTTGGGCGGGACCTGGATGCCCACCAGGATGCGGCCGTAGTCCGCGCCCTGATTTCGGTAGTGGAACAGGCTGATGTTCCAGCCCGGGCGCATCAGGCTCAGGAACTTCAGCAGCGCGCCCGGTCGTTCCGGGAACACGAAGCGCAGCAGGCGTTCGTCCTGCGCCAGCGGCGAATGACCACCCACCATGTGGCGGATGTGCTCCTTGGCCAGGTCGTCATGGGTCAGGTCCAGCGCTTCGAAGCCCTCGCGCCGGAAGCTGGTGGCCAGTTTGCCCGACTCGCCCTTGCCGTGCGTGGTCAGGCCGATGAACACGTGCGCCGTCTCGGCGTTGCCGATGCGGTAGTTGAACTCGGTCACGCTGCGCGGTCCACCGGGCAGGCTGCCAATGGTCTCCAGGAAACGCTTGAAACTGCCGCGCTCCTCGGGAATGGTCACAGCGAACAGCGCTTCGCGCTCCTCGCCCACCTCTGCCCGCTCGGCCACAAAGCGCAGGCGGTCGAAGTTCATGTTCGCGCCACACAGAATGGCCGCGTAGGTCTCGCCTTTGGTTTTGTTCCGGGCCACGTACTGCTTGATGGCCGCCACCGCCAGCGCGCCAGCCGGCTCCACGATGCTGCGCGTGTCCACGAAGATGTCCTTGATGGCGGCGCACACCGCGTCGGTGTCCACGGTCATGAATTCGTCGACCAGGCCGCTGGCCACACGGAAGGTCTCCTCGCCCACCAGTTTCACGGCCGTGCCGTCGGAGAACAGACCCACATCGGGCAGCGTCACCCGTTCGCCGGCCTGCACCGAGCGCATCATCGCGTCGGAGTCGTTCATCTGCACGCCGATGACCTTGACCTCGGGCCGCAGCGCCTTGATGTAGTTGGCCACGCCCGAAATGAGGCCCCCGCCGCCGATGGCGACGAACACCGCATCCAGCTGGCCGCTGCCCAGCGCCTGTACCTGGCGCATCACCTCCATGGCGATCGTGCCCTGGCCCGCGATCACGTAGGGATCGTCGAACGGATGGACAAAGGTCAGGCCCTGCTTTTTCTGCAGCGACACGGCGTGGCCGTAGGCGTCGGAATAACTTTCGCCGTGCAGCACCACATCACCGCCCAGCGCCTTGACGGCGTCGATCTTCACCTGCGGTGTGGTGGTGGGCATCACGATCACCGCCCGCGTGCCCAGTTTGTGGGCGCCCAGCGCCACCCCCTGGGCATGGTTGCCGGCTGAGGCGCAGATCACCCCCTTTTTCAGCTGTTCTGGCGTCAGGTGAGCCATCTTGTTGTACGCCCCCCGCAGCTTGAAGCTGAACACCGGTTGCTGGTCTTCGCGCTTGAGCAGCACCGTGTTGTGCAGACGGCGGCTGAGGTTCTTCGCCGGCTCCAGCGGAGACTCCACCGCCACGTCGTAGACCCGTGCCGTCAGGATCATCTTGAGGTAGTCGGCAGGACCGAGTGTGGTCACAGGGGAAGGGGCGGCGGGGGGCTGGGCTCGTGCGGGCATGGGGGGTTCCTATGGCCACGGATCATAAGTGGGGCGAAAAAAAAACCCGGACGGCAGAGCCAGTCCGGGTTTGAATCCACCCGTGGAGGGTAGAGGAGACAACCTTCAATACAATGCCGCGAGTATAGCGAGACCATGCTGCAATGCAACATGCAGAGTGTGTTTTTGCTATCTTTTAGAGAGCTTTTCCCAAAAAAGCGTTATCCACTTCACGTCTGGACCCCTCACATGGAATGCACCGTCACCTGGACCGGCCCTGCCGGCACCCGTTCAGCCATGGGTTTTGTGGCTGAAACCGGCAGCGGACATGTGCTGACCATGGACGGCGCGCCCGACGCGGCCAAGCCGGAGAACGGGGGCGCCAACCTGGCACCCCGTCCCATGGAAACCGTGCTGGCGGGCACCGGCGGCTGCACCGCCTACGACGTGGTGCTCATCCTCAAGCGCGGCCGACACGACGTGCGCGGCTGCAGCGTCAAGCTCACCAGCGAGCGCGCCGAGACCGATCCCAAGGTGTTCACCAAGATCCACATGCAGTTCACCGTGACCGGCAAAGGCATTCCGCCGGCCGCCGTGGAACGGGCGATTGCCATGAGCCACGAGAAATACTGCTCGGCCAGCATCATGCTGGGCAAGACCGCCGAGATCACCACCGGCTTCGATCTCATCGAAGCCTGAGGCCGCTCAACCTCTCAGATCCGGTGCGCCACGGTCGTCATGACCTTGGCGGCCAGCCGCATCAGCCCCTTCACCGGCAGCGGCAGTTCGGTGGCGCCCGCGTGTTGCGCCTCGCGGGCGTGCCGAGCCTCATCGTCCTTCATCTGCGCCACGATGGCCCGCGAGGCGTGGTCATTGGCGGGCAATCGGTCCATGTGGCTCGCCAGATGGGCTTCCACCTGCCGCTCCGTCTCCACCACGAAACCCAGACTCGTACCCGGCCCCAGCTTGCCGGCCAGCAGGCCGATGCTGAAAGCGCCCGCGTACCACAGCGGGTTCAGCAGCGAAGGCCGGGAACCCAGCTCTTCCAGCCGTTCCCGGGTCCAGCCCAGGTGGTCGGTTTCCTCTCGACCGGCGGCTTCGAGCTTCCGGGCCAGCGCTTCGTTCGGTTGTGGGCCGGAGCGCGCTGCCAGCGCCTGCGCCGTGTAGAGCGCCTGGGCACACACCTCGCCCACATGGTTGACCCGCATCAGCGCGCCGGACCAACGGCGTTCGGCATCCATCAACTCGTGATTGGCCTGCTCCGGCAGCGTGGGACAGGCGCGTGACGCCCGGGCAGGAACAAACAGCGTACGCAGGGCCGCGTCGGCGGCCACCAGAACAGGGTCCAGGGACATGGGGTACCTCGCGAGCAAGAAGGGTGAATGCTAAGCCGCCAGAAGCCGGCCGGCCAACCAATGGACGTGCGTCCCCTCGCGGCGCGCGGATGGGTGAATATGTGGCAGCACTGCAACAAATGATCAGTGTTTACCCGGGAAATGACCGCGCTGGTACAGACCCGCATGGCGGTCACCGGTGTGTTCTGGTGCAATCAGTTACAGCTTCCGCATCGGGAGTTGGCTTGTGGGCACCAGACCCATGACCTCTTTTCAACCTTGGAGATCAACTCGATGAAAAAATCCCTGATTGCCCTGGCCGCTCTGGCCGTCACTGGCGCCGCTTTCGCCCAGTCGTCCGTCACCCTTTCCGGCACCGTTGAAACCGGTGTGGAAAA
Organism: uncultured Hydrogenophaga sp.; assembly: GCA_964550405.1. Lineage (GTDB taxonomy): Bacteria > Pseudomonadota > Gammaproteobacteria > Burkholderiales > Burkholderiaceae_C > Hydrogenophaga. The sequence continues at coordinate 10,822 of CAZJZD010000058.1, read as the reverse complement.
GCGCTTCTCCGGCGACGCTTTCCGCATGACCAGCAACCGCAACGGCACCAGCAACTGGACCCTGAGCGGCAAGGAAGATCTGGGTGGTGGCCTGAACGCCGTGTTCCAGGTGTCCACGTCTTTCAACCCTGATGACGGCACCCCTGGTGGCCTGTCGACCGGTACCACGGGCAGCGCACTGGGCAACAACGGGATGTTCGTCGGTCTGACCGGTGGTTTCGGTACCTTCCGCATGGGCCGTCCGGTGAACACCCTGTACGGCAACGCCATGTTCGCCAACGGCACCAAGGGTGTGAGCCTGCACGACGCGAACACCGTCCTGGCTGGTCTGGTGGCCAATGCCGGTAACTCGGTGTATGTGAACAACGGTATTCAGTACCACACCCCCGTGATGGCTGGTTTCCAGGTTCAGCTGGAATTCGCTCCGTCCGAGCTGAAGGACGCCGACGACGGCATGGGTATCGCTCTGCGCTACGCAAACGGTCCGCTGGCTGTTTCTTTGACCAACTACAAAGGTGCCGGTACCGCTGCCTATGCCCCACCTGTGGTGACTACCGCGATTCCGGCCAATATGAAGCCCAAGGCGGTTAATCAGCTCGCGGCTGCCTATGACTTTGGCATGGCCAAGCTGTTCCTGACCTACCGGGCTCAAGGCAAGGCGGGAACCATCACCAAGGACAACGACACCGGTTACGCTCTGGGCGTCACCGCTCCGGTGGGGCCTGGCTCTCTGTACGCTTCTTACAACGTGCGCGAGCAGGCTGGTGACGACGGTCAGACCCTGATCGCTGGCTACAAGTACAACCTGAGCAAGCGTACCCAGGCCTTCCTGAACGTGGCCAACCGCAACAAGGCCTGGCAGGCTGCAGCCGTCACCGCTGCGGGTGGTCAGGGTAACAAGTCCACCACCGGTTTCGGCATGGGCCTGCAACACAACTTCTGATGCAGGGTCGGCTCGGGCCGACATGCTTCCGGTTGTCGGAAAAACGCTGCCTTCGGGCAGCGTTTTTTTTGGAGCCGTCCCGGTCGCGGACGGTCCGGTTTGTGTCTTTCAAACCACACTTGTACCCCGAATGGCTCAATGTTTCGGGCTTTCCCTTAGGTCACAACCCGAAGCCCGCTAGCATTTGCCCTGTCAGTTTCGTGTTCAACCGGGTCCGCATGACAGGGCCCAATTTTTAGGAAGACTCCATATGAAAAAGTCTCTGATCGCTCTGGCCGTTCTGGGTGCCGCCGCTGGTGCCGCTCAAGCCCAATCCGCTGTGACCCTGTACGGCATCGTTGACCTCTGGGTCGGTCAAGTCACGCTGAAGGACGGCGCTGGCAACAAGATCAACGGTCCCGAGCTGAACACCCTGGTGATGACATCGGGTGGCGTGAACGGCAGCCGTTGGGGCCTGAAGGGTGAAGAAGACCTGGGCGGTGGCCTGAAGGCCCTGTTTAAGATCGAGTCGGGTTTCTCCGCTGATACCGGCACCGCCGGCAGCGTGACCCAGCCGAACGGTACGGTTGTTTCCGGCGGCCCGAACCGTCAGACCTACCTGGGTCTGGCCGGTGGCTTTGGTGAACTGACCTTCGGCAACGTTTACTCCGCTATGGACGACGTCGTGGGCGCATCCAACAGCGGTTTCGACTCCGCTCTGTCTGCCAGCGCTCTGGTTCTGGCCGTGAACCACGGCAACGGTGGCGTGGGTGGCTACAACGACAAGCCGCGTAACGCGTTCAAGTACGTGTCGCCCAGCTTCGGCGGCTTCAGCGGTGGCGTCAGCTACAGCCTCGACGAAAACCGTTCGACCAAGACCAACCAGACCGACTTCAGCGTGTCGTACGCCGCTGGCCCGATCGCTGCCAACTTCGCTTATGAAGTTCAAGGTGACGCTGCTGCTTCCGACGACCTCAAGCTGACCGCTCTGAACGGTTCCTATGATCTGGGTGTTGCCAAGCTGCTGGCCAGCTACGGTCAGTCCAAGCTGGCATCCGCTAAGTCCACCGACTTCCAGTTCGGCGCCAACGTGCCCCTGTCTTCCGCTCTGACCCTGTCGGCTGGTTACGCACAGTCCAAGGACAACGCCGCTGCCGGCGACCAGAAGCGCACCGGCTTCAGCGTGGTCGCCGCTTACGGTCTGTCCAAGCGCACCACCGCCTACGGCGGCTTCAACAGCAGCAAGGGCAAGACCGGTAGTACCACCGACTTCAAGGCCACTGTGATCGCCGCTGGCCTGAATCACAAGTTCTGATCTTCCGCTGGCGCAAGTCAGCAGAGGCTCTGAAATCAAAAACCCCCGCTGCGGCAACGCAGCGGGGGTTTTTTGTTTGTCCAGTTTGTCCTGCGAGCCGATCAGTTCTTGCTACCGGATTCGGCCTTGGCTTTCGGCGCGGCTGCCGATGGGCTGGGCTGATAAGCCGCGCCGTTGACGGTCAGTCCCTCGGACGAGAGCTTGGCCGCCCGCTTGTCGCCGATGCCGGGCACGCGGGCGATCAGGTCGGCCCAGTCCTTGAACTTGGCGGTCTTGCGAGCTTCCAGCACTTTGGCCGAGGTGCCGGGGCCGATGCCTTTGATGCTGTCGAGGTCCGCTTCACTGGCGGTATTGACGTCCACCGCTGCCATGGCGAGGGTGGTGGCCAGAGACAGCAGCAGGGCCAGGGTCTTCTTGAACATGTGATTCCTCCTTGATGGGTGCCTGAAACGGTCGCCGAGCCCCATGCCCGACGACCGCCATGACTATGTCGCCGTCCAGTCGCATGGCGGACCGCTGGCCGCCCGGAATCTCCCTCTGCTGGGGGACATGCCGGCCGTTCGATACACTCCTTCGATGCAACAAAATGTGTCGATGTGGCGAAGAATGTCTGCACCGTCTGTGTGGGTCGGCCTGCTCGCGGTGGCGGTGTCGGTTGTGCTGGTGGGGTGCTCGGTCACCGCTGTTCAGCCAGATGCCAAGGGCTCGCTGGACCCGCTGCAGCGGGCCACACAGGCCTTGTTCCAGACACCTGCGGACGGCGCTTCCTGGGAGGTGTTTCGTCTACCGGGCAAGCGGTTTGCGCCCTTTGAGCCGGTGGCAGCGGTCGATCGGGTGGCGTTGCGGGTGCAGGCGGCCCAGTCGGTGAGTGTGCTTCGTCAACGGTTCGACCAGCCGCTGCTGAGCGCAGGGACCCTGGCGTTTTCCTGGCGGGTCGATGGGCTTCCGGAGGGTGCCGACTTGAAGGATGCCGGTTCGACCGATGCGCCGGTGCGCATTCTGCTGGCGTTTGATGGGGATCGTTCGCGCTGGAGCCCGCGCGCGCACCGGATGTCGGAGCTCAGTCAGCTGCTCACGGGTGAGCCTCTGCCTTATGCGACGCTGTCGTATGTCTGGAGCCGGGACGACCCGTTGGAGTCGGTGCTGCACAACCCGCGCACCGATCGCATCCGCAAGCTGGTGGTGGAGAGCGGGGTGCAGAACCTGGGGCAGTGGCGCGAGTACCGGCGCGATGTCAGGGCCGACTTTCTGCGAGCGTTTGGTGAAGAGCCGGGTCCGTTGCTGGCGGTCGCGCTGATGACCGATACCGACAACACGGCTTCGTCGCTGCAAGCCTGGTACGGCCCGCTGCGCCTGGAGGCAGGGCTCTCACACTGAGCCGCAGCCGGCTCAGGCGTAGCGTTTGCTGCGCAGGTTGTTCTTCATCTCCTTGAGCAGCGGCTGCAGCTTGCTGCCGCCGATGCGAAGGGCCAGGCAGGTGGCCACCACGTCGATCACCATCAGGTGCATCAGGCGCGAGGTCATGGGGCTGTAGCGGTCGTAGCCCTCGGGGTGGTCGGCTGCCAGGTGGATGTGGCCGGCGGTGGCCAGGGGCGAGCCGCTGGCGGTGATGGTGATGACCGTGGCGCCGTGCTTGCGCGCGATGTCGGCCGCGTCCATCAGGTCTCGCGTGCGGCCCGAGTTGGAGATGATCACCACGCAGTCGCCCGGCCCCAACAGCGACGCGCTCATCACCTGCATGTGGCCATCGCTGTAGGCAATGGCGTTGATGCCCAGGCGGAAGAACTTGTGCTGCGCGTCCTGCGCCACGATGCCCGAGTTGCCGGCGCCGAAGAACTCGATGCGGCCGCGGTTCTTGTAGGTGGCCAGCAGGGCGTCCACGGCTTTTTCAATGGAGTGCGTCGAGGCATCGTTGCGGTACTTCAGGAAGGCCGCCACCGTGTTGTCGATGACTTTGACCAGCACATCGCCGACCTTGTCGTCCACGTCCACGCTGCGGTGGATGAAGGGCACGCCTTCGCTGACGGTGCCGGCCAGCTTGAGCTTGAAGTCGGACAGGCCGTCGTAGCCCATGCTGCGGCAAAAGCGCACCACCGTGGGCTTGCTGACGTGGGCACGGTCGGCCAGTTCGGCTACCGGCAGGCTGGCGAAGGTGCGCGGGTCCAGCAGCACGAGCTTGCCCACGCGCTGTTCGGCAGGGGCCAGTGAGGGCAATGAGGCTTTGATGCGGTCCAACATGCGAAAATCGTAACCCAGTTACATGCCTTCGTGAAACCTCGTCAACCCTGAGATGCGCCCATGAACCAGCTCGAAGCCCTCAAACAGTTCACCACCGTGGTCGCCGACACCGGCGATTTCAAGCAGATCGCGGCTTTCGCGCCGCGGGATGCGACCACCAACCCGTCGTTGATCCTGAAGGCGGTGCAGAAGCCCGAATACGCGCACCTGCTGCAGGACGCGGTGTCGAAGTACGGCAGCCAGGGCAGGGACGAGGTGATGAACCGCCTGCTGGTGGCGTTCGGTCTCGAAATCCTCAAACACGTGCCGGGGCGGGTATCGACCGAGGTCGATGCGCGCCTGAGCTTCGACACCGAGGCCACGGTGACGCGTGCGCGCCGCATCATCGACCTTTACCAGGGTGAAGGCGTGCATGTGGACCGCATCCTGATCAAGATTGCCTCGACCTGGGAAGGCATCCAGGCCGCCGCGCGGCTGGAGCGCGAGGGCATCCACACCAACCTGACGCTGCTGTTTTCGTTCTGCCAGGCGGTGGCCTGTGGTCAGGCCAAGGTGCAGCTGATCTCGCCGTTCGTCGGCCGCATTTACGACTGGTACAAGAAGCAGGCCGGTGCGAAGTGGGACGAGGCCGCCATGGCCGGTGCCAACGACCCGGGTGTGCAGTCGGTGCGCGGCATCTACAACTTCTACAAGAAGCACGGCATCGCCACGGAAGTGATGGGTGCGAGTTTTCGCAACGTGGGTCAGATCACGGCGTTGGCCGGTTGCGACCTGCTGACCATCAGCCCCGACCTGTTGGCCCAGCTGGCGGCCACCGAGGCGCCGCTGGACCGGGTGCTGGACGCTTCGGCCGCACAGGCCATGGACATTCCGTTCGTGCAGTACGACGAAGCCGGCTTCCGCTTTGCCCTGAACGAAGACGCGATGGCCACCGAGAAGCTGGCCGAGGGCATCCGCGCCTTTGTGGCCGACACCCTCAAGCTGGAAGCACTGATGGGCGTGGCCTGACGGCCTGCCGGGTACCACGTAAGTTTGACAGGGGTGGCGGCGGGACGGGGGGCAGCATGCCTACAGTCCGCGCATGCTTATACCCTGGTCCGACCTCCACACCGCCCAGACCGACTTTGCCGAGTCGGTGCTGGGGCTTTACCTGACCCGTTCCGCCGCCGAGGTCTTTGCCCTCGGCACCGTGCAGACCCTGCTGCCCGGGGTGCGCCTGCAGGTGCCTCCGGGCGCGCTCGCGGTGCTGTTGCGCGGGCAACTGCTGGGTGCCGACACCTGGTGGGGCCCGGGCAACCACCTGATGGATCGCCCAGGCGATCTGCACGCCGGCCCGCTGGGCGCCCGGGTTTGGCTGCTGCCGGCGGGCGCGCAGGCGGCGCATGGCGAAGTGCTCAACGCTCTGCTCACCGCCGAGGCCGCCGAAGTGGCCTCGGCCGCCCAGTTCCGCCTGCCGCCGGACGAGGCGACCTGCAACCACATCCATCCCCTGGTGGTGCGCAGCGCCCGGCGCCTGCTGCGCGAAACGCCCGAGGCGACGGCTCAGGCGGTCTACGCCTTCGTGCGTGCCATGCCCTACCGCTTCGGCGGCTGGCAGGAGCGTGCGTCGGACACCCTGGTGCGCGGCGTCGGCATGTGCACCTCCAAGGCCAACTTGCAGGTGGCGCTGCTGCGCGCCCTGGGCCTGCCGGCCGGCTTCGTCGAAGTGGTGATGCCCATGGGGGTGTTGCGACTGCTGATGCCTGAGCGCTGGGCACCGCTGATGCGCAGCCAGGCGCGACACTACTGTGCTGCGGTTCTGCTGGATGGCCGCTGGCATGTGGCCGACAGTTCGTTCAGCGACGAGGCGATCCGCCTGTTCGTGCAGGCCGAGCCCGCCTTGCAGCCGCACGCGCATGCCCGCTTCGGCCTGGGCGAACCCTTCCACCCGGTGGCGATGATCCAAAATCTGGATCCCTTTGACATCGAGGTTTTTGACGACCTCGGCCACGTGATGCAGAAACAGAGCCGTTTCCAGGCCCACCACTTTGAAGCCCTGAACACCCGGCTGGACCAGGCCCACGGCCTGCACCACCTCTGGATGCAGAAGCAGACGCCGATGTGCTGGCCTGCACCGCTGGGGGTGAGTGCATGAGCCTGTTCGATTGGGATTTTGGTGCGCCCACGCCCAGCACCATGGGCGACCACGATGTGCCGGTGGCGTCCGAGCGCCTGAAGGGCCGTCGCGTCGCACTGCTGGTGACCGGCGGCATCGCGGCCATGAAGGCACCCGAAGTGGCGCGCGGCCTGCGCCGCCACGGTGCCGAGGTGGTGGCTTTTGCGTCGGACGACGCCCTGCGCTACGTGGCCCGCGAAGCGCTCGAATGGGCCACCTGCCAGCCGGTGGTCAGCCGCCTGACCTGGGCCGCCGAGCACCTGTCGGACGGCACACCGTTCGACGCCTACCTGGTGGCCCCAGCCACGCACAACACCATCGCCAAGATGGCCGCCGGTATCGCCGATACGGTGGTCACCTCGGCGTTGGCGTCGGCGCTGGGGCGCATGGAGCAGGGGCGCACACAGATCCTGGTCGCGCCCACCATGCACGGCACGCTGCACAACAGCGTGCTCGAACGGAACGCCCGCCAGCTGCAGGCGCTGGGGGTGCGCTTCGTCGCCCCACGCGACGCGTACGGCAAGCACAATCTGCCCGACACCGAAGTGCTCTGCGTGGCCGTGGGGCGGGCCCTGAGCGCCTCCGCGCTGCGTGGCCGCCGCATCCTGGTCACGGCCGGGCCGACGCCGGTGCCGATCGACGGCGTGCGGCGCATCCTCAACCGTTTCCGGGGCCGGCTGGGTGCCCGGGTGGCAGAGGAACTGACCTGGCGTGGTGCCGACGCCGAGCTGCTGCTGGGCGACGGTGCCTGGCGACCGAAGGCGCCGGTGCCCACCACCATCGCGCGGACCTACGACGACTACCGGGCACTCACGCTGGAGCGGGTGCGGGCAGGGCTTTTTGCGGGCGTGTTTTCGGCCGGTGTGGCCGACTACCGGCCGCGCGAGGCGGTGGCCGGCAAGATCGCGTCCGGGCAATCGGCGCTGAACCTGGAACTGGTGCCGACAGAAAAGGTGATCGACCTGGCCTGTGCAGCCGAACCGGCCATGCACTGCGTGGGCTTCAAGTACCTGGAGGGCGTGACCGAGGCCGAGTTGCTGGCCGTGGCCCGTCGGCGTCTGGGTCGCGCCAGCCTGGTGGTGGCCACGCGCGGCGAAGACACGCGTGGCAGCGAGCAGCGCGCCTGGATGGTGACGGCACAGGGTGAGCGGGCGGTGGACGGCAAGTGGGCCATCGCGCAGGCGATTGCAGATCACCTGGAGGCACTGGCCGTCGCCTGATCGCCTGGTGTGATGACGTCCGGCGAGACCCCGTGCGGCAGGCTGTCCTGCCACTGGCGCGGCGTGAGGCCGGTGAGATCGCGAAAGGCGCGGTACAGGCCGCTCACCGACCGGAAGCCCAGCGACTGGGCCAGGTCGTTCATCGCGTGTTGGCGAAAGACCTGGGGTTGTGCCATCGCGTGCTGCACGCGGGCGCGACCGAGGTAACGGTAGAAGCTCTGTCCGAGCGCGTGGTTGAGCGCGTAGGAAATCTGGTTGCGGGTGTAGCCGGTGGCCTCGGCCACCTGCTGCAAGCTGAGGCCCGGCTGCAGGAAGGCCTGGCTGGTGTCGAACCAGGTCTGCAGGTCGCGCAGCAGAAAGCCCATGGCGCGCGGTGACAGTCCGATGCGGCTGGCCTCGTCCCGTTCGGTGTGGGCCTTCCCTGTGGGCGATCGCTGCTGAAGCACGGCGTACTCGTGGATCTCGACGATCAGTCCGTCCTGCACCCGCACGCAGTCACAGGCGGAAAAACGCAGCCATTCGTCACCGGACGGCGCGCGCACGGTCTCTTCATAGCGCAGGACCACGGTGTCGCCATCCACCCGGGGGCGGTCGAGGTACACCAGCGTGTGCAGCGATGAGCGCCGGATCACCGAGCGCACGTGCTCGCGCAGCACGGTGCCCTGGTAGGTCGTACCGGCCGCGTGGTCGTGGAAGACCATGTCGGGGTGGTACAGGACCAGCACCCGCTCGATGTCGCCCTGTCCCCAGGCGGCGTTGTGGGCGTTGACGGTGGCCAGGGCGCTGGATGCTGACATGCTGTCGAGCTTAGCGCGCGGCCTGTGCCGCGGCGGCCTGGATGGATTCGGCTTCGGTCGGTGGATCGGCAGCGACCTCGGCAATTGCTTCCTGAATCCGGTGGCAACTGTCGCGGAACACACGCTCCGGCATGGTCAGCGCCGGCTGCAGGCGCATGTGCCATTTGCCGCGTTGCGAGATGCCCAGCACGCCGCGGCGCAGGGCGGCCTGGTGCACCGCGAACTGGAACGCCGGTGCCGGTTCGTGACCAGCCTTGCCGCGCACGAACTCGATGGCGGCCATGGCGCCAACGGCGCGCACGTCGCCGACCTGTTCGAAGCGGCCGATCAGCGGGCGCATCTCTTCCAGAAAGATGGCTTCGAGCCGGCGTGCGTTGTCCAGCACGCCACCCGCTTCGATGAGTTCGATGCCGGCCAGGGCACCTGCGCAGGCGGCCGGCGCAAAGCCGTAGGTGCTGCCCAGGTGCAGGTCGGTATCCTGCAGCACAGCGTCGGTGCCCAGGATCGCCGCGATCGGCTGCCCGCCCGCGGCAAAGGCCTTGCCCAGCAGCATCAGGTCGGGATCGATGCCCCGCCAGTGTTGCATCGCGAACATCTTGCCGGTGCGGCCCATGCAGGTCTGCACCTCGTCCAGGCACAGGAGCCAGCCCCAGCGCCGACACATCGCGCCCAGGCGGTCCCAGAAGGCCTGTGAAGGTGCATGGATGCCGCCTTCGCCGAGCACGGGCTCGATCAGCACGCCGGCCACCTGGTCGGGGTGGATCTGCTGCACCAGCAGATAGTCCAGGTAGTCCAGCACCTCGGTGTCGTCGAACGGGCCCGGCCCCTTGCGGAAGGGCGAACGGAAGCGGTTGGGGTACGGCACCATGACCAGGCCGGCCACGTACTGCGTGCGGCCCGATGACACATTGGACAGGTCGCTCGATGCGCCCGCGCTCATGTAGGTCGATTCGCCGTGGTACTGGCCGCCGAAGGTGATGATCAGCGGGCGGCCGCGCGCCTCGCGCATGAACTTGACCGCGCCTTCGACCGCCAGCGTGCCGGAGACGGAGTACTCCACCCGGCTCAGCCGGCCCGGGGCGATGGCGGCGAGCTTGTCCACCAGCGCGAAGGCGGCGGTGTTCGGCATCCAGCCGCTGATCTGCATGCCGTGGCTGGCCCAGGCGGCGTCCATCGCGGCTTTGACCTGCGGTGGCGTGGGGCCGAAGGGCGACGCGCCCCAGGCCGAGAGGTGGTCGGCGAAGGTGTTGCCGTCGGCGTCCACGATCAGGTGGCCGCGCCGCGAGGCCTGGGCCAGGGGGTAGACGGTGTGGTCGGCGTTGCTGCCGGTGCTGTGGCGGTCGTGGCGCTCGAACAGAGCCTGGCTGCGCGGACCGGGCAGGGCGGTTCGGACGTCGGGCAGTTCCAGGTCGGCGGCGGCGTGGATCCAGGGGCGGCTCGTTGGTGTCATGGGCCATTCTGGCCATGGCGGACGCGGCCTGGCCCGCTCGTCCATTGCCTGCGGTCCCGCTGAAAAAGCAAAAAACCCCGCGAGGTGACTCGCGGGGTTCTGGTTCGAGGCTTCTTGAGAACGCCGGCTCGGCGTCTCAGGCCACAGGGGCCATTACATGCCCATGCCGCCCATGTCGCCCATGCCACCCATGCCGCCGCCAGGCATGGCCGGTGCGTCGTCCTTGGGGGACTCCGCGACCATGCATTCGGTCGTCAGCATCAGGGACGCCACGGAAGCAGCGTTCTGCAGGGCGGTGCGGGTCACCTTGGTCGGGTCCAGGATACCCATTTCGATCATGTCGCCATAGGTGTCGTTGGAGGCGTTGAAGCCGAAGTTGCCCTTGCCTTCCAGCACCTTGTTGATCACCACCGACGGTTCGCCGCCGGCGTTGGCCACGATCTCGCGCAGCGGGGCTTCGATGGCCTTCAGAACCAGCTTGATGCCGGCGTCCTGGTCCGCGTTGTCACCCTTGATGGCGCCAGCGGCTTGCTTGGCGCGCAGCAGGGCCACGCCACCACCGGCGACGATGCCTTCTTCCACCGCAGCGCGGGTGGCGTGCAGGGCGTCTTCCACGCGGGCCTTCTTTTCCTTCATCTCGACTTCGGTGGCGGCACCGACCTTGATGACGGCCACGCCGCCGGCCAGCTTGGCCACGCGCTCTTGCAGCTTCTCGCGGTCGTAGT
>CAZJZD010000057.1:0-25069 GCA_964550405.1 uncultured Hydrogenophaga sp. | reverse complement strand
TCCCAGGTGCTGCGCGCGGCGGGATCGCGCTCGAGGATGCACTGGATGTCGGATCGGAGGCGGGCGAACATGAGATCTCGGTCGGTTGTCGGGCAGCCAGTCTAGCGTCTGGAACGATCGGCGGTCTGCAGCATGGCCTTGGCAACACCGCGCAGGATGTGGATTTCCTCTTCGGTCGGCACCGCGCGGTTGAACAGGGCGTTCAGGCGCGGCATGAGCTTCTTGGGCGCGGCCGGGTCCAGGAAGTCCACGGCCACCAGCGCGCGCTCCAGATGTTCCAGCATGCCGGCCACGGCTTTCGCGTCGGCGGCCGGCCGCTCGGGCACCGACGGTGTGACCGCGAAACCCCCGAGCGCCTGGCGCCAGTCGTAGGCCACCAGCTGCACCGCCGCGGCGAGGTTGAGCGAGCCGAACGACGGGTTCGTGGGGATGGAGAGGCAGACGTGGCTGCGGTACACGTCCTCGTTCTTCATGCCGAAACGCTCGGAACCAAAGAGGAAGGCCACCCCCTCGGGCTGCACCGCACCGGGCGCAGCGGCATCGGCCAGCAGGCGGTCGAAGTGCTCGCGCGGTGCCCGCGTCGGCGGCCCGAAGTCGCGCGGCGTCATGGCGGTGGCACACAAATGGCTCACACCGTCCAATGCCTCGTCCAGCGTGTCGACGATGCGGGCCTTGTCCAGCACATCGTTGGCGCCGCTGGCGCGCTGGATGGTTTCTTCCTTGCGCAACACGTTCTTCCAGCGCGGGTTCACCAGCACCAGGTCGTCGAAGCCCATGACCTTCATGGCGCGGGCGGTGCCGCCCACGTTGCCGGCGTGGCTGGTGTCGATCAGGATGAATCTCGTGCGCATGGTGTGGAATCTGTCGCTGGCGCCGGTCGGGCCGCCCGGTAAAATGCGCGCTATTGTCGCTGCCCGCATCGCCGGGCCACCTCTGCCGCTCTTGCCCTTCGCCCATGGCCGCCGTGCGGCCCGCCCAAGGAACACAATTCATGTCGTCCAATCTCCACCCCATGCTGAACGTGGCCATCAAGGCCGCCCGCGCCGCCGGCGCCATCATCAACCGCGCCGCGCTCGACGTCGAAACCGTGCGCGTTTCGGCCAAACAGACCAACGACTTCGTGACCGAGGTCGACCATGCGGCGGAGGCGGCGATCATCGAAACCCTGCTGACGGCCTACCCGGACCACGGCATCTGGGCCGAAGAATCGGGACGACGTGAAGGCAAGGGCCGCGACAAGAACCACGTGTGGATCATCGATCCGCTGGACGGCACCACCAACTTCATCCACGGCTTCCCGGTCTATTGCGTGAGCATCGCGCTCATGGTGGGTGGCCGCCTGGAACAGGCCGTGATCTACGACCCGACCCGCAACGACCTGTTCTGCGCCACCCGGGGCCGCGGCGCCTACCTCAACGACCGCCGCATCCGCGTGGCCAAGCGCACCGTGCTGCGCGACTGCCTGCTGTCCACCGGCTTCCCGTTCCGCCCCGGTGACGCCTTCCAGACCTACCTGCAGATGCTGGGTGACGTGATGCCCAAGTGCACCGGCGTGCGCCGCCCGGGTTCGGCCGCGCTGGACCTGGCCTATGTCGCCGCCGGCTTTTCCGACGGTTTCTTCGAAATGGGCCTGTCGCCCTGGGATGTGGCCGCCGGCGCCCTGCTGGTGACCGAGGCCGGTGGTCTGGTGGGCAACTTCACCGGTGAGGCCGACTTCCTGGAGCAGAAGGAATGCCTGGCCGCCAACCCGCGCATCTACGGCCAGCTTGTGGGACTGACCGGCAAGTACAGCAAGTTCGCCAGCGCAGGCGACAAGGCAGCGGTGCGCCAGTCCACCGCCCCGGCAGCGCCTGCAAGCGACGAGCCACCGCACGACGACTTCCCGCCCACGGTGCACGTCGCACCGTTCTGAGACCCGCGCGCCGCGCCAGCGGCGGAGCGTGGGGGCACTGACCGTTTTCAGGCCAGGGGCAGGGTCCACCAGAAGGTGCTGCCCCGCTCGGGGTGTGAGTCGGCCCAGATGCGGCCCCCGTGGCGTTCGATGATGCGCGCCACGATGGCCAGGCCCACGCCCGTTCCGGGCACACCCGATCCGGCGTGCAGGCGCTGGAAAAGGCCGAACAGCTTGTTGGCACGGGCCATGTCGAAGCCCATGCCGTTGTCGCGCATGAAGAAGGCCCCCTTGCCCGCGTCAAAGCCGATCGCGATCTCCGGCAGGTCGCGGTGTCGGGAGTACTTCAGCGCGTTGTCCAGCAGGTTCGCCAGCACCTGACGCAGCAGGGTCGGGTCCCCCATCACCGGCGGCAGTGGTGCGAGGTCGATGCGCGCCCGCGTCAGATCGGACGTGAGGCTGTCGATCACCTGCTGCAACTGGCCGTCCATGTCCACCACCTGCGGCTGGAAGGCCACCCGCACCACCCGCAACAGCTCCAGCATGTCGGTGATCATCTGCCCCATGTTGGCCGACGAGCGCAGGATGCGGCCGAACATCTCACGCGCCAGCGGACTGAGCTGCTCGCCGGACTCTTCGGCGACCAGGGCGGCAAAACCGTTGACCGAGCGCAAGGGTGCGCGCAGGTCGTGCGCGATGGAATAGGAAATCGCCTCCATGTCCTGCATGGACCGCTCCAGTTCCGCCGTGCGTTCGGCCACGCGACGCTCCAGCGTGGCGGCCAGCGCCCGCACCTGCTCCTGCGCCTGCAGGTAGGAGCTGACGTCGGTGTAGGTGCGCACCTGCCCCCCTTCGGGCAGGATCCGGGTGTGGATCTCCAGCACCCGTCCGTCGCGCGTGCGCCGCAGATAGGTCTGCGGTGCGAGTGCACCGGGCTGGCCGGCCAGAAAGCCGCGCATCGACGGATCGACCAGCTCGAACCGCTCACCGAAATCGCCACGTGAGGTCTGGAACGCGAGCACCTCCTGGACATCGGGTTGTGACTGCAGCATCGACTCGGGCAGGTCCAGCATCTCCAGCAGCCGCCGGTTGTAGAAGCGCACACGCCCCTGTGCATCCAGCTGGGCCAGGCCCTGGTTGATGCTGTCAAAGGTCAGCTGCAAAGCGGCGCTCTTTTCGGCCAGCAGTGCGCTGGTGGCCTGGAACTGCAGGCGTGCCCGTTTGCGTTCCGAGTGCCCGCGCCAGGCCATGACCAGCTGGCGAACGGCACCCAGCAGGGGCTGCAGCTGCTCGACATCGTCCTCGCTGTAGCCACCGGGCCGGTTCGCCAGCCCCACCATGGCCACCAGACGGTTGCCCACCGCCAGCGGAATCCCCAGGAAGGCGCTCATGGGACGGTGTCCCCGCGGTACACCGCCGGCACGGGGGTCGTTGGCGGGGTCGTTGGCGATCACCGTCTCGCGCGTTCGCAGGGCGTGCCCGAACAGGGTGTCGAGTCCCCGGAACTCCATGCCGGCGTCCAGTTGCGTGGCGTACTGCTGGCGCGAGGCCTCGTCCCAGGCAATGTCCGAGATCGCATGGGTCTTGATGTAGGGCTGCTCGCGCATGTCGTAGAGCACCTCGCCCACGAAGCCGAAATCGCTGCCGGTGATGGACAGCAGGGCATCGAGCAGGCCACCAAAGGCCGAACGCTTGTCGTCCGATTCGATGAACGCCGACTGGGCCTTCTGCACGGCTTCGAGCAGGCGGTGCTGGCGCGACAGGGATTCCTGCGCCACACGGGAGGCGGTGACGTCGTTGCAGAAGCCGTACCAGAGGATCGATCCGTCGGCCTCTCGCTGCGGCTGGGCGTCCACCGCGTACCAGCGTGGGCCCTTCCTGGGCAACACGACACGGTACTGGCTGCGCCACGGCACCAGCAGCTCGGAGCAGCGCGTCAGGGTGACGATCAGGGTCTTCTTGTCGTCCGGATGCACCCGTTCAAAGAAACGGTTGCCGTCCACCGCCAGTTCCTGCGGGTCGAGCTCCAGCATGTCCCAGGTGCGCTCGCTCATGTAACCGAACACGCTGCTGCCATCGGGCCGTACCGTGGCCTCGAACAGCACGCCCGGCACCCGGGCCGCGATGTTCTGGAGGAAAGCCAGCTGGGCGGTCAGCGCCTGGGTGGCCGTTTTCTCGGCGGTGATGTCCTGCACCACACCGAAGTCGGTCTGGGGGTTGCCCGCCACGGCGGTCCGGCCCATGCGGGTGCGCAGCCACACCTGCTGGCCGTCCGGCCGCGTCCAGCGGAACTCCACCATGCGGCCATCCATCGCGTCGCGGGCGGCCAGCCAGGCCGGCAGGTCGTCGGGGTGGATGCCGCCCCGCCCCCTGTGTCGGGTCACGGGCGGCCCTGGCGGCAAGCCTGCCAGCGCGTGCAAGCCCTCGGACCACAGCACCTCGTCGTCGCTGGCGGCGTTGGTCCAGTGCCCGGCGCGGGCCAGCCGTTCGATGGCGCCATGCAACTCGACCTGCTGCTGCAGCTTGAGGTTGGCCTCGCGCAAAGCCTGCTCGGTCTCCTGTTCGCGCGACATCTCGGTCATGAACACCAGCAGCAGGGGCCCCTGCGCGGAGGTCAGCAACCGTGTCTGCAGGCGCACCCGAAGCGGTTTGCCCGCCACAAAACACAGCCGCTGGTGGACATCCGTGACACCGCTGGAAACGTCGTCGACATACTGTCGCCGAGACGCCTCGTCGGGCCAATGCCCGAGCTCCACCGTGCTCCGGCCAAGGGCGGCCTCGCGGGCCAAGCCGGTCGCTTCGACCCAGGCATCGTTGACCGCCAGCAGCCGCCCGTCGCTGGCGCGGCTCACACTGGCGGGCACCGGCGCCGCCAGGAAGATGGCTTCGAATGGCAGTTCCGGCACCGGGTCTGTGTTTTGGGGGGCTCTGGTGGTCATGCGCCAGGGGGTTATCGCGTCTCCTGCAGCCATTGTGGCGCAAGCCTGCGCAGAAGCTGAACTGCTACAGTTGCCGGCTGCCCTGAAACGACCCCCCGTGCCCGCCTTGACCGCCCCGCTGGACCGACACACCCCCATGATGCAGCAGTACCTGGCCCTCAAGGCCGGGTACCCGGACACGCTGCTGTTCTACCGCATGGGCGACTTCTACGAGATGTTCTATGCCGATGCTGAGAAGGCCGCACGGCTGCTCGACATCACGCTCACGCAGCGCGGCCAGTCGGCCGGCGAGCCGGTCATCATGGCCGGCGTGCCCTTTCACTCGGTGGAAAGCTATCTGGCACGGCTGATCAAGCTCGGTGAGTCGGTCGCCATCTGCGAGCAGGTGGGTGACGTGGCCACCGCCAAGGGGCCGGTGGAACGCAAGGTGGTGCGCGTGGTCACGCCCGGCACGCTGACCGACACCGAGCTGCTGTCCGACAAGACCGAGGCGCTGGTCATGGCGGTGCACCCCGGCGCCCGCACCGGCCTGGGCCTGGCCTGGCTGTCGGTCACCCAGGGCATCGTCTTCCTGGCCCAGTGCGCCAGCGATGAACTGGGCGACTGGATCGCCCGCGTCGGCCCGGGCGAAGTGCTCTACAGCGCCGAGGTCACGCCCGCGTTCGAGAAGTCGCTGCAGCAGATCAGCGCCCAGCCCCTGCCCAGCGGCGCGCGCTGCGTGGCCGTGGTGCGGCCGGCCTGGGCCTTTGACGCTGGCTTGGGCGAGCGCAAGCTCCTCGAACAATTGCAAGCCGCCAGCCTGGGTGCCTGGGATGCGCAGGACCTCAAGGATGCCCACGCCGCCGCCGCCGCGCTGCTGGCCTACGCCGAACATACCCAGGGCCGAGCCCTCACCCACGTCAAGAGCCTGCAGGTCGCGCGCAGCGGCGAGCTGATCGACCTGCCGGTCAACACGCGGCGCAACCTTGAGCTCACCCACACGCTGCGCGGCGAGACCAGCCCCACGCTGTTCTCGCTGCTGGACACCTGCCACACCGGCATGGGCAGCCGCGCGCTGCGCCACTGGCTGCTGTCGCCACGGCGCGAGCGCACCGAGGCGCGCGAGCGGCTGGCCGCCATCGGCCGGCTGCGCGGCGGACTGTGGCAGACGCTGCGTGGTGAACTCAAGGGATCGAGCGACGTCGAGCGCATCACCGCCCGCACCGCGCTGCGCCAGGTGCGTCCGCGCGAGCTGGTGGGTCTGACGGCCACACTGGCCCGCTCGCAGCAACTCGCGCGCGCGCTGGCGGCGGGCATGGGCGTCACGCCGCCGGCCCTGCTGCAGCGCATCGCCACCGACCTCAACCCGCCCGCCGGCTGCGCCGAGCTGCTGGCCCAAGCCATCGCGCCCGAGCCGGCCGCGCTGGTGCGCGACGGCGGCGTGATCGCCGACGGTTTCGACACCGAACTCGACGAACTGCGCGCCATCCAGACCAACTGTGACGGGTTCCTGATCGATCTCGAAACCCGCGAGCGCGCGCGCACCGGCATCGCCAACCTGCGCGTGCAGTTCAACAAGGTGCACGGCTTCTACATCGAGGTGACGCAGGGCCAGCTGGACAAGGTGCCCGACGACTACCGCCGGCGCCAGACGCTCAAGAACGCCGAGCGCTTCATCACGCCCGAGCTCAAGGCATTCGAGGACAAGGCGCTGTCCGCTCAGGACCGGGCGCTGGCGCGTGAGAAGTACCTCTACGAGCTGCTGCTGGACGAGATGCAGGTCTGGATCGACCCGCTGACGCAGCTGGCCCGTGCCATGGCCGCGCTGGACGCGCTGTGCGCGCTGGCCGAACGTTCGCTGACGCTGAACTGGAGCGAACCGACTTTTGCGCCCGAGCCCTGCATCGAGATCCGCGGTGGCCGCCACCCGGTGGTGGAAGCGCGCCTCAATGAAACCACCGGCGCCAGCTTCATCGCCAACGACACGGTGCTGGGCGCCAGGCAGCGCATGCAGGTCATCACCGGCCCCAACATGGGCGGCAAGAGCACTTACATGCGCCAGGTCGCGGTGATCGTGCTGCTGGCCAGCATGGGCTCGTATGTGCCGGCCGCCAGCTGCCGCCTGGGGCCCATCGACGCCATCCACACCCGCATCGGCGCCGCCGATGACCTGGCCAACGCCCAGTCGACCTTCATGGTCGAGATGACCGAGGCGGCGCAGATCCTGCACGCGGCCACCCCGGAAAGCCTGGTGCTGATGGACGAGATCGGCCGCGGCACCTCCACTTTCGACGGCCTGGCCCTGGCCGGCGGCATCGCGGCCCACCTGCACGACAAGGCGCGCTGCTTCACCCTGTTCGCCACCCACTACTTCGAGCTGACCGAATTCCCGGCCGGCCACCACGGCGCGGTCAACGTGCACGTGAGCGCGGTCGAAGGCGGCGGCAAGAGCGGCATTGTCTTCCTGCACCAGATCGAACCCGGCCCGGCCAGCCGCAGCTACGGCATCCAGGTCGCGCGCCTGGCCGGTGTGCCCGGCGCCGTGGTGCAGCACGCCAGACACGCGCTGGCCGCGCTGGAAGCGCACAGCGAAAGCAGCCGCGTGCAGGTGGACCTGTTCGCGCCGCCGCCGGCGCCGCCCGAACCCGAAACGCCGCCGGTGCTGGCCGCCCTGTCCGCCATCGACCCCGACACCCTGAGTCCGCGTGAAGCGCTGGACCAGCTCTACGCCCTCAAGAAACTCGCACAGAAATCATGACCTACTGCGTTGCCGTCAAACTCAAGGCCGGACTGGTGTTTCTCTCCGACTCCCGCACCAACGCGGGCCTGGACCAGATCAGCACCTTCCGCAAGATGATCGTCTACGAAAAGCCAGGCGAACGCTTCATGTGCCTGCTCTCCGCCGGCAACCTCTCCATTTCGCAGTCGGTGCGCGAGATTCTGCAGGTCGAGAAGCTCGCGGGCGAAGAAGGTGAACCACCGGTCACCATCTGGAACGCCAAAAGCATGTTCGACGCCGCACGCGTGCTCGGCTCGGCCGTGCGCCACGTGTTCGAGCGCGACGGTGAATCGCTCAAACGGGCGGGCGTGGACTTCAACGTCTCCATGATCTTCGGTGGCCAGATCGGCAACGAAGGCATGCGCCTGTTCCAGGTCTATTCGGCCGGCAACTTCATCGAGGCCACGCCCGAAACCCCGTTCTTCCAGGTCGGCGAATCCAAGTACGGCAAGCCGGTGCTCGACCGCGTGATCACGCCCGACACCCCGCTGGACGAGGCCGCCAAATGCGCCCTGGTGTCCATGGACAGCACGCTCAAGTCCAACCTGTCGGTGGGTCTGCCGCTGGACATGGTGGTCTACGAAGCCGATACGCTCAAGACCGACAAGATCACCTGCATCGACGAGAACAACCCCTACTTCCGCATGGTGCGCAGCACCTGGGGCCAGAAGCTGCGCGAAGTGTTCGACGCCATCGAGCACCCGACCTGGGACGGCTCGCCCACCGAGGTGCCGCTGATGGGGTGCAGCTCGCGCAGCCAGCCGCTGAAAAAAATCACCAGTCCCAAGGAAAAGCTGATCTGAGCGCGACCGCACCATGTCGCTCATCATCTTTTCCCACGCCAACAGCTTTCCGCTGGGCACCTATGGCGTGCTGCTGCGCAGCCTGCGGGCGCGCGGCCACCAGGTGCGCGGGGTGGAGCGCTTCGGTCACGATCCCGCCTACCCGGTCACCAGCAACTGGCCCCATCTGGTCCAGCAGCTGGCCGACTTCGCCGGCCCCGAGATCGAGCGCCACGGCCGCGGCGCCTGGCTGGTGGGCCACTCGCTGGGCGGTTTCCTGAGCGTCCTGTGCGCCGCACGACACCCGCAGCTCGGCGGCCACCCCCTGCGCGGGGTGGTGCTGCTGGACTCACCCGTGCTCGGCGGCTGGCGCGCCCGGGCACTGGAGCTGGCCAAACGCACCCAGCTGGTCGGCGCGCTCTCGCCCGGCAAGATCAGCCGCAAGCGCCGCAACGCGTGGCCCGACGCGCAGGCCGCCCTTGACCACTTCGTGCACAAGAAGGCCTTCGCGCGCTGGGATTCACAGGTGCTGCGCGACTACATCGAACACGGTACACACGACGAGCACACCCCCCAGGGCCAGCGCCGCGTCCTCGATTTCGACCGTGATGTGGAAACGGCGATCTACAACACCCTGCCCCACCACCTCGACCGGGTGCTGCGCCAGCACCCCCTGCGATGCCCCGTGGCCTTCATCGGCGGCACCGAATCGGCTGAAATGAAGCAGGTGGGCATGGGCATGACGCACCGGCTGGTGGGCCGGGAACACCCGCAGCGCCTGCAAATGGTGGAGGGAAGCCACCTGTTTCCGATGGAAAAGCCGCACGAAACCGCCGCGGCCATCGACGCCGCGCTCAAGGCGCTGGGCAACTGAACCGATACAACGGTTGCGCCTGCGTGCGCCACTTGCCGGCACCCCGCCTGCGTGGCTACGATCAACCAGCCGATGCCGACCACGCCCACCCCCTCCACACCGCCGGTGCAGCCGTTCTGGCAACCCCTGCTCGCCTGGGACCCGCACCGCCTGCCGGCGTGGCAGCGCATGGCGGTGGCGGTGGCGCTCACGTTCGCCGCCCTCTGGCTGCGCATCTGGCTGGCGCCGGCCTCATCGGGTGGCCGGTTCATCACGTTCTCCCTCGCGGCGGCTCTGTCGGCACTGCTGGGCGGGTTCCGCGCCGGCATGCTCAGCACACTGCTGGGCATGGTGCTGGCCAATTTCTTCCTGGTCTGGCCGATCCTGACGCCGGCCATCCGCGACCTGCAGCAGGCCCTCCTGCTCAACGTCTGGCACCTCCTGACCCAGCTCGTGGTGGTGGGCAGCATCGCGCACATGCAGCAACGCAACCGGCGACTGCAGGATGCGACGGAGCAGGCCCGCGCCAGCCAGCAGCACTTCCTCCAGACCTTCGAGCACGCAGCATCGGGTATCTCCCACGTCTCGCTGGACGGCCGCTTGCTGCGCGTCAACCAGACCTTCTGCCAGCTGGTCGGCTACAGCGCCGACGAGCTGATGCAGCTGCGCTTCCAGGACATCACGCACCCGGACGACGTGGCCGCCGACCTGCGCATGCTCCAGCAGAGCATCGCTGGCGAACGCAACAGCTACACCCTGACCAAGCGCTACCGCCACAAGCAGGGTCACTGGGTCTGGGCGCAACTGACCGTGGCCATCATCCGGGCATCCGACGGCACGCCCGACTATTTCATTTCGGTGGTGCAGGACCTCAGCAGCCTCAAGGCGGCCGAGCAGGCCCTTCGCACCACACAGAACCTGCTGAACCAGGCCCAGAAGCTCGCCCACATGGGCGCCTGGCAGGCCGATCTGGTGGCCTGGCGCATCACCAGCCTCGCGCCCGACGCGCCCTTCCTCAACTTCCCGCACAACAACTACTCCATCACCGAGCTGCTGGGTTTCATCCACGCCGATGACCGTGCACGCGTGCAGGAGACCTGGGGAAAGGCCTTGTCGGGCGAACGGCCCTACGAAATCGAATACCGGGTGCTGATCGAAGGCCGCGAGTACTGGCATGCCGTCAAGGCAGAGTTCGAGCGGGACAGCACCGGACGGGCGATCCGCGCTCTGGGCGTCACGCTGGACGTCACGGAGCGAAAGCACATCGAACTGCAAGTCCAGCAACTCAATGCCACGCTGGAGCTTCGCATCCAGGAGCGCACGCGCGAACTCAAGGCCGCCTACGACGAACTGGAAAGCTACTCCTACGCCGTCGCACACGATCTGCGCTCGCCGCTGCGCATCATCAACGGCTTTGCCATGGCGCTGGAGGAAGACAACCCGAGCCTGGATGCGGCCAGCCGGCAGCACCTGCAACGCATCATGGGCGCCAGCGCCAAGATGGGCCAGCTGATCGACGGCCTGCTGCAACTGTCGCAATACGCCCGCGGCGGGGTGCAGCGCCAGCCGGTCAACCTCAGCGCCGTGGCGACCCGCATGCTGGAGGAACTGGCCGCCGAAGAGCCCGAACGGACCATCGGCTGGCAGGTCGAGAGTGGGCTGTCCGCCATGGCCGATCCGCCGCTGATCGAAGCCCTGCTGCAGAACCTGCTGCACAACGCCTGGAAGTACAGCGCGCACAACCCGCTGGCCCACATCCGCGTGTATGCCGAAGTGGTGGACGGCCAGCGCTTTTTCTGCGTCAGCGACAACGGCGCCGGCTTCGACATGGCGCGCTCGGGCAAGCTGTTCCAGCCCTTCCAGCGCCTGCACCAGCCGCACGAGTTCAGCGGGCTGGGCATCGGTCTGGCGACGGCCCGGCGCATCGTGCAGCGCCACGGCGGCGAACTGCGGGCCGAGTCCTCACCCGGTCAGGGCGCCACCTTCCGCTTCACGCTGCCCGAGCAGGCCGACGGCCCGGGCGATCCGGAGAACTGAGCGCTCGGCTCACTCCACCCACTGCACCCAGCCCATGTGGGCCGTCAGCAGGATCAGGCCGCCAAAGGCGATGCGGTACCAGGCGAACGGCACGAAGCTGTGGCTGGCCACGTAGCGCAGCAGCCAGCGGATGCACAGCCAGGCGCTGATGAAGGCGAACAGCAGCCCGACGGCGAACATCGGTATGTCGTCCACCGACAGCAGGGCACGGTCCTTGTAGAGGCTGTAGGCCCCGGCACCGATCAGCGTCGGAATCGCCAGGTAGAAGCTGAAGTCGGTCGCGGTCTTGCGCGACAGCCCCAGCAGCATGCCGCCGATGATGGTGGCGCCGCTGCGGCTAGTGCCCGGCACCAGGGCCAGGCACTGCACCAGCCCCAGCTTGAGCGCATCCCAGGGCGTCATCTCGTCCACGCTGTTCACGCGCGTGAAGCGCTCGGCGCGCCGCTCGGCCCAGAGGATGATGAAGCCGCCGATGATGAAGGTGGTGGCCACCACCAGCGGCGTGAACAGGTGGGCCTTGATCGCCTTGCCGAACAGCAGGCCCAGCAGCACCGCGGGGATGAAGGCGATCAGCACGTTGAGCGCGAAGCGCTGTGCCTGGCGCTGGGTCGGCAGCCCCACCACGGTGTCGCGCAGACGCTGCCAGTACACGATGATCACGGCCAGGATGGCGCCGGTCTGG
Organism: uncultured Hydrogenophaga sp.; assembly: GCA_964550405.1. Classification (GTDB taxonomy): domain Bacteria; phylum Pseudomonadota; class Gammaproteobacteria; order Burkholderiales; family Burkholderiaceae_C; genus Hydrogenophaga. Next base: position 13,127 of record CAZJZD010000057.1, on the reverse strand, counting down.
ATCGCGATCTCGAACACCTTGGCCTTGGCGTCGGTGAAACCCAGCAGGCTGCCGGCCAGGATCAGGTGACCCGTGGAAGAAATCGGCAGGAATTCGGTCAGGCCTTCCACCACGCCCATGATGGCGGCCTTGATCAACAACGTCAGATCCATGAAGGGGGGCCGCGCAGTGCGGCAGATAAGAAGGTGCAGGGGAACCGGGCTCGGCGAGGACCCCGGGAAGCAGCCGCTATCGTAACGGCAGCAGCGGCCAGACTCAGCGCGGCACAGGCTCCAGTTGCAGCTGCAGGCCTTCGGGCAGCACCTTCAGCGCGCCGGGCCGCAGGCTGGCCTCCTGCACCCGCCGCAGGTCGGCACCCTCCAGGCGGTGAACCACCAGATCCTGCAGAACGCTCTGCGCCAGCAGCCGGCCCAGCTGCGGCGCGCGCGCCGCATAGGCCTTGGGCAGGCCCTCCAGGTCGAACTTCTGCACCTTTACCTTGTCCAGGCGCACAGTGGCATCCGAAGGGTTGAAGCGCAGGCCGTAGCTCATGGCCAGCGTGCCGGCCATCTGCCGCTCACTGAGCACCGAAGCCCCCAGCGTGTACCGCAGCTCGGTCCCGATGCGGTTCTCGGCCGGCAGGAGCCACAGCCGCGGCTCCGACATGGTCACATCGAAGAGCTCCATGTAGCGCTGGCTCTGGGGAAACTGCCGGTTCACCAGCTCGGTCAGCCGCGCCTGCGATATCGAAACCGTTCGGGGGCCTCCGATCAGGCTGGCACAGCCTGAGGCGGCCAGCACGCCCGCCAACCCCGCTGCCACCACCACTGTCCGCCGCGATGTCTGCTCCCGCATGCCTGCCCTTTCCTGTCTGATGCGAACGCGGATTGTAGAAAGCCCCTGCATTCCGCTCCCGGCGGGACGCATCTGGCGGCGCGAAGGCGGCATTCCGTCGCGACGCGATGGCCGGGCAAGGCGCCGGCGCGCACAGTGCACCCCATCCCACCCGACCACCACCAGGAGCCGCCATGCACACCCCCCTGTCCCCCGAACTCGAACGCACCGCCCGCCGCAACGTCGCCCTGCGCATGGGCTGGCTGGTGCACGCCACGGTCTTTGTGCTGGTCAATGCCGCGCTGTGGCTGGCCGGCCGGGACGGCGGCTGGCTGGGCCTGCCCACCGGCGGCTGGGTCATCGGCCTGCTGATCCATGGCCTGGTGGTGGCACTGCGCTCCACCGGCGAAAGCCTGCGGGAACGGCTGCTCGACGCCGAGCGCCAGCGCCTGCTGCAGCGCAGCCATTGAAAAACCGCGTGCCAGAATGCCGGGCAACTCACCACCCGCCGCATTCACCATGACCACAACCCCAGGCCCCTGGTGGCTGCGCTGGCTGCCGGCCGACAGCCACCAGGGCGTGAAACGCCGGGCCCTGATCGTCTGGGGCGTGGCGGCACTGATCGCACTGGTCCAGCACTACTTCAGTCCCCAGATGCACCCGATGGGGCAGTCGCTGGTCTACAGCTACGCGATCAGCACCAGCATCTGGTTCCTGTGCGACCCCATGCGCATCGTGCTGCACCGCTGGCTGGTCACCGAAGCGCCCTACTACTGGGCTTTCAACGCCCGTTCGATCGCCTACCTGATGGCGGTCATCGTGCTGGGCTATGCCATCGGCATCAGCATCGGCGACGCCTACACCGGACGATCCACCTGGGAGCTGATGAAGCTGTCGCCCGAACGCTTCTGGGGTTTCATGATCTGGTCGCTGTTCATCAGCCTGGGCTTCCTGTTTTTCTTCTACCACCGGGAACGCGCCCGCGAGCTGGAGAGCCTGGCCACCGAAACGCGCCTGAAGCTGCTGGAAAGCCAGCTCGAACCGCACATGCTGTTCAACACCCTGGCCAACCTGCGTGTGCTGATCCGGCTCGACCCGGACCGTGCCACCGCCATGCTGGACCAGCTCGGCGACTACCTGCGCGCCACCCTGGCCGCCTCGCGCAGCGAAGGCCAGCATTCCATGGCGCTGGAGTTTCAGCGCCTGCGCGACTACCTGGGCCTGATGAGTGTGCGCATGGGCGACCGGCTGCGCTGCACGCTGGACCTGCCCGACGAGCTGGCCAGCCACCCGGTGCCGCCCCTGCTGCTGCAACCGCTGGTGGAGAACGCCATCCGCCACGGGCTGGAGCCGGCCGTGCACGGCGGCGAGATCACCGTGCGCGCCCGCCGCGAAGCGGGTGCACTGCACATCACCGTGCAGGACACGGGTGTGGGCTTCAGCGGCGAGCCCCGCGCCGGCTTCGGCCTCACGCAGGTGCGCGAACGCCTGAGCACCGCCTTCGGCGCCCAGGCCCGCCTTGACTGGACCAGCGCCGCCGGCCAAGGCACACAGATCCGCATCACGCTGCCGCTACAGACCCCCGCCGCATGAACGCCACCGCCCTGATCGCCGAAGACGAACCCCTGCTGGCCACCGCGCTGCAGGCCGAACTGGCCCGTGCCTGGCCGCAGCTGCAGATCGTGGCCCGCGTGGGCCACGGCGCCGCCGCGGTCGAACAGGCGCTGGCGCTGCGACCGCAAGTGCTTTTTCTGGACATCCGCATGCCGGGCCAGAGCGGGCTGGAGGCCGCGGCCGAGCTGGCCGAAGAGTGGCCCGGCGGTGTGCCCTTCCCGGCCCTGGTCTTCGTGACCGCCTACGACCAGTACGCGGTACAGGCCTTCGAGGCCCAGGCGGTGGACTATCTGGTCAAACCCGTGCAGGCCGAACGCCTGGCCCGCACCGTGCAACGGGTGCAGGCCCTGCTGGGGCAAAGGATGCAGGCGCCGGCCGATGCGCCTTCCGACGCCGCGCTGGCACACACCATGAGCCAGTTGCGTGCCCTGCTGGCCCCGACGGCGTCCGCGGAACCGCTGCGCGTGATCCAGGCCAGCGTCGGTCAGCAGATCCGCGTCGTGCCGGTGGACGACGTGGTCGTCTTCGAAGCCGCCGACAAATACGTGCGGGTGCTCACGGCCGACAGCGAACTGCTCATCCGCACCCCGCTCAAGGACCTGCTGCCCCAGCTGGACGCCAGCGTGTTCTGGCAGGTCCACCGCGGCACCGTGGTGCGCGCCAGCGCGATCCACAGCGTGCACCGCGACGAAGCCGGCAAGCTGCACCTGCAGCTGCGCCAGCGGTCCGAACGCTGGCCCGTCAGCCGGCTCTACGCCTCACGCTTCCGGGCCATGTGAGCACCTGACTCAGCGACGACCACCGCGGCGGTCATCGTCGTCGTCCCAGCGATCGTGGTGGCGGTGGTGGTGCTTCCAGCGGCGGCGTTCGTAGCGGTCGTCCCAGCGCGGTCCGTATCCCCAGCCGGGGTAGGCCACCGGATGCGGATGCACCACGACGGGGCGCACGTACGGGTACGGCTGGTGGATGACCACCGGTGCCGGCTGGTGAATCACCACCGGCTGGGGCTGCACCACCACGTGCCGGGGTGGCGGTGCGTTCGACACCCCGACGGCGACGCCGGGCGAGGTCACGCCGATGGACCAGTAAACGTCCTGGTTGCCACGGGCATGCGCGGCGCTGGTGCCCAGCGCCCAGACGGAGGCGGCCAGGGCGGCCAGACCGATGGCGCGGGCCCGGCGCCAGGCGGCGGCCGGATTCGTGTGGAAAGTCTCTTGAGGCATGGCGGTTGCTCCTGGGTTAGCGGCAACCCTGTGGCTGCCGTGAGGGAATTACAGAAAAATCGTGTGAACGCTGTTCCGCATGCACGGTCAAAGCCGTTGCGAGACGTAACACCCCCTGGAAGCCGCGCATCACATGAACAACAAGCCCGCCGAGGCCCCCGAGGACGTGCTCCATTTCTGGTTCGGCGACAGCTGGCCGGACGACTGGCCCGCCGACGACCGCAACCCGCGCTGGTTCGGCGGTGGTGCCGATCTGGACCAGCACATCCGCGATCGCTTCGGGCGGCTGGTGGACGCGGCCCTGCGCGGTGAACTGTTCCCATGGGAAAGCCCCATGGCGTCGCGGCTGGCGCTGGTCATCCTGCTCGACCAGTTCAGCCGCAACGTGTACCGCGGCCAGGCGCGGGCCTTTGCCGGCGATGGCCAGGCGCAGCGGCTGGTGCTGCAGGCGCTCGCCCTGGAACAGGACCATGAACTGCCCATCGTCGGCCGCGTCTTCCTCTACATGCCGCTGATGCACGCCGAGAGCCTGCCCCTGCAATACGAGTGCGTGGCCCGTTTCACGGCGCTGATCCGAAACAGTCCTCCGGCAATCGCACAGCAGCTCCAGGGCAACCTGGGCGCCGCCCGCCAGCACCTGGCCATCATCGAGAAGTTCGGCCGTTTCCCGCACCGCAATGCCGCCCTGGGCCGCGCCAGCACCGAGGCCGAACAGGCCTTCCTGACCGACGGCCCGCGCTTCGGTCAATAGCCTCGGGCCGGTTCACACCGGCACCCCGGGACGTCACGCGTCCTTCATGGCGATGTCACACAAGGTTCTTACAACAGCGACTCCACCAACGCTGTTCACGAAACCCGTCATGACACCACGTCCCTCCCCCCTGCGTCGCAGCGGCCTGCGCCTGCTGGCCGCTGCGCTGGGCACCGCCGCCCTGCTCGCCGCCTGTGGCGGCAACGATGACGCCCCCGACAACACCCCCCCGGCACCCGACGCCACGCCGGTCAGCCTGACCCTGGAGAAAATCGGCGGCTTCACCCACACCGGCGGCGAAGCCTCGGCCGAAATCACCGCCTACGATCCATTGAGCAAACGCCTGTTCGTGGTCAATGGCGCACTCGGGTCGGTGGACGTGCTGGACCTCAGCAACCCGGCCGCGCCCACCAGCGTCGGCGCCATCGCCGGCAGCAGCATCGGCAGCGGCCTGGGCGCCATCAACAGCGTGGCCATCCGCGACGGCATCGTGGCCCTGGCGGTGGAAGCCAGTCCCAAGACGGGCAACGGCCTCGTGGCCTGGGTGCGCGCCAGCGATTCGACCCTGCTGGGCACCGACACCGTGGGCGCCCTGCCCGACATGCTCACCTTCACCCCGGATGGCCGCCACCTGCTGGTGGCCAACGAAGGCGAACCCAACAGCTATAGCCAGCCCGACTCGGTGGACCCCGAAGGCTCGGTCAGTGTCATCGCACTGGGCACCCTCACCCCCACCGCCACCAGCGTCAACCGCAGGGTGCACACCGCCGGCTTCGGCGCCTACAACACCCAACTCGACAGCCTGCGCACGGCCGGCGTGCGCATCTTCGGCCCCAACGCCACCGTGGCGCAGGACCTGGAGCCAGAGTACATCGCCGTCAGCGCCGACAGTGCCAAGGCCTATGTGACCCTGCAGGAGAACAACGCCGTGGCCGAAGTGGACATCGCCACCCGCACCGTCACCGCGATCCGCGCGCTGGGCTACAAGGACCACAGCCTGACCGGCATGGGCATGGACGTCAGCAACGAAGACGGCGGCAGCAACACCAACAGCGGCACCCCCACCGTGAAGATCGCGCCGGTCCCCGTGCGCGGCCTCTACATGCCCGACGCCATCGCCGCCTTCACCGCTGGCGGCCAGCAGTACCTCATCACCGCCAACGAAGGCGACGCTCGCGACTACACGGGCCTGGTGGAAGAAGCCCGCGTGCGCGCCCACTGCAGCGTCGGGTTGGACAGCACCCTGTTCACCGACGCGGCCAACCTCGTGCTCGACAGCAACCTTGGCCGCCTGAACGTGACCGCCGTCCCCAACGGCGACGACACCGGCAAGAACGGCACGGGCGAATGCACCGCCCTCTACAGCTTCGGTGCCCGATCCTTCAGCATCTGGAACACCGCCGGCACCCGCGTCTACGACTCCGGCGACGAATTCGAGACCCGCACACAGGCTCTTTCCAACGTCAACTTCAACGCCAGCAACAGCAACAACACGCTGGACAGCCGCAGCCCCGCCAAGGGCCCGGAACCCGAAGGCGTGACCGTGGCGACCTTCGGCACCAAGACCTTCGCCTTCATCGGGCTCGAACGCGTGGGCGGCATCATGGTCTACGACGTGAGCACACCGGCGTCGGCCAGCTTCGTCACCTACCTGAACACCCGCACCGGCGACACCGGTGACCGCGGCCCCGAAGGTCTGCACTTCATCAGCGCGGCCCACTCGCCCAACGGCCAGCCGCTGCTGATCGTGGGCAACGAAACCAGCGGCACCACCGCCGTGCTGCAGATCCGTCTGAGCTACTGACCCATCAAACGGTCACACAAGAAAAACCGCGCCCAAGGGCGCGGTTTTTTCATCTGTGTGTGATGTGAGCGTGTGCTCGTCGGTCTCAGCCGAACACCAGCCAGGCGCCCAGGGCGCCGAGCAACAGCCCCGCCGCCAGGCCGGCCAGCAGACCGCTGCGCGGCGTGTCGTCCACCACCGGCGCCGCCGCTGCGGGGGATTCGGGCAGGTCGTTCTGCGTCGGCGCAAAGGCGCGCGACGCGCCGGCGGCGGCCACCCGCAGGCCGCTCATGGGCGACGCCCAGCCGGCCCACAGGGCATGTGCCTGCTGCGGCACCACGGCGCCGCTCTCGACAGCGGCCTCAATGTCCTTCCAGCCCAGCTGCACGCGCACGCTGGGCAGGAAGACGTCGTCCACCACAGTGGATTGCCACTGGGATTCTTCGATGGCGATGGTGTCCGGATTGTCGTTGTGCATTGTTGGGCCTTGGTCGCGATTCCTCCCCGTTCGGGCAGGCATGACCATACCGGAAACCGGTCGCCGCTGGGTAGGTCAGGTCCGCCCCCTGTCGGGACCGGGCGCGCAGGGTGCGGCACGTGTCACGCCGCACGGCGGCATCTCGCGGCGCCCATCCGGCGTTTCGTCTCAGGCCGCTCGCGGCGGCCGGCGCCAGCACCGAGCATTCGGCCATCGCAACCCCCAACGGAGTTCACCATGGCCCGACCGCCCCGCCGCAGCTTCCACCGATTCCTGATGCTGGCCCTGACCAGCGTCCTGCTCGCCAGCGCCAGCGCCCAGACACCGCCCGTACCGGCGGTGGAAGCCGCCATCCTGGGCTTCCGGACCGCGCCCGCCACCGACAGCGGCGCCATCACCCGCTCGGCCGAAACGCTGCAGCAGCTGCTCGGCGCGCATCCGGGCGACCCGCGCCTGCTCGCCTATGCCGGCGCCGCCACCGCGCGGCTGTCCCGCACCACCCTGCTGCCCTGGAAGAAGATGCGCCACGCCGAAGACGGCCTGGCCCAGCTCGACAAGGCCCTGGCCCTGATCCGGCCCGAACACGAACAGGCCCCCGCCGGTGGTGTGCCTCCGGCGCTGGAAACGCGCCTGGTGGCGGCCAACACCTTCCTGGCCGTGCCCGGCATGTTCAACCGCGGCGCGCGCGGCGAGAAGCTGCTGACCGAACTGCTGAACCTGCCCACACTGACCACAACGCCGGCCGCCTTCCGCAGCGCCGTCTTCTTCCTGGCCGGTGAACACGCCCGCCAGACCGACCGGCCCGCCGAAGCCCGCCGCCACTACGAACGTGTCATCGGCCTGAAGGAACTGGAAGCCGACGCCGCCCGCGCCGCACTCGCCGGGCTGCCGTCATGAGCGCCACAGACCACCCGGTGCTCGCCCTGCGCGGCGTGCACAAAAGCTACCGCCTGGGCCAGCACACCGTGTCCGCCCTGCGCGGGGTCGATCTGGACCTCCACCCCGGCGAAATGCTCGCGCTGACCGGCCCCTCCGGCAGCGGCAAGAGCACGCTGCTCAACCTCGCGGGCCTGATCGACCAGGCCGACGAAGGCGACGTGCGCCTGCTGGGGCAGCCGGTGCGTGCGCTGTCGACCAGCGCCCTCACCCTGCTGCGGCGCGACGCCATCGGCTTCATCTTCCAGGGCTTCAACCTGGTGCCGGTGATGACCGTGGCCGACAACGTGGACTACCCGCTGTTCCTGGCCGGTGTGCCCGCCCCCGAGCGCCGCGAACGCGTGGCGCAGGCGCTGCAGTCGGTCGGCCTGCACGAGCACGCCCACCACCGGCCCGACGCCCTGTCCGGCGGCCAGCGCCAGCGCGTGGCCGTGGCGCGCGCCCTGGTCAAGTCGCCCCGGCTGGTGATCGCCGACGAACCCACCGCCAGCCTCGACTCGCGCACCGCCGATCAGGTGCTGGACCTGATGCGCGAACGCGGCCACGCCCAGGGCGCGGCCTTTCTCATCGCCACGCACGACAGCCGCCTGCTCGGCCGCTGTGACCGCGTGGTCGCCCTGCTCGACGGCCGCATCGTGGAAGGAGCCGCGTCATGAAGATCCTGCAATGGCTGCGCTTTGCCTGGCTCAACACCCGGCGCAACCGCCGCCGCTCGCTCATCACCGTGGCCATCGCGGCGCTGGGCACGGCCGGCATCCTGCTGGCCGGCGGCTTTGCCCTCTACACCTACGAAAGCCTGGCCGAAGCCTCGGCCCGCACCACCGGGCACCTGGTCATCGGTACCGCCGCGCAGTTCGACGGCGACGAGGACGTGCCCCTGCAGCACGGCCTGGACGGCGCGCCCGAACTCAGCCGCCAGCTGCTGGCCGACCCGGCCGTGCGCCAGGTGCTGCCGCGCGTGGACTTCAGCGGTCTCATCAGCAACGGCGACAAGTCCACCGTGATGATGGCCACGGGCATCGACCCGGACGCCGAGTTCGGCATCAAGGGGCCGTTCCTCACCATCAAGGCCGGCCAGGTGCTCACCAGCGACCAGCGCCAGGCCGTGATGCTGGGCGAAGGCCTGGCGCGCAGCCTCAAGGCCGAACCGGGCAGCGGCCTCACGCTGCTGGCCGCCACCACCGACGGCGTGCTCAACGCCATGGACGTGACTGTGCAGGGCATCTTCAGCACCGGCATTCCGGAGATCGACCAGCGCCTGGTCTACACCGACGTCGGCACCGCGCAGCGCCTGCTGGTGACCGAACGCGTGTCCAGCCTGGGCGTGTTCCTCGACCGCATGGACGCCACCGCCCCGGCCAAGACCCGGCTGGCCGGCCTACGGCCGGAGCTGAGCGTGCGTGACTGGATCGACCAGGCCCCGTTCTACCGCAGCGTGCGCGCGCTCTACAACCGCATCTTCGGTGCGCTCGGTCTGATCATTGCCGTCATCGTCGTCTTCGTGGTCACCAACGCCATGGCCATGGCCATCGTCGAACGCACCCGCGAGATCGGCACCCTGCGCGCGCTGGGCACGCAGCCCGGCCAGCTCACCGTCTCGTTCGCGCTCGAAGGCCTGGTGCTCGGCGGCCTGGGTGCCCTGCTCGGCGCGCTGGTGGCCCTCACGGTCTCGGGCGGGCTGCTGGTGTTCCCGGTGGACATGCCGCCCCCGCCCGGCCGCAGCGTGGGCTACCCGCTGCAGGTCAACATGGACCCGCTGCTGGTCCTGTTCACCCTCGGCGCCATGACCGCGCTGGCCACCGTCGCCAGCGCCCTGGTGGCACGGCGCGCCGTGCGCCGCCCCATCGTCGACGCCCTCGCCCACGTCTGAGCCACCGGAGCCCGCCATGCCCCACACCCCCCCGCTTCATGCCCTGCGCCGCGCCACCGCGCTGGCCGCCCTGCTGCTGGCCGGCGCCGCCCAGGCCGCGCCCGACGTGGCCGCCCTGCTGCGCGCCGCCGACCGCTACCGCACCGACGGCCAGAACCTGCAGGTGGAAACCGAAGTCACCGTTCAGCTGCGCGACGGCACGGTGGACAAGACCCGCCGCTACACCGTCTTCGTGCAGAACGACCGCCGTTCGCTGGTGCTGATGCGCTCACCCGCCGAACAGGGCCAGAAGGTGCTCATGCTCGGCGACGACTTCTGGCTGCTCATGCCCGCCAGCCAGCGACCGCTGCGCATCACCCCGTCGCAGAAGCTGCTGGGCGACGCCTCCACCGGCGACATCGCCACCCTCTCGTGGGCCGAGGACTACAGCGGCACCTGGGTGGGCGAGGAACGCTGCGAGACCCCGGGCGGCGACGCGCAGGACTGCGTGCGCCTTTCACTGCAGGCACAGCGCAAGGGCGTGAGCTACCAGCGCATCGAACTCTGGCTGGGCAAGGCGCGCAGCGAACCGCTCAAGGCCGACCTGTACGTGCAGTCCGACAAGCTGGCCAAGCAGGCCCGCTTCGTGACGGACCGCCCGCAGGCCCCGACCCGGGTGGACGAGATGCTGCTGGTCGACCACCTGGGCGGCCAGAAGACCACCCGGGTGCGCTACCTCTCGCGCCAGCCGCGCAACGTGCCCGAGACCTGGCTCAACCCCATGTTCCTGGCCCGCAACCCGGCGCTGGACTGAACCATGGGCACACGCCGACTCACCGCCGCCGCCCTGGCCCTGCTGCTGGCGTCCCCGCTGCTGCACGCGGCCGACGCCGCCGACAGCTGGCACGGCTGGAACGGTCAGGTGCGCCTGCGCCACGATGCGCAGCAGGCCGGCAGCGCCCCGGTGCCCCCCGCGCCCGACAGCAGCGCGCTGGAGCTGGAACTGCGCGGCCAGTGGCGGCACGGCGCCCTGGGCCTGAACACCCGGCTGCAGTGGCAGGGCCTGCGGCTGCCCGGCGGCCAGCACCAGGGCAGCGCCCGGGTGGACGAACTCGCCGTCACCGGCGACCACGGCGCCTGGCAAAGCACCGCCGGCCGCCAGGTGGTCAGCTGGGACGTGGGCCAGGCCTTCCGCCCCAACGACCTGGTGCAGCAGGAAGCCCGCCGCAGCCTGCTGCCGGCCCCGCTGCAAGGCCGCGCCCTGCTGCAGCTGGAACACTTCGGCGCCGATTCGTCCACCGCGCTGGTCTGGGTCAACCCCCAGCACCTGAACCGCAGCGCCGACACCACCCGCGGCCCTGATGAAAGCGCCCTGGCCGCGCGCTGGTACGGCCGCACGGCCGACGGCGCCGCCGACCTGCACGCCTTCGCCCGCCTGGGCCGCCGCACCGGTGCCAGCATCGGTGCGGCCACCGCCTGGGTCGCCAGCGACGCGCTGTCGGTGCACGCCTCGGCCCGGTGGCTGCAGCGCCACGACGGCTGGGTGGACGCCGCCGGCGCCAGCGGCGCTCTGCTCAGCGCCAACCCCTGGCGGCTGGACACGCTGGGCGGCACCACCCAGGCCCTGCTGGGCGCCAGCTGGACCGGGCCGTCCCGGCAAAGCCTGCTGCTGGAGTGGTGGCACGACGGCACCGCCCCGCGCGACGCGCAGTGGACCGCCTGGCAGCAACGCAACACCGCGCTGGCGGCCCTGACCGGCCAGCCCGGCGTACCCGCCGCCGCCCTGGCCGGCAACCGCGCCTGGCAGGCCAGCCCGCTGGCCGGGGTGGCGGGCCTGCCGGCTTTGCGGCGCGACAACCTTTTTGTGCGCGCCGCCTGGCAACCCGGCGCCTGGACCGCTGCGCTCGACCTCTGGCACACCCCGGCCGACCGCGGCCGGGCCGTCACCGCATCGCTGCAATGGCAGGGCGACCGCGTGCAGCTGCAGGCCGCCTGGCGCACATACGGCGGCCCGCCCCAGGCCGTGCTGGCCCAGCTGCCCGCCCGCCGCAGCGCCGCCCTCATGGCCAGCTGGGCGTTCTGAGGCCGGCACGCCACCCGCCAGATGCATGCATCTGAAAACCACATTTCCAATCAAAACATGGGTTTAGAATGAAAATATCCATTCACAAATCCATTCATGAACACCTCCGACCCCGCTGGCCTGCTGGCCGCCCTGCGCCGCCTCGGGGGCGCCGCCACCAGCCCGCAGCTGCAGGCGCAGCTGGGCATCAGCCAGCCCAGCGCCTCGCGCCTGCTCGCGCCCCTGCTGGCCGATGGCACGCTGGTCGCGGTGGGCGCGGCCCGCGCGCGGCGCTACCTGCTGCCGCGCGAGGTGCCCGGTGTCGGCCGGCAGGTGCCCATCCACGCCGTGCAGCCGGACGGCGGCCTGCAGTTCTTCGGCACGCTCTACCCGCTGGCCGGTGACGGCTTCTGGATGGAGGAGGCCGACCGCGAGCACGGCCAAAGCGCCCGGCACGACAGCCTCCCCTGGTTCCTGTACGACATGCGGCCCCAGGGCTTTCTGGGCCGCGGCTTCGTGCAGGGCCACCCCGGCCTGCAACTGCCCGCCAACCTGAGCCACTGGAGCGACGACCACATCCTCAAAGCGCTGGTGAACGCGGGCGAAGACCAGCCCGGCAACCTGCTGGTGGGCACCGCCGCCTTCGACCGCTTCCACACGCTGCCCGCCCCGCTGCGCAGCGCCGCCCCGGTGGTGAGCGACCCGGCCACCCAGTACCCCGCCCTGGCCCTGCAGGCACTGGACCAGACCGCGGTGGGGTCGAGTGCCGGCGGCGAACAACCCAAGTTCAGCGCCGTGCGCGACGGCCACGCCGTGCTGGTGAAGTTTTCGCCGGCTGACGACAGCGCCGCCAGCCAGCGCTGGCGCGACCTGCTGGTGTGCGAAGGCCTGGCCCTGCAGACCCTGGCCGCTGCGGGCGTGCGCGCGGCGCACACCGTCATCGAGCAGGCCGCCGGCCGCGTCTTCCTGGAAAGCCGGCGCTTCGACCGCACGCCCCAGGGCGGCCGCGTGGGCATGGTCTCGCTGGAGGTGTACGACCGCCAGTACATCGGCCAGGGCAGCAACTGGGTGGACACCGCCCAGCGCTCCGACCGCGCCGGCCCCGAACGCCTGCACCCGGACGACGTGAGCGCCATCGGCCTGCTCGACGCCTTTGGCGCCCTCATCGCCAACACCGACCGCCACCACGGCAACCTCTCGCTGCTGCTGCAAGACCACCGCTGGCGCCTGGCCCCGGCCTACGACATGCTGCCCATGCTGTACGCCCCCGTGGCCGGCGAGGTGGTGCCGCGCGACTTTGCCGCCCAGCCCCCGCGCCCCACGGTGCACACCCTGGCCGTGTGGCCGCAGGCGCGTGAACTGGCACAGCGCTTCTGGCAGGCCGCGGCGGTGGACGAACGCATCAGCCCCGCCTTCCGCGCCATTGCGCAAGCCAACGCGCAAACGGTCAACGCCCTCTGAACGCCCCCGCCTAGAATGACTTCCATGAGCTCCAACACCCCCTCTTCCCCCTCTAAAAACAACGCTGCCGCCCCCGCCGACGAGGGTGAGCACAAGGTCTCCAACTTCCTGCGCCAGGTCATCGAAAAAGACCTCGCCACCGGCACCTACGCCCAGC
>CAZJZD010000056.1:0-25223 GCA_964550405.1 uncultured Hydrogenophaga sp. | reverse complement strand
ATCGGCGACATCTCCGCCGCCTTCCAGGCCAAGCTGCTGCGCGTGCTGCAGGAGCGCAGCTTCGAACGCGTGGGCGGCGGCGCGCCGGTCAAGGTGGACGTGCGCCTGATCCTGGCCACCAACCGCAACCTCGAAAAAATGGTGCAGGCCGGCGAATTCCGCGCCGACCTCTACTACCGCATCAACGTCGTCAGCATCCTGTTGCCGGCGCTGCGCGAACGGCGCGAAGACATTCCCGCCATGGCCCAGCACTTCCTGGAACGCTTCAACCGCGAGAACGACAAGACCACCAAGTTCAGCCCTGAAGCCATGCGCGTGCTGGCCAGCTGCTACTGGCCCGGCAACGTGCGCGAGCTGGAGAACTGCGTCGAACGCACCGCCACCATGGCGGCCAACGACCTCATCACCGACCTGGCTTTCCCCTGCCGCGAGAACCGGTGCCTCACCCAGGTGCTGCACCACATCGAACGCGAGGACGCCGTGCGCCCCAGCCGCCTGGCCGAAATCCCCATCACCGAGATTCCCGGCACCCCGCCGCCGCGCCAGCCCGCCGTCCCCGGCGGCTTCGACCCCGGCGACAGCCGCCCGGCCGAGCTGGACGCCCTGGACAGCGGCTTCAGCGCCCCGCTGGCCCCTTCAGGCGGCAGCAGCGCCAGCGCGCCGCACGCCGACGACAAACCCGAGGGTGAGCGTGAACGCCTGATCTGGGCCATGGAACGCTGCGGCTGGGTCCAGGCCAAGGCCGCCCGCCTGCTCAAGATCACGCCGCGGCAGATGGGCTACGCGCTGCAGAAGCACGGTATCGAGGTGCGCAAGTTCTGAAGCCCGACGTGCAGGCCCTCGGTGGGCCTCCACCGGGCTGATCAAGGCAGTTCGACGCGCCAGATCTTCTGGTCGGTGGTCCGGAAGTCGCTGGTCTGGATCGCGAGCTGCCCGGCGTTGTTCAGGCCGCCCAGGCGAACGATCGAGAAAAACTGGTTCACGCCGCCGATGACGATGTCTTCACCGGTCACGGCAACCGCGTCGTTGTCGGGGTCGGAGCCGAAGAACACACCGCTGTTGCCGTCGGGCAGGCCGGCGGAGAAGGCGACGGTGCCGCTGTCATTGATCACCACGTCGCCGAAGGAGGTGTAGCCGTCGGCCGGTGCCGCGATGGTGGTGAAGGTGAAGGGCAGGCCGAAAGCGGTGGGTGTCGCGCGGTGCACGCCGGGCGGAATGGTCTGGGTCGACGACGGCGCGCCGCCGCCGGGCAGTGGCGGCGTGAAGTACTGGATCGTCACGCTGCTGTTGATCGACAACACCACCTGGCCGAGGTTGTTCATCGCGATCCGCGGCTGCCAGCCCACAGGGGTGCGCTCGCCCGCACTCTGGATGGTCTCCAGCGTGTCGCCGGGCGTGTCGAAGATGAGCACGCCGCGCGACAGGCCCGCGTTCGGGTCGCCGTACTCCATCTGCACGGCCATGGCGCCGCTGTCGTTGATGGCGATGGCCTGGTTGTTGAAATAGGTACCGCTGCCCGCACGCAGCAGCTCCGGTGGCCCGGCGAGCGTGCTGCGGTACAGGCCGCCGCTGGCGGAGACCAGCGTGCTGAACGCCAGCGTGCCGTTGGCCGACATCGCCAGCCGCGGTTGCGGCGGTGGTCCGCCGGGGTCGCCGAAGCTCCAGGACGGACTGGCCTCAAGCAAGGCGGTGATGGTGTCGGCCACCGCGTTGCCGCGGTAGACGCCGCGCAGCGGCGTGGCCGGGTTGGTGTTGTTGGTGGCAACGAAGGCCACCTCCCCGCTCGGCGCCAGTTGCAGGGCCTTGATGTAGACGTGCATCAGCGATTGAGTGGGCAGCTTGGCCAGCGATCCGCCCGGCTGCGACACGAACACCGCCTGCGAGAAGCCCGAAGACGGTGGTGGCAGCTCGGTGGCGACAAACGCGACCTGCCCGCTGGTGTTGATCGCGATGCGCACGTTGCCGTCGATGAACTGCACGCCGTTGACGAAGTCGGTCGCGATCAGCGTGAAGTCGGCGGGTTGAACACGGCCTCCACCGCAGCCCGGCAAGGCGGCGGTCAAAGGCAGTGCGGCGAGCGACGCGAGCACGTTGCGGCGGCTCATGCCGCGCCGCGTGGCGCACGATGTGTCTGGGATCACGTTCGTCTTTTTCACGTTCGTTTCCTTTCTGCATGGGATGCAAATCCGGGGCGCCGGGACGGCATGTCGCCGCGTGCATTCTGCGCGGGCTGTGCGAAAACAGCCAGCTTCGGGCCGCCTCTTTTGGGGATGCATCCGACCGGCCGGGACCGCCAGCGCCTTTGTCGCAACCGCGACGCAGTCCCCGACCCCAACGTTCCGCCTGTCCCCTTTCCTACACACGACAAAACCTCCAGATCGTTGATCTGCATGGATTTTTTTCGTGGCACGGATTTCGCTGAAGACCTGCCGAGCGGCCATGGTCGGCTGCAGGAAGGGTCTTCATGTCGACAAGCACCGCTGCGGGTTCCATGCCCGCCAAGACGTACCTGTCCATCGGCTCGATCAAGCCGCTGGGTTCCAAGCTCGATGTGCCCGAAGCAGGGGGTGGCTGCGGCACCTCCGGTGGTGAGGGCAAGGCCAGTTGTGGTTCGTCGGGTGGCCCCGACGACATGCCGGCCGAAATCTGGGAGAAGGTCAAGAACCATCCCTGCTATTCCGAAGAGGCCCACCACCACTACGCCCGCATGCATGTGGCCGTGGCGCCGGCCTGCAACATCCAGTGCAACTACTGCAACCGCAAATACGACTGCTCCAACGAATCGCGCCCGGGCGTGGTGAGCCAGAAACTCACACCCGAGCAGGCGGTCAAGAAGGTGGTCGCGGTCGCGAGCGAGATCCCGCAGATGACGGTGCTCGGCGTTGCCGGCCCCGGCGACTCGCTGGCCAACCCCAAGAAGACCTTCGAGACCTTCCGTCTCCTGCAGGAACAGGCGCCGGACATCAAGCTCTGCATCTCCACCAACGGCCTGGCGCTGCCGGACTACGTGGACGAGATCTGCAAGTACAACGTGGACCACGTGACCATCACCATCAACATGGTGGATCCGGCCGTGGGCGAGAAGATCTACCCCTGGATCTTCTGGGACCACCGCCGCGTGACCGGCTACGAGGCCGCCAAGATCCTGCACGAGCGCCAGATGCTCGGCCTGGAAATGCTGACCGCGCGCGGCGTGCTCACCAAGATCAACTCGGTGCTGATTCCCGGCATCAACGACGAGCACCTGATGGAGGTGAACCGCGAGGTGAAGAAGCGCGGCGCCTTCCTGCACAACATCATGCCGCTCATCAGCGAAGCGGAACACGGCACGGTGTTCGGCCTGACCGGCCAGCGTGGCCCGACCGCGCAGGAGCTCAAGGCCGTGCAGGACGCCTGCGCGGGCGGAGCGAACCTGATGCGCCACTGCCGCCAGTGCCGCGCCGACGCGGTGGGCCTGCTGGGCGAAGACCGCTCGGAAGAGTTCACGCTCGACAAGATCGAAGAGATGGAGGTCGTGTACGACCTCGACAAGCGCCGTGCCTACCAGGAGAAGGTCGAGGTCGAGCGCCAGGCACAACACGCCGCCAAGCAGGAAGCGCTGGCCGCCAGCGCTGCCATCGAAGTCGACCAGGACATGAAGGTGCTCGTCGCGGTCGCCACCAAGGGCGGTGGCCGCGTCAACGAACACTTCGGCCACGTCACCGAGTTCCAGATCTTTGAAGTCAGCGCGTCCGAGGCCCTGTTCGTCGGCCACCGCCGCGTGGACCTGTACTGCCAGGGCGGCCACGGCGACGACGAGCAGCTGCCCAGCGTGGTCAAGGCCATCAACGACTGCCACGCGGTGCTGGTCGCCAAGATCGGTGCCTGCCCGCGCGACGAACTGAAGGAGGCCGGTATCGAACCGGTCGACCAGTTCAGCGGCGAGTTCATCGAGAAGGCCGCGCTCGACTGGTTCAACGGCTACCGCGCCCGCATCGCGGCCGGCGAGATCACGCACCAGGACCGCGGCGACGCGCAGATCCGCCAGGGCGCGTTCACCGCCGCCGCCTGAGCCCCAACGATTTCCCCACGACGTCCCCTCACCAGAAGGAGAACCACCATGGCCCTGAAGATCATTTCCTCCACCTGCACCGCCTGCTCGGCCTGCGAACCCGAGTGCCCCAACGTCGCGATCCGCGAAAAGGGTGGCACCTACGTGATCGACCCGAAGAAGTGCACCGAGTGCATCGACCAGTACGACTCGCCGCAGTGCCAGGCCGTGTGCCCGGTGGACGGCTGCATCGTGAAAGCCTGACCCATGTCCACTTCTTTCACCCTGACCCCGGCCGCCGAAAAATTCATCGGCCGCATCGTGCGCTTCTCGGGCATTCCGTCGGCCGGTTTCCGGCTGCTGGTGTCGCCCGGCGGTTGCTCGGGCTACAGCTCGGAATTCAGCGCCGAGGCCGCCCCGAAGGACGGGGAGCAGGTGTTCGTCGTGTCCGGCCTGAAGTTTTTCCTGCCGGCCGAAAGCCGCATGCTGCTCGACGGTGTGACGATCGACTTCACCGAGACCGCGACCTCTTCGGGCCTGAGCATCATCAACCCGAACCAGGCGGCCTGCGGTTGCAGCAGCGCCGAGAACGCCGCGCCGCCCGGGGTGGCCACCATCTCGGTCGGTTCCATCGGCCGCGGCGGACGGCCGGTGCTGGCGTCCTGACCCCACCCCGCGCGAGGCCGCCATGAACGCCGACCGGGACTTCGAAGCCGCCGCAGCGGCCTTCGCGGCCTCGGTCATCGGCGGCGCACTCGCACCCGAGGTGGAGGCCCTGATCGCCCAGGCCGGGGCACTGCGCGACCAGCCCGCGAAGGCGCTGCCGCTGCTCGACCGCGCGCGCGCGCTGGCGCCAAAACACCCGGTGCCGCTGATTGCGATCTACCGCTTCCACTTCTACGGCCACGCGCTGGAGCAGGCGAGGGCGGCGGGCGAAGACGCACTGGCCATCGCACGTGCCGCGCTCGGTCCCGACTTCGGTGACGCCGTGCCCGACGATGAAGCGACCCGCGGCGACGCGGCGGTGCGCTTCTACCTGTTCACACTCAAGGGCCTGGCCTACCTGAACCTGCGCCTGGGTGACCTGGACGAGGCGCGGCTGATGCTCGGCGAGCTGCGCCGGCTCGACCCGAAGGACCACCTGGGCGGCGGCCTGCTGTCGCACGTGCTCGCGCGGCACGAGGCCGGCCACACGACCTCGCTGGTGGACGGTCCGGTGGACTATCCGGTGCGCGGCTGGGCGCCGCTGGGGCAATGAACATGGGCGCGGCCGCCACCTTCCTCACCACGCCGCAGCGCCTGGCGGCGCGCGCGCCAGAGGGCGACATTCCGCCCATGGACTGGCAGGGCGGTCCGGTGGACTGCGCCAGCTGTGCCTACCGCGACCTGCGCGCACGCGACGGCGGCCGCGGCTGTGAGCCCGGCCACGCCTGCATGCAGGATGCCTACGCGCGCCGCATCGACCGCTTCTTCCGCTGGCACCCGGAACTGGCCGATGACCAGCTGCAGCACCCCTACTTCGAGGTGCGGGCCATCGCCGCGCGGCACGCCAGCGTGTTCCGCCTGCCGTCCCTGATGAACGACCCCGACGAAACCGTGCGCATGCAGGTGGTGTTGCGGCTGTCCCCCCTGCAGCTGGAGCCGCTGGTGCACGACCCGCACCGCGAGGTGCGCCTGCGTGTGGCCCAGCGGCTGGAGCCGGTGCGCCTGGCCGCCATGCGCAACGACCCGGACTACGGCGTGCGCGAGATTGTGGCGCTGCGCCTGCCGCTGCCCCTGCTCGCCACCCTGGCCTACGACCCGGAACGCACGGTGCGCGAAATCGTTGCGCGCCGCCTGCAGATGCCGGCGCTGTTCATCCTGGCCGGTGACCCGGAGCCCGAGGTGCGGCGCGCGGTGGCCGAGTCGCTGCCCGAACCCCTGCTCGGCCGCATGGCCGACGACCCCGACTGGCGCGTGCGCTGGGAGGTGGCGCGCCGCGCGCCGCTGCCGCATCTGGTGGCGCTGGGCGACGACCCCGACAGCGAGGTGCGCCAGATGGCGCGCAGCCGCCTGAACCTGGCCCAGGAGAAACCCCATGGTTGACATCGTGCGCGACGACGACGTGATCGAGGTCGCCGACCCGCCCCGCTTTGCCTTCGGTGAACGGGTGATCGCGCGTTCGGTGGTGCGCAACGACGGCACCTACAACGGCAAGGACATCGGCGAGGTGCTGGTGAACAAGGGCGACATCGGTTACGTCGTGAGCATCAACACCTTCCTGCAGCAGTTCTACATCTACGCGGTGGACTTCATCGAGACCGGCCACCGCGTCGGCATGCGCGCCAAGGAGCTGTGCACGCTCGACAACCTGCCCGATGAGGTGCTGGCGCAGCTGGGCGACAAGGCCGCCGCGCTGGCCGACCTCGGTTCCGGAAAACCCCTTGATTCAGGAGCGACCCCATGAACACCCCCAACGCGATGGACGCCGCCGCCTTTGTCGAACCGCGCACCCCGGTCTACGCCTGGGGCCAGCGCGTGGTCGCGCTGGACGACCTGGTCAACGACGGCAGCCACCCCGAGCGCGAACCCGAGGCCCTGCTGGCCGCGCGCGGCGACGTGGGTGAGGTGGTCAACATCGGCCACGCGAGCGAGATCAACGAGCCGGTGTACCTGGTGGACTTCGGCGGCTGTGTGGTGGGCTGCCTGGAAGTGGAGCTCGCGCCCGTGCCGGCCGGATGGGTTCCGGTGGAGGTGGCGGGATGAACGCCACCGCGACCACGGCCCCCCCGCCCGACCGCGTGGAAGCCCAGGTCGTGGGTTTCATGCGCCCGTTCATCGAACGCGCGCTCAAGGACCGCGTGCGGTACCGCTACGTGCAGCCGACGGTGCTGCAGGACGACGGCGGCTTCCGCATCCAGGCCCCCTGCTGTTCGCGCAACGTGGACCCCGAGGGTGGCGTGATCGACATCGCCCTGCTCACGTCCGCACCCGACGGCAGCTGGTCGCTGCAGGTGCGCGACCACGCCGCCGGCACCTGGCAGCCGCACGCCGAAGGCCTGTCGCTGGGTGAAGCGCTGGACACCGTCTGCATCGACGCCGAGCGGAAGTTCTGGCCATGATCTACCTCGACCACCACGCCACCACGCCACCGTCGCCCGCGGTGATCGACGCCATGGCCGCGGTGATGACGGGCACCTGGGCCAACGCTTCGTCCAAACACGGGCCGGGACAGGCCGCCAGCCGGGTGCTGGCGGGCGCACGTTCGGTGGTGGCGCAGTCGCTGGGTTGCAAGCCGGCCGAGGTGGTGTTCACCAGCGGCGCGACCGAGGCCAACCACCTGGCGGTGCGCGGCCTGCTCGCCGCCGCGCCCGAGGGCCGGCGGCGCGTGTTGTTCAGCGCGGTGGAGCACGCCGGTCACCTGAAGCTCGCGCGCGACCTGGCCGAGGCCGGTGTGCCGGTGGACTTCCTGCCCGTGCAGCCGGACGGCACGCTTCAGCTCGACGCCGCGACCCGCCTGATCGGCGCCGACGTGGCCGTGGTGTCGCTGATGGCGGCCAACAACGAGACCGGCGCGCTGATGCCGGTGGCCGAGGTCGCGGCCCTCACCGCCGCGACCGGCGCGCGCCTGCACGTGGATGCGACGCAGTGGATCGGCAAGCAGCCGTTTGCCTGGTCCGGCTGGGGCGCCGACGCGGTGAGCTGCTCGGCCCACAAGTTCAACGGCCCCAAGGGGGTGGGGGCATTGCTGCTGCGCCAGGGCGTCGCGGTCCGCCCCACCATGCCCGGCTCGCAGGAGCGTGGCCGCCGCGGTGGCACCGAGAACCTGCCCGCCATCGTGGGCCTGGCCACGGCCCTGGAGGCCTTGGGCGACCTGACCGCCGAAGCCGCCCGTCAGGCCACGCTGCGCGACCGGCTGGAAGCCGCGCTGCTGACTGAACTGCCCGACGTGCACATCTGGTCGCGCGCGGTGCCGCGCCTGCCGGGTGTGAGCTTCTTGCGCGTGGGCGGCTGGGAGGCCGACGTGGTGCTCGGCCGGCTCGAACGCCTGGGCTTTGCGGCCTCGTCCGGTGCGGCCTGCTCGTCATCGGGCAGTGAACCTTCACACGTGCTGCGCGCCATGGGCGTGCCCGACGACGAAGCCCAGGGCGCCATCCGCCTCTCGCTGGGGCGCACCAGCACCGATGCCGACGTGGACGCGCTGATCGCGGCGCTGCCCACCCTTCGATCCCTGCTGCCTGCGGCACAAGCCGTGGCCGCCTGAACCCCTTTCCCCCAGTCCTGGAGCCGACGATGAAAGTGATGATCCGCAAAGACAGCAAGGGCGTGCTCAGCGCCTACGTGCCCAAGAAAGACCTGGAGGAGCCCATCGTCTCGATGGTCAACCCCGACATGTGGGGTGGCCTGGTGACCCTGGCCAACGGCTGGCAGCTGGACCTGCCCGCCATGGCGGCCGACACGCCGCTGCCGATCACGGTCGAGGCCCGCAAGCTGGCCTCGGCTGAAGAGTGAACTTCTCAAGGAGCAGCACCATGGGACTGTCCGGCGAACAACTGCAGACCGCGAGCGAGGTGGTGGGTTATGCGCCCACGCTGCGCGACGCCGCCACCATCCTGCGCGGCCGTTACCCCGGCGTGCGCGCCATCGTGGTGGACGAGATGGACATGCGCGACGAGACGCCGGCCCTGCGCCTGGGCCACCGCAACGTCTACCTGGCGGCCAGCAACGGCCACTGCTGGCACGTGACGCAGAGCGCCGACGAGGCCTCGGTCTTCATCCTCACCCAACACTGAACCGCATGAAGCACCCCCCGCGCCGCTTCGCGTCACCCCCCTCAAGGGGGGCGCAGCCTGCCGCCCGGCAAAGCCGGTTCTGCGGCTGCCACTGGAAGGGCGGTTGGCGCGCCATAGACCCAGGAGCACATGATGGACATTGAAACGATCGCGCTGTGTGAGTCCTCCATCAGCGACCAGGGCGTGTCGCTGGTCGAGGCGGTGCTCGAGTCCGGGCGCTGGGGCGACGGACCCATGCTCGAATCCTTCGAGCAGGGCTTTGCGCGCTGGGTCGGCCGGCGGTACGCGGTGGCCGTCGGCAGCGGCACGCTGGGCACCTGGATCGCGTTGCGGGCCATGGGCATCGGTCCGGGCGACGAAGTGGTCTGCGCCTCGCACACCTGGCACCAGGTGGCGCAGGCCATCACGCTGGCCGGCGCCACGCCGGTGTTTGCCGACATCAACTACTGGAGCGGCTGCCTCAGCGCGGAGAAAGCCGCGCTCAAGATCACGCCCGCCACCAAAGCCATCCTCGCCGGCAACACCAACGGCCACCCGGCCGCCTGGAAGGCGCTGCGGGAACTGGCCGACGCGCACGGCTTGAAGCTCATCGAAGACAGCACCGAGGCGCTGGGTTCGCGCTATCTCGGCCGCAACGTCGGCACCTTCGGCGACGTGTCGGTGTTCGACTTCTCCATGCCCTCGGCCCTTTGCACGGGCGAAGGCGGCATGCTGCTGACCGACGACGAGGCGCTGGCCATCGAGCTGCGCTACCTGCGCCAGCGACGCCTGTCGGACCGCGCCTCGGTGTCCATCGGCTCGCGCGTACCGCTGCAGGCGGGCATGAGCGAACTGACCGCCGCGCTCGGCCTGGCGCAGCTGTCCGACCTGGACGAACGGCTGCTGCAGCGCAAGCAGGTCGAGGCCTGGTACCACGCCGAGATGCAGAGCTTCGAGGGCGTCAAGCCGCCCTACCTGGCCGAAGACGTGGACGAGGTGCACTGGATGCTCTACGTCGTGCACCTGGGCAAGCGCTTTGGCGCCAGCGCGCGCACCCAGATGATCGAAGACATGAAGAGCTGCGGCATCGAGACCGCGGCCTACAGCCACCCGCTGCACCAGCAGTTTTTCTACATGAACGCCACCGGTGCCGTGGGCCACCAGCGCGGCGTGCTGCCCGACACCGACCGCATCGGCGACCGCGCGCTGGCCCTGCCGCTGCACACCGGCCTGGACGCCGACCAGGTCAAGTACATCGTCAAGACGCTCAAGGACACCGCGACCAACGTCGGTGCCGGCGCAGCCATCTACCTCTGAAGGAATCCCCATGTCCGACCTGATCGCCGACATCGCCCGCCAGCTCGACAAGGGCAGCGTCATTCCCTACCTGGGCGCCGGCATGCTGTCGCTGTGCGAGAACGTGACCGTGCCCGCGAACCCGGCCGCGCTGGTGGCGGTGATGACCGCCAAGGTCAGCGTGCCGCACAAGATCCGCCAGAAGCTCACGCAGGCGGCGCAGTTCATCGAGAACTTCAAGCACCGCAAGTCGGTGGTGATGATCATGGACGAGGCCTACGCGCCCGTGCCCGCGCCGTCGCCGCTGCACCGCGCGCTGGCCGCCAGCGGCGCCACGCTGTGGGTGGACACCTGGTACGACGACACCATGCTCGCGGCACTCAAGGCCGCGCGCCCGCAGGGTGGCTGGCACCAGCTGCAAGGCCTGTCGCAGTCCGAACATTTCGGGCAGTGGACGGCCGACTACGACGCCGAAGGTCACGTGGCCGACACGCCGGCCAACGACGCCACGCCGCTGCTCTACCGCCCCATCGGCGGCCGCAGCCCGGCCAGCAACTACCTGGTGTCCGACAGCGACTACGTCGAGGTGCTGACCGAGATCGACATCCAGACCCCGATCCCCGCCGTGGTGCAGGAGCGCCGCAAGGGCAAGGGCTTCCTGTTCCTGGGCTGCCGCTTCGACGACCAGCTCACGCGCAGCTTCGCGCGCCAGATCATGAAGCGCTCCAGCGACACCCACTGGGCCGTGCTGCCCGACGAACCCACGCGCATGGAAGCGCGCTTCCTCGAAGAGCAGGGCATCACCCGCATTCCCCTGTCGCTGGCCGACTTTGCGGCCCAGCTCACCGACGCGCTGCAGGCCGAAACCGCCTGAGCCGCTCCCGGATTTTTTTGTCGTCCCACGAACCACAGAGAAAACCATGACCACACTGACCGTTCTCCCCTCCGGCAAGACCTACGACGTGGCCGCCGGCACCACCATCATGAAAGCCCTGCTCGCCGCCGGCGAGACCATCGCGCACAAGTGCGAAGGCGAGGCCAAGTGCGGGTCCTGCCACATCTTCGTGCAGGAAGGCCGCAAGACCATCTCGCGCATCCAGAAACTGGAAAACGAAAAGCTCGACACCCTGGTCGGCGTCGGCTCCAAGTCGCGCCTGGCCTGCCAGGCGGTGCTCGGCGATGAGCCGGTGACGGTCGAACTGCTGACCTTCGTCTGAGCCCCGCCATGGCCGAGGTGCACGTCCTGCGGCCCCCCACAACGGTGTGGGACGTGGTGATCGTCGGTGCCGGCCTGTGTGGGCTGGCGCTGGCGCACCGGCTGGTGGCGCGTGGCCAGCGCGTGTGCCTGCTCGAAGCGCGCGAGCGCGTCGGCGGCCGGGTGCTGACGCAGACCGACGCCGCCACCGGCCAGCCGCTGGACCTGGGGCCGTCCTGGTTCTGGCCCGACACCGAGCCGCACATGGTGGCGCTGCTCGCGGCGCTGGGGCTGGCGAGCACCGAACAGCACGACCCGGGCGACGCGCTCTGGCTCACCGACCCGAACCGGGCGCCCGAACGGCGGGTGGAAGCCGGCGGTGTGCACGCGGGCGCGCGGCGCATCGTGGGCGGCAGCGCACGGCTGACCGAGGCGCTGTTGAAAGCCTTGCCCGACGGCAGCGTCATCACCGGCTCGGCCTTGCTGGGCCTGCGCGATCTGGGTGATGCCATCGAACTGTTGCGCGCGGGCGGCCCGGCCCTGCGCGCCCGCAGGGTCGTTCTGGCGTTGCCGCCGCGGCTGGCACAGGAACGCATCGCCTTCGACCCAGCCTTGCCGGCTGCGCTGGACGACGCGCTGAAAGACACCCCCACCTGGATGGCGGCGCAGGCCAAAGCGGTGGCGGCGTTCGCCACGCCGTTCTGGCGCGCGGACGGGCAGTCGGGCAACGCCTTCGTGCGCCACCCGCAGGCGGTGCTGGGCGAGGTGTTCGACCAGAGCACCGAACCCGCCGGCGCGCTCGGCGGCTTCGTCGCGCTCAACGCAGCGCAACGCGAACACTTCCGCGTCGGCCTGCCGCTGCTGGTGGAAAGCCAGCTGGCCCAGCTCTACGGCATCGCCGCGCAATCGGGCACGCTGGTGCTGCAGGACTGGGCGCAGGAGCGCTGGACCTGCAGCGACGCCGACCGCGCCGAACCACCCGCCTGGCCGCAGGCTGATGCGCTGCTGCGCCGCGGCCACTGGGGCGGTCGGCTCTGGTTCGGCGGCACCGAAACCGCCACGCATGGCGCCGGCCACATGGAAGGCGCGCTGGCCGCGGCCGACCGCATCGCCCACGCGCTGTTGTCGCCCCCCGCTGCGGAAGCTTCCAGTGACCAGGCCAGCGCCATTGCCGCGTTCAGTGACCAGGTGCAGCGCCTGCGCGCCCTCGCGGGCGAGCGTTACCGGCAACAGCTGGTGCGTCTGCTCTCGGCCCAGCAGCACGAACAGCTGACGCAGCGCGCGCTGCTCGCCGCCGCGGACCAGACCTACAGCGAGGCGCTGGCCCAGCTCGACGCCTTTGCGCCGTGGTTCGGCAGCGCACACACCGAGCAGGGCCGCCACGCGCTCACGCCCGTGCTGCTCAAGGCTTTCGACGGCTGGAACAAGGCCCTGCTGGACGACGCCCTGGCGCACAACGGCACGTCCTGCGCCTTGTCCAACTTCCCGCAGGACCACCGGCCCGACGCCGAACTGCTGCGCGCCATCACGCGCGACCTGGCCGCCGCCTGGCGCGAGTTCGCGCTGGAACTCAACGCGCGCCTGGTGGCCGCGCCGGCCGAGCGGGAGCGGGCATGAACCGCATCGCGGCCAGCGCCCTGCTCAACCTGATCGAACAGACGGGGCTGGACGTGGCCACCCTGGCCGAGGGCCTGGACGAAGCCGACCTGCGCCGCTCGCGCCTGACCCGCGCCGAACTGCTGCGCCAGCTGCGCCTGATGGCCAACAGCGCGGTGGCGGTGCCACCGTCCGCGCGCGAGGACATGCCCGAGCTCGACTGGGAAGGCTGGCGCCTGCTTGCGCTGCGGCTGCAGGCCGAGACGGGCGGGGACCTCGACGAGGCGATCTGGTTCGCCATCCAGTCGGTCGTGCCGGCCACCCTGCTGTGGCTGCGCGTGTACCGGCAGAACCAGCCCCAGCTTTTCGTGATGGCCCCCGGCTAGTTCCTGGCCCGCCCTTTGCAAAGCACCCCGCATCGCCGCCGGAAACACCGCGTTGTGTAGCGAAGCACACAACGAAACCCACACCGGCGGACCGTTGTGTCGTCATGCATACAAGGACCCGAACGTGAACGCCGTCGCACCGCCCCTCATGGGCAAGCTGATGATCGACACCGCCATGGGCAGCTTCCTGGGCGACAAGCGCATCCGCCTGCTCGAAGCGATCGCGTTGCACGGCTCCATCCTGCAGGCGGCCAAGGCCGTGCCCATGGCCTACAAGGCGGCGTGGGACGCGGTGGACGACATGAACAACGTCGCGCCCGAGCCGCTGGTGCTGCGCGCCACCGGCGGGCGCCACGGCGGCGGCAGCGAACTCACCGACTTCGGCCGCCGACTGATCGCCTTCTACCGCGCGCTGGAGCAGGAGTCGCAGGCCGCGATGGCGCGCCTGAGCCAGCAGCTCACCCGCGCGGGTGATCCCGACATCGCGGCCTACCGCGCCATCCTCAAGAGGCTCCACATGAAAAGCAGCGCCCGCAACCAGTTCGCCGGCCCGGTCGGCGCCTTTCACCCCGGTGAGGTCGAGAGCGAAGTGACCCTGGCGCTCGGCCCCGGCCTGTCGCTCACCGCGCTGGTCACCAACGAATCGGCGCAGGCCATGGGCCTGGCCGAAGGACGGGAGGTGATGGCCTTCGTCAAGGCCTCGTCCATCGTGCTCATGGTGGGCGACGAAGGCGCCCGCGTGTCCGCGCGCAACCGCTACCGCGGCACGGTCCAGGCCCTGCACCTGGGTCCCGTCAACGCCGAGGTGACGCTGGCCCTGCCCGGTGGCCAGCACACGCTCACCGCCGTCATCACCCGTGCCAGCGTCGACCGTCTGCGCCTGTCGCTCGGCCAGCCGGTGACGGCCCTGTTCAAGGCCTCCAGCGTGTTCCTGGTGGTCAACGACTGAATGCCCAAGGAGATCCCCATGAAAGTCGCCATCGCCACCCGCCAGGACTGGAGCCAGGTCAGCGGCCACGCCGGCCAGACCCGCGAATGGCTGCTGTTCGATTGCCGGCCCGACGCACCGCTGCCCGAACCGCAGCGCATCGCGCTCACCAAGGAGCAGCTGCCCCACCACTTCAAGGACGACGGCCCGCACCCGCTGCACGGCGTGCAGGTCTTGATCGCGGGCAGCGCGGGCGACGGCTTCCTGCGCCACATGAAAACCTGGGGCGCCGAGGTGCTGCTGACCGGCGAGACCGACCCACGCGCCGCATTGCAGAAGGTGCTGGCCGGCGAGGCCCTGCCCGACACGCGCTTCGACGTCACCACCGCGCTGTGCAAGGTGCGGGACCTGTTTTCGCGCCACTGACCGTTTCACTTCCGGGACCACCGCCATGAACACCAGACGCTTCATCTCTGCCCTGTTGGCCAGCCTGCTGCTGGTCGCCACCGCCGCCCGCGCCGACCAGGTGCTGGTGGCCGTGGCCGCCAACTTCACCGCGCCCTTCAACAAACTGGCGGCCGAGTTCGAGAAGGACAGCGGCCACCAGCTGGTCGCCTCGTTCGGCTCCACCGGCAAGTTCTACGCGCAGATCAAGAACGGTGCGCCGTTTGAAGTGCTGCTGGCCGCCGACGACGAAACGCCCGCCAAGCTGGCGAAGGAGGGCGCGGCCGTGCCCGGCAGCCGCTTCAGCTACGCCACCGGCCGGCTGGTGCTGTGGTCGCCCAAGCCCGGTGTGGTGGACGCCGCGGGCGAGGTGCTCAAGGGCAGCACCGTGCAGAAGCTCGCCATCGCCGACCCCCGGCTCGCGCCCTACGGCGCCGCTTCGGTGGAGGTGATGAAGCAGCTGGGCGTTTACGACCGCCTGGCGCCCCAGCTGGTGACCGGCGAAACGCTGGCGCAGGTGTTCCAGTTCGTCAGCAGCGGCAACAGCCCCATGGGATTCCTGGCGCTTTCGCAGGTGCTCAAGGACGGCAAGGTCGAGGGCTCGTCCTGGGTCGTGCCTGCGGCGCTGCACACCCCCATCCGGCAGGACGCGGTGCTGCTCAACCCGGGCCAGGGCAAGCCCGGGGCGGCGGCGCTGCTGCAGTACCTGCAAGGCGCCAAGGCGCAGGCGCTGATCCGGTCTTTCGGCTACGACATGCCGAAGTGAGCGCGCCATGCTCACGCCGTCGGACCTCGCCGCCATCTGGCTGACCGTGAAGCTGGCGGCGCTCACCACGGTGCTGCTGCTCCTGCTGGGCACGCCCGTGGCCTGGTGGCTGGCCCGCACCCACTCGCGCTTCAAGGGCCTGGTCGGTTCGGTGGTGACGTTGCCGCTGGTGCTGCCGCCCGCCGTGCTGGGCTTCTACCTGCTGGTGCTCATGGGGCCGGACGGGCCTTTGGGCCGGCTCACGCAGGCGCTGGGTCTGGGCCTGCTGCCGTTCACCTTTGCCGGCCTGGTGGTGGCGTCCTGCCTGTACTCCATGCCCTTCGTGGTGCAGCCGCTGCAGCAGGCCTTTGCCGCCATCGGCCGCGCGCCCATGGAAGCGGCGGCCACCTTGCGCGCCTCGCCGTGGGACGCGTTCTTCACCGTGGCGCTGCCGCTGGCGCGGCCGGGCCTGCTCACCGCCACGGTGCTGGGCTTTGCGCACACGGTCGGCGAGTTCGGTGTGGTGCTCATGATCGGCGGCAACATCCCGGGCAAGACGCAGGTGCTGTCCATGGCGATCTACAACCACGTCGAGGCGATGGAATACACCAACGCCCACTGGCTGGCCGGCGGCATGCTGGTGTTTTCGTTTGCGGTGCTGCTGGCCCTCAACAGCCTGCAGGGAAAGCGACGCTCATGACCCTGGACATCCGCTTCCGGCAGGACTTCCCCGGCTTCACGCTCGATGTGGATCTGAGCCTGCCGGGCCAGGGCGTGAGCGCACTGTTCGGCCCCTCGGGCTGTGGCAAGTCCACACTGCTGCGCTGCATCGCCGGCCTCAACCCCACGCCGGGCGGGCGCTGTGTGGTCAACGGCGCCGTCTGGCAGGACGGTACGCACAGCCTGCCCACGCACCGCCGCCCGCTGGGCTATGTGTTCCAGGAGCCGGCGCTGTTCGCGCACCTGAGCGTGCAGGCCAATCTGGACTACGGCCGCCGCCGCGCGGGCGACGCCGGGCAGCGCGTGGCGCGCGAACGTGCCATCGAACTGCTGGGCATCGGTCACCTGCTGCAGCGGCGCACCGACGGCCTGTCGGGCGGCGAACGCCAGCGCATCGCCATCGCGCGCGCGCTGCTCACCGGTCCGCAGCTGCTGCTGATGGACGAGCCCATGGCCGCGCTGGACCTGGCGCGCAAGAACGAGCTGATGCCCTACCTGGAGCGGCTCACGCACGAGCTGGACATTCCCGTGGTCTATGTGAGCCATGCGCCCGACGAGGTGGCGCGGCTGGCCCACCACATCGTGGCCATGGAGACGGGCCGTGTGGTGGCCGCCGGCCCGCTGGCCGAGGTGCTGTCGCGCGTGGACCTGCCCATCCGCCTGGGCGAGGACGCGGGCGTGGTGCTCGACGGTGTGGTGGTCGAACGCGATGTGCAGTGGCACCTGGCGCGCATCGCCTTCCCCGGTGGCTGCCTGTGGGTGCGCGACGGCGGGCAGGACAAGGGCACCCCCGTGCGCATCCGCATCCTGGCGCGCGACGTGAGCCTGGCCTTGTCTCCCACGGCCGACACCAGCCTGCTCAACAGCCTGCCGGTGGTGGTGGATGCGCTGGGCGACGAAAGCCACCCGGCGCTGGCGCTGTGCCGCCTGACGGTGGGCAGCGGTTCGTCGTCACTGCTCGCACGGCTCACGCGCCGCTCGGCCGCCGCCTTGAACCTGCAGCCCGGTCAGGCCGTGTGGGCGCAGATCAAGGCCGTCGCACTGATCGGCTAGAAACAGACCCCCACGCTCCGCCGCTGCGCGGGTCGCTGCCCCCCAAGGGGGCTGTTTCGCCTTGGGGCGGCCCGGCGGCGAAACGCCGGCTCAACCATGGCCAAACAGGCCAAAGGCCTGCCGCAGCAACAGCAGCTCCTTCATATCCGCGCCGCGCAACTGGCTCATGGCCATGAAGCGGCCGCCCAGTGCCTCGATGGCGGGTTTGGGCGCGTCGGGCGTGGTGAAGCGCAGCAGGTGCACGCGCAGCGGCTGGCCGTCGGGTGTGCGGAACCAGGCCACAAAGCGGTCGGTCGGCTCCAGCTCGTCGCCCTTCAGGCCGGTCGCCGCCAGCAGCGCGGCCATCACGGCTGGGGTGTCGTGTCCCGCCGGTGCGTCGGCCGGCTCGTCCATGGGTTCGGCCCCGGCGGGCAAGGCCTGCGGCCACAACATGCCGTGTTCCCAGCGCGGGTACAGCAGCGCGTGGCTGTAGTCGTCGAAGTGGCAGAGGATGACGCGGTTGCGCGTCAGCAGGTCGGTGGTGGTCGTCATGGCAGCGGGTCGGTTGAGCGGGGGAAAAGCGGCGGATGCCGCACGCTGGTGCAAGTCCCGCGCCATGCCGCCACACCGCGTCCGCCGTGCACGCCACTTGCTAAACCGCTCTGTCCGGCCCGTTTCCGTGTCGGCTTTGTCGTGTTGCCCCCAAATGTTGCTGGCTCCCCTGTTCAGTACCGATGACCTGCGCCGCTGGCGCAGCTGCGAACGCCGCTTCTGGCTGGCGCGTCACCGCCTGCAGCGCGGCGAACCCGTGGCCGCGCCCGAACCCCCGGCCGATCTGGACGTGGCGCTGCGCGCGTCCTTCCCCCATGCCGACACCGTGGCGCCGCCGCAGAACCCGTCGCAATGGGTGCAGGCCATGCGCCATACGCTGGACTGCCTGGACAGCGACGAACACCTGCCCGAAGGCTGGGCCATCCTGGGCGCCTGCCTCACCAGCGAAGACCGGGTGCAGGTGCGCATCGACGTGCTGGGCGCGGCCGAGGGCGGCGGGCTGCGCCTGTACAAGGTGCGCCACGCCACCGTGGGCGACGACAGCGACATCGACACCGTCGCCCTCTGGACCCACGTGGCCGCCCGCTGCGGCTTTGCGGTGCAGGGCGCCGGCCTGCTGCTGGTGGACACCGACTTCGTCTACCCCGGCCACGGCTGCTACGCCGGCCTGTTCCGCGAGGTGGACCTGCGCCCCGTGCTCGGCGCGCGCCCGGTGGCGCAGTGGCTGGACACCATGCGCCACTGCGAACGCGGCGCCGAACCCGCCGCCACCCCCGGCCCGCACTGCCACCAGGGCGAAGGCTGCGAATTCGCCGCCAGCTGCAAAGCCTGCCTGCCACCCCCGACCCCCGGCCACGCGGTGGACAGCCTCGACATCCTCGGCCGCGAAGCCGCCGCCCACTGGCGCGCCATCGGCGCCAGCAGCGTGCACGACCTGCGCGTGGAGCAGATCGAATCCCCCCGCCTGCAACGCGCCGTGCGCGCCGTGCAGCAGGGCGCCCCGGTCATCGAACCCGCCGTGGCCGCCATCGCCCGCGGCTGGCCGCACCCGCGCCACTGCCTGCGCTTCGACACCATCGGCATGGCCGTGCCCGTGTGGTCCGGCACGCGGCCGTACCAGACCCTGCCCTTCCAGTGGAGCTGCGCCACCGAAACCGCCGACGGCCAGTGGACCGAGCAGCACTTCCTGGCCGACGGCCAGGGCAGCGACCCGCGCCGCGCCTTTGCCCAAACCCTGCTGCGCGCGCTGGGCACCGAAGGCGCCGTGCTGGCCTACAACGCCGGCTTCGAACGCAACCGCATCCGCGAACTGGCCCAGTGGTTCGACGACCTCGCCCCCGCGCTGGACGCGCTGCAGGCCCGCATCGTCGACCTGTTCCAGATTGCACGCGAACACTGCTACTTCCCGGTCATGGCCGGCTCATGGTCCTTCCGCGCCATCGCCCGCGCCGTGGCACCCGAGCTGGACATGGACGTGCGGCTGGACCCCGCGCTGGGCGAACGCGCCAACCCCACCGCCCAGTCCGTCTACGCCCTGATGCAGAAACCCGGCCAGCGCCTGCCCGTGCGCCACGCCTGCCGCGAAGCGCTGCAAGCGCACGGGCAGCGGGAGACGGTGGTGCTGCGGCGGTTGCTGGGGGTTATGGAGGGGGCGGGGGAGTGAGCCTGGGGTGGGATTAATAGCGACTATTCGGGTGCCATTCAGAATGCTGTCACATAGATGAGACGGCACTATCTACGCCACAGCATTAAATTAATTCGAGTTATGTATGAGTAAGTCTGGCGACTTCCTCAAAGGCATCCTTGTTGTGGATACCGACGTTATGGAGCCAGTCCACAAGACGATCTATTGTGATGTATCTTGCCCCGGTCCCTCTGTACATACTTAATAGTGAAGACCAATTGGAATGGACTCTTCGTTGCGCTTCTGATGCTGCAGTCCTAGAGCGAAAAACTAGGCCAATCACACAGTCAGAAAGTTGGATTTCATCTATTGAATAGACGGCTTGAAATGCCTCTTTATTGGGTAATCCTACGCGCGGCAAGAATAACATCCATCCAGAAACTCGACCTTTCGCGGTCGAAGATGTCCTCTGAGAGATGGAGGAAATTCCGTCAATTGACAAAGATCTGAGTGAGGTTGAGTGGATTACTCTTGCACCAGATGAACTTGGCTTTGCGGAGTGCATTTGTAATCCGCCTCGTACAATGGTTGCGGTAATCGGTTTCTCTTGTGTTGTACTTATCTCGGCTGATGGCTTTGGCGTGTTGCCATGAGTTGCAAACTGCACAAATAGCGAATTTACACGCGCACCTTTGAATGTATATATGCTAAGGTGCAATAACTCGGCAATAGAGAAACTTCGCTCAAGAAGTTCACGTGCATGTTGATCGGTGTTGGAGTAGAGCAGGGACTCAGGGATGACAGCGATCGCACCTTGATTGGGCCTGAATAACTCCAGACTTCGCAAAATGTGAGCCATGGCGACACTACACTTCACCAGTTGCCCAGAGTATTTAACTGGAACGTACTTCCTATGGCCTAAGCTGAAGGGCGGGTTGAGGACGAGGAGATCCGCGCCATAGGTGGCATCAGGAAAGTCCGTCGGAGGCGCTCGGTGCCTCTTGAGGAGGTCTCCAACATATAGGCGCCAGTCTGGTCTAGCTCGTCTAAGCCGTCGAATAGCAAGGGGGTCGTTGTCAATTCCAACGCAATGCTTTGCACCTAAAACATCTTCAGCCGCAATTAGAAGGCTTCCCGAGCCGCAGGCGGTATCCGCGCAGACGGCTGGCTTTCGCATAAGCTGCGCGCGTTCAAGCGCTCGACTCGCCAACGGGGTCGGCGTGTAGTATTTGTCTGTATCGATCCCAGTTGGCATATCTATTCAAGGAGCGAAGTTGAAGACGTGAATGAGCCCTCGACCACTCGTCCGGTTGGATTGCCTAACAGGGTGATCAAACAAGATTTCACAGTGATTTTCGTTTGAAATTGCGTATTGCAACGCTCCAAGTGCATGGGGTCGAGTCCCTACGGGTGCGATGTACAAGTAGTGGTCTGGAAAATCTCTCCGTATCGAGGAGAGTGCGTCAAAAGCCTCGAATGGACAGCTTGCCTTCGCTATTCGAATGTCCGCATTGCAATTAAATTCGTTGAGAAAGGAGCGATTGCAGGCTACTGTTATTGCGGGGTAATTGATCTGAAACCCTGGGGCGCCAATTATGGGGATTGCTCTGGGTTGTGGTTCTAGTTGATTGATTATTCGCTCGGCTCGATTTCCTTCGAATCCAAGAAATGCAACAAAGAGAGTTGGTTCATCATCTGCTGGTCCCGTGAGCTTGGCGAAACCAGGTAAAGGTGAGAGGCCTCTAAAGGAAATGCTCAGATCAAATAGATTAGCGGATGCAGGAGAGGGGTGAGTCTTGTAGTCATCTGGTTCAACATAGAGTACACGAACCTGTTTTCCAGCTTTGACATGAGCAAGAAACACAGGTGCCCAGACGTGATGTGGAAGTGCTGTGATGTCAATGAGAACTCTGTCACCTTTGGCTAGAGAAACTAGTCGATTGCAATCTGTGAGAAGGATGGATTGATCTTGGCCGCAGCCAAGTACTGTGACAGTGTCAGGGTTGGTGTCCTTCAGAAGTACTAGACGGTCACGGTCAGTTCGCTTTAGTTCTTCCCATGCGTCTATCCTGCCACGCTCCTCTTGAGATGTCTCGATTGAAATAACAGTTTCATCTGCGAGCAGATCGCTTAGTCTGAAACAGTCAAACCGCAGGGTATGCTTCGGTGGCATTTTCATTTCCGCGCAACCCCAATCTCGGTGTCTCCATAGAACGCGGAAAAAAGGGCTAGCTGCTCCGGTAGATCTTCTTCGCTTACCTGCGGCTTATTTTCAAGCATTGCGGAGATTGCTCGACTAGGATGATCCCCTAGCACGGAGATTAAGTCTTGAGCATCAAATGTCATTCGACGCTTCTTGCGATGAGATATCTCAAAAAACGCACTGA
The DNA here is from genome assembly GCA_964550405.1 of uncultured Hydrogenophaga sp. GTDB lineage: Bacteria > Pseudomonadota > Gammaproteobacteria > Burkholderiales > Burkholderiaceae_C > Hydrogenophaga. The sequence continues at coordinate 3,537 of CAZJZD010000056.1, read as the reverse complement.
AAATCCTATGAAGTCTGTACTCGTCCTCACGGGTTTCTGCTCTGCTTGTAAGCTTGGTCCCAGGCTCAACTTCAAACGCTAAATGGCCTACCCCTTCGCTAAGCATGTCTGAGATCTTTGCAATCTCATCTGCTCTGCCAGACAAGATGAATGAAGTCACCTCAGGAGTTTTTCCTAGAGGTTCACGTGCAAGTTCAAAGAACACTTTGCCAATCGCGAGAACGAGCCGCTTCAACTGAACGCCATGGTCGGCGAGGCCCTCCAGTTGATTCAATCGCCTCTCGCCAACTTCGCGTGCTGCTAGTGTTTGCGACTTTGGCGTGAGGCAGAGGTTCTCTGGAAACTCTTTGCCCTCTGATAGCTCGTGCGTAACTGAGCAATCAATTAATTCCAGGAAGTAACGGATATTCCCGCTTGCAAGTGCCAGGAATACTCGTTCTCCGCAGTAGTATTTTCGAATTCGAGCGCCTTTGTTGCCTTTTGATAGCCAGAACAGGCTTGCATATCCATAATTCCCGAGGCGGACCTGCCATTCGCGCTCGTTTGCAATCCAGTCGTTCGCGAGCTTGGCAAGTGAACTTCCTTCACTGGCTTGCCAATATTTGAGAAAGTAAGTTTCATGAGGCGGCTTCGATTGGAAGTAGTCAAATGCAATTGTGTCTTGCAACTCTTGCAGAACTGCCTTTGCTACCCTTCCCGCTCCAAGTAATTCGGCTTCCTCTGCCAAACTTAGTTCTTGTAAGAAGTCTGAGAGCTTCTCTGGAACAGAAACACCACTGGCGCGTGCTGCTTTAAGTCGTACAGAGGCAACTTGTTTTGCAAAGTAGTCAAATCCCTCGTCAGCTATCTCAATTTCGTAATAGTCGTCGGGGGTCTTAAGTAGGTCTTGGCCATCCAGTGTTTGTCGATTTCTTAGGCCATTCTTTCGAACTCCTATTTTGTAGGATAGCGGCGGCGCGGCATGCTTGATGTATGTATTCAGTATTGCTTGTTGGTAATCAAGCAAATTTTCATACTCATCAATGCAGCAAAATATTGTGCGCCCTTCGGATAGTCCGCATGACTCCAATGCATCCACGAAGGTTCGTATCGGTGATTCCGCCATCGACAAGACAATCTCTAGTGAGCTTGTTGGATTGTTGACTTTGAGTTGAAGCTTGGATATCTGATGCTTGATTGCAACTCCGAGTTCGGGTGTGGAGTTGCCCGAAAAATCAAGAATACCTAGATCAATGGCAATCGCTCGAATGGAGTCTGAAGGGAGGGATTTGCCGGTCTGTGTCTGTAGCCACTCTGTGAGTGAAGAGATTTCTGCGCACGCTAGCAGATTGAAATAGTGGGAAAAGTACTTCCCCCAATCTAAGGTTTCGTCCCGGCCATGAAAGCTTCTAACTCGATTTTTGTTGATTCGAACTAGAAAACCTAAGTACTCTTGGTCGCTAAATGACTGACCGCTTGTTGTTAGTCGTTCTAGGCATGAGTCAAATTTCAGCGACTGCAATGCAGTTGTTTTGCCGGTACCTCGACCACCAACCAATATGCATGGCCGTCGAGCTTCAAGTTTTGAGAGATAGGTTGGGGTGACGAATAGATCTCGAAAGTTGGCGGACGGCCATTCAGCCCTGTTGTCGCCGAACAATTGGCGTAGTATTGCGGCTTGATTTTGGGAATTAAGTTCGCTCAATTAGTGGCTCCCAGTTGTTGATGCCGCGGCACCAGAAGATTGGTAGGGTCGCATCGGGCACGGAGTGTTCAAATGCAAAGAACAGTCCGCGATGCTTGTATCCGTACGTTAGATATTGATTTTTGTGCATGTATGAGTCATGCGGGGTAAGCCGGTGGCTGTACTTCTTTAGAAGGGAATCGATTTGAGCGAATAGGGCTGGGTTGGACGCCTGTAAACCCCAAAGCGTGCCTCTGTTGTCAATCTTGTGCGTTACACATACTGCAACAGAGGGGGCTGCATCATTAATTCTTGCGATTCCGGGTTCGGTGCCTACGAGGCTGAGATAAATGGCTGTAAAGCGGGTTTGGCGTTGCAACTCAGCAAAGGAGTTTCCTGTGCTCTTGTCCCGCCAAGTAGTCAGGAATTGGTCGCCTGATCCAATGAAGTCATCGACAAAGATGACTGGCAGTCCATTGGCTGCGGCCTGAAGTGCTTCATGTGTCCCCTTTATCTTGACCTCTTCAACATTCAAAACTTGGCGTGTGCGACGGCACAGGAAATAGCCCGAATCCGTGGGATTCGGTTCCTCGCCTGAAACTGGGGTGAATACTGCACCTGGTAATGCTTCTAAGAGCATCAGTCTGTCAGGGGCGCTTGGGCCCTTATTCAAGCCGTCGCCAATGCTGTAGAACGAGGTCGTTAACAGACAGTCAGTAAGCCTTTGGTCATAGAACACGAAGCGTTCGAGTAGTTGTGCGGCGAGCTTCTTATCGTCGGCATCAAAATTCTCGATCCAAGCTCGGGGTCGAATCTTGGGCTCGGGTAACCACATGCCAGCGCGCTTTAATGCTTCGCAGCGGGCTAGAACATCCTTGACATATACGTCTATGCGCAACTTTCGTCCCCCCGGATAGGTATTGTTTGAATCTATTCGAACGCCTGAGGATCATCTGTCGCTTTGGCTGACAGGCGTACACGGCCGCCGCGGCTCATTATTGTTCAATGTGCACCGCATGCCATCGCTGCGGTTTTCTGGCACGCGGGAGGCCTCGATTGTGGTCGTACCTAAGGGCTGAGGAGCCGCAGCTATGCCGCTCGAACGGCCTGTGCTTTAGAACTGCTGCAATCGATTCGGGCGAACAAGGGTACCGACTTCGTGACCCTGTGATGCACGGTTGAAGGAGTGCAACGGTCCTGCTCTTCAGACGTCGGGGAACTGCAGCACAGTTTGTCGGCCGCGAGACGCAGACCCGTCAGCACCGCATCTCATCAAACCCCGCCGCCATCGCCTCGCGCAGCTCCAGATCGGCCGCCGCATCGGCCAGCGGGTCTTCGCCCTGTTGCCATGCGACCTGCGCGTCGGGCCGGTCCAGCGCCAGCACCAGGGCGTGGTTGAGTTCGTAGGCGCCCCAGGCTTTGCCCTGGTCGCGCAGCGCCGCTTGCAGGGCGGCCTGCAGCAGCAGGCGCACCAGGCGGTGCGGGCCGGAGAAGGGCACTTCGTCCACGCGGCCGGCCGCGGCGTCGGCGCAGGCGCGCCGGTCGTGTGAGGCGTGGCCGCGGCAGGCCAGGGGCCGCGCGCGGTGGATGAGGCACACGCCTTTGACGACGAAGGCGCAGCGGCGGCGGGCGGCCACGCGTGCGGTCTCATTCAGGCCGCGGGTGGCGGCGTCGGCTTCGCGCACGGCGCCAATCAGGTCGATGCCGTGGCGCTGCAGGGCGGGGGCGGTGGCGCGCAGGTAGTCGGCCAGCACAAACACTTCGGGTGCCAAGGCGGTGACGCGCAGCGTGCAGCAGCTGGCGCAGCCTTTGGCGCAGTCCACCGGGGGCTGGCCTTCGCACTGGATGGCGACGTTGCCGTCGAAGCTGTCCCA
>CAZJZD010000055.1:0-25611 GCA_964550405.1 uncultured Hydrogenophaga sp. | reverse complement strand
GGCGTGCCGCGCACCGAGGCGCTGGTGCGCCTGTACGACGTGCTCAACGCCAACCAGGACTGGTTGCCCCAGGGCCTGGGTGTGATGACGCCCATCGTCAAGCCCAAGGGCATCGACGATGTGCCGGTGCTGGCCGCCACGCTGTGGACGACCGATGCACAGAGCGCGCACGACCTGGAGCGTGTGGCCCACGCGGTGGAAACCGAACTCAAGCGCGTGCCCGGCACACGCGAGGTGGTCACCATCGGCGGCCCGGGCCGGGCGGTCAACGTCTGGCTGGAGCCGAACCGGCTGCGCGAGCGCGGTGTGAGCGTGCAGCAGCTGCACGGTGCCATTGCGGCGGCCAACCAGGCCATGCCGTCCGGCTCCGTGGTCAACCCGGCGCCGGCCGCCGGCGAGCCCGGCATGCTGTCGGTGGAGACGGGCGAATTCCTGCAGAACGAAAAAGACGTCGGCGACATCGTGGTCGGCGTGAACGCTGGCCGCCCGGTCTACCTGCGCGAAGTGGCGCGGGTGGAAGCCGGTGCGCGCCTGCCCCAGCGCTACGTCTGGTTCACCCCGGGCGCGGCCGACGAAGCCCACCCCGGTGCCCAGGGCCAGAACCACCCGGCCGTCACCATCACCGTCACCAAGAAGCCCGGCGAGAACGCCGTGGACGTGGCGCGCGGCGCGGCCGAGCGGCTGGAGAACCTGAAGAACACCGTCATCCCCGACGACGTGCAGGTCAGCATCACGCGCGACTACGGCCAGACCGCCGCGGACAAGGCGAACAAGCTGATCCAGAAGCTGATCTTCGCCACCGGCAGCGTCATCATCCTGGTGGGCCTGGCGCTGGGCCGGCGCGAGGCGGTCATCGTCGGCGCGGCCGTGATCCTGACGCTCACGGCCACGCTGTTCGCCAGCTGGGCCTGGGGCTTCACGCTCAACCGCGTCTCGCTGTTCGCGCTGATCTTCTCCATCGGCATCCTGGTGGACGACGCCATCGTGGTGGTGGAGAACATCCACCGCCACCGCCAGCTCACGCCGCACGAACCGCTGTCGGTCATCATCCCGCGCGCGGTGGACGAAGTGGGCGGCCCCACCATCCTGGCCACCTTCACCGTCATCGCGGCGCTGCTGCCCATGGCCTTCGTGTCCGGCCTGATGGGCCCGTACATGAGCCCGATCCCGATCAACGCCAGCATGGGCATGGCGATTTCGCTGGCCATCGCCTTCACCGTCACGCCCTGGCTGGCTTTGAAACTCACGAAGGCCGATGGCCACGCCGACCACGGCCCGTCAAAGCTCACCAGTGCACTGCAGAACACCTTCACCCGCATCCTCACGCCCTTCCTGCAGAGCGCGCGCAAGCGCTGGCTGCTGGCCGGCGGCATCGTCGCCGCCCTGCTGCTGTCGGTGGGCCTGACGGTGGTGCAGTGGGTGGTGCTGAAGATGCTGCCCTTCGACAACAAGAGCGAATACCAGGTGGTGGTGGACATGCCCGCCGGCACGCCGCTGGAAAGCACCACCGCCGTGCTGCAGGACATGACGGCCTGGATCGCCACGCAGCCCGAGGTGACCCACGTGCAGGGCTACGCCGGCACCGCCAGCCCCATCACCTTCAACGGTCTGGTGCGCCAGTACTACCTGCGCGCCGAGGCCGAAGGCGGCGACCTGCAGGTCAACCTGGTCGATGCGCACCACCGCAGCGACAAGAGCCACGCCATCGCCCAGCGCCACCGCCCCGAGCTGGAAAAGATCGCCGCCGCCCACGGCGCGCGCGTGAAAGTGGTCGAAGTGCCGCCGGGACCGCCCGTGATGTCGCCCATCGTGGCCGAGGTCTACGGCCCCGACGAGAAAGGCCGTGCCGAACTCGCGCAGCGCGTGGCCCAGGCCTTTGCCGGCACGCCCGACATCGTGGGCGTGGACACCACGATCAAGGAGAACGCACCGCGTGCCTTCCTGCGCATCCAGCGCCAGCGCGCCGAATCGCTGGGCATTCCGGTGCAGGTGATCGCGCAGACCGTGTACGCCGCGCTGTCAGGGTCGGACGCGGCCTACCTGCACGACGGCCACGCCAAGTTCGCGGTGCCCGTGCGCCTGCAGCTGCCGCTGGACAAACAGGTCGGTCTGGACGCGGTGCTGGCGCTGCCCATGAAGGCCGCCAACGGCGCCATGGTGCCGTTGTCCGAGCTCGTGACCATCGAGCGCGGCGTGATCGATCAGCCCCGCTACACCAAGGACATGCTGCCCGTGAGCTACGTCTTCGGCGACATGGCCGGTGAACTCGACTCGCCGCTGTACGGCCTGTTCGGCATCCGCCCGGCCATGAAAGACGCCGCCCTGCCCAACACCGGCGAACTCGGCGAATACTGGATCTCGCAACCGAAAGACCCGTACCGCCAGTACGCCGTCAAGTGGGACGGCGAATGGCAGATCACCTACGAAACCTTCCGCGACATGGGCGCGGCCTACGGCGTTGGCCTGATCCTGATCTACCTGCTGGTGGTGGCGCAGTTCAAGAGCTACCTCACGCCGCTGATCATCATGGCGCCCATCCCGCTGACCATCATCGGCGTGATGCCCGGCCACGCGCTGCTGCAGTCGCAGTTCACCGCCACGTCCATGATCGGCATGATCGCGCTGGCCGGCATCATCGTGCGCAACTCCATCCTGCTGGTGGACTTCATCGAGCTGGAAACCGCGCGCGGCGTGCCGTTCGCGCAGGCCGTGGTGCAGTCGGCCGCGGTGCGCGCCCAGCCCATCGCGCTGACCGGTCTGGCCGCCATGATGGGCGCCTTCTTCATCCTCGACGACCCCATCTTCAACGGCCTGGCCATCGCGCTGATCTTCGGCATCGCCGTCTCGACGATGCTGACGCTGGTCGTCATCCCCGTTCTCTACTACGCGGTCTATCGCAAGCGATACGAAGCCGCGTGATCCCTGTGTTCATCCACTTTTTTCAAGGAGTCTGAAATGACCGTCGAACGTCTCATCCGCATCATGGCCGGCACCGTCGTGCTGATCTCGCTCGCCCTGGGTTACCACGGCAGCCCCATCTTCGTCAGCGAATGGTTCCTCGCGCTGACCGCCTTCGCCGGCTTCAACCTGGCGCAGTCGGGCATCACGGGCTTCTGCCCGCCCGCCATCCTGTTCAGGAAGATGGGCATCCCGGAAGGCGGGTCGGCATGCTCCACCGGAAAATGCAAGTGATCTGAACCACCGCGAGCGCCGAACACCATGTCGTCACCCACCCCCCTGAAGTTCCTCATGCCCGGCTATTTCTCGCTGGTCATGGGCCTGTGCGGCCTCACCCTGGCCTGGCACAACGCCGCGGGCGTGCTGGGCGAGATGGCCGAGGGCATCGCCCTGGTGCTGGGGCTGTTGTCCATGGTGGTGTTCGCCGTGTTGCTGGTCGCCTCCTTCCTGCGCTGGCAGCGCTACCCGGCCGCCCTGGCCGACGACCTCAAGCACCCCGTGCGTCACGCCTTCGTCGCGGCCTTCCCGGTGTCGCTGCTGCTGCTGGCCACCGTCGGCGTGGGGCTGGGGGGGGCCGGTGAACCGCTGGGCATGGTGTGGAACGCGCTGTGGTGGGCCGGCAGCCTGCTGCAGCTCTGGGCCACGGTCTGGGTGCTGGGCCGCTGGCTGGCGCCTGCCGTGGCAGCACAACCCGGTACCCCGCCCGTGCTCTGGCCGTCCATCACGCCCGTGCTGCTGATCCCGGTGGTGGGCAACGTGGTGGTGCCGCTGGCCGGCCTGCCGCTGGGCCACGGCCTGTGGTCGGCGCTGCAGTTCGGCATCGGTGCCTTCCTGTGGCCGGTGGTGCTGGCGCTCATCCTGGCGCGCCGCATCGCGCACAGCGCGCTGCCCGACCGCATCCTCCCCGCCTGGTTCATCACCATCGCACCGCCGTCCGTCATCGGCGTGGTGTTCACCCAATGGCAGGCACCGCTGCCCGTGGTGGCCGCGCTGTGGGGTGTGGCGCTGTTCTTCCTGCTCTGGGCCGCCACGGTGGTGCGCCGCGTTGCCGGCCAGCCCTTCAACATCGCGTTCTGGGGCTTCTCCTTCCCGCTGGCCGCCTTCACCGTGCTCACCCTGCGCCTGGCCGGCCTCAGCGGCGCCGGCGCCCTGCAGACCGCCAGCGTGCTGATGCTCGCCATCAGCTCCATCGCCATCCTCTGGCTGGGTTTTTCCACCTACCGCGGCCTGCGCGACGGTTCGCTGCTGGCGCCCGAGCCGGTGGCCAACATCACGCCGGTGGCCGGCTGAAGGTTCCCCCCATGGGCGACGCCGACACCCCGCAGCCACCGCTGACCGCCGACCGCAAGGCCGAGCTGATGCACCGCCTGCGCCGCGCCGAAGGCCAGGTGCGCGGCCTGCAGAAGCTGCTGGAAGACGGCGCCGACTGCCGCAAGATCGCCCAGCAACTGCTGGCCACCCGCCACGCGCTGGACAGCACCTATGTGCGGCTCAACCTCTCGGTGGCCGAACAAGAACTGGCCGCTGGCCAGTGCGAAGGCGGCGTCAGCCCTGCGGCCGTGGTGGCAGTGCTGGACCGGCTGCAGACGCGGCTGGGGCGCTCGCGCTGATCGTCTCGATGGCTTGCGGCGAAGCGGCTTGGCAAACGGCCCATTGGGCCTGGGCTGAGTTGATGGACTGGGTGAACGGTTTTCTTGCTGCGGGTGCGGTCAGTGAGCTATCGCCGGCCTGCTGTCTGTTCTCGGCCAGAAGCGGAAACTCTGGTTGGGCTGCTGAAGAGCCTACATTTGAGCCATGGCTTACGAACTTCACATCAAGCGAGAGCCGCAAGGTATCTCATTGGATGAATGGCTTGAGGCAGTAGCAACTGTGCCGGGCCTTCGCCTCGCACGTGCGCCCGCAGAGGCATTGAATCCTCTAACTGGTGAAACCGTTTCAGTACCTTCCGCTAAGGGAACGGTAGAGGTGCTTTCCGGAGAGGGCGAATGGTGCACTGCATTCCGCTTCGCGCGAGATCAGATTTCGTTCAAAGCGACTCGGACTATTGAGTCGGCGTTCGATCCTACTCATATCGCTGCGTCAGCTCTTGCTGAGAAGCTGGGGGCAAAAATACTTGGTGACGAAGGCGAAACGTATAGCTGGTAGACCGTTTCCGGGCCCAAACTGACTTGAGGCTGGTAGCACCAAAGGGCGCCTGTGATCGGCCTGATCTAGTCATGCGTTTTTGCACCCCAGACATCTCGCTCAGACATTCCAAGTTTTTTGGAGCATGACTTCAAACAGAAATCAGAGCTCAAAGAGATGCCTGTCTTAACTCGTCGCCGACTACAGAGCATGCTCAACGACCTGTCTGGGTTGATGGATCTCGCCAAGCTCAGCGATATCCGTGCTCGGCTAGAGAGCAAACGAGTTGATCAGGCTCTTCCAGCAGAGATGGAACTCGCGGTGCTGTGGGCGCTATCGAAACTTGGAGATATTGAGATCGAGCCGGAGTGGTTCGGCGCGAGGCGACCAGATGCCTATTCCGAATCGCTGTTTCCTCCAACTCCGTGCGCCGTGGAAGTGACAGCGATCTCAGATGCGCGCCTGTCGCAGGAGGACGAGATGCGGCGTATCTCCGCACGCGTGTGTGAATTTGCGAACACCGTGAGGAAAGGGCACGGCAAGCATCTTCGCTTCTTCTTTGTCGAGGAATACGGGAACACAACGGCGGGCTATGTGCGACGACGAAGGATTGATCGCGACTTTGCGATAGACGAAGTGACCCGCAAAGCGCTAAGGGACTGGTTGGAACAAGCTGACTTGAGTGCTTCTCTCGAAATCAGGCAAGGTGGCACACACTTTGTGGTGACGTGGCAAGAAATGGAACAGCTTTCACACCGCAACTTTTTCAGCTCCATGCCAGCAGAGGCGTACTCATTGGAAGACAACCCTCTCTTCGATGCGTTGAACGAGAAGAAAAAGCAGCTCAGCATTCCGGCATTCGAAGGCCTGCGCTGCATCGTCGTCGCTGATGCCGGTGCACGAATGCTTCGGGACCTAAATCCGAGCATGCCCTTCGCGGGGCCCGTAACAGGTAGGCAAGTTATCGAGCACTTCCTGAGTGGGGCTGAAGGCGGGGTGGACGCCATAGTCGTACTGTCGCCAAAACGGAAGCTCCACGGTCGCAATCGCGTGAACGAAAAATTGGAGTGGCGCGCCGATCTGTTCTTACGCCATGGCCTGGCACTCGACGGGAGTGGCTTGTCTGATTTGGTCGCCCATCTTCCGCGTCCTCGATTCGAGGGCTACCAAGCTAGGTCACTGCAGCAGCAAGCGGCTTACAGGCACGATGCTTGCGGCTGGTATCTGGGGACACAAATCACTTCAATGAAAACAGCGATGACGATCAAGGTTTCGGCGCGAGCACTTTTGGACCTACTTGCAGGTCGCATCACACTCACACAGTTTCAGTACCACGCAGGCTTGGAAGACACACCCACCCACCGCAACATTTTTGCGCATCGACTAAGTCAAGGAGACATTCTTTCGCACGTTGAAATCGAGTCTGGCGGGGTGGATGAAGATGACGATTGGCTGGTCGTTCACTTCAAGAATGATCCGGCTGCCGCACCATTGATGGTCAATGCGTCAAGGCAACCTGATGGGCAGGAGCCAACCTGAATGGGAACCGTTTTGGTCTTTTTCCTGGCGTTGTGGTCATGCTGGGCCTTGGCGGCTCCACCACGCCAGGAACCACTGACACTCAGTGAGACCTCGAACGGTCTGACGCAGGCCTGCGCCGCCGACAAGCTGTGTGTGGCGCTCGAGTTGCCGCAGGCGGCTTGCGCGGACGAGGGATGTGGTGGAGGTCCGCTCGACGGTGCGACGCTGAGCCTTGTGAGACCTTCGGAACCGCCCGGCGCGGTGCCGGCTGCATTCGCCCTGTCCACAATGTCTCTGGCGGATGGCGTGTCCGCCTCGGAGCTGTGGGCGCAGCTGATCCGTTTTGACGGTGGCGTTCTGGCGGGTGTGAGGGCGCATGCCAGCGCCATGTACTCCGGCGGTGGTGCCCATGCGACGACGCTGCATCTGATCGCCTTCCTGCCCGGCCAGCAGCCGTTCGAGGTGCTGCAGGTGCCGTTGAATGCAGACAAGTTGATCCGGGCCTGCTTCAGCGAGAAGGACTTCAAGCAGCGGGCCGGAGTCTGTCATGACCAATACGACTTCGAGGCCCGCCTCACGATGGCGCGAGGGACGCAAGACGGCATGCCCGTTCTGGTCTACCGCAGCAAGGCAACGACGTTCCCCGGCGGGGTTTCCCTGTCCAGGGATTCGTTGGCGGCCCCGCCGCTTCGCCATCGCGACATCGTCCGTCGGGTCGACCCCGACTGCAGTTACCAGCGCACCTACCGGTGGGATGCAAAGGCGCGCACCTATGTGCCCAATCGGGCTGAGCCCGACTGTTCGGACTACACCTCGCCCTGAGCGCCTCCACCTTTTCCCCACCATGCAGAGAACCCGTCCGTTGATTGAGCGCGCGCTGTCCGTCGGTGCGGTGTTTGCTGCCGCATCGGGTCTGCTGCTCGGGTTGCTGCTGTGCGCACCGGCCATGGCCGGCAACTGGGTGGTCTGCGACGCGCGCATCCAGGTCACGGCGCATCGCGGCGAGCGCTTGCAGGCCGAGGTGGTGCAGGTGTTGCCGGGCCGTGGGAGCGGATGCTTCCAGCGCGGGGATGTGCTGGACTTCGCGCCGGAGACGCCGGACTACCAGCGCATGCTGCCGCGGCGCTCGTGGCCCCGGCCGGGTGAGCTGGCCACGCTCCGGTACCGTTCTCTCACCGGCTTTTGCAAGGGTGACGGGTTCACCCGGCCTTGCACCATCGAGCACCACTCGATCCTTCGACAGCCCCGGCCTTGAGGTCAAGTGGTGCTGGCCGGCCAGCTTCTCCAGCCACCGACGGTTCGCCTGACCCCGATCGAATACCTGCCATGCCACGAATCTTCCTGCTGACCACTGTGTTCATCGCTTCGGTGGTGGGCGCCTTCTTCCTCGGCCGGTACGTCCCCGACCACCGCTTCCTGACGTCCACCCGCTACGTGACCACCGAGCCGCTCACGCTCTACAGCAACGCTGACGAGGACGTGACGCCGGGCGTGTTGCCCCAGGGCGTGACGCTCTACGACATCGGCGGGCCGGATGAGTTTCCGCACTTCGTGCTGATCGTCGGCACCAAGGCACTGAGCAAGATGCGGCCCGCCGCTGATCAGGGCGGCCATGTGCGCATCCCGGCCGAGGCAGCGGTGGAATGAGCGCGAGTGTCGCGGCGGCATGCAACTCCAATGAATAGGGAGGGGTGTAGGCTTTCAGATCGGGTGGGTACTGGTGTTGTGCACCAGATCCACTTGGGCTTGCAGGGAGTGGAAATGAATTCAGAATCTTTCAAAGCAAAGGTGCCGCTGGGTGGGAAGGTGATGGGCCTTCTTGTCGCCGCAGTGGCAGGTGGTGCAGTCGCGCTGTTGCAGGGCTCTGGTGAGGATTGGGGAGCGGTGTATGTGGCTGCGGCACTGGGCATGTTTGTGCTCGCACCGCTGCTGGTGGCGAATTTGGTGATAACGGTGCTGTATGTGCGGCAGCGAGCGCCCGGCCAGGTTCTGGGCTGGTTGTGGTTGCCGTTGGTCGTGGTGGCGAGCGCGGTGTTGGCGTTGGATGGCCTGGCAGGGCGGGCACGGCGGGCCAGCGAGTCCCTGCATCCGAGCGTGCGCGAAATGCATGTGAACCTGTCGGGGCGCTCCATCTGGTTCGACCCGGCCGGCCAGGGCGGTGAACCCCGCGGTCGGCAGGCCATGCCGGGGGATGCGCCGGGCGAGTTCACCGAGGTGACGCGCTACTACGGTGCCGATGACACGATGGCGATCTATGAGGTGGCGCGGCTGGCGCCGTCGTTCCGGTCGATGACGGTGTTCGTGGAACCACCGCCGGGCGGGGCCACCGCGACGCTGCCCGTGGTCTGGCAGGCGGACGCTTTCCCGGACGTCGCGAGCTTCATGCGGCTGCTGTCGTTCCGGGACGGGGGCGAGGCATCGGTGACCGAGCACTGGTTCTTCCACTACGCCGACCGCGTGGAGGTGGTTCCCGCGCTGTCGCTGGCCGGATCTCAGTCCATGGACCTGGAGGGCGGTCCGGTGCCAATGGTGGAATTCCACATCGCCAACCTGGCCCACCAGCGGCTGGCCCGGCTGGAGGTGGATGGCGCCACGCTGGGGCTGGGCAGCGAAGCCCGGGCACCCGAGCAGACGCAAGGCCATGGGTGCACCGAACGCAACCACGCGGCCTACGCCATCAACCGCCTGCAGGCGCCGTTGAAGCTGCGCTGGCAGTGGGCACAGGCCAACCCGGTGTGGCACGAGGCCGAGGTCGAGGTGCCGGCGTTGCGCGAACGGCTCGACACGCCGCGCGGCAGTCCCCACCTGACCAGCGTCGATCTCTACCTGCAGGCCGACGGCACGGTGGTGGCCGAACGCTCGCTGCTGCGCGGTTCACCGTATGGACAGATGAGCCTGCAGACCACAGGGCCCAGCCGACCGCTGGCGATGTCCCCACCCTGCGGCTACGCACCCGACCGGTACGGTGAAGCGGTGAAAGTGTTTCGGGACTGAGGCGTACGGGCGCTCGAGCAGCAGATCCAGGGTCAGCGCTTGGAAATGACCATGCGCAGCACCCGCGAGATCTGCATGTTGCTAACTCAGGTGGTTGACGGGCTTCACCAACGTCTGACGGGTACGGCTGGCGGGGTCGTGTCAGCCCGATCGGCAAAGAAGTTACGGCGCTCGAACCGATATCAGAAATCGCGCGATCCCAATGACGATCAACACCCGAGCCGGCCAGCTCAACAGCCCGACAAGGGAGGCCAGACCGAATGAAAGCGGAAAGGCATTGGATGACACAAAGGACAGTGACAGAGACACCAGCACGCTGGCCACCGTCAGCCATGTGCCAATCACATGAAACCGCAAACCAGGACAAGGTGAGCGGATGGATTGCAGCAGGTTGGTCCTGTAGAAGAAAACCGCGGTGGCGATTGCAGCGGGTACGTATGCAAGAACGGTTGCTGCGACGTACCGAGCATGGACCAAGTCACCCGCCGGGTGTTTTTGCAGATGCCGTCACCGCCCCTGCGGCGAACAGTCCGTGAACCCGTACCGTTCGCAGAACGGGTTGCCCAGCAGGGGCAGCCAGTGCGGGATCTGGTGGAACTCCTGGGCGATCCTGGCCAGCACCTGGTCGCGGTAGGGCCGGAACTTGAAGCCGGTGCCGTCCACCATCCAGAAGTCCACGCCGTCGATGACGACCTTCTTCTTGCTGACCTGCGCGAAGAAGGGCTGGAAGTCGGCCAGGTCGGGTTCGTTGTAGTCGAAGACGCGCAGGGCCTGGCCTTCGTAGCGGTGGAAGTCGACGATCTGGTCGTCCTGCCGCGCGTGGTGTCGGCCGACGCCGAACACCGGCACGTACTGGCCGTACGGGAAGGCCAGCATGGCGGCGGGGTTGTAGGTGCGGGCCATCAGCGTGGCGCCAGGCGGCAGGTCGGCCTTGAGGGCGGCGGCCAGGGCCGGGGTTTCGCGCGTGAAGACCAGGCGGTCGTGCAACTTGGTGCTCTGCCACCACGACAGCGGTGTCCAGGCCAGGGCCACCACGGCGACGAGGTGCGGCAGCGACAGGGCCAGCGTGGCCTTGTAGCTGGTGCGCAGGGCGCGTGCGTCCACCCGCAGGCCGGCCCAGATGACGAACAGCGGCACGAAGCCCAGTACCCAGTGCAGGCCGATGGTGCGGCCCAGGCTGATGAAGGCGAACAGCGCGACGGGGAACAGCCAGAGCGCGGTGGCGGCGGTCCGGGTGGCCGGGCTGATGCCATCTGCCCAGCGCCCTTTGAGGCCTTGCCACAGCAGCCAGGGCGTGAACAGGTACAGCGCCATCGCGGCGTACACCGTCGGGGTCTGCAGGTTCCAGTGCGAGCCTTCGTTGCGGTTGAAGACGTTGAACATCACGTTGGACCAGCCGTGGGTGGCGTTGAACCAGACGTTGACGCCGATGGAGGGCAGGGCGAGCACGAACATGAGCGGCAGCGCCCACCAGCGGCCGCGCCGCCAGCCCAGGACGTGCACCGCGTAGGCGATGCCCAGCAGCGCGGCGAAGTATTTGGAGAGGAAGGCCAGCCCGACGAACAGGCCGGCCAGCGCGTACCAGCCGGCGCAACGTTCTTCGGCCGCGTTGGCACGCAGGTAGGCCCAGGCCGACAGCGCCATGAACAGGATGAGCGGGGTGTCGGTGGTCACCAGCACGAACATCCACGACCAGGGCAGCACCAGGTAGACCGCACCGGCCAGCCAGGCGCCCGCCTCGCGTTCGGCCGGCTGGTGGTGCATCAGCGTGTCCACCACCAGCAGCGCGATGGCGCTGGTGACCAGCAGGGTCACGCTGCGCAGCACCAGCGGCGCGTCGCTGATGGCGTGCAGCACGGCCAGCAGCCAGCCCACCATGGGCGGGTGGTCCGAATAGCCCCAGGCCGGGTACACGCCCCACTGGTAGAAGAAGGCTTCGTCGCCGGTGAAGGGGAAGCCGGCCGCGAGCACCACCTTCAGCAGCAGGGTGCCGAAGAAGGTGGTCCAGAACAGGCGCCGCGCGGCGCCGATGGAGAGGTCTGACATGGGAGCAGTTCAGGCGTCGAGTGCGAGCAGGCAGACACCGATGACGATCAGCGTGCAGGCGCCCACCCGCAGCCAGGAAAAAGGTTCGCCCAGCCAGAGCACGCCCGCGGCCATGGTGACCACGAAGCCCAGGCTGACCAGGGGGTAGGCCAGGCTGACGTCCAGCCGCGACAGCACCCACAGCCACAGCAGGGTGCTCAGCCCGTACAGGCCCAGGCCGACCCAGACCATGGGGCTGGTCAGCGCGTGGGCGTAGGTGCCGCCCAGGTCGGTGCCGGGCGGCGGCGCCATGCCGCGCTTGAGCGCGATCTGTGCGGCCGAGGACAGCAGCACGCAGAAGACAGCGAGTGACAGCGTGATGGCTTTCATGTCAGACGCCGATCTTGGCCAGCAGGCCGACGCTGCCGACCAGCAGCACCATCAGCCAGGTGAAACCGTCGCGCAGGGCGAACTGCAGCGGGTCTTCGCCGTGCAGTTCGCGCCGGCCGGTCTTGAGCCAGATGCGCATGACCCACAGCAGCGCCAGCGGGGCGGCGGCCCACAGCCATTCGGGCTGGCGGTAGTGTTCGCGGCTGCCCTGGCTGTCGATGTACAGGGCCAGCACCATCACGGCACCGAAGCCGGCGGCCATGCCCATGCCGCGCAGCGACGGCAGGTCGCGCAGCTGGTAACCGCGGCCCGGGGCGGGCGGCTTGTTCTCGGCGGCCAGTTCCTCCAGCTCGGCGCAGCGCTTGACCAGGGCCAGGCTCAGGAACAGGAACATGGAGATGGCCAGCAGCCAGTTGGACAGTTCCACATGCGTGGCGACCGCGCCGGCGCCGATGCGCAGGGTGTAGAGCGCGGCCAGCATCAGCACGTCGATCAGTGGCCGGCGCTTGAGGTACATCGAATAGGCCAGGGTGGTGGCGGTGTAGAGCAGCAGCACAGCCGTGAAGCCGAGCGAGACCCGCCAGGCCAGCCCGAAGGCCAGCACGATCATTCCCCCGCCCAGCAGCACCGCCTGCGGGATGGCGATGCGCCCGGCCGCCAGCGGCCGGTGGCGCTTGAGCCGGTGCACGCGGTCGGCGGGCAGGTCCAGCAGGTCGTTGACCAGGTAGGTGGCCGAGGCGCAGAGTCCGAAGGCGACGAAGGCCACCAGCATCAAACCCCAGGCGGCCGGGTCCATCGAGTGCGCGGCCAGCAGCGGCACGAACAGCAGTGCGTTCTTGGCCCACTGCTTGAGCCGGATGGCGCGCAGCACGGTGCGCAGCGTGAGCGGCTGGCGTTCGATCACCTGCGCCCGCGGGTGTTCGCGCTGCAGCGCCTGCACCACCGCGGCGGGGGCGTTGACGGCGATGGCCTCGTGTGCGCCGCTCCATACCGACAGGTCGTCGCGGCTGTTGCCGGCGTAGGCCCACTGCGCATGGCCCTGGGCACGGGCGTGGGCCTCGATGGCCTCGCGCTTGTGGGTGCGGCTGAGATTGGGGCCCTGGGCATCGGTGCCCAGAACGTCGTCGAACAGACCCAGGTGGTCGGCCACCTCGCGCACGATGCGCACATCGGCCGCGCTGGCCAGCACCAGCGTGCGGCCCTTCTCGCGCTCGGCCCGCAGGAAGCGCAGGAAGTCTTCGTTGAAGGGCAGGGTGGCCGGGTCGGGCCGTGCCGTGTCGGCCAGGCGGCGCTTGAACCCCGCCTTGCCCAGTGGCAGCCAGGCCAGCAGGCGCAGCAGGTCCAGCGGCTGGCGGCGCACCGCCAGCAGGGCCGATTCGTGCAGCGTGTCGGTGGGCGTGAGCGTGCCGTCCAGGTCCACGTACAGCGGGCAGGGTGCGGCGGCGGCGGTGGGTTCGGTCAAGCGGCGGGTCCGGTGAAACAGCTGTGACGATTCTAGGGGTGCTGCCTGCGCTAACCTCGCTCGCATGCCCCTCGACTTCTGGACCCACGCCCCCCTGCTGGCCGCGGCCGCGTTTGCGGCCGGCGCGCTCAACGCCATCGCCGGTGGCGGCAGCTTCCTGACCTTTCCCGCACTGGTGTTCACGGGGGTGCCGCCCATCGTGGCCAACGCCACCAGCGCGCTGGCCGTGAGTCCGGGCTACCTGGGCAGCACCCTGGGCTTCAAGGCCGAGCTGCGCGAGCTGCCGGCGCGGCGTCTGCGGCGCGAAATGCTGATTGCCGCCGTGGGCGGTGTGGCCGGGGCGTTGCTGCTGCTGGTGACGCCGGCCAGGCTGTTCACCGGCATCGTGCCCTGGCTGCTGCTGTTCGCCACGGTGCTGTTCGCCATCGGCCCCACGCTGGCCCAACGCGCACAGGCCGCTTCGGCCGGCGGTCATGGCCTCGTGCGCTGGCGTGAACCCGGCCTGCTGGCCGTGGCCATCTACGGCGGCTACTTCAACGGTGGCCTGGGCATCCTGCTCATGGCGCTCTACACCGTGGCGGGCGAATCGAAGCTCAACACCGTCAACGCGCTCAAGAACCTCAACTCGCTGGTGCTGTCCTGGCTGTCGGTCGCGGCCTTCGTGGTGGCTGGCGCCATCGCCTGGAAAGAAGGCGTGCTGATGATGGTGGCCGCCACGGCCGGCGGTTACGTCGGCGCCCGCTGGTCGAAAAAGCTCCCGGTGGCCTGGGTGCGGCGCGGCGTCATCGCCACCGGGCTGGTGATGAGTGCGGTGTTTTTCTCCAGGCTCTGAGACGCCTCAAAGTCCGATCCACGCCCCGGCGTGTTGCCAGGCCGCGAAGGCCAGGTGGCCCACCGACACCGCATAGCCCACGCCCGCCATGCCAGTGGCGGCCGAAAGCAGCAGGACCAGCCCGTCCCTGAACAGCCAGCCCAGGCTCAGCAGCATCAGGCTGGTGCCCGGCAACACATTGCCCAGCGGCAGCGGCAGGAAGATCAGCGCCGCCATCAGCGCGATCCACAGCGCCCACCAGAAGCGGGTGCGGGTGTGGCTCAGCGTGGTCCAGCGCGGGCGCAGCCAGCGTTCGGCGCGTTCGTAGGTCCAGGCCAGGCTGTGCAGGCAGCGGCGGGTCCAGGTTTCATTGAGCTGCAGTGCGGCCAGCCGTTCGGGCAGGGGCGGGCTGTCGTGTCCCCGCAGCCAGGCCCAGGCCAGGGCGAAGATGCCCAGGCTGAGCACCGTGCCGGCGCCTGCGATCGGGGCGGTGCTCAGCAAGGCCATGAGCATCAGCAGCACGGCGCCCGAGGCCTCGCCGTGCAGTTGCAGGAGTTCGCGCAGGCTCAGGCGCAGACCGCTGGTCCCGTCTTCCCCGGCCGCCCGCAGTCGCTGCGCCACCCCTTCGTTCATGCGCGGACCGCCTGAACCGCCTGACGGATCGACGGTGCCCGTCCGACCAGCACATGCGCCAGACCGGCCAGACCCAGCAGCAGCACCAGCCCCAAGCCCCAGCCGATCCACAGCAGCGGACCGACCCAGGCCATCAGCGCGTCACCCGAGGGCAGCACGGCACCGAGCCAGCCCAGCAAGTCGGCGCTCCAGCCCTGCAGCGCGCCCAGCCAGGCGGTGTCGACCCACACGCCCAGCCAGTCCGGCAGCGGGGGCAGCGGCAGGCCGCCCACCGCGCCACCCGCGTCCTTCAGCGTGCCGGCATCGACGGCGCCCAGCAGCCAGCCGGCCAACTGGTGCGTGACCCAGACCAGACCGGTCCAGCCGGCCGCGAAAAGGGCGGTGAGGCCCCAGACCAGCGTCTTCATGGCGGTCAGACCCGCACCGGCCGACGCCAGGCAGCACCGAGCGCGTCCAGCAGTTCGACCTCGCCGTCGGCCAGGTGCCCGTCGGCCAGCACCACACCCTCACACAGCTGCAGGATCTGGTCCTGCAGGTTGCGGTCGGTGACTTCGGCCATGAGCTGTTCCCGTGCGTCCGGCTCCAGCTCGCCCGTCCACTGCCCGCCGCTGGCCAGCAACAGGTCTTCGCAGAAGCCGTCGATCACGGCCTTGAAAGCCTCGCCATCCAGGCCCAGCCGTTGCGCGGCCTGCTGGCGGTCCAGGCTGCGGATCTCGGTCATCGAGTACTGGCCATCGGCGAGCATGGCCATGGTCAGCACGCGGGCGGCGGCTTCGGGGCTGTTGACGGGATAGCTGCGCATCGTGAACTCCTTGGGCTGTGGTTGAAAGAGATGCCCACCTGCTGGGACCGCTGTCGCCGGTGGCGGGGGAGGCTTGAAGTTAGGGCTGCAACTTCTTCCAATAAAGCAGACAATGCTTGAACCAATCTTCTGGAAAAGCAGAGATGCAAGCGGAACTTAACTACAAGCACCTGTATTACTTCTGGGTCGCCGCCAAGGAGGGCGGCATGTCGCATGCCGCCGCGCGGCTGGGCATGGCGGTGCAGACCGTCAGCGCCCAGGTGCGGCTGCTGGAACAGTCGCTGGGCCACGCGCTGTTCAAGCCGGCCGGGCGCGGTCTGGTGCTGACCGAGGCCGGGCAGACCGCGCTGCAACTGGCCGAGCAGATTTTTTTGCTGGGCGAGCAGTTGCCATCGGCCGTGCGCGACGCGGCCACCCAGCACGCGGTGCGGCTGGTGGTGGGCATTTCCGACGGACTGCCCAAGCTGGCCGTACGCGACCTGCTGGAACCGGTGATGGCCGAACCCCATCTGCGCCTGATGTGCCACGAGGGCGAGTTCGACGACCTGCTGGCCGACCTGGCCCTGCACCGGCTGGACGTGGTGCTGTCCGACCGGCCCGCGCCCGCCAACCCCAACCTGCGCCTGTACAGCCACGCCATGGGCCATTCCCCCATGGGCTGGTTCGCCCCGTCCCACTGGCTGGACGCCGTGCGCGCCGATTTCCCCCACAGCCTGACGCATGTGCCGGTGCTGCTGCCCACGGCCCATGCCTCGGTGCGGCTGCGGCTGGACCACTGGTTCGAGCGCCATGGCGTGGTGCCGCGCACCGTGGGCGAGTTCGAGGACAGCGCCCTGCTCACCACCTTCGGTTCGTCCGGCATGGGGGTGTTCCCGGCGCCCGAGCGCATGCGCGAAAAGCTGGAGCAGTCCTACGGCCTGACCTGGTTCGCGCCCTGCGACGAGGTGTCCGAGCACTTCTACGCCATCGGCACCGCGCGCAAGGTGCAGCACCCGCTGGTGCAGCGCCTGCTGGAGGCGCATCTGGCGGGCAGTGCATGAGCGCCGCCGTCTGCACGCCCGCTGCGAGGATGCCCTGGCCGGTGGTCAGCCCGTTCCGCATGCGACCGGGGTTGTCGAAGCTGGGCGCGGCGCCCGACCAGGTGCCCGACCTGTTCCTGCGCGACGCACAGGCCGCGGTCTATGCGGACCACAAGCGCCGTGTACTGGATGCGCTGCCCGCGCGCGGCCTGATCGGTGAGGCCGACCCGGCGGTGCTGCAGGCCATTGCCGATGCCTACGCGCAGCAGACCGGCATGGTGCTGGCGCCGCAGGCGCGGGCGCTCGCCGAAGGACTGCAGGAGGACTTCGTGATCCTGCACGACGAGGCGGACGCCATGCGCACGCGCTTCCTGTCGGTGTGTTTCCCGTCCAACTGGAACCCGGCGGAAAAGCTGGGGCTGGACTTTGGTGCCATCCACGCGCCGGTGGCCGACAACGCGCTGCTGCAGGCCGGTGGCCGCGGCATCATCGACATGGCCTTCCGTCAGGCGCGCATGTTGCGCCACGTCTGGTTGCTCACGCCGGGCGGCGACCTGGCCCAGCACCCCGAGACGCGCCGCACCCGCTGGGAGGACGCACTGGCCGCGGCCGATGCAGCGGGTGGCCGGCTGATCGACCAGGTGTTCTTCCGCGTCGAACGTCAGACCACGCTGCCCCTGCCGGCGCTGCGGCGCGGGGTGTTCTTCATCCGCATCCTGGTTGCGCCGCTGGCCGACGTGCTGGCGGTGGCACCGGCCCGCGCGGGAGAGCTGGCTGACGCGCTGGCGTCGATGAGCGAGGCGGTCGTGGCCTACCGCGGCATGACCGCCGTGCGCGAACGGCTGTGTGCCGAACTCAGACTGTCTTGACGGTCGTGCTCGGGCCGTTGGTCTTGACCGATGCGATGCCGTTGTCGCGGCCCGCGGCGTCCTTGTACATCTGGCTGGTGCCGATGACCTGGTGGTTGCCGGCCTTGAGGTTGAAGTAGCAGCGCCCGTCGCTCGCGTCCTTGCGGTCGTAGCGCGCCTCCTGCGGGCTGTTGGTCTGCACCGACTGGATGCCGTTCTCGGCCGCCGCCTTGCTGTCGTACTGCTCGCTGCGCAGGATCACCTCGCCGTTGCCGGCCTTGAGGACGAAAGAGAACTTGCCTTTGTCGTTCGACGAGAGTTCGTACCAGCCTGCCATGGGTTGTGCTCCAGTTGCGACGGTCGGATGTGCCGCCGCCGGTCATGGTAGGCCGCGTCGTCCGCTGGCCACAAGGGGTTCGCACCCGGTGTGGCGCCGACGCCGCCCGGGTGTGACGCCCGTCACCCCCAGACCGCATCCAGCGCGCCCAGCGCCGCCGCGATCACCGGCTCGCCCGCCCGCTGCGCGAGGCAGATGAAGCTCAGGTCACACTCCAGTGCCACCTGGTCGGCCACCACCAGGCCATGCGCCTGCGCCTCGCGCATCGCGATCGCGTCGCGTACGAGTGACAGGCCGACGCCACTCTTCACCAGATCGAGCATGGACGCCTCCTGATCGACCAGGGCCACGCGGCGCGGCTCCAGCCCGGTGAGCGAGCCCGGGCCGAAGACGCGGCGCTGCAGCCGGTGGTGCGCGCTGGCCGGGGGCGTGGCGAGCCAGGGCAGGGCGGCCAGGGCTTTCCAGTCCTTGCCTTTGACCTGCGGCCCCCAGCCGGCGGGCGCGAGCACGCGGTAGGTGAAGCGGGTCAGCGCGCGCAGCCGGTAGGGCGGGCCCAGCGGGTCGGCCGGCAGATCGAGGAAAAAGCCGACGTCGAGCTCGCCGCGCGCGATGCGCGCCAGCACGTCGCCGCTCATGCCCTGGCCCAGTTCGGTGTGCACCTGCGGCGCGGTCTCGACCAGCTGCTTGAGGAATGCGCCCAGACGGGTGAACTCGGGGTCGAGGATGGTGCCGATGCGCAGCGTGCCGCGCACCGTCTGGTGCAGCGCGGCGGCGGCCTGGCCGAAGTCCGACAGGGCGGCCAGCGCGCGGTCGGCCAGTGGCAGCAGCGCGGCGCCGTCGCGCGTGAGCGCCATGCCCTGCGGCGTGCGCGTGAACAGCTGCAGCCCGGTGGCCTCGGCGAGGGTCTTGAGCTGCAGGCTCACCGCGGGCTGGCTCAGGTGCAGCCGCTGCGCCGCGCGCGAGACATTGCCCTCGCGCGCCACCGCGACGAAGGCGCGCAGGGTCTGCGGGTCGGTGGCCGGCAGGCGGGCGGGTCTGGGTGCAGTCATTATTTGGCGAGCTTATACCTGGACTTGGCACATTTCATTGGAAGTCCCATGCCGGATCGGGCAAAGTCCTGGGCATTCAACGGGTTGCCCCATGAGCCCCACCTATGACGATCGAGGAGACACCGCGCATGAGCGAAGCCGCCACCACCTTTGACTACGTTGTCGTCGGCGCCGGCACGGCCGGCTGCCTGCTGGCGAACCGGCTCAGTGCGGACCCTTCGAAACGCGTGCTGCTGATCGAGGCCGGCCGCAAGGACGACTACCACTGGATCCACATCCCGGTCGGCTATCTGTATTGCATCGGCAACCCGCGCACCGACTGGCTCTACCAGACCGAGGCCGACCCGGGCCTGAACGGTCGCAAGCTGCGCTACCCGCGCGGCAAGACGCTGGGCGGCTGTTCCAGCATCAACGGGATGATCTACATGCGGGGCCAGGCGCGCGACTACGACCAGTGGGCGCGGCTGACCGGTGACAGCGACTGGCGCTGGGACCGCTGCCTGCCCGACTTCAAGGCGCACGAGGACCACCACCGTCTCGACCGCTACACCGAAGGCCAGGGCGACGTCGCCTTCGCGGCGCTGCACGGGCACCGCAGCGTGGCCAGCACGGGCGAGTGGCGCATCGAGAAGCAGCGTCTGCGCTGGGACGTGCTCGACGCGTTCGCCGAGGCGGCGGTGCAGGCCGGCATCCCGGCCACGGACGACTTCAACCGCGGCGACAACGAGGGCGTGGGCTATTTCGAGGTGAACCAGAAGGCCGGCTGGCGCTGGAACGCGAGCAAGGCCTTTCTGCGCCCGGTGATGCACCGGCCGAACCTGACGGTGTGGACGCAGACCCAGGTCGAGCGGTTGTGCCTCGAACGCGATGCGGCGGGGGCGCTGCGCTGCACCGGTGCCGACCTGGTGAGCCACGGCCAGCGCGTGCGCGTGGCGGCCACGCGCGAGGTGGTGCTGAGCGCCGGCAGCATCGGTTCGGTGCAGGTGCTGCAACTCTCGGGCATCGGCCCCGCGGCGGTGCTGCAGGCCGCGGGCGTGACGCCGGTGCACGCGCTGCCCGGCGTGGGCGAGAACCTGCAGGACCACCTGCAGATCCGCTCGGTCTACAAGGTGCAGGGCGCCAAGACCCTCAACACCCTGGCCAACTCGCTCTGGGGCAAGGCGGCCATCGGCCTCGAATACGCGCTCAAGCGCAGCGGGCCGATGAGCATGTCGCCCAGCCAGCTCGGCGCGTTCACCCGCAGCGATCCGTCGCAGCCGCACGCCAACATCGAATACCACGTGCAGCCGCTGAGCCTGGACGCCTTCGGCGAGCCGCTGCACCCCTTCCCGGCGTTCACCGCCAGCGTCTGCAACCTCAACCCCAGCAGCCGTGGCCACGTGCGCATCCAGAGCCCGCGCTTCGAGGACGCGCCGGCCATCGCGCCCAACTACCTGGCCACCGAGGACGACCGGAAAGTGGCGGCCGACAGCCTGCGCGTGACGCGGCGCATCGTGAACCAGCCGGCGATGGCGAAGTACCGGCCCGAAGAGTTCAAGCCGGGCGTGCAGTACCAGAGCGACGAGGAGCTGGCGCGGCTGGCCGGCGACATCGCCAGCACCATCTTCCACCCGGTCGGCACGACCAAAATGGGTCGCAGCGAGGACCCGATGGCCGTGGTCGACAGCCACCTGCGCGTGCGCGGCGTGGCCGGGCTGCGCGTGGTGGACGCGGGCGTGATGCCCACCATCACCAGCGGCAACACCAACAGCCCGACGCTGATGATGGCGGAGAAAGCGGCGCGCTGGATCGTGGCGGGCCGGTAAAGAAAGTTGTCCGCCCGGACGACGCCACGGGCGCTGCGTACACTGGCCGGGCTTCCCTTGCCGCTGCCGTGCGCCATGTCTTTCACGAACGCTCCCAAGCATCCGATCCGCTGCCTGCTGGTCGACGATGATCCCGCCATCTGCGACCTGCTGGCCGACTATCTGCAGAGCTTCGGCATGCAGGTCGAGGCGGTGGCCGACGGTGCCGGCCTGCGCCAGCGCCTGCCGCTGGGCGGCATCGACGTGCTGCTGCTGGACCTGATGCTGCCCGATGAAAACGGTCTGCAGCTGTGCCCCTGGGCCAGGCAGACCACACCGGGCCTGCCGGTCATCATGCTCACCGCCCAGGGAGACACCTCATCGCGTGTGGTCGGTCTGGAGCTGGGCGCCGACGACTACATTGCCAAACCCTTCGAGCCGCGTGAACTGGTGGCGCGCATCAAGGCGGTGCTGCGCTGGGCTGACGCGCCTCCGCCACCGGTGGTCGGGGTGGTGTATCACTTTGCCGGGTGGACCTTTCACCGTGTCTACCGCCAGCTGCGTGCCGACGACGGTCTGGTCGTGCCGCTGTCGGCGGCCGAGTTCCGCCTGCTCTGTGCCTTCGTGGACAGGCCCGGACAGGCCTTGAGCCGCGAGCGCTTGCTGGAAATGACACGTGCGCCGGGGGTGCAGGCCGGTGATCGCAGCATCGATCTGGCGGTTTCTCGGCTGCGAGCCAAGCTGGGTGACAGCGGCGCATCCCTCATCCGCACCCTGCGTGGCGCGGGCTACCTGTTTGCGGCCAAGGTGAGCCCATGAACAAGCTGCTGGATCGGGTCGATACCCTGTTTGTGCGCCTCTTCGTGCTGATGTGGGTGGTGCTGGTGATCAGCCATCTGGTGGCCTTCAACTGGACTGTGCCACCCATGGGGCGAAGCGATGCCAGCCTGGGAGATCGCCTGACCCGTGGGCCGGCGATCCCTTCATTGCCGCCGGTAGGCCTGCCGGGCGGTCCCGGTCCCGGTCCCGGACGAGGGGAGCGGCCGGGACCAGGCGCTCCCCCGCCGCCGGACGCCGGCATGGGGTTCGAGCCACCACCGCAGTCGGGTGAAGGGCCCCGGCCCGGGCGCTCCCTGTGGTGGGACTACACCCTGCGTGCCTTGCTCATCGGCTTGGGCGCCTGGGTGGGTGCGCGCTGGCTGTCGGCACCCATGCGGCGGCTGGCACGCGCGGCGCAGGAACTGCCACAAGGACTGGAACAGGGACGGCAAACGGTGCCGCTGGATGAGGTGCGCGGTACCGTGGAAGTGCGCGAAACCGCGCAGGTGTTCAACCGCATGGCGCAGCGCCTGCAGGTCCAGTTTGACCAGCGCAGCCTGCACGTGGCAGCGGTGTCGCACGACCTGCGCACGCCGCTGACCCGTTTGCGCCTGAGGCTGGAGAAGCTGCCGCCCGAGCAGGCACAGGGCGCGGTGGCCGACCTGCGCGAAATGGACGAACTGATCGAAACCTCACTGGAGGTCATGCGCGAGCAGTCCGGCGGCAGCGATGTGGCACCGGTTGACCTGGCGGCGCTGTTGCAGTCCCTGGTGGATGACCGGGCGGAGCTGGGGCAGCCGATCACCTTGCGGGAGCCGGTGCCCGCCGTGCGTGTGCGCGCACACCCGGCGTCGCTGCGGCGCATCGTCGACAACCTGGTGGGCAACGCGCTGCGCTACGGTCGCCAGGCTCAGGTGGGGGTGACGCTGTCGGACCAAGGGGTGCGCGTGGTGGTGGACGACGACGGTCCGGGCATCACGCCCGAGCGCATGGACCGGGTCTTCGAACCCTGGGTGCGCGGCGCATGGCGCCCCGGTGGCAATGGCCTGGGGTTGGCGATCGCCCGTGACCTGGCACGGCGGGAAGGGGGCGACGTGGTGCTGGCCAACCGGCCCGAAGGCGGTCTGAGCGCCATCCTGAGCCTGCCCGTGGGCTGACCCCGACCAGGCGGTAGCCCCGTTGGCGTCGGATTTGTGTCTGACGCGATACACAGTGGCGAAGTCTGCGAAACATGGGCGGCGCAGAGTATCGGCATGCGCCTACCCGCCTCCATCGCCCCTCCTGTGCCTGCCGAGGCCGATGCCGGCTCCGAGCGGGTGGCCGTGTTGCCGGTGTCGCGCCGCATCACCTTGGGTGAGTTGCTGCAGGCCGCGCCGCCCCAGCAGGGGGACATCGGAATCGGTGCCTCGGGCTTGCCGCTGATGCTGCGTTTGCAGCTGCTCGCGGCCGACGGTTCGCCGATGCGCCACGCGGTGGTCTGCATCTGGCAGCACGACCGGCTGGGCTGGACGCTGGATTTCGATGGAGATGAACTCGACGCGGTGGCCCGCATGCGGGGCATGCAGATCGCTGACGAGCAGGGGTGGGTTTCGTTTCGCACCGTCTATCCCGGCGCCTACCGCGACGGCAACGTGGTGGTGTATCTGCAGATCTACCTGCATGACGGCCGCCGGATCACCGCCCGTGCAGACCTCGCCCTGCATCTGCCCACCCACGTGGATGGCCCGGTCCGTGGCATTCCCTTGGCCCAGCCCATGCCGGGGCGTGTCGATCCGCCCCGATGTTCGCCAGACCGGCCCCTGGGCCGGGCGTTGCTGCCGCAACTCGGCATCGATTCACAGGTGGGTGGACTGCGCGGCCAGATGCGCTTGTTTCTCACCGCCCGACCGCTTTTCAAAGGAGCACAACCACATGAGCCACCACCCGCACACCCATGACCACCCACACGGTTTGCGCCACGATCTGGCGGCGCTCGGCAGGCAACTCCCGCCGCGTCGCCAAGCCCTGCGCTGGCTGGCGGCGGGCGCCTGCACGTCCTGGATGCCGCTGGCCTTCATGGGGTGCGGTGGGGGTGGGGACGATGCAGGAGAGACCACGGCCAACAGTGGCTCGGTCGGGACCAGCACGTCCGAGGCCGACTCAGGGAGTGCTGCCTGCAGCACCATCCCGACCGAGACGGCCGGCCCTTATCCGGCCGACGGCAGCCTCGCGTCCAGTCAGCGCCTGAACGCGTTGACCCTCTCGGGCTTTGTCCGAAGCGACATCCGCACCAGCGTGGGCTCTGCCAGCGGCACCGCGCTGGGCGTGCCCTTGACCGTCACGCTCAACCTGGTCAACGCCGCTTCGTCCTGTGCCAGCCTGGCGGGTTACGCGGTCTATGTGTGGCACTGCACGCGCGACGGAGGCTATTCGCTGTACTCGGCCGGCGTGACGGGCGAGAACTTCCTGCGCGGCGTGCAAGTCAGCGATGCCAACGGGCGAGTCAGCTTCACCACGATCTTCCCGGGCTGCTACAGCGGCCGCTGGCCCCACATCCACTTCGAGGTCTACCCGAGCCTGGCGGCGGCCATTGACAGCAGTGTGGTGAGTGACCACGTCAAGGTCTCGCAGCTGGCCTTGCCGGCGGCCGCCTGCGCCCAGGTCTATGGCATCGCTGCCGGCTACGCCAGCAGCCTGAACCACTTCGCCGGCGTCAGCCTGGCGAGCGACAACGTCTTTGGCAACGACAGCGCCGCGCAGCAGATGGCTTCTGTGGCGGGCAATGCCAGCGATGGTTTCACCGCCAGCCTGCAGGTGGGTGTGGCCGTCTGACCTGCAACCCGCCGAAAGGTCCTCACATGACAACTCGTCACTTTTTCTGCAGTATCGCAACGGGGCTGAGCCTGATATCGGCCGCGGCATACGCACAAGCCCCTGCGGGCGGTGGTCTGCCGCCCGGTCCGCCGCCCGAAGCGAAGAAAGCCTGTGAAGGCAAGAAGGCCGGCGATACCGCCAGCTTCAGTGGCCGTGATGGCCGAACCATGACCGGCACCTGTGAAAACCACGGCGGTGTGCTGGCGCTGCGCCCGACGCACCCATTGGGTCCACCACCACAGAACTGAGGATTAGCGCAGGCGACCAACGTAGCGTGCGCTCACATCATTGGCGGCCTGCGGTGGCGCCGCGACGACGCGCTGCGGCTCGGCCGCGGGGGCGGCGGCCGGTTTGCGTGGGGGCTGCACCAGGCTTTCCAGCCGGTCGGCCAGCGGCAGCAGGTCGGTGTGGCCATCGTCCCGGGCCTTCTCGCGTGCAAAGCGCACGATGGCCTGGGCGTATTCGGCGTTGCCGGCCATCCATTCGGTATCGGTCACCCGGCCGGTCTTGCGGCGCAGCAGCACGTGCAGGTGGGCGGCGGTGGCCAGCGCATCGTTTTGAAGCATGTTCTTGTCCTTGACCCAACGGACTTCGGCTGGCTGCACAACGCGTGCCAAGGGTTTTTGCGTGCAAGGGAAAGCCCCGATGCACAGCTGTGGTGCAAGTGGCTACAGTGTCATCACTCGCAGCGGTGCCCAGCGCCGTCGACCGCGGGGGACCGAGGAGACAAGCTCAGTCCTGCAAAGAACTCTTCCAACATCACAGCGTCCGTCAGAGATGCCCTGCACCACAGCCGACCACTTGGTCGGCTTTTTTTTGCCTGTGCGGCCTCTTGGGGTGGGACGATCAATCGGAAAGATTGCATCCGTTTTGGTCGGTGTATTGGAATGTATTCGACCGCTTTGGTGCCGGCCTGGTCATGGCGTCTGGCTGGAGTGGTTGGAAAACTTGCTAAAAATCAAAGACTTGTCGGCTGTGATGGGTGTTTTCCCTAAAGTGATGGGAAGTGGCTCGGGCTTTGCAAATGGTAACGAAGCTGCCTGCCTGGGCGGTCCGGTTTTCGCCCCACACCACGTCAACGGAGACACCCCACGATGGAAACCTTCTACGAGGTCATGCGCCGCAAGGGCATTTCGCGCCGCAGTTTCATGAAGTACTGCTCGCTCACCGCCACCTCGCTGG
>CAZJZD010000054.1:0-26595 GCA_964550405.1 uncultured Hydrogenophaga sp. | reverse complement strand
GGTCGCTGCCCCCCGAGGGGGCTGATTCGCCTTGGGGCGGCCCGGCGGCGAATCGCATCGCGCCCTCGTTAAGGACCTGAACACATGCGCATCGAACTCGACTTTCTGGCCGTGCTGGCGCAGTGGCCGCTGCTGGCCACCGGCGTGGCCTGGACGCTCGGGCTGACCGCCGTCTCGGCGCTGCTGGGGGTCGGGCTCGGCGTGGCCTGCGCCTGGGCCCGTTGCCACGGGCCGCTGTGGCTGCGCTGGGTGGTGGGCACCTATGTGGAGATCATCCGCAACACGCCCTTCATCGTGCAGCTGTTCTTCGTGTTCTTCGGCCTGCCGGCGGCGGGCGTGAAGCTCACGCCCGAGATCGCCTCGGTGATCGCGATGGTGATCAACCTCGGCGCCTATGCGGCCGAGATCGTGCGCGCCGGCATCGAGGCCACGCCGAAAGGTCAGTTCGAGGCCGCGGCCAGCCTGGCGCTGAACAAGGCGCAGACCTTCATCCACGTCGTGCTGCCGCCCGCGCTGCGCAAGGTGTGGCCCGCGCTCACCAGCCAGATCATCATCGTGATGCTGGGCTCGGCGGTGTGCGGCCAGATCGCGACCGAGGAGCTGAGCTACGCGGCCAACCTGATCCAGAGCCGCAACTTCCGCGCCTTCGAGGCCTTCATCGTCGCCACCGCCATCTACCTGCTGCTGGCGATCGGTGTGCGCGCCTTGCTCAACTGGGCCGGTCCGCGCTTCATTTTTGGTCAGGGAGGCGCCCGTGGTTGACTTTTCCCTCTGGGACATCCTGCGCAACCTGCTGCTGGCCGCGCGCTGGACGGTGGCGCTCTCGCTGGTCGCCTTCATCGGCGGCGGTCTCGTCGGCCTGCTGCTGCTGGTGGCACGCACCGCGCGCTGGCCGGGCGCACAGACCTTCGTGGCCGGCTACGTGCAGCTCTTCCAGGGCACGCCGCTGCTGATGCAGCTGTTCCTGGCCTATTTCGGCCTGGCGCTGTTCGGCGTGGACACCTCGGCCTGGGTCTCGGCGGCACTGGCGCTCACGCTCTACACCAGCGCCTTCCTGTGCGAGATCTGGCGCGGCTGCGTGGCCTCGGTGCCCAAGGGGCAGTGGGAGGCCGCGCAGAGCCTGGCGCTGAGTTTTGCCGAGCAGCTGCGCTACGTGGTGCTGCCACAGGCCACGCGCATCGCCATCGCGCCCACCGTCGGCTTTCTGGTGCAGGTCATCAAGGGCACGGCGCTGGCTTCGGTCATCGGCTTCGTGGAGCTGACCAAGGCCGGCACCATGATCACCAACGCCACCTTCCAGCCCTTCCTGGTCTACAGCTGCGTGGCCCTGATGTATTTCGCGCTCTGCTTCCCCGTGAGCCTGACCGCGCGCTCCCTCGAAAGGAAGATGAATGTCCAGCGCTGAATCCACCGCCACCCCCATCGTCGACATCCGCGCGCTGCGCAAGTCCTACGGCAGCAACGAGGTGCTCAAGGGCATCGACCTGCAGGTGAAGAAGGGCGAGGTGATCGCCATCATCGGCAAGAGCGGCTCGGGCAAGAGCACGCTGCTGAGGTGCATCAACGGGCTGGAGACCTTCCAGTCGGGCGCGTTGACGGTGGACGGCCAGCCGTTGCTGCACGAGGACGCCGCCGCCATGCGCGCGCTGCGCCAGCACGTCGGCATGATCTTCCAGCAGTTCAACCTGTTCCCGCACCTGAGCGTGGGCAAGAACGTGATGCTGGCGCCCGGCCTGGTGAAGAAGACCGCGAAGGACGCGGGCGAGCAGCAGGCGCGCCGGCTGCTGCAGCGCGTGGGCCTGGGCGAGAAGTTCGATGCCTTCCCGGACCAGCTCTCGGGCGGTCAGCAGCAGCGCGTGGCCATTGCGCGCGCGCTGGCCATGGAGCCGAGTGTGTTGCTGTGCGACGAGATCACCTCGGCGCTGGACCCCGAACTGGTGGGCGAGGTGCTGCGCGTGGTGGAGTCGCTGGCCGACGAAGGCATGACGCTGCTGATGGTCACGCACGAGATGGGCTTCGCGCGCAAGGTCAGCGACCGCGTGATCTTCATGCACCAGGGCCGGGTGCACGAGATGGGACCACCGGCGGAGCTGTTCGCGGCACCGAAGACGCCGGAGCTGCAGCAGTTCCTGGCGTCGATTCACTGAGGCCGCTGGGCCTGCAACGCGGCCCGCACCTGCGCCACGCGTTCGGCCACGCTGCCGCGCACGCGCAGCACCGGTTCGCTGCGCAGGGCGAGTTGCTGCTCGTACCAGACCTGTTGTGTGGTCCGGAAGCCGGGTGGCTGGCGCGTGCCGTCCTGCACGAAGGCAAAGTCGCCCTCGCACAGCACGATCAGGTCGTAGCGTCGCTGCGCCAGGGTCATCAAGGCCTCGGGGCGGGCATCGAACATCCAGCCGGCGTAGCCCAGCGTGGTCAGTGGCGTGGTGTCGCAGAACAGCAGCGCGTGGGCCTGCGCCAGCGCCGCCTCTTCGCGTTCGACCTGGATGCGACCGATGTCCAGCAGGTCGTTCAGCGTGAGCTGCCCGCCGCGTTCGACCCAGCGTTCGCGTCCGTATTCGGGCACCCAGGCGGTGTGGAAGGCCTCGGCCAGGGTCTGGGCCAGCGTGGTCTTGCCGCTGGACTCACCGCCGACCAGGGCCACGCGCAGCACGAAGTCGCGGTAGACGTCGGGGTGCAGGTGCTCGCGGTGCGCATGCGGGTCCTGCCGGATCTGCGTGGCGCTGACGGGGTGCCGCCGGCGCCCGGGGTCCACACACACGGGCGTCACCGCATGCCCCCACCGGCGGCCCAGACGCTCGGCGGTCGGGAAGACGTAGGCCTCGCTGGCGAACATCGCATCGGGGCGCAGGCCGAGCGGCCCGTCGAGCAGCCAGGCCAGCCAGTCCTGGTGCTCCGCGTCGGGTGCCGCGTTGGGCGGCATGGCGCGCCAGGCCAGGCCGCGCTCGGCACAGCGTGCGTGCACCGCGGCGTCGTCCAGCTGCAGGTTGAGGACCTGCGGGAAGCGCCGCGCCACCCAGGCTTCGCGCTGCGCACGACCGCAACCCGCGAACGCCGGCTGGCTGTAGCCGACCACGGCCACCTGTTCGCAGGCCGCCAGGGCCTGGGTGATGAGGTGTTCGTGCCCCCGGTGCAGGGGCGAAAACTTGCCCACCACCAGACCGAGCCGGTGGCGTGGTGCCGGGGCCGTCATGCGGGCTGGGCGGTCGGGCGGTGCGCCGCCGCCGAGGCCCGGCGCCCCCAGTGCCACCAGCCATGCCAGGCGTTGAGCCAGAACAGCGCGTAGAGGCCGGCGGTCACGTCCAGACCGCGGCTGAGGTACAGCGGCACCGACAGGGTGTTGACCACGATCCAGAACAGCCAGGTCTCGCGCCGGCCCTGCATGAGCAGCACCTGGGCCACCACGCTGGTGGTGAGCACGGCGGCGTCCCAGAAGGGGGCGAAGGCGTCGGTCCAGTGCAGCAGCAGCGCGCCGTAACCCAGCGTCACCACCACGCCACCGGCGAGCAGCAGCACCCAGTGCGGCCAACGCAGCGGCGCACGCGCGGGCGTGGCGGTGGCGACCATGACGGCCTGCGCATCGCGCCGCCATTGCCACCAGCCGATGGCGCTGGTGACGATGAAGAAGGCCTGCAGCGTGGCGTCGGCGTAGAGCTGGGTGGCCATGAAGAGGGCACCGTAGAGCAGGCAGCCGAGGATGCCGATGGGCCAGGTGGCGATGTGGCGGCGCGCGGCGAGCCAGACGGACAGGGCCATGGTGGCGGTGGCCGACCATTCGAGCAGGGTGAGGGTGTCGGGAGCGTTCATGTCGATGCGTCGTTTTCAGGCGGTCAGCCCGAGGAAGCTGTCGAGGATGTGGAAGTGGTCATCGTGGAAGCGGTCTTCCATCGCGGCCAGATCGGCGATGGGCACCCACTGCGCCGAGCGCGCGTCGTCGCTGCCCTGCACCTCGGGGAGCGGCCGGTCGCCCAGGTCGAAGTGGTGGGCGTGGGTGATGACGCGGCCGCGCGCGCTGCGGTCGGGGTGATCGAACACGCGCACGCCCTTCAGCGCATGCGCGATGTCTCCGGGCAGCAGGTGCAGGCCGGTCTCTTCCTGCAGCTCGCGCAGCGCCGACTGGTACACCGTTTCGCGCGGCTCGAGGAAGCCACCCGGCAGGGCGAACAGACCCTGGCCCGGCGCGCGGTCGCGCACGATGAGCAGCACGCGGCCGGCGCACTGGATCAGCGCGTCGACCGTGACGAACACCGGCGGGTAGGGTGCGCTGGCCCACAGGGCTTTCTCGGCGCGCAGGCTCGCCCATTCGGCCGCCAGTTCGGCGTAGCAGGGCAGCTGGGCCCAGGCGCGCAGGAAGCCGATGGTCGACGGCGGCACCTGGCTGACCAGCGCCGCCAGCGCGGGCTCCGGCGGGTGGCCGGCGGCGCCGAACAGCGCGTCGCGCACCGCGCTCGAATGCAGCGCGCCCTGCGAGCCGACGTCGTCGAGCAGCCAGCCGGGGAAGTCGTCGAGGTAGGTGCTGGTGGCGTCCTTGTGGTGGCCGACCAGCACGGTCTGCCCCGGCGGTCGGGTGCCAACCTGGGCCTGCACGCCCTCGCGCACGGCCTGCACCCAGCGCTGGCTGTCGTAATGGTCGCGCACCGGCAGGAAGGCCACACGGTCCGCCTCGTCGGCGCTGAGCGCCAGGCGGATCATCTCGACCCGCTCGGCCCAGGTGAAGGGGTTCTTGGCCGTGCGCGCCTGGAAGGCCGAGCCAATGACGACCACCACGCGGGGGGCGAGCGCAAGGGCGCGGCGGATGACGGCGAGCTGGCCCAGGTGCAGGCCCTGGAAGCGGCCGATGCAGACGGCGGCGGCGAAGGTCTGGGGGGTGGCGTTCATGGTGATCAGAAGTGTTGGGCAGCGATGGGCATCTGGCGGCCGGAGCCGAAGGCGCGGGCGCGCACGCGGATGACGGGCGGGGCCTGCCGGCGTTTGTACTCGCTGCGCGCGACCATACGGCGCACGCGCTCGACCAGCGCGGCACCCTCGGACTGCTGCTGCAGGCGGGCCACAAAGGCTTCGACCTCGGCGCCTTCCTCGCGCGCCAGGCCGTGGCCTTCGATCAGGTGCTTGAGCACCTCGTCCAGCGCCTCGTAAGGCGGCAGGCTGTCGGTGTCCTTCTGGTCGGGTGCGAGTTCGGCCGAGGGGGGCTTTTCCAAGATCGCCGCCGGGATCAGGTCGCGGCCGGCGGCTTCGTTGAGGTGGCGCGCCAGCGCGAACACCTCGGTCTTGTAGAGGTCGCCGATCAGGCCCAGGCCGCCGTTGGTGTCGCCGTAGAGCGTGCAGTAACCGACCGACATCTCCGACTTGTTGCCGGTGGTCAGCAGCAGGTGGCCCCAGGTGTTGGAATACTCCATGAGGATGGTGCCGCGGATGCGGGCCTGCAGGTTCTCCAGCGCCAGGCCTTGCAGCGGTGCGCCGAACGCGGCGTCGAAGCCGCTGCGGTAGCCCTGCACGAGGTCGGCAATGGGGTGGCGGTGCAGGCGCACGCCCAGGCCGTCGCACAGCGTCTGCGAGTCGTCCACCGAGCCGGCCGAGGAGTACACCGAGGGCATGGTGATGGCGGTCACGCGATCCGGCCCGAAAGCCTCGACCGCCAGCGCGATGGTGATGGCCGAGTCGATGCCGCCGGACGAGCCGACCACCGCCTGCGTGAAGCCGCAACGGCGCGCGTAGTCGCGCAGGCCCAGCACGATCTGCTGGCGGTAGAACGCCATGGTCGGCAGGCCGGCGACCGGCACAGGCGGCAGGGCCTCGCCCCGTGCGCCGCGGAAGCCGCTGGCCCCGAAACGCAGCGTGCGCACGTCCTCCACGAAACGCTGCGCCTCGAACACCACGCCGGCCCTGGGTTCCACCGCGAAGGACGCCCCGTCGTAGACCAGCTGGTCATGGCCGCCGACCTGGTTGACGTAGAGGATGGGCAGGCTGTGGCGGCTGCTGGCGGCGCCGAACACCTGGTGGCGCTGCTCGCGCTTGCCGATGTTGGACGGACTGGCGTTGATGGACACCACCAGGTCGGGCGCGGCGTCGCGCAGCCGCTCGAAGGGGTTGACCGCGTAGCCGCTGCTGTCGTCGTTCCAGCCGTCTTCGCAGATCAGGAAGCCGACCTGCGCGCTGCCGATGCGCAGCACCTTGGCCACGTCGGGGCCGGGCTCGAAGTGGCGGCGTTCGTTGAAGATGTTGTAGGTCGGCAGCAGCTGCTTGGCGTATTCGAGCAGCACCTCGCCCGCGCGCACGACACGCAGCACGTTGCGCAGCGGCTTGCCGGGGCCCGGGTGGCCCGCCGGCATGCCGATCACCCAGTGGAGCGCAGGCATCTGGCGCGAGGCCTGCAACAGCGCCTCGAAGCCGGCGTCCACGCGGGTCATGAAGTGCGGTTCGTCGAGCAGGTCGCCCGGGTAATAGCCGGTGAGCGAGAGCTCGGAGAAGACCACCAGATCGGCGCCCTCGTCGCGGGCGCGCTGCGCGGCCGCGACCATCTTGCGGACGTTGCCGTCCATGTCGCCGATGGTGACGTTGAGCTGGGCCAGGGTGATGCCGATCATGTGGCCTCCGCGGGCACGTTGAACACCTGGCGCAGGTAGGCCAGGAAGGTGGCGTCGTCGCACAGGGTCTTGCCGGGCGAGTCCGACAGCTTGGCCACCGGCTGGCCGTTGGCGCTGGTGAGCTTCATGACGATGTTGAGCGTCTGCAGGCCGACATCGTTGGAAAAATGGGTACCGATGCCGAAGCCCAGCTGCGTGCGGTCGCCCAGCGCGCGGTAGATCGCGATGGCTTTGTCCACCGTCAGGCCGTCGGAGAACACCAGGCGCTTGGTGTGCGGGTCGATGCGCAGCTTCGCGTAATGGGCCAGGGCCTTCTCGGCCCACACCAGCGGGTCGCCCGAGTCGTGGCGCAGACCGTCGAACAGCTTGGCGAAGTAGAGGTCGAAGTCGGCGAGGAAGGCGTCCATGCCGACCACGTCGGTCAGCGCGATGCCCAGGTCGCCGCGGTACTCCTGCACCCAGTCTTCGAGCGCGGCCTTCTGCGAGTCGCGCAGGCGAACGCCCAGCGCCTGGTAGGTCTGCAGGTACTCGTGCGCCATGGTGCCGATGGGCACCAGGCCCAGGTCGCACGCCAGGCGCACGTTGGACGTGCCCTTGAACACCTGGGGCAGGCGCGCGCTGAAGGCCTGCACCACCTCGCGCTGCCAGGGCCGCGAGAAACGCCGGCGCACGCCGAAGTCGAACAGCTCGAAGGGGTGGCGCAACGCCGGCTGCTGCGCGAAGGCTTCGATGACAGCGATCTTGGCTTCCAGACGGCGGCGGCCTTCTGCCTCGGCCGCCGCGCGGTCGAAGCGGCGGAAGTACAGCTCGTTGACGATGGCCAGCACGAAGATCTCGAAGGCCATGACGTGGACCTGCGGCCCCTTGGCCACGATGCGCAGCTGGTCGCCCTCGGCAAAGGCCTGAATGAACCCGCGCTGGAAGCGGAAGATGCGCAGGAAGTCGACGAAGTCGCTCTTGATGTAGCGCAGGCCGCCGAGGTAGCGCAGCTCGTCTTCGGTGAACGAGAGCGCGCACAGCGCGTCCAGCTCGGCGTTCACCTCGTCCAGCAGGCGCGTCAGCGGGTAGGCCGGCTGGTTGCGGCAGACGAAGCGGTATTCCGCCTGCGTCTGCGGGTGACGGTGCAGCATGGTCTGCCACATCGTGAACTTGTAGAGGTCGGTGTCCAGCAGGCTGGTGATGACGGGTTCCATGGTGGCTCCGTGTTCAGGCATCGGCCTGCAGAAGGGGAAGGACGTCGGCGCAGGTGGCCAGGCACGCGCCCTGGCGCTGCAGATCCGACAGGAACGCCGCGGCCTGCGCCTCGAATCCGGTGACCGGGCTCATCGCATCGGTCAGCAGCACCAGCTTGTCGAGCCGGCGCGAGGGCAGGTGCTGCGCCAGGTGTTCGACGGTGGCCTTGACGCAGTGGCTGCTGGCCTCGCCCGCAATGACGATGCGATCGGCCTGGTCGAGGCTGGCGATCAGCGCGGTGTTGAGTTGCGTGTCGTCGTCGGCCGCATCGGGCACCTCGGCCCGCAGGGCGCTGTAGTGTTCGGTCCAGGGGTTTTCGCCCTTGGTGACCTTCTGCACCACCGCCAGGCGCCGTTCTTCCCAGCGGTTGTAGGCGGCCCTGACGGCGGCGTGCACGTTGTGACCCCAGCTGCCGATCTCGCAGTGCACCGGCCAGACCATCAGGGTGTAGCGGCCGGCCTGTTCCAGTGCATCGAGGTAGGCCAGTGCGCGGGGCAGGGCCGCGGCGTCGCGCGGCCGGTAGGCGCCCGCACGCACCTGGGCAGCGGTGATGGCGGTGAACGGGGTCACGGCCGCGCCGTCGCCGGTCTGCCAGAAGGTGGGGTGGGCGATGTCGACACGCTGGTGCGAATCGAGCGTGACCACGATGCGGTCGATGCCGCCACCTCCGGCGTCGATCAGCGCGGCCAGTCGCAGCATGTCGGCGTGGGCACCGGGCACCGGCAGGGCCGGCGCGGTGGGGACGCCTCGCAACGGGTCGGTACCGAGCCAGCCTTCGGGCAGGTCGCAGAAGTCGTTCTGCGGGTCGATGATCAACAGGGTGGTGCGGCTGCTCATGGTGTCCTCCTGGGTCGATGGTAGGTGAAGGCGGTTCCTTCAAGTCCCATATAAGTTGCACAGTGCAACTTATATGGGTTGTATAGTACAACTTAATCCGAAGGTGTCAAGCCATGTCCCCTGCTCCCGTCGTTTCCAGCGCCCTGACGTTTGAACGTCCACTGGTCACCGTCGACGTGGTGATCTTCACCGTCGTCGACGAGCAGCTGTGCGTGCTGCTGGTCCGCCGGCCCGAGGGTGGGAACGAGCCGTTCCCCGGGCGCTGGGCCCTGCCCGGCGGCTTTGTCGACGTGCACCGCGACGCTTCGCTGCTGGCCTGCGCCGAGCGCAAGCTGCTGGCCAAGACCGGCGTGGCCTCGCCCTACCTGGAGCAGCTGGGCAGCTGGGGCGATGCGAAGCGCGACCCGCGCGGCTGGTCGGCCACGCACGCCTATTTCGCCCTGATCGCCCAGCCAGCGATTTCCATGGACAGCGGCACCGTCACCGAGTGGGTGGCTTGCGAACAGGCCCTGCGCCGGCGCCTGGCCTTCGACCACCACGCCTTGCTGGGCGCGGCCATCGACCGCCTGCGCGGCAAAGTGGAATACACCTCGTTGCCGGCCTTCCTGCTGCCCGAGCCCTTCACCCTGCCGCAGCTGCAGCGCATCTATGAAGTGGTGCTGGGCCGGCCACTGGACAAAAGCGCCTTCCGAAAGCGCATGCTCGACGCGGATTTCCTGGTCGAGGCCGGAACGCTGGCGGGCGAGCAGGGACGGCCGGCGGTCGCGTATCGGCTGCGGGATCGCGAACAGGCCACCCTGTTCCCGCGCACGTTCAAGCCGGCGGAATGAGCCCTTTTTAAAACTGATGTAAATAAAAATCTGGCTTTTTATTTACATGGAGAATATGATGCGCCGGTGAGCGGGGTTCGCTGGCATGCGCCAACCGAAGCCTCAAGGCTGGCAGCCCCTGTGCCGCACAGCCCGTCTCCGTGCCCTGCGGCCTTGCGGCTCCTGCGGCATCTGTCCTCGCGGCATCCTCTGATGCCGCTTCTCTCTGCGCCGCCGGGCTGACTCCCGACCACGGCGCCACTCTCTGAAAGGCTCACCATGAGCACCAAACTGTATGTGGGCAACCTGCCCTACTCCGCCGACGACCATTCGTTGCGCAACAACTTCGCCGAATTCGGCGATGTGGCCTCCGCCAAGATCATGATGGACCGCGACAGCGGCCGCTCCAAGGGCTTCGGCTTCGTGGAAATGGGTTCGGCCGACCAGGCTGAAGCCGCTATCAAGGGCCTGAACGGCATGTCCGTCGGCGGCCGCAACATCGTCGTCAACGTGTCGCGCCCGAAAGAGTCGACCGGCGGTGGCTATGGCGACCGTGGCGGACGCGGCGGCTACTGAGCCCTCCCGCTCCACGCAAAGAAGCCGGCCCGATGGGCCGGTTTTTTTTCGCCCCCGCGCAGGATGGCTTCAGGCGGTGGCCCGGTCCAGCGCCTGGTCGATGTCCCAGAGGATGTCGTCGATGTGCTCCAGGCCGACCGAGATGCGCACCATGTCCGGCGGCACGCCGGCCGCCAGCTGCTGGGCTTCGTCGAGCTGGCGGTGCGTGGTGCTGGCGGGGTGGCTGATGAGGGTGCGCGTGTCGCCGATGTTGACGAGGTGGCTCATGAACTGCGCGCTCTCGATGAACTTCACACCCGCCGACATGCCGCCTTTCACCCCGAACGCGAGCAGGCCCGAGGCGCCGCGCATCTGCTGTTTCATGAGCGCGTGCTGCGGATGGTCCGGCAGGCCGGGGTAGTTCACCCAGCCCACGCGCGGATCGTCTTTCAGGTACTGCGCGACGGCCAGCGCGTTGGCGCAGTGGCGCTCCATGCGCAGCGGCAGTGTCTCGACGCCCTGCAGGATCTGCCAGGCGCTGGTGGGTGCGAGCGACGCGCCGAACACGCGCAGGCCTTCCATGCGGCAGCGCATGGTGAAGCCGAAGTTGCCGAAGGTTTCGTAGAACTTGACACCGTGATAACCGGGCGAGGGCTCGGTCATGCCGGGGAACTTGCCGTTGTCCCACGGGAAGGTGCCGCTCTCGACCACCACGCCGCCCAGCGTGCTGCCGTGACCGGCGAGGTACTTGGTGGCGCTGTGCACCACGATGTCGGCACCGAAGCGGATGGGGTTGCAGAGGAAAGGGCTGGGCACGGTGTTGTCCACCACCAGCGGCAGGCCGTGCGCGTGCGCCACGTCCGCAATGGCCTTGATATCGAGCACCACCATGCTGGGGTTGCCCAGGGTCTCGGCGAACAGCGCGCGGGTGTTGGGGCGGATGGCGGCGGCGAAGGCATCGGGGTCGGTGGCATCGACGAAGGTGGTCTCGATGCCGAACTTCTTCAGGTTGACCGCCAGCATGGTCACGCTGCCGCCGTACAGCGCACCGGCCGCGACCACGTGGTCGCCGGCCTGCAGCAGCGTGGTCAGCGCCAGCGCTTCGGCCGCCATGCCGCTGGCCGTGGCCACCGCAGCACGCCCGCCTTCGAGCGCGGCCACGCGCTCTTCCAGCGCCGCCACCGTGGGGTTGGACAGGCGCGAATAGACGTTGCCGAAGGTCTGCAGGTTGAACAGGCTGGCCGCGTGTTCGGCGCTGTCGAACACGAAGCTGGTGGTCTGGTAGATGGGCAGGGCGCGCGCGCCGGTGGCGGCGTCGGGGATCTGGCCCGCGTGGATGGCCAGG
Source organism: uncultured Hydrogenophaga sp. (assembly GCA_964550405.1). GTDB lineage: Bacteria > Pseudomonadota > Gammaproteobacteria > Burkholderiales > Burkholderiaceae_C > Hydrogenophaga. The sequence goes on along the minus strand of CAZJZD010000054.1, from coordinate 15,232 downwards.
GTCTCGGGCTGGAAGTTGCGGTCGGCCATGGGTCAGCCCTGCTTCGGTCGTTGCGACGAAATGACTTTGGTGTTCACGCCGGCCCAGTTCAGGCCACCGAACAGGCGCGCGTGTTCGATCTTCACGCAGCGGTCCCAGACCGAGTCCAGGCCCGCTTCGGTGGCGATGCGGTCGGCTTCTTCGCTCATCAGGCCCAGCTGCTGCCACAGCGTCCTGGCGCCGATGGCGACCGCGCTCTTCGCAATCGCCGGGATCTCTTCGACCTTGCGGAACACGTCCACCATGTCGACCGGGAACGGGATGTCTTCCAGCCGCGCATAGCTGGTCTCACCCAGGATCTCGGGGTAGCGCGGGTTCACCGGCACGATGCGGTAGCCGCGCTCCTGCATGTACTTGGCGGCGAAGTAGCTGGGGCGGTGCCATTCGGCCGAGAGGCCGACCACGGCAATGGTGCGGTCGCGCGCGAGGATGCGGCGCAGGGTGGGGATGTCGTCTTGCATGGACCGACACAATAGCGGCATGGTCAACGACCGCAAAGCCCTGCCTGTCATCGACGCTACGCGCTGCACCGGCTGCGGCTGGTGCGTGGGCGTGTGCCCGCCGCGCGTGCTGTCGCTGGAGGCGGCGCCGAACTGGCAGAAGAAGAGCACGCTGCACAACGAAGCCGGCTGCACCGGCTGCGCGAAGTGCGCGGTGCGCTGCCCGTTCGACGCGATTGCGATGCTGCGGACGGACGGACGCTAGCCAGGCGCGAACGCCACGCGCCATACACCTTCACCAGCCGCCGTCACCTCGGCCGTCACCGGCAAAAAGAACCGGATCACCGCCAGGTTGGTGCGCAGGTGCTCCGTTACCTCGGAACAGGTGTAGGCCGCCGGGACGCCGCTCTGGTGCACCGCCAGTGCCCAGGGCAGGGCCAGCTGGTCTGCCAGGTGCGGACCGGCAGCGGCACCGCTGGCCTCATGCGCCCGGAGCGCCTGCAGCACGCGACGCGCGACCTGCTCTGCGCTGACCGAGCGCTCGCCCAGGGCGGTGAACACCTCGGTCACGTGCGCGTGCGCCAGTGTTGCCATGAGCGCATTGCCCGGGCCTTCGTTCTGCCGCACATTGGGCACGCGCAGCTGTTCGCCCGCCCAGCCCAGCGCCTGCCCCAGCACCGCCAGTTCGCGCTCGGCCACCCCGCGCGGCACCGCTGCCACGAGGGATTCGGCATAGCCCGCCAGCAGCGGCCCCCGCTCGGTCAGGTCGAACGGGCGCAGCCGCCCCTGGACCGGTGCAATGTCGACCCACAGCTCCCCCCCGCCCGCGGGGTAAAACCCGTGGCGGCGCAAGGTCATCGCCACCGTCACGCCCATGCGCGCGAGCTGGGGCAGGAACGCCCGTTCGATGAAGTGGAAGTTGGGCGCCATCGGGTTGTGCGTACCGCCTTGCAGCACCACGCGGCTGGGCGCACCGGCCAGCATCAGCGCGGGCAGCACAGTCTGCAGCACCAGCAGGCAGCTGCCCGCCGAGCCAATGGCGAAGCGGTGTTCACCGGGGCGCAGGGCGCCGGGTTCGAATACCAGGGTCTGCGAACCCAGCTCGGCCCCACTCACCTGCGCACCACTCACCGCCTGCGCGGCCTGCACACAAGCCAGGTGCTGGCGCATCAGGCCGGGTTTGGGCCGCCTGGCGCGGATGTGTTCGATGGTCACAGGCCGGCCCGTGACCATGGACAGCGACAGGCTGGTGCGCAGGATCTGACCGCCGCCTTCGCCGGTGGAGCCGTCGATGCTCAGCATGCAGCCTCCTTGCAGGCGGCCGGATCAAACTGCAGCACCGTGTCGAACAGCATCGCGTCCAGCGATGCCGCCCCCTTCGTGGGCAACGCCTGCACGTATTCCTGCGCATTGCGGGCCAGCTCGGCTTCGATGAAGGCGTGAATGCCCGGCCAGCGCGGACTGGTCGCGGCTTCACCGGCCCGCATCTTGACTTCCAGCAGCGCATTGATCTCGGCGATCAACGCGACGTCGCCCACCGGGTCCAGCGTGTGCTGTGCCAGTTCCGCAAAGCGCATCGGCGGCACACCGGGCTGCGAGCGGATCCAGCGTGCCGCCAGCAAAGGCCGCAGCACATAGAGGTACTTCTTGTAGCGCACCTCGTCGGCCTGCAGGTGTTCGCGAAAGTTCTTCTTGGCCATGGAGGCGTAGTGGTGCCAGCCCTTGGCGTTGGAGAACCCCTGTTCGGCCAGCGCACGAAACCGCGCCATGACCTCGGACTCTTCGCGGTAGACGATGGGCGAGCGCAGCCACTCCAGCAGCGTCGGGTTGGACTCGCGCAGCAGACCCAGCGCCTTGCGCAGGTCCCAGCCGTTGATGTCCAGATCGCCACTGATGGGCAGCTCGATCACGTCGCGCCCTGGTGACACCGTCAGGTACCACGGCAGGCGGTTCACGTAGATGAAGCGCACGTCGTAGTCGCTGTCGGGCGAAGCAAAGCCCCAGCCCCGGCTGCCGGATTCGCAAGCGAAGAGAACGGTGACCTGGTGCTGCGCTTCGATGGCCCGCAGATGGTCCATGACCTGCTCGCGCATGGCGGGGGCTATGGGGTGGGCGGAGTAAAGGAATTCTTGTTGCTTCACGTTACGTTCTCCTTTTGGCGGCTTCAAATCCAGCCTTGTTGTTTTGCATGCTTCAGTTCAACGCCCTTTCGTTCGGCCGCCATTCGCTGTTGCTTGGCCTTCTCCACCCTCGCCGCATAGTCTGGATGCTTGGCGAAATACGGACCCAGCCAACCATCCTCGTGAGTAAAAGCCATGGTCCAAGTCAGATCCGACGGGAAGACATAGAAGTCAATCACCCAATCTGAAACGGGCGGCGCAGCCACTCGAAGAGCAGTCTTTCGATCATTCGACAGAACAATGACCTCTTCGTCTCGGTGCTGCGCGTATAGCTGCTCGGCTTCCTCTCCAGAAACGCTGGGGTATGCGGCATAGGAAAAGGTGTGCCACAGGTATTGGCCAAGGGCTGGAGCGGTACCGCTGGCGGCATAGACGGCGCGCCACCGCACCTCCCATTCCTTCGCTTCCGCCTTGGAGAAAGCTTGAAGAATGCTCTCTGCTTTTAGCGAGAGTTGTTCAACAAAAGAGCGCCTCTTCGTTGCCATGCTGTCGTTCTCCCCCAACTATCCCTTCACACACAGCACCTGCTTGAGCGTGTACACCACCTCCACCAGGTCCTTCTGCGCCTCCATCACCGCGTCGATGTCCTTGTAGGCCATCGGGATCTCGTCGATCACGGCTTCGTCCTTGCGGCATTCCACGCCTTCGGTCGCCTTGATCTGGTCCTCGACGGTGAACATCTTCTTGGCCTTTGTGCGGCTCATCACGCGGCCCGCACCGTGGCTGCAGCTCTCGAAGCTCTCCGGGTTGCCGAGGCCGCGCACGATGTAGCTGCGCGCACCCATGCTTCCGGGAATGATCCCCAGCTCGCCCTTCTTCGCGCTCACCGCGCCCTTGCGGGTTACGAACACCTCCTCACCGAAGTGCGTTTCCTTCTGCACGTAGTTGTGGTGGCAGTTCACCGCTTCCACGTGCGTCTCGAAGGGCTTGGGGATGACCTGGCGCACGGTGGCAACCAGGTTTTTCATCATCACCTCGCGGTTCAGGCGCGCGAACTTCTGCGCCCAACCCACGCCGCGCACGTAGTCGCCGAAGTACTGCGAGCCTTCCTCGAAGTACGCCAGGTCCTGGTCGGGCAAGTGTCGGTTGTTGCGCTCGGCGTCCTTCTTCGCCAGCTCGATGAAGGTGGTGCCGATGGCGTTGCCCACCCCACGCGAACCCGAGTGCAGCATGAACCACACGGCACCCGCTTCGTCAAGGCAGACCTCGATGAAGTGGTTGCCCGTGCCCAGCGTGCCCAGGTGCTTGTGGTTGTTGGTGTTCTTCAGGCGCGGGTACTGCTCGCAGATCGCGTCGAACTCGTCCTTGAGCGTCGCCCAGGCCTGGTCCACCAGCGAAGGCGGGTTCTCCCAGCTGCCCTTGTCGCGGCCCGCACGCTGGCGGATCGGCGTCATGCCGTGGGGCACAGCCCTTTCGATGGCCGAACGCAGCGGCCCCAGGTTGTCGGGCAGATCCTCCGCGCGCAGCGTGGTCTTGCAGGCCATCATTCCGCAACCGATGTCCACCCCCACTGCGGCCGGGATGATGGCTTTGAAGGTCGGCACCACCGAGCCCACGGTCGCGCCGATGCCCAGGTGCACATCGGGCATGGCCGCGATGTGCTTGAACACGATGGGCAGGCGCGCGGTGTTGGCCAGCTGCTGCTTGGCTTCGTCTTCGACGGGCACACCGCGGGTCCACATCTTGATGGGCACGCCGCCTTCGGGTTGTTCTTGGTTGTAGTTCACAAAAGCTCCTTGTGCCGTATGGCGGGTATCAGGGTGCAGTGACGAGGGTTGATGAAACGCTTTTTCTCCGCCATCCGTTGCCGGACCGGGATTTGAACCCGGGCGCCGCGGACCTCTTTCGAAATCCTTGGCCCACGTCCCGAAGGTCGTGTGCGTCTACCTGTAGTTCCATCCGCATTCACTGCGAAAAAGGAGGATGTCCCCCGGCGACGAGGGTGGGTGAAACATCGTGCTCTACCGGACTGAGCTACGGCCCCAGTGATGGGGTCGACGGGATTCGAACCCGCGACAACGAGATCAAGAGTCTGTAGTTCCACCGGCATTCGCCGAGAGACATCCAAAGCAAAACAGCGCGACCAGGGTTGACAAGACTCTGCCATGCCGGTTTCCCGGTTGAGGATTCGAACCCCCGGCGTTCCGATGTAGTCCTGTCTGCATTCGCGCAAAAACACATCATTCGTTCAACGGTACCCGCGTGGCGACCAACAGGTGGTGAGACACGTTTACGGTGTAGTCCCACCGGCATTCGCCACGCGACGACGTTTTCTTTTTTCTACTGCTGGGCCAGCGAGACCTTCTCGATCTCGCCAACCCAGTGGTCTGCGCCGGCGACTCCTTGAGCAAACTGCGCCAGCATCGTAAACACCGCGTCCGAGAAGCCACCGACATTCAGGATGTCGGCGCGCTCTACGGCCTGCGTGGTGCGGCCCGGCTGGATGTCGATGCACACCAGCTTGGCCTGCGGGCAGCGCTGCTTGAGCTTCTCCCACTCCAGCATCGTCTGCGTCGCACCACCGCGCCGCGCATCGACCCACGACTCGTTGTCCGAGACGAGGACCACCAGATCCACCTTCGCACGCTCCTTGTTCAGCAAGGCCAGCGGCGCGCTGCAGTTGGTACCCCCACCACCGATGGCGGCCAGCGCCTGGGCGTTGGTCATCACCGAGTCGCGGGGGTTCAGCGCCAGCTTCACCACATCGCATTCGAACGGCAGCACACGCGCCTTCGGGTTCTTGCGCAACACAGCCGCTGCCACCAGGGCCGCCACGTCGATGCATCGCACGGACGAGGTGGCACCGGCGCGGTAGCCGGTGACGGCCGAGCCCATGGAGCCCGACACGTCGGGACACACCACCACCTGGCCGTCCAGCGCCGGCACGTTCACCAGCGCGGCTTCCATCGGATCCTGCAGCGCCTCGCGCACGGCAGCCGGCACGTTCTCACCGCAAGCCTTGAAGGCCGCCATGAGCTGGTACGGGAACACCCGCGCCTTGGCCACCGCCACCGGATCGCGCAACTTGGCCGCGACCGCTTCGGTCAGACCTGGCTGCTCGAACACGCCATGCCGCGCAAAGGTGTTCAGGTTCTGGCGCACCATCTGCCACGAACCAGCACGGGCGATCTGCGCCCATTGCACGGGTTGCAGCTCCAGCGCGGTCAGCATCTGGAACGGCACATCCGGCACCTCGCTCACCCCACCCTGGGCCAGCGCGCGCTTGAAGCGCTCGAAGGCTTGCGTGGCGGGCGGCAGCGCGGCCTCGTCGAACGGCTTGCCGATCAGCCAGGCGAACCAGGCGGCGCGCCAGGTTTCGGCTGGCTTGGGGTGCACCATCTTCACCACGTCGGCCAGCGAGGGCGTGTTGCCCACGGCGGCGTTCAGCAGTTGTTTTTCCGTGGCGTTGAGCAGCCATTGCTGCACCAGCTTTTTGGGCCGCGTGCCCAGGGACTTGCGACCCAGGGCGCCGCTGCGCAGCATCTGCACGAAACCGCGCAGCGTCTTGCCGTTGTCGACCACCCGACCGAACACCTGCGACAGCAGGGCAACATCGCGCACCGCCAGCAGCGAAGCCAGCAGCACGGGCATGTCTTTCATGAAGGCCGTCTGACGGGCGTACACGGCGGTCTTGGCGACGAAGGCGGGCTCCACCTGTGCAGCCAGCGTCTGCACCACGTCCAGTTGCGACTGGGCGTCGGCGTAGAAGGTCTGGTTCAGGCAACCGGTGGCGGCGATCTGCGCCAGCTGGTGCTGGGGGCTCAGGGCGTAAGCCGGCGCGCCGGCCTCATTCAGTGCCGTGGCCTGGGGCAGCAGTTTCCCCTTGAGCGTCTGGAAGAGTTGGGTGTTGACCATGTTGCTTCTCCGTGTGCATTCAACTTGTGTGCACCTCTCTTTGCAACGGGTGTGCCAGATCTTGCGTCGATCGTCAAAGCTCCCAGAAGATCATTGAATTCATTGAGAAATTCATATCGATTGGCTGGTTTTCGTCGAAAGACCGGTAAACCGTTTTTCCAAGAGAATAGAATTTGAGCTAGTTGTTTATCCAATCAGCCATGTCCCTCAAAACCGTCGTCATCGGATTCCTCGGCACCCAGCTCGACGGCGGGCAGGGTGCGGGGCGCTGGGAGAAATGGCGCCCCACGGTGTCGCTGGTGCAGCACGAGGACGTGCAAGTCCACCGGCTGGAACTGCTCCACACCCGCCACCACGAGAAGCTGGCACAGCTGATCCGGCAAGACATTGAGACCGCATCGCCACAGACGGAGGTGCGGCTCGTGTCCCTGGCGATGGACGACCCCTGGGATTTCGGTGAGGTCTACGGGGTGCTCTACGACTGGGTCAAGCAGTACCCCTTCGAACCCGAACGGGAGCGCTACTGGACGCACATCACCACCGGTACGCACGTGGCACAGATCTGCATGTTCCTGCTGACCGAGGCGCGCCACATCCCCGGCGTGCTGCTGCAGACCGCTCCCCCGCGCAAACAGCGGGCGGGGGCTCCGGGCGACTACGCGCTGATCGACCTCGACCTCTCGCGCTACGACACCCTGGCGCAACGATTCCAGCAGGCGCAACGGGATGCGCTGGACTTCCTCAAGAGTGGCATTGCCACACGCAACCCCGCCTTCAACGCGCTGATCGAGGAGATCGAGCGGGTGGCCCTGCGCTCGAAGGCACCCATCCTGCTGACCGGTCCGACTGGGGCGGGCAAGTCGCACCTGGCGCGGCGCATGTACGAACTCAAGAAGTCGCGCCACCAGGTGGCCGGCGATTTTGTAGAAGTGAACTGCGCCACGCTGCAGGGCGAGGGCGCAGCGTCCACCCTGTTCGGCCACAAGAAGGGCGCGTTCACAGGCGCCGTGAGCGATCGCGCCGGCCTCCTGCGCACCGCCCACGGCGGCGTGCTGTTCCTCGACGAGATCGGTGAACTGGGTCTGGACGAGCAGGCCATGCTGCTCAAAGCCGTGGAAGAAAAGCGCTTCTACCCCATGGGCAGCGACCGCGAGGTCAGCAGCGACTTCCAGCTGGTGGCCGGCACCAACCGCGATCTGCGGATGGACGTGCTGGAGGGACGCTTCCGCGAAGACCTGTACGCGCGGATCAACCTCTGGTCGTACACCCTGCCCGGCCTGGCACAGCGGCCCGAAGACATCGAGCCCAACGTGGACCACCTGGTCACCCGCTGCGCCGCGGAGCTGGGCCGCGCGGTGCGCTTCAATGCCGAGGCCAAGGCGCTCTACCTGCGCTTTGCGCAATCGCCCGAGGCGCTGTGGAGCGGCAACTTCCGCGACCTGGCTGCGAGCGTCACGCGGCTGTGTACGCTGGCCGAGGGCGGGCGTATCGCCACGCCGCTGGTCGAGGCCGAGCTGCAGCGCCTGCGCTGGCTCTGGCAAATGAACCGCTCGCCGCGGTCGGCCGCCCCCCCCATGGCGGTGGACCTGGCGGAACTGCTGGACGCGGCGGCGCTGGAGCAACTGGACCTGTTCGATCGACTGCAGCTGGCCGCCGTGGTGCAGGTGTGCCGCGCGTCGCGCACGCTCTCCGAAGCCGGTCGTACCCTGTTCGACCGTTCGCGCACGCAGCGCACCGTGGTCAACGACGCCGACCGCCTGCGCAAGTACTTGCACAAGCACGGCTTGCGCTGGGACGACGTGACGCGCTGAAAGGCGGCATGCCGGGCGCCATCGCGATGCCGCGTATAGCCGATTTGCCGCCCGTGCGCTGAGCGCGCGTTACATGGGCGTTCCGGTTTTCCCGTTCTGCGCAGGCGGCAGCGCCGCTGGCTGCGCTGCGGCAAGATGCCGCCACGGGCCCGCGTGGTGCGGGCTTTCCCCCTCACGGAGCAACACATGAGCGACCTGTCGCAACCCCAAGCCCCTGTCCTGATCGACCGCCTGCAGTGGCGCTACGCCACCAAGAAGATGGACCCGTCCAAGGTGGTCCCGCAGGACAAGATCGACCGCATCATCGAAGCCGCCCGCCTGGCGCCCACCTCCAGCGGCCTGCAGCCGTTCGAGATCCTCGTGGTCACCAGCAAGGCGGTGCGCGAACAGATCGTGCCCATCGCCTGGAACCAGGCCCAGATCACCGAAGGCACCGCCCTGCTGGTGTTCGCCGCCTGGGACAACTACACCGCCGAACGCATCAACCACATGTTCGATCTGGTGAACACCGAACGCGGCTTCACCAACGAGGGCTGGGAAAACTACCGCCAGATGCTGCTCGCCAACTACCCGAAGCGCGATGCACAGGTGAACTTCGAGCACGCTGCCCGCCAGGCCTACATCGGCCTGGGCGCCGCGCTGATCGCCGCCGCCTTCGAGGAAGTGGACGCCACCCCCATGGAAGGTTTCGACCCCGCCAAGCTGGATCAGATCCTGAAGCTGCGCGAGCGCGGCCTGCGCAGCGTGGCCATCGTGCCGCTGGGTTACCGCGCCGCCGAGGGCGACTGGCTGGTGAACCTGAAGAAGGTGCGCCGCCCGCTGGAGCAGTTCGTCACCGAAGTGAAGTGATGTGACAGCGCAGGACGCTCGCCCGGCGGGCCAGATCGGTGTGGTGCTGCAACTCGGCACCACGCAGACCCTGGCCTGGGCGTCGTCCTACTACCTGCCGGCCCTGCTGGCCGCGCCGCTGGCGGCGGAGCTGGGCCTGGCGGTCACCCATGTGTTCGGCGCCTTCACGCTGGCGCTGGTGGTCTCGGCCCTGGTCGGACCGGCCGCGGGTCGCGCCATCGACCGGCACGGCGGGCGCACGGTGCTGATGGTGACCAACGGGCTGTTCGCCATCGGTCTGGCGGCGCTGGGTCTGGCCCAGAGCGAATGGCAGGTCTGGGCAGCCTGGTGCGTGATCGGCCTGGCCATGGGCAGCGGCCTGTACGACGCGGCCTTCGCGGCACTGGTGCGCCTGTACCCCGTCAGCGCGCGCAACGCCATCACCGGCATCACACTCATCGCCGGTTTCGCCAGCACCGTCGGCTGGCCGCTCACGCAGTGGGGCATCGATGCCATCGGCTGGCGCGGCACCTGCCTGGGCTGGGCCGCACTGCATCTGGTGCTGGGCCTCCCGCTGCACAGCCGGTTGCCGCGCGGGCGGGTGGAAGACGCGCCGCCGGTGCAGCCCCTGACCCCGCCAGGCGCTGCGTCGACGGCCCCGGCCGCTGCCCCGCCAGCCGCCGGCAACGGCGTGGCCATGGTGCTGGCCGCGGTGTTCGCCATCGCCTGGTTCACCAGCACCGCCATGGCCGCCCACCTGCCGCTGCTGCTGCAGGCCCAGGGCCTGTCGGCCTCCACGGCCCTGGCCGTGGCCATGCTGGTGGGGCCGGCCCAGGTGGCGGGGCGGCTGCTCGAATTCGGCTTTCTGCGCCGCGCCCACCCGCTGCTGTCCAGCCGCTTCGCCACCGCCGGTCACCCGCTGGGCGTGCTGCTGCTCGCGATGGGGGGGCCGATCAGCGGCTGGCTGTTTGCCGTGATGCACGGCATGGGCAACGGCATCCTGACCATCGCCAAGGGCACGCTGCCGCTGGTGGTGTTCGGCGCCGCGGGCTATGGCGAGCGCCAGGGCTGGCTGATGGCGCCCGCGCGGGTGTCACAGGCCTTCGCGCCGGTGCTGTTCGGCCTGGCGATGGCGCGCTGGGGTGGGCAGGCGCTGTGGCTCACGGCCGGGCTGGGCGTGCTGGCGCTGGCACTGCTGCAGGGCCTGGCGCTGCGGCTGGCTCCGGTGGACTGAACCGTCCGCGCCGCCAGGCCCGCCGCTCAGCCGGTCAACACCCGCAGCCGTGAACGATGGCCGCGCGCCCACCGCCGCCGCGGGGTACAAACGCGGCCGCCTCCGGCGACCCGCCGCTTCCCATCGCCCCCATGCTCCGCCTCCTGACCCCCCATCCATCCCTGCCCCACCGCGCCCCGCACCGGGCACTGGCGGCCGCCCTGGTCCTGACCCTGGCCGCCTGCGGTGGCGGCGGCTCCGAATCGGGCGGCGGTGCAAACAACGGCGGCGGCCCCGGCCCGGTGACCACGCCCCCGGCCTGGACCGCCGCCCTGAGCACGGGCGACGCCAGCGCGGTGGACAGCGCCACCGCGCTGAGCGCCACCGTGGGCCTGCTGCAGACCCAGCTGGCGGCCGAGGCGGCCACGCGGCAGGCCGTGTTCAGCGGCGTGGGTGGCGCCGGCGTGGACTGGAACCCCTCGCACGATTCCGTGACCTTCACCTTGCTGGACCAGGGCCGCAACCGCGTGCTGCTGCCGGGCAACTGGCGCTACAAGGGCACGGACCCGGCCACCGGCCGCGTGCTGGCCGTGGCCGGCACCGACCCCGCCACCGGCGCGCGCTACGCCGCCTTTGGCGGCAACCCGCTGGCCGTGCGTGGCAACGCCGCCATGGACACGGTGATGAAGAACACCCTGGCCTGGCTCACCGGCCGCAGCGACCTGAGCGGCCTCCAGGTGGTCACGGCCCACCTGCCCAGCACCGCCACCTACTGGTTCCAGCACGAAATCCCCACCCGGGCCTGGCTCACGGCCCAGCTGCCCTCGGTCCGCATCAACGGCGCGGCCGGCGCTTCGGCGGTGGACGACAGCTGCGACGGCAGCGCGCTCGCCAACTGCCTGCAGGGCGCGGACCTGCTGATCATCGGCCGGCAGGAAGCCCCCAACAGCGGCCCCTCCACCTACAACGGCGGCAGCGTGATGAACGCGGTCAGGGCCGCGCAGGCGCGGGGCGTGCCGGTGCTGTACCTGCACCACGACGGCGACGCCGGCGACCTGGCCAACCGCATGCTCGACCACCTGGGCCTGAGCAGCAGCGACAACTACTGGGCGCAGGAAGGCCTGAAGGGCTTCGACCCCGCCACGCTGGGCGCCAGCGGCTTCACCACCGACGCCCTGGCCCTGCTGCAGCGCCTGCAGACGGGCCAATTCGCCACCACCTTCAGCGGCTGCGTCAGCGACGTGGGCAAGGTCGTCTGCGACGGCGACGCCGCGCTGCAGAGCGAGTTCAACACCCCGGCCAAAGCCATGCGCGCCGCGCTGCGCGCGCTCGACGCCAAGGGCCTGGCCCTGTTCGACCAGCCCGGCTACGCGCTGGAAAAACACCTGGTGCTGCTGGGCGACACCTGGCGCAAGGCCGTGACCTACCCCATGGACAAGGGTGGCGACAAAGGCGCGTTCTTCCGCGCGCAGTTCTCGGACATGACGGCCTACATCAACCGCCGTCACAGCGCCACCGCCGCCCACCAGGGCAGCTTTGCCCGCGCCATCCCGGCGGCCACGCCCGCGGTGGCCCGCACCGTCAGCACCACCGCGCCGGCCACCGGCACGCGCGAGTTCATGACCGGCCTGTACGTGATGCCCGGCCGCACCGTCACGCTGACGCGCAGCGACGCGGCCGCCGCCAGCGTGACCCTGGGCATCAACCTGCTGCGCGACACCACACGCCTGTACAACACCAACGGCTACGACCGCCCCACCCTGCTGTCCAGCCCGCGCGTGCCGCTGGTCAGCGGCCAGACCGTCACCCTCACCAGCCCCTTCGGCGGCCCGCTGTACCTGTTCGTCAACGCCGCCAGCGGCGCGCCCGCCATCACGGTGCAGGTCAACGGCGTCATCACCCACCCGGTGCTGCGCGACATGAACGACCCCGCCCAGGTCGCCGCCTTCAAGGCCGAGCTCGACAGCACGCCGACGAACTGGGTCGGCATCACCACCGACTTCCTGACCGTGCACAGCAACGTCCCGCACATGCGCAGCACCCTGGCCGCACACGGCGGCGACATGGGCCTGCTGGCCCAGCGCATCGGCACCTACATGGTCCAGGACACCTACGAACTCGCCGGCTTCAATTCCGCCACCGGCGGCTTCAGCCTGCCGGCCAGCGTGACCGCCTTCTGCAGCGCCGCCGGCTGGGACTGCACCGGCACCCAGCACCGCCGCGACGTGATGCAGCACGTGATCGCCGACACCGTGGCCGCCTGCGGCGCCGGCTGCTCGGGCAACCCCTACGACCAGAACTGGGCGCTGGAACCGCTGGGCTGGGGCGAGACGCACGAGATCGGCCACAACCTGCAGCGCGCGCGCCTGAAGATCTACGGCGGCCAGTCCACCGAGGTGTCCAACAACATCTTCCCGCTGCACAAGCAGATGGCCTTCAACCGCGCCACGCTGCCGGCCAGCCCGCTGACCGCGCGCAGCGGCAGCACGGCCACCGTGTTCAACCTGCTCAAGGCCTCGCTGCAGCCGGGTGCGTCGGCCACCCATGTGGCCGACAGCATGTGGAGCAACACCGCCTACGCGGCCGACAACAGCCAGCGGCTGAACTTCTACCGCCAGCTGGTGGAATACGCGCGCCACTACAACGCCGGCTTCAGCGACGGCTGGGAGCTCTACACGCTGATGCACCTGCTGGACCGCAACCTGACGGCCAGCGAAGCCGGCTGGACCGGCGCGAAGGACGCCCTGGGCTTCGGCAGCTACGCCAGCTACCCGTCGGCCATGGATGGCAACGACTTCATGCTGATCGCGGCCTCCCGCATCATCGGCCGCGACATGCGCCCGGTGTGGGCCCTGTGGGGCATCACGGCCAGCGCCGCTGCGCAAGCCCAGGTGGCCGCCTACGGCTACCCCGCCGCCGAGCCGCTGCTGTTCCCCATGAAAGACCTCAACGCCTACGGCAACGGCGTCGGCGCGCCGGTGACCCTGTCGGCCACCGCCACCTACCCGTCCGGCTACTGAGCCGGTCCCGAAGGACGGGACGCGCCCGGCGCCACCAGCCCACGGCGCGGAATGGGCGTGGAAAACACGATCGAGGTGCGCGTCTCGCCGTAACCATTGACGGACGACAGCCACCGCTCCAGGTCTTCCAGGCTGCGCGCCACCACGCTGACCACGTAGGAGTCGGCCCCCGCAACGTGGTGGCATTCCAGCACCTCCGGCGCGCGGCGCAGCTTGTCGATGAACGCCTTCTTGCCGGGCTGCTGCACGGTGATGCCGACGATGGCCCGCACCGGGTAGCCCGCCAGCGCCGGGTCCACCTCCGCGCTCACCGAGCGCACCACGCCCGCGTCCTTCAGCCGCTTCAGGCGTTCCACCGTGGCCGGCACCGACAGCCCGGCGGCCATGGCCAGGTTCTTGAGCGGGGCCCGGCCGTCGGCCTGCAAGGCCATCAGCAGCGCCCAGGCCTTCGTGTCCAGTTCAAACGCTGTTTCTGCCATGTGCGCCCTTTGCCTGAAAAATCGACGGTGAAAGCGATTCTCACCGCTGATACCGCCTGTGCAGGCACCGGCGGCATCCGGACAATCCTGCCCATGGACACGCATGCTTCTTTTCCGCTGGCCGGGCTGTTCGTTCAGTCGATGCTGATCGGGCTCTCCATCGCCGCGCCGGTCGGGCAGATCGGCATCCTGGCCATCCAGCGCACGCTGGACCACGGCCGCGCCGCCGGCCTGGCCACCGGCCTGGGTGCGGCCTTTGCCGACGCGGTGTACGGCGCCATCGGCGCGTTCGGTGTGTCGGGCCTCATCCAGTGGCTGCTGGGCCTGAAGCTGTGGCTGGGTCTGTTCGGTGGCGGGTTCCTGCTGTGGCTTGCGTGGCGCATTGCGCGCCAGCCGCCGGTGCGCGCCAGCGGCCAGCACCCGCCACCGGGTACGCTGCTGCGCTACGTGTCGGGCACCTTTGTGCTGACGCTGTCGAACCCCACCACCATCCTGTCGTTCATGGCGGTGTTCGGCGCGCTGGCGGGCGGAGCGCCCGTGCTCTCGCCCTGGGTGATGGTGCTGGGCGTGCTGCTGGGTTCGGCCGTGTGGTGGCTCATCCTGTCCTCCGGCGTGGCGTGGCTGCGCGACCGCTTCGACGCGCGCTGGCAACGCGCGGTCAACCTCGGCTCGGCCACACTGCTGGCCGCCCTGGGGCTGTGGCAGCTCAGCCAGCTCCTGGGTCAGGGCTGACAATCGGCGGCAGGGCCGCCTTCACGGCCCGTTTCAGGAGCCACCCCGTGGACATCCCCCGCATCTTCAACATCACCGAAAGCGCGCACCGCATCCACAACCCGATCACGGCGGACAAGCTCGCCACGCTCGGCGCGGCGCGGCGCTGCGCATGGCGCCGGGCACCCGGGTGCTGGACCTGGGCAGCGGTTCGGGCGAGATGCTGTGCACCTGGGCACGCGACCACCAGATCGTCGGCACCGGCATCGACATGAGCCCGCTCTTCACCGAACAGGCACAGCTGCGGGCGCAAGCGCTCGGTGTCGCGCACCGGGTGCGTTTCATCCACGGTGACGCCGCCGGCCATGTGGCGGACGAGCCGGTCGACGTGGCGGCCTGTGTCGGTGCCAGCTGGATCGGTGGCGGCGTGGCGGGCACCCTCGAGCTGCTCACGCGCAGCCTGCGCCCCGGCGGCACCCTGCTCATCGGCGAACCCTTCTGGCGCCAGCGGCCACCCAGCGATGCCGTGGCGCAAGGCTGCCAGGCGCACGCGGTGTCGGACTTCCTCACGCTCCCGCAGCTGCTGGCCTCGTTCGCCGCACTGGGCCACGACGTGGTGGAAATGGTGCTGGCCGACCAGGACGGCTGGGACCGCT